>NZ_JBMSDT010000020.1:0-113592 GCF_049445795.1 Larkinella sp. VNQ87
TGTCGGTAATTTTGTTGCCACCAAGGTCTAACGACTGTAACTGAGGCAGCTCGGCCAACACCCCAATGTCGATAATCGTGTTAGACCTAAGGTTTAGCGACTGTAACTGAGACAGCTTGGCCAACACCCCAATGTCGGTAATAGTGTTAGACCTAAGGTTTAGCGACTGTAACTGAGGCAGCTTGGCTAACACCCCAATGTCGGTAATTTTGTTGCTGCTAAGGGTTAGCGACTGTAACTGAGGCAGCTCGGCCAACACCCCAATGTCGGTAATTTTGTTGCCACCAAGGTCTAACGACTGTAACTGAGGCAGCTCGGCCAACACCCCAATGTCGGTAACAGTGTTGGACCTAAGGTTTAGCGACTGTAATTGAGGCAACTGGGCCAACACCCTAATGTCTGTAATATCATTATTCCATAGATTTAACGACTGTAATTGAGGTAGTTTGGCTAGCGCCCCAATATCCGTGATTTTGTTGTCACTTAGAGTCAATGACTGTAATTGAGATAGTTTAACTAACAGCCCAATGTCATGGATTTTATTATTGCTAAATGTTAATGATCTTAAATAGGAGAGTTGGGTAATAAGAGTTAAGTTATCGGTTTCAAAGGTATTTTGACGACCGCTGTTTGACGATTTAATCCATTCTTCTTTGTCAAATGCATAATAATAATCACCAAAGCTCAATGCTTCCAGCCAAGGTAATTCAATGATCTCATTAGGTACACGAGTCAGGCCGCAGTTACCAAGGTCAAGGAAGGTTGCACGGCTTTCTTTTGCCTTCTGAATTTGTTGGAGAGCGAGGTATGACATCGTATGCAGGATTTTAGTAAGCTAACGATAAGCAAAAGTAAGACAGAGCGTTACTTTTCCATCTTCCTTACCACCCATTCGCCCACCTTCAGCCCCTGCGCCCGACCTTGCTCGATGGCGTCCATGAAGTGAATGCCGCCATAAAACCGCGACAAACCGGCTTCGAGGGCGGCTTCCCGGAAGGAACGGAACGAACGAGCTTTCAGACCGTAACGTTCCTCGACGGTATCGGTGTAGGCAAAATTATCGCCGAAGTAGTGCGTTAGAATCACCTCAGCCGCCGACGAGATGGTGGAGTGGCCGCTGAGGTATTCCGGAAACGGGGGCGTTTGCAGAAACGGTTTCCAGGCCGGATCGAGTAACTGGCGGATGGCCGTTTCGGGCCGGATGCGGTCGCTGCGGTATTTTTCGTCCCAGCACGCCAGAAAACCGTCCATGAGCCCAACGACCACCGCCGTGTGGATTTTCAGCGATTCGGCGAAGCTCTTTTTTGCTTTGGCGCAGGCCAGGCCGGTGATGCCCATCCAGTGCGCGCCCGGCGAGATTTTCTTCAGCCCGACCAGCATGTGGCCGTTGTTTTCGAGCGCAAATGGGTTGCAGTCCCAGAAAGCCGCAATCTGGCGATGTTCGTTGGTCAGGGCTGCACTGCTTTCGCGGTAATTCTGCTGCAACAACTGGTAGAACGGCGATTTCTTGTCCTTCGAAAACGCCACCGGCGGCTGAGGCTTGAACTGCGCGGCCGAGTCGAGCGTGAAGGGCCGGACGGTGTTGAAATACGGTTCGACGGGCGCAAAATAGCCCGGCGGGGTCGGGTACCAGGTGCCCGGCTTGCCAGAAGGCGTGTAGCGCGGGTAATTGCTGATCCGATTGTAACGGTCGGCTTTGGCATAGGCCAGGATCTGTTTGCTAATCTGCTGCGCGTACTGGGCGGAATGCTCAATCACCTCGTCGGAAAAGCCGATCGTGCGGCACGAATCGAGCAGTTGTTTCTCCAGCGACTCCAGCCGATTACCCGATGGCTGCATTTTCTGGGCGGTTTTCAGCATCGCCAGCACCGCGCTCAGGTCGGTGGAGTAGTCGCTGGCATCGGCCGGTTTTTCAAGGCCTGGGTACTCGTTTAGTACGCCGTGCATACTCCGGTACGTTTTGTCGTTCTGCGCAACCACCTCGTAACCCGCCAGGCAGGCATAGGCGAAAAACCGGGCGGCCAGGGGCGGATTGGTCACGTCGTGAATCATCACCTCGGTCATGCCGTCGATGACTTTGCTCACTTCCCGGCTGCTGAGTTCGGGCGTTTTCTCCGTTTTACAGCCGATGAAGAGGGTGAGAAAAAGTAGAAAAAGTCTTTTCATGGGTTTTGGGTTAAGTTGTTACACAGGCGGGGCCGCCCGGCGGTTTATCAGAGAACATCAGAGTTAATCGGAGAATTACCCTGATAACCTCTGATGTTCTCTGATTAACTCTGTATAACAACTCAACGATAACGATACGCTTTCACCCCCACCTGATTAATGCCAAACAACACGGTATTTCCAACCGGCAGCATACTCCGCACGTCGCCTTTGACCCGCAGGCCCGACACCCGCTGCGGAACGTACGTAAACTGCCCGTTACCGCTGCCTTTCAACAGAATTCCGTAGTTGGCGTCGGAGTTGCCGAACCGCAGCCGCGCCCGGTTGACGTTGCCGCCCAGGAGCAAATCCTTCCGGCCGTCGCGGTCGTAGTCCAACACCGTCAGCGCGTACACCGGCGACACCTGCACCTCCATTGGCAGCGGTTTTTCCCGGAACTGGCCTGTTGCCGTGCTTTCGAAATAGCTGGTTTGCAGGTGGTTGGCTTCCAGTCGTTTCGCGTCTTTTCGTTCTTCTTCCGTAAAAATTTCGTTCATCGTCGCGTCGGCATAGCTCTTGTAATCCGGGAAGCGGGTGCGCATGATGCTGAGCTGGTCGAGCAGTTCGTCGCGGGAAACGTACGGATGACTTTTGCCCTGGATATAAAAGCACAGCATCGGATCAACCGAGCCGTTGTCGTCGAAGTCCTTGTAAATCAGTTCGGCGGGCTCTTTGTCACTGGCTTTGCATTGGGTGTTCAGGCCCTGATTACCCACGACCAGGTCCGGTTTTCCGTCGCCGTTGAGGTCGTCGACCAGCAGTTTATTCCACCAGCCCCGGTACGGTTTTTCAAAATACGTCCCGGTCTGGTCGGTCCACTGGCTGTCGTTCTGGCCGAATACCGTGACGGGCATCCACTCGCCGACAACCACCAGTTCCGGTTTTTTATCCCCGTTCAAATCCGTCCAGGCCGCATCCGTCACCATGCCGAGTTGTTGCAGGGCCGGAGCCAGCGCAGCGGTTTGGTCGGTAAACTTCCCCTTGCCGTCGTTGATCAGCAGAAAACTCGGGGGCGTTTCGGGATACCGCCCCGGAATGACCCGTCCACCGACGAACAAATCCGGTTTTCCGTCGCCGTTGGCATCGGCCACCCGCACGCAGCTTTTACTGGTTCGCAGGGCAGGCAGTGCCGCCGGATTTTTGGTGAAATTGCCCTTGCCATCGTTCACATACAGCCGGTCCTGCAACTTCGGGTCGTCGGGCAGGAAATTGGCGTAGCCCCCGCTGCAAACGTACAAATCTTTGAACCCATCGCCGTTGGCATCGAAGAAAACCGCGTCGGCGTCGTCGCTGGCCCGGTCGGCTTCCAGCGCCGGTTGTGGTTTAGGCGAAAATTGCCCGTTGGCCTGCTGGAGATACAAGGCCCCGGCCTGGCCGCTGCCGCCCCCGACAAACACGTCGTCCAGCCCGTCGCCGTTGACATCGGCTTTCGTCAGACACGGCCCAACGAACGACTGTGGATTGACCAGCAACGGCTGCCGTTTGAAGTCGTTCAAGGTATTCCGAACGGCCTGGTAAGCGATGGGCGACGGCACTTCCGTGAATAGGCTAGGGGCAGAGGGCGTGGGGCGCGGGGCGGTTTTGGCGTTGGCTTCCGAAACCACCAGCGTCTGGCTGGACTTCACGTTCGTCAGCAACTGGCTTTTGCCACCGGGCCAGACCACCCGCAGCGAATCGACCACCGGTTCTTTGCCCAGCCCAAAATGCAACACCGGCGACACACTTGACTGAAAACCGCGTGCGGGCATCTGGTCCAGTACCTGCTGCTGGCCTTTCCGGTACACCGTCACGCGCGCGCCCAGGCCAAATCGATTGGCCCCCGATCCCTCCAGTTTGACGTTCAGATAGTGGTTTTTTAAATAACGGTCGGCATCGTTGCGGTAGATAAAAGCCGGTTTGCCGATGTTGTTGACCACTAAATCCAGATCGCCGTCGTTGTCGAGGTCGGCATAAGCCGCGCCGTTGCTGTTCGCGGGCGTGCTGACACCCCAGGCCTGGCTAACGTTGCTGAAGGTCAGATTGCCGTTGTTTCGGAAGATATAATTGCTCACATCCGAAGCCGGAATCTTAAACACCAGTTCCAGAATGTTCTGCCGACGAACGTTGCTCTGATTGTTTTGCAGGTAATCGTTCATGTACTTCATAAAGTCCATGTTCGTGTAGTCGCGCACGTAGCCGTTCGTAACGAACACGTCTTTCCAGCCATCGTTGTCGTAATCGGCCAGCAGGGGCGCCCAACTCCAGTCGGTATTCGAAAGCCCGGCGAGTTGCCCGACTTCACTGAAAAGCGGAGCGGTGGCAGAGGGCATAGGGCCAGGGGCAGAGGGCACGTTTGCATTTACCCCTCTGCCCTCTGCCCTTTGCTCTCTGCCCCAAGCCCACACACCCTGATTGAGTTGCAGCATGTTCCGCATGTACTGGTAGTGAAAACCGGTGCGGAGGTTCAGGTCAAATTTCTCGTAGTTGTCGGGTGCAAAAAGCAGTTTCTGACGGCGGTTGTCTTCCGGGAGCATGTCGAGCGTGAACACGTCCGTCCAGCCGTCGTTGTTGATGTCGGCGGCATCGTTGCCCATCGAGAAGTGGGAAATATGGCCCATGCTCGTTGGTAGCTGGTTCGTGAAGCGGGTGCCGTTGCCGGTATTGAGATAAAGGTAATCGGGAATGGTGTAGTCGTTGGAGATGTAAATGTCGGGCCAACCGTCGTTGTTGTAGTCGGCAATGCCAGCCCCGAGTCCGTAGGTCAGCGCCGAACTGCTCAGGCCCATTTGCGCCGTCACGTCGCGGAAAAACGGAGCGCCGTTCAGTTTGCGGTCGTTCCGAAACAGCCGGACGCCGACCGACGTATCGGGCTTTTTCAGGTAGTCGGCCGTGCTGGCTTCGTCCAGAACCGGCAGCGATTTGGGGTTGTGGTTGAGCAGGAACAGATCCAGGTCGCCATCGCGGTCGAAGTCGAAAAAGTAGCCCTGCGTGCCGTTGACCGGGTGGTCCAGTCCGTATTCGGCGGTTTTTTCGGTAAAGTGCGGAACCCCGCCGGTTTTAGCGCCTTCGTTAATGAATAGTTGGTTGATGCGTTTTTCGGGTGACAGATTGCCAGAATAGCAGACGTACAGATCGAGCCGCCCGTCGCCGTTGACATCGGCCATCGTGACGCCGGTTTTCCAGGGGCCTTCGCGCCCGGCTACCCCGGCGGAATCCGTCACGTCGGTAAATTTCAGGTTGCCCCGGTTCAGGTACAGCTTGTTGGGAATCATGTTCCCGGTAAAATACAGATCATCCAGTCCGTCGTTGTTGACATCACCGACGGCCACACCTCCGCCGTTGTAGAAATATTCGTACATCAACACGTTGGTATTCAGGCCTTCGGTGAGCGTGTTGGCAAAGCTGACGCCGGTTTCGCTATCCGACAGCAGGGTGAAAAGGGGTGGACCGGTGTTCTCAACGGCGGTTTTTTCCTCCCCCGAAGAAGAGTCCCGGCAACCTGCCAGGACGGTAAGCAAGGTAATCAGATTAAAAAAACGCAAGAGTAACTTCATGGAATGCGAGACGGTAATTCAATTTTTTACAGTAAAGTACTACAAAATTGGAGCAATTTCCGCAGATCGTCCTCCTTTTTGAAGTCGATGGATTCAGCTTTCAGGTACGCTTCGATGGCGGTTTTGTGTTTGGAAAACCGCTTCAGGATCGTGCTGCGGTTGATTTTATCAAAGCGGTTGTTCTGGTCGATCAGGCCGTACAGAACATCTTTTTCCAGCAGCAGATCACCTTCCTGTTCCAGGCGCGAGAGCTGGCCGCTGCTTCCAATAAACGATTTGTACTGGGCAATGGACGACGTGCCGGACGACTGGTTGTAGGCTCCGTTTTTCTCTGCCCGAACGGTTTTAAAAATCGGTTTAAACGCCAGCCGGATGGGATTATAGTCGGCCAGAATTTCGACAAAACCGATTTTAGGATCGTAATGAAACCGGCTTTCACCAACCTGGACCTGCCGGACGGTCTGTTCGTTGGCCAGCGAGAGCGTGTCGCCTTTTGGGTCGAGGAACTGCATTTCACCCAGCAGGACGTTGTAATTGAATCGCCCGCTGGCCGATTGCCCCGTGGTATAGGTGATGGTGCCGGTCTGAAACTGCGGAAACCGGTACCGATCCGACAGGGGGACGGAGCGTTGCCAGTTGGGGCCACCTTTGATCCGGATGATGGCGGTTTGCTGCGCCCACAGGCTGAGCGGCAGGAGCAAGGTTCCGAGGGTGCATAAAAGAGCTTTCATTCCGGAGCGTTTAAAATGAACCAAAAAATCGGTGCCAGCTCAAGCTGAGCCAGCACCGATTTTCGAAAACGCGATTGCGTTGGACACTGCTTAGTAACCGGGGTTCTGAACCAGCTTGTTGTTCCGGTTCATTTCATCGCGGTGAATCGGCAGGTAGTACATTTTATCGGCCCAGGTCCGGTTTTCCTTACCCGGATCGATCTCGGTTACTTTATACGTGTAATCGTAGTTCGTGGGGTCGTACTTGTAGAGCGAGACGGTTTTACCCGGTTTCAGCGTTCCCGTGATCGTGATGCCGTTGGCTTTGCGGCCCAGGGTCGTCGGAGCAATCATCCAGCGACGGGCATCGTGGTAGCGGTGTTCTTCAAACACCAGCTCGATCCGGCGCTCGTTGCGATACCGTTCGCGCAGGGCCGCGCCGGTTCCGGTGATCGCGGGCATCCCGGCCCGGAAGCGAATCCGGTTCAGCCAGAGTAAGGCTTCGGCATCCTGCCCCAGTTCGATACAGGCTTCGGCGTAATTCAAAGCAGCCTCCGTGTAGCGGAAGAACGGCCAGGGAATTTGTTGGTAGGTGTTCTGGTCGACGATAGCGGGGTTCGGGTCGATGAATTTCCGCATGTAGTAACCGGTGTAGCTACCGTTCCAGTCTTCTACTGAGCTTTTGCGGGTATCCAGACCGGGGATCACCGTCTTGGTTGATCCATTCATCACCTCGTAGCTTCCCGTCTGAATCTGGTTGGCCGGGTCTTTGGCGGCTACATCGGCGGTACGCGGTTTCCAGGGGGCACCATCGTACAGAATCGATGCGTAGAAACGCGGGTCGCGGTTGGCATACGGATTTGCTGCTTTGGCCGGATCGGTCCAGCTAAACTTGGTACCGTCCATCATTTCGTAGTCATCGACCAGCAACGATACCGGCGTATTCCCGGCCCAGTTGTGGTAACCATTCGGACCATTGTATAGGCCCTGCTGACCACCTGCTTCCTGTTTTTCGTTGATGAACGAGCGCGAGAAGATTACATCCCGTTCCCCACCATTGCGCGACATGGCAATGTTATTGTAGTTGGTGGATCCTTCTTCTTTTGAAACCGGTGCCGTCAGGTTAAGCATGTAGCCGTAGCTAGTCAGATCCAGAACCGCCTTGGCGGCATCGCGGGCTTTGGTCCAGCGTTCGGCCCGGGTGCCATTGACATAGCCGAGGAGTGCCGAGTTGGCATAGGCGGCATGGGTCGACGATTTGCTCTTTGCGGTTGCGGCATCGTACAGATCGCTGGCAGCGTAGAGCAGAATCCGGGATTTCAGGGCCAGCGCAGCGGCTTCGTTAGCCCGGCCTTTCGCCATTGATACGCCCTTCAGCGCGGCAGCGGCATCATCGCAGTCTTTCACGATAAAGTTAATGCACTCTTCCATCGTGTTGCGGGTTACCAGGTAATCGGCCTCGCCGAGTTCATACGGGCGGTCGATCAGGGGAACCCCGCCGTAATACCGCACCAACTGGTGGTAGTAATACGCCCGAAGAAACTTGGCTTCACCGATCAGCCGTTCCACGATTTTGTTGGTGTTCGGGAAGTTGGGCTTGGCCAGATTCGACAGGGCCAGGTTACAGGCCCGAATCCGCAGGTACATGTTGTTGAATTCGAGCGTTTCGTTGATCCAGCCCGGATCAGCCGGATTCGAGCGAGCTTCAGTGATCGTCGTGATGTTCCGGCCGGGGTGCGTGAAGATGGTTTCATCGGTCAACGAGGCCAGTTGTTGTTCGTTGAAACCGCCTTGTCCCAGACCCGCGTAGATACCGGTCACAAAGGCTTCGGCCAGAGCCGCATCCGACCAGACCGCCGTTCCGGAAACCTGATCCAGCGGCTGGGTATTCACAAAGTCATCGTTGCAACCCGTTACGGAAAAGGCCGCGATCCCGATGGCTAAACTTATGGTTTTAAATTTTCGTAACATAGTCAATAAAGAAAAGATTAGAAGCGAAGCGAAATCCCGGTGTTGATAATGCGTGCCTGCGGGTAATACTGGCCGGTTGCGTTATCCGCTTCCGGATCGAATGAACCCAGTTTGTTCAGCAGGGTGAACAGGTTCAACCCGTTGGCGTAAACGCGCAGGTTGCTCAGACCAACCTTCTTGCCAATGTTGTCGGGGAGGGTATAGCCGAGTTCAAAGTTTTTCAACCGGATGTAATCGGCTGAGCGCAACCAGTAGGTGTTGCCACCGGAATAGTACTGGTCGCTGCGGTTAGCGATCCGCGGGTGAACACTGCTCGGGTTTTCCACCGTCCAGCGATCCGTGTAGATCTCTTTCAGGTAGTTTCCGATGTTACCCGATTCACCCAGGCTGATGTACTGCTGCGCTCCGGCCGATCCCTGGAACAGAATCGTCAGGTCGAAGTTTTTGTAGGTCGCCGTGATGTTCATCCCACCCTGGAACAGCGGCAGGTTGGTACGTTTGTTCCGGACGCGGTCGTCGGGCGTAATTTTGCCGTCGCCGTTGTAGTCCTTGTACTTCATGTCGCCCGGCCGGATGTTTTTCACGATGGCCGAGTAGTCGAGTTTGTTGGCGTCGATGTCAGCCTGGTCTTTGAACACCCCATCGTACAGGTAGGCAAGGTAGCCGTTGATCGGCATACCGGTTGTCCGTTGCCACTCAGGCGCACCCGGTGCTTCGTCCCAGAAAATGATTTTGTTCTGGGCGTAACCACCGTTCACGCTGACCGTGAATTTCAGATCCCGTACCTGACCGTTGTAACCAATCTGGCCGTCGAAGCCCCGGTTGCGTACTTTTCCGATGTTTTCCGGAGGCAGTACCAGACCCGTCGTGCGCGGAATCGAAGCATTCCGTGGGTACAGAATGGAGGTCCGCAGGTTGTTGAAGTAGTCGAATTCGAAGTTGATCTTGCCGTTGAACAACTGGCCTTCCAGACCAATATCCATGTTGTTGGCAACTTCCCAGGTAATGGTCGGGTTCGGAATCCGGGCTTCGGTCAGCGTTTTCTGCTGGGTGTTATTGATGATGTATGTGTTGAAGCCGTAGGTGGCCAGGTACTGGTATGTCGCGAGGGTGCTGGTTCCGGGCAAGTAAATCTGATCGTTCCCCAACTGACCCCACGAACCCCGCAGTTTCAGGTAGTTGACCGCCGGCAGCGAATTTTTCAGGAAGTTTTCCTCCGAAATCACCCAGCCTGCCAGGAAGCCCGGGAAGAAACCATAGCGGGTTGCCTCCGGAAAAATGTCAGAACCATCGTACCGCCACAGGAACTCGGCCAGGTACTTCTCCTTGTAGTTATACGCTACCCGACCGAAGTAGTTGATCCGCGCCCGTTCGAAGGCACCTCCGTTGTTGTTTTTCTCCAGGTCACCCCCGGCGAAAAGCTGGTCGATGGAGGCCGAGATAAAATACCGCCGGAAGGCTTCAAAACCGTCCCCCGTAATCGTTTCGCGGTTTACCCCCGCCAGAACCGTCAAACCGTGATCGGTGCCGAACTTGCGTTCGTAGTTGACAATACCGCCCAGCAGAATGTTCAACTGGTTATCATTGTAAAGATTCAGTCGCGGTTCGGCCGGACCCCGGCGGCTCGGAATCAGATTCGGGTTGCCATTGGCGTCGACACCGGTGCCGCGCTCATACAGCGTCCAGGGCGTTTGCCACAGTTTCCGGTTCCGGATGTACTTATCGACAGCGGCCGTACCCGTGAATTTCAAGCCTTCGATTCCCGGAATTTTGATGTCCAACTGACCGTTGGTTTGGAAGTAATCCCGTTTTTCCTGGTCATAACCGGTGTCATTCGTCGTGATAACCACCGGGTTTTCGCCGTTCTCAATGTCCGGACCCGGCCGACCGTCGGGCCAGAAAGCGGGCTGGTTCGGTTTCCCGCGCATCTGCATCCGGAAAATGGCACCGGCTCCGCGCGTGGGGTAGAACCGGAATTCTTCCCGACCCAGCAAACCCACCGACAGGTGAACGTACTTGTTGATATTGGCATCCAGGTTCACGCGCAGGTCGTACTGCTTGTAGCCCGTGGCCGACCGTTTGTAATAAGCATCCTGGTTCTGATAACCCATCGAAGCCAGGTATTTGAAGTCTTCCGTACCACCCGTTACCTGGAGGTTGTGCTGTTGCTGCGGAGACCAGGTTTTCAGCGTCGATTTGTACCAGTCGGTGTTCGGGTGTGTCCAGGGGCTCGAACCGTCGTTGTATTTCTGGATGTCTTCCGGCGAATAGGGAGCCGTCCGAACCGTTCCGTCCGGGCGCGTGTAGCGACCCGTGGCCGTGTAGGCGGCTGTGGCGGCTGCCCATTCCGAAACCGGCAGTTCGTAGACGTTCAGGTCATTGAGCATTTTGGCATATTCGGCAGCATTGGCCAGTTCCGGCACGACCGTCGGCTGCGAGAAACCCTGGTTGAACGAGTACGACAACTGCGGTTTGCCGGATTTTCCGCGTTTGGTGGTAATCAGGATAACCCCGTTGGCCGCCCGCGAACCGTAAATAGCCGCCGAAGCATCTTTCAGAACCGAGATGTTTTCGATATCGGCCGGGTTGATCCGCTCCAGACCGCCCGAACGAGCCGGAACACCGTCGACAACGATCAGGGCGTTGTTGTTCCCCAGGGTGTTCGTTCCCCGAATCCGGATGGCCGAACCATCGTAGCCCGGTTCCCCACTGCGGTTGACCGCAACGACACCCGGAAGCCGACCCGCAATGGAGTTCGACAGGTTCGTGGTTGGCGACTTCACCAAGTCTGACCCTTTCACCGACACGACTGAACCCGTTACGGTTTCTTTCTTCTGAACACCGTACCCTACGACGACGACCTCGTTCAACTGGCTAACGTCATCGAGCAGTTTGACATCGATATTTGTCCGGCCATTTACGGCGATTTCCTGCGTCACGTAGCCGATGAAGGAGTACACCAGCGTAGCATTCCGATTCGGGACACTAAGCGAGTAAGTACCGTCCGCTGAGGTGGTAGTCCCCTGCGTGGTTCCTTTAACAACGATGCTGACACCGGGCAACACATCGCTCTGACCACCCGTTACTTTCCCTTTTACGGTCAAGCTCTGGGCCAGAACTCCGGTGGCCGAAATAAGCATCAGGTAGAGTACTAATAAGTACCTGTTTTTGGGAGGTACCCGATGAGTAGACTTTTTCATAGAGAAAAAAGGATTGGTTGAAATAAAAATTGAATTTGTACTATTTTAATAAATGTGTGATTGTTCGCTTCGCAGAAAAGTGATGAAGAAGTACAGATAGCCTTAACGAGCAGGCATCTCGTACTACCGATAATACAGCGTAAAAGAAGAATGAAGACTTACAAATGGGGGGGACACCAGAATTTGAGCGAAGTTGTTTGTCATTTCAGATAAAAAGGTTGGGTGTAAGAATAGTCAATATTGCAACTTTGGTGACATGGTTAACAACATAGGGTGACTGATTTTTCGTTATTAGCCTTCATCCAGATTTATTTATGCCTCTAATTCGAAAGTTACTAAATTGTACTTTTGTTAGAAAATTGCCATTAATTATTTGACCATTGCATCATTGCTATCTCTAAGTTAAATAGAGTCTATTAAATATTAAAATATTTAAACAATATTGGTCAAATCGGAGTCAAAACCGGTTAAAAAAAAGTCATGGCACGGTTAAAAAAAGATCGGCACCGCTGCACAATAAGCCGCTTGTAAATTAGGGTTCTCAAGCATCAGCTTTATGCATTGCTACAATTTGGACAGAACCAGCCTAGACTAACTTTACGGGATCCGGAGGTCTCTATCCGATTGCTGATAAGGTAGGACGTAATGACGTAGTGGCCCGGAAGCCACTACGCTAGTTCAAACAGTTAGTTGATAGATTTCCCGAAACTGTCGGGCGGAGAAGGACTTAGGAATCGACCGCATGGCCGCGAAGACGAGCGGTTTTAGCCAGCCCGGCGTGTTGACGGCAGTACCAATCTGGCGCGAGATCTGCACGACCCGGTCGGCTTTACGTTTTCGCAGAGCCTCGTACGTCGCAAAGGCCTGGGCTGGTTCATGGCGTGACAGACAATTGGCTACGACCCACGCATCTTCGATCGCCTGACAGGCTCCCTGACCGATGTTTGGAGTGGTGGCATGGGCTGCATCGCCGAGCAGCGTAATTTTTCCCTGCGACCAGCTAGTCAGTGTGGGAAGGTCGTACAGGTCAGCCCGGAAAATACGGGACTCATCGGCCTGAGCCAGAATCCGGTTGACGGCTGGCGTGAACTCCCGGCCAAGCACAAGCAAAGATGAAGCCCGGCCCGGCTGATCATGCTGCCCGGCGGCCGCCCTGGCCGTTACGTACGTGTAGATCTTGTCGGGGCCCAGCGGCACAAACCCAACCCGTAACCCGCTTGACTTTCCCCAGTACTCAACGGACGTTCTCTCGCTGTCGGTGGGCAAATGGCCGTCAATAATGGTGCGCCAGCAGGTTTGTCCGGAGTAACGAAGCGGTTTTTCACCCATCAACTGCCGCCTAACTACCGATCGGATGCCGTCGGCTCCGATTAGGAAATCGCCTTCTGCTGAGCTGCCGTCGGTGAACGTTGCCCGTACTTTTTGACCGGTATCCTGTAGATTACGGAGCTGTTTACCCGTTCTTACCCGACCGTCGGTCAGTGCTTCGAGCAGGGTTTTCTGAAGCGATCCCCGTTTGATGACCGTCATCCCGTAGCCGTACTGGCGGGTCATCGCATCGACATCGACCGTCTGCACTACGGTTCCATTCGGGTCGGCAATTATTCCTTTTTGCAACGACCACCCTTGCTGCCGGATGGTTTCGAGCAGGTTCAGGCGCTCCAACACTTGCAGTGCGTTGGGCGATAAAACCAGTCCCGCACCTACCTCACGGATTTCCGGTGTCTGTTCAAAAACCTGTACGTCAATTCCCTGTTGCCGAAGGGCAACGGCCGTGGCTAAACCGCCAATGCCCCCGCCAATGATGATGCCTTGCATAATTTTAAGTAGTTCATTAGTTTTAGAACAAATGTACTAGGTGATTTTTGGATTAGTACATTTGTTCTAAATATTTTATGACTACAAAGGAGCGAATTTTAGCGAGGGCTTTGCAGGTGTTCAATGAGCAGGGGGTGGATGCGGTTACTGTACGGACAATTGCCGCCGAACTGGGCATGAGTCACGGCAACCTCTGTTACCATTTTCCAAATACAGAAGTGATCATTGAACGGCTGTATGACGAACTGGTCGTCCGGCTGAACACGGGTATTGATGCCCTGGCGGTTTTGTCGACGGTTACGATGGAGTTGCTGGTGGCGCTGAGTCGGCAGAGTTTTGAGCTGTTGTACGACTACCGGTTTTTGCTGCGGGACTTTGCGGGCATCATGCGCCGGATACCGGTTTTGGCCGGTCGGCACCGGGAATTGATCGGTCGGCGGAAGACCGTCTTCCGGTTTTTCCTGGCCCAGATGCGGGCCAATGGCTGGTACCGGCCGGAACCATATCCCGGTTTTGACGAACACTTTCTGGAGCAGGTATTCATCATTGGCGATTTCTGGCTGTCGAGCGCCGACGTGTTGTACGAAGGGCCGGAAACCGGGAAGATCAATCATTATCTGGCCGTTTTTCAGGCTTCACTGGTCCCGATGTTTACTGAAAAAGGGCTGGAAGTATGGGCCGGAGCGAATGGTCTTGAACCTGGATTACGCGGATTCAGGGATTAACTGTCTTGAACTCGGATTACGCGGATTCAAGGATTAACTAGGATGGCTACCGCAATCATCTTTTTATATCCTAGTCAATCTTTTAATCCGTGTAATCCCGGTTCAGGACGGTTTAACATTTTTTAACGCCCTGCTTATCAGGCGGGGAGCGGTTCTGAAACCGAAGCGGAGTACCTTTGGCGAAACCAGTAGCCGACGGAAACCATGTTGCAGAACTACTTCAAAATAGCCTGGCGGAACTTAACCGCGCAACGAAGCTACACGCTGTTGAATATTCTGGGACTATCCGTCGGGATGGCGGGCGGGTTGTTGCTGTTTTTGTTCATCCGCTATCACCTCAGCACCGACCGGCACCACACCCAATTCGACCGGATTTTTCGGGTCGTGACGGACATGCACCTCGACGACGGTTCGGTCGAATATTATCCCGAAGCGCCGTTGCCGATGGCCCAGACGCTTCGGACGCAATATCCGCAGATCGAGCAGGCGGCTTTTCTGATCCTGAACCGGGAGTTGCTGGTCAGCTTTCAAAAACCGGGGCAACCGGTCCCCACTCGCTTTCAGGAACACACAGGAACCGGCCTGGCCGAGCCCGAATTGTTTGACATTCTGGATTATCAGTGGTTACGGGGTAATTCGAAAACCGCCCTTCGTGAGCCAAACAGCGCGGTGATTAGCGAATCCTGGGCCCGAAAATACTTTGGGGAAGCCGACCCGATCGGCCAGACGCTGAACCTGAATCATACAGTCAACATCAAAATCACCGGTCTGCTGGCCGATCCGCCCCGAACCACCGACGTGGATGTTCACCTGTTTATTTCCATGGCGACACTCAAGGAAATGGACCCGGAGTTCGACCTGACCTCCTGGTGGCAACTCAACAGCAACTACCGGCTTTTCTGCACGCTGAAAGATCCGGAACTGGTGACACAAATGGAAGCGGCTATGCCTGCTTTGTCGAAAAAACAGTTCGGGAAAGATGCCCGCTTCATTCAATTTCATTTTCAACCGCTTCAGAATGTCCACTTTGACGTTCGGCGGATTGCGACGGGGGCCACAGCCATCCGGCCTTCGCTGCTCTGGGCGCTGGGCTTGGTTGGGGTGTTTATGGTGCTGACGGCCTGCATCAATTTCATCAACCTGGCGACGGCCCAGGCATTACGGCGGAGCAAAGAAGTGGGTATTCGCAAAACACTCGGCAGCACCCGGGCACAACTGGTCCGGCAGTTTCTGCTCGAAACTGCGCTGATTGTGTTGACTGCCAGCGGTATGGCCCTTCTGATCGCCGGGTTGAGTCTGCCGGTTTTCAATCAATGGGTCAACATCAGCTTATCGCTGCGTCCGGACGGCCCGACGCTCGGCTTTATTACCTTGCTGATGGGGGTCGTCATTCTGTTGGCGGGTGGCTATCCGGCTGCGGTTTTATCCCGTTTCAGCCCCTGGGCGGCTTTGAAAGGAAAACTAACGACCCGATCAGGGAGTGGCTACACCGTTCGCCAGTCGTTGCTCATCATGCAGTTCGTGATTTGCCAGGCCCTGATTATCGGTTCGCTGGTCGTAGCGACGCAGGTTCGGTATATTCAAAACGCCGATGTGGGTTTCCGAAAAGACAATGTCGTGGTGGTGAATCTGCCCACTTCGCAAAAAGCGTCGCGGGAACTGTTAAAGAATGAACTGCTTCAGTATCCCGAAATCAAATCCGTCAGTGCCAGCCACCGTCCGCCCTCTGCCCTGATTATGAACGGAGGTTCATTCAAGCTGGGCGACAAAGCCGAGTGGGAGCCATTTCCGATCCGGGAGCGGCTGGCCGACGCCGATTATCTCAAGACCTATGGTTTACAGCTTGTTGCGGGACGGAATCTGTCCGAAAGCGACACCATTCGGGAATATTTAATTAACGAGGCTCTGATGCGGAAAATGAACATCCGTGATCCGCAGCAGGTACTGGGTCGCAAAATGCAGTATTATCTGTCACCGGTTGCGCTGCCGATTGTGGGGGTAGTCAAAGATTTTCATTTGCGGTCGTTGCGCGACGAAATAGCGCCTTGTTTCATTGCCAGTTATTTTACCATGTTTGAGCGAGTCGGTGTCCGGATTTCGGGTCCTAATCCCGTGCAGACCGTTCAGCGCATTCGGAAAGTCTGGGAGAAGATTTATCCCGATGCCGTATTTGAATATGAATTTCTGGACGATCAACTGGCGCAATTTTACGAAACCGAGAACCTGATTTTCCGGCTGGTCAATACATTTGCCGGCATTGCCATCCTGATTTGCGGACTCGGTTTATACGGGCTGGTGTCGTTGGTGGTGGTGCAGCGGACGAAAGAAATCGGCGTTCGGAAAGTGCTGGGCGCATCGGTCGCCAGCATCGTGGCGTTGCTTTCCAAAGACTTCCTGAAACTGGTTGTAATTGGGCTGGTCATTGCCTCGCCGATTGCCGGATACGCCATGAATCAGTGGTTGCAGGAGTTTGCCTACAAGATCAGTATCGAATGGTGGATGTTTGCGCTGGCGGGTGGTCTGGCGGTTTTGGTCGCGCTGGCGACGGTTTCGTACCAATCCATCCGGGCGGCTCTGGTCAATCCGGTGAAAAGCTTGCGGACGGAGTGAGGGAGCTTGGGGCAGAGGGGTAAGGGCAGAGGGTGGCTGACGCATTCTATTCCTGCGAAGTACCCCAAGCCCTCTGCCCTTACCCCTCTGCCCCATGCGCATGCTCCTCGAAAAGCTATTCCTTAAACAAGGCAGAGAGATGAAGTTGAATCCCGGTTTTTACATCATCGACGACACCGTCCGTGTAGACTTCCTGATGACCTGGTGTCAATACGGTTACCTGCCTGAACTGAGGAATGATGACCCAGACCGTCGGCACGCCCGACGGAAAGTAAACGTCCAGTGCATTATCCGTGAGGTCAGACAACGCCTGGCGGGGGGACAAAATTTCAATCGCGATCAACGGTGGCGTGGTAAGCCGGATGACATCTTTGAGCCAGTTGGCTTTGCCGGGCAGACAAACCGCCACATCCGGTTTGGCCCGACCGTGGGAAAGGTCAAACTCCAGCTCCGGCAAGATATCGAATTGTTCGTCGTACTGACTGAGACTTTTAGCAAGCCGATATGTAAGCTTGGCGTGGTTGTAAGACATCACATCTTCCGTCTGGAACTCGTCGAAGACATCCTGTTGGGTCGTTTCCATAGCGGATTGAGTTTTTGTCAAAAATACTGAAAAACCGTTCTTACCCCTCGAAAATCTCGGCCAGGCTGACCTGAATGCCGGTGACGGGGTCGGTAACGTTGCCTTCCGTGACATTGATGTGCTGGCGGTTAGGAAGAAAAATGGTAACGAGTTGCAGCGCGGGCGACACGATCCAGACGGTTTTAACCCCCGCCGGAAAATGTTTTTGATAAACACGCTCAATCAGGGAATCCAGGGGTTGGGAGGGCGATAGAATTTCGATGGTAGTCAACGGCACATCCTGAACCACGATCTCGTCGTTCAGCCAGTTGGTCGGACGTTTGGGTAAAATAGACAAATCGGGGCGGGTTTTGCCCGACGCAAATTCAAAATCCAGTTCGGTGAGGATGCTGTATTGCGAGCGGTAGGCCAGCAGCAGCAAAAAAGCCAGGCGGCTTTGCAGGACAGAATGATTGTAACTCGACATTTTTTCGTCTTCAAGTTCGGTGGACAGCGCAACAGTCGTTTCCATAGCGGATTGAGTTTTTATCAAATATAACCAAAAAACAACGCACATGCTGAGCAATTATCTCAAAATCGCCCTGCGGCAACTCCGGCGCAACGCCCTGTACACGAGCCTGAACGTCGGCGGGCTGGCCGTCGGGCTGGCGGCCTGTCTGTTGATGGCCCTGTACGTCGAACACGAATTTTCGTACGACGGTTTTCACGCCAACGCCGACCGGATCGTGCGGGTGACGACGGAGATGAAAACGCCCGAAGCGCCGTTGTCGATTGCCTCCAGCCCCATTTTGCTCGCAACGGTGTTGAAGCAGGATTATCCGGAGGTCGAAACCGCCGTGCGGTTGTTGCCCTTTGCCGCCGTGGTACGCCACCGGGACATGCTGCTGAACGAAACCGATCTGTATTACGCCGACCGGGATGTGTTCGCTGTTTTTTCGTATCCGCTGCTGGTGGGCGATCCGGCGCAGGCCCTGGCCCGACCGAACAGCCTGGTGCTGACAGAGCGGCTGGCGCAAAAGTATTTCGGAACGAACGAGGTGGTCGGGAAAACCATCGAACTGAACCGGCAGACTTACCAGATTACGGGCGTCATGGCCGACCTGCCGAGCAATACCGACCTGCCGATCAGCGGTCTGGTGGGCAAAGAGTATACGGGCGAGCGGTCGTGGGTGGAAGACGATTTTCCGTGCTACACGTATGTGCTGTTCCGGCAAACGACCAATCTGGCGGATTTTGGCCGGAAGCTGGCACAGATTGCCCAAAAATACGCCAACCCGGAACTGAAGAAAATGGGTGCTGAAGGCTACTCGATCAGCTTCCCGGCGGAATTGCTGAAAACCGTCCATTACACCCCGGGCAAAATGGCCGACACGCCGAAGGGCAACAAGCAATACGGTTATCTGTTTGGGTTTCTGGCGGTTTTTGTGCTGGCGATTGCCCTGCTCAACTACGTCAACCTGGTGACGGCCAAAGCCACGGAACGGGCGCGGGAGGTGGGCGTCCGGAAAGCCAACGGAGCACTGCGGAGCCAGCTCATAGGCCAGTTTCTGTTCGAATCGGTGCTGCTAAGCGGGCTGGCGCTGATGGGAGCGGGGCTGGGCATGCTGGTGGCGGTTCCGTTTTTCAACGAACTGCTGACGATTCAGTTGCACCCCGACTGGACGAAAACCGGGCCGCTGCTGGCCCTGACCTGGTTGATCGTCGGCTTGTTGGGCGGGCTTTATCCGGCATTGGTACTCGCCAATTACCGACCCGTCGAGGTGCTGAAAGGGCGTTTGGGGAGTTACGGAACAGGACTGTGGCTGCGCAAAACCGTCATTGTTTTTCAGTTTGTGCTGGCGGTGGGCATGCTGGCGGGTGTGCTGGTGGTGCGGCAACAAATGAATTTTCTGCAAAACCATGATCTTGGATTTACGAAAGACCATACGTTAACCGTCAATCTGCCCGACGATTCGACGGCCCGGGCGGGGGCGCAGGCGTTTGCCAACAGCTTGAGAAACCGCATTGAAATCGGGGGCGTAACGGTGGGCTCGGGTTTACCCATCAGCGGTTTGTTGCCGATGGCGTCGACCACGTTCCGGAACAACGGACAGAAACGGGAGCTGATGAGTAACTTTCTGTTTGTGGATGATCAGTTTCTGCCGCTGCTGGACATGAAGCTAAAAACCGGCCGGAACCTGTCGGCGCAATCCGAAGCCGATCGGAAGGGCAACTTTCTGGTCAATGAAGCCTTCGTGAAAATGGCCGGTTGGAAGAATCCGATCGGCCAGGCCATTGAAGGGTTCAATCACAAGGGAAAAGTCGTCGGCGTGGTGAAAAATTTTCATTACCGTTCGTTGCACAACCTGGTCGAACCGCTGATTTTGGTCTACAACACTATCCCGGTCAGCAGTGTGCTGATCCGGGTAAAACCGGAGCATTTGCCCGTGGTCAAAGCTATCTGGCAGCATCATTACCCAGCCTATCCGTTCGACTATTCGTTTCTGAACGAATCGGTTGAAAAACAATATGATAAAGACCGCGTAATGACGATTATTTTTAATAGCTTTGCCCTGCTGACCATCCTGGTGTCCTGCCTGGGTCTATTTGGCCTGGCGACCTTCTCGGCCGAACGGCGAACAAAAGAGATTGGAATACGCAAGATTTTAGGGGCGTCCGTCGTTAACGTGGTGGTATTGCTCTCCAAAGATTTTCTCAAGTTAGTTCTCATTGCCATTTTCATTGCTGCACCGGTCGCCTGGTTTGCGCTGGATCGCTGGCTGCAGGATTTCGCATATCGTGTGGGGTTGGAAGGATGGGTTTTTGCGTTGGCAGGCGGTTTGGCCGTTTTGACAGCGCTTTTGACCGTGTCGTTTCAATCCGTCAAAGCCGCGTTGGCGAACCCGGTGAAGAGTTTGAAAGAGTCTTGAACTGGGATTACGCCGATTAAAGGATTAACTAGGATGGCTACCGCAATCAGCATTTTTTATATCCTGTTAATCCTTTAATCCGTGTAATCCAAGTTCAGATGGTTCAGGACGTATAACAGTAAACACAACCCCATGAAAACAACACTTACGCTCGCACTTCTGGGAATCAGCCTCGCGGCCGTTGGGCAGGAACGCTCGTCGATCAGCCGCAGCATCAGTGATAATGGCAAGACGGTCCGGATCAAGATCGATGTCGAACAACCCAACCGGGAAATCCACTACGACGAGGAGTTCGACGCGACCGGCATGAGCAAGGAGGAAAAAGATTACCTCATCAGCCACATTCAGGATTCTCTGGGCGTACATGTGGTGGTCAGTCCACCCCGCCCGCCCAAAGCCCCCGGTGCGATGCGCAGCACCCGGCCTCCGCGTTTTGAGTCCGGGGAAGTGGCCGTTGTGAACAGCCGGGGAACCGCCAGCCGGCCGAAAAACGAAGATACCAGTTTGCCGAAAAACGTGATCGTTGCGCCGGACGGCACACCGTATACCAAAACCGTGATCGAAGACCGGGAAAATAACCGCGTGAAACTTAAATATGAATACAAGGTCGACGGCGAGGAACACATCTTCGAGCGAACCCTCAACCTGGCCGGGAAATCGGAAGCCGAAAAACAGCGGCTCATTGCCGATACCGAGCGCAGCCTGGGCCTGTCGAACGCCCGGAAGTAAGATCGGACTTAGCGCTTACGCTTCAAAAATTTCGGCCAGCGGGAGTTGGATACCCGTTTCAGGATCATTGACAATCCCTTCGGTAACGTTGACCTGTTTCTGGTCCTGGAACAGGATAGAGACGATTAAATCTCAACTTCGTTCGATGGTACTGAACCGCTCGATAAGCCAGTCGCGTTTGGGCTTCGTGACGGGGACCTGAGCCTGGTCGGACATGACCAGATAACCGCCTTCCTGCCGCACGATTTTCCGGACGTAGGCCGGGTTGATGAGGTGAGAGTGGTGTACCCGGACAAAACCGCTCGGTTCCAGCGCCTGTTCAACTTCCTTGAGCGTCCGGCAAATGAGCAATGTCTGGCCGTTGGTCAGAAAAAAATGGGTGTAACTCGCGTCGGCCATGCAGCGGATGATGTCGTTCACTTCCAGAATTTCGTAGCCTTCCTGCGTGGG
This sequence comes from Larkinella sp. VNQ87, assembly GCF_049445795.1. Classification (NCBI taxonomy): domain Bacteria; kingdom Pseudomonadati; phylum Bacteroidota; class Cytophagia; order Cytophagales; family Spirosomataceae; genus Larkinella; species Larkinella sp. VNQ87. The sequence goes on from NZ_JBMSDT010000020.1 coordinate 21,444, forward strand.
CAGGGCCAGCCGGGTTTTCAGGGAAGGCGTCGGGTGCAACTGTTCCTGAAAGAGTGACATCTGCGTACGTTGCAATTGCTTGGTTTGCCGCTGCTGCCAGCCGGTCAGGGCCTGCTGAAGCTCCTCCTCCCGAATGGGTTTCAATAAGTAGTTCAGGGCGCTGAACCGGAACGCCCGGATGGCGTACTGGTCGTAGGCGGTCGTGAAAATGACATCGAAATGAAATTCGGCAAACTGTTCGAGCAGGTCAAAGCCGTTCATGCGGGGCATTTCGATGTCTAGAAACAGCAGGTCGAAGGCCGTGACGCGCATGAACTCCAGCGCGGCTTCGGGCTGATTGAACTTGGCCAGCACCTGAACGGCCGGATTGACCTGCCGAAGCTTCAGTTCCAGCAATTCGGTGGCGTGTTTTTCGTCGTCGACCAGAATGACTTTCATGGCTGTTCGGAAATGGGTTGCGGATAAACCGGCTGGTGGACGGCTTCGGGCTGGTACAGCATCCTGACCAGCGTGCCGGTCTGGGTGTCGGTTTGCAAATCAAGCACCTGAATGGCAATCTGCGACGGGTAATGCTGGTTGAACAATTCGACGCGCTGGCGCGTGATTTCCATGCCGTACGATTTGCGCCGAACCGCCGACCGGCTTTTCAACTCGGCGGCTTTCCGGCGGCCGATGCCGTTGTCTTCCACCTCAAACACAATCGACTGGCCGGGGCCGGGCAGAATCCGGACGTGTAGCCGCTTTTCGGGCTGTTGACTGGGCATGAGTCCGTGCCAGATTGCGTTTTCGGCAAAGGGCTGGAGCAGCAGGGGCGGTATTTCGATGCTGCGGGTGTCGATCTGGCTGTCAACTTCGAGGGTATGGCTAAACGCTCCGTCAAAGCGCGAGGCTTCAATGTCGAGGTACAGTTGGAGGGCTTCCAGTTCGTCGGCGAGCAAGATGGTTTCTTCCTTGGAATGATTCAGAATGAGCCGCAGTAGCCGAGAAAACCGCGACAGGTAGCGCTGGGCTTCCTTATCCTGCCCTTTCAATACAAAGTATTCGATGGAATTCAGGCTGTTGAACACAAAATGCGGGTTCATCTGGCTCCGCAAAGCCAGCATTTCGTACTCGGCCAGCCGTTTCTCGAACGTCATCCGCAACTGCTTTTCGCGCTGGGCTTCGAGCAGCAACCGGGCATCCAGAATCTCGGTCCTTTTTTGCTCTACTTTCGCTTCCAGTTCAGCATTGGCCTCCGTAGTCAGCCGCCGGTTTTCTTCCAACTGCGCAATATACGCCCGCTGGCTTTCGTCGCGTTCCTGCACCAGCAACTGAATCCGCCGGGCCAGCGCCAGCGCGAAAACCAGAATTTCGAGCAACACCCCGAACGAAATCGTCATCAGGTCATCGACCGAGCCGGGTAGTTTCGTCCCTTTCAGAATCACTTCGCCCGCCCGTAGCCAGGCCAGAATGCCCACCCCCGCCAATAGGGCGTTCCCCAGCAGCACATACCGCGTGAGTGGGGAGCGCACCGAACGGCTCATCCAGACAAGCAGCACCAGGTGCAGCGGTACCATCACCAATCGAATCGCCCAGAATGTAAGCTGCTGAAAAACCGGGTTCGGGTACACCACCATGACCGTCGCGTGCCAGATGCCGTAAGCGAGCAGTCCCCAGCTCAGACGACTCAGCCAGCGACTGGCCGACGGATGATGACGGGGCAGATCGAGCAGTTCGACCAGGAAAAAGAGGTAGGCGCTCATCCCGGCCCACAGAACCGCTTCCAGAAGTTGGTTGCCCGGCACCGACCAGGCATCGAGCCATTGCCCGACCGGCGTGTAGGAACGGGTTTTGAGCAAGCTGTAGAGAAAACCGGCCAGAACGTACAGGAAATACTGCCGGTAGATGGCTTGCCGGTACCGACTGTAGAGCAAGCCGACAAAAACCAGAAAGAAAAACAGCGCGCCCTGCAGCCAGGTGCGGTACTGAAATTCGATCAGGTCGGCAGGTGTCAGAACCACCGGCAGCCCACCTTGCCCGAGAATGTAAACCGTCTGCCCCATACCAGATTGATTTTCTTCAATGTTACGCAAATTGGCCCAATCGGGAAAGCGGCAGTCGGTCAATCCGGTTTTTGAGTAAATCAACAGGTTGTGCGGGTCAATAAGCCTGGGTCTTCCGTATCCTCAGGGATAGACTCAGACACGGTGTTGGTAAACTCAAACCGGGGGCTGGTTAACGCAGTCAGGCGGTTTTCGCCAAAAACGGAAATTTTGCCTTACGAATCGATCAACTGCTAATCAACGATGTCATGAAAACATATCTCCTGTGTAGCCTGAGTTTTTTGCTGATGAGAAGTCAGCTTGCCCTGGCTCAGATTCGCGTCGAGAACCCGCAGCGAACGGCCGAACGCAGTGTGGAAGGGCGCGTCAACAGCCGGGTTGACCAGGGCGTCAACCGGGGGCTGGACAAGGTCGAAGAAGGGATTGGAAACATTTTTAAAAAGAAACCGAAAAAGGAAAAACCGGCCGCAACCGGAACGGAAGAAGCGGCCGAATCCGGTGAACCGGTCGACACCGAAGCCAGGCCAGCGACCGAAGCGGTTGGCCGGGCCAATGGGCCGGTTTCGCTCAAATCGTACAGTAAATTTGATTTTGTTCCGGGCGAAAAAGTGATTGTGATGGAGGATTTTAGCCAGGATGCCGTTGGTGATTTTCCGGCCAAATGGAATACCAACGCATCGGGCGAAGTGATCACAATTGAGGGAACCGCTGACAAATGGCTCAACCTGACCAACAGCGGTTCTTTTTACCCCGAATTCCTGAAAGAACTGCCCGAAAACTTCACCATCGAAATGGATCTGGCCATTACCGGAGAGACCGGACCCAGCAACGAAAAGCTGGGCATCAGTTTTGTGCCGAGCCAGAAGAATTTGCTCGATCCCGAGCGGGCCAGTTCGGTGTTTGTCGGCCTGAACCCAACGGGGACCGGCAGCAGCAACTATGCCTGTCTGGATGCAGACGGCAACGAAAAATCGGCCAATTCGATCAGTGGAATTGCCCAGTGGTCGATGGACGTGAGCCGAAAAGCCCGGCTTTCGATCTGGCGGCAGAAAACCCGGCTGCGGGTGTATCTGAACGAAAAAAAACTCTGGGACATTCCCCGGGCATTTGAACCGTCTGTCCGGTACGTGTTTCTGCTCGAATCGCTGATCTACAACCCGGGCGCGATGGGCTATGCGCTGGCAAACCTCCGGGTGGCTGTGGGCGCGCCCGACACCCGGTCCAAACTCATCACGGAAGGCAAGCTGGTGACCCGGGGCATTTTGTTCGATGTCAATTCGGACAGAATCAAGCCCGAATCGTACGGAACCCTCAAAGAAATCGCATCGGTACTGGCCGACAATGCAGCCGTGCGGGTCCGAATCATCGGCCACACCGATTCCGACGGCGACGAAGCGAGCAACCTGGCTTTATCGAAAAAGCGGGCGGCTGCGGTCAAAACCGCCCTGAGCGCAGAATTTGGCATCGATGCGGCCCGGATGGAAACCGACGGCAGGGGCGAAGCGCAACCCTCCGAACCCAACACCACCGCCCAGGGCAAGGCCAACAACCGGCGTGTCGAGTTCGTGAAGTTGTAAACGCGGACCGGTTTATGTATTGAGTGAAAGAGCGAAAGAGCGAAAATCGAACCGCTCTTTCACTCTTTCGCTCTTTCACTCTTTCATTTAGTGCGTCAGCCCGTAAACGGCGAAATACGTTAGCGCACCGGCAATATATCCTATTAAAGCCAGGCCGCTAATGCGCCGGAGGTACCAGCCGAATTCGAGTTTTTCCATGCCCATGACGGCCACCCCGGCCGCCGACCCAATGACCAGCAAACTACCGCCCGTACCGGCACAATAGGCCAGAAACTCCCACAATTTGGCATCCGGCGGGTAGGTTGTCATGTCGTACATGCCCATGGCCGCGGCCACAATCGGTACGTTATCGACAATGGCCGAGGCCACGCCGATGATCAGTACGATGATGTCCAGATCGCCAACGGCTTCATCGAGTGAGCGGGCTACGGTACTCAGAACCTCCGTGGCTTCCAGTGTCCCGACGGCCAGCAGAATCCCGAGGAAAAACAGGATGCTTGGCACATCGATCTTGCTCAGGGCATAAGCCGCCGTGTATTTGTAGCGGTGCTCTTCGTCCTTATCGGAGTGAATGATTTCGGAAACCGCCCAAACCACGCCCAGTGCCAGCATCATCGCCATGTACGGCGGCAAATGCGTGATGGTTTTGAAAACCGGCACCATCAGAATGGCCGTCAGCCCGGCGGCAAACATCGTGCGCCGGTCCCGGCGTTGCAGTGGGTTGATGTACGGGCGGCTGATGCCCCGGTCGGCGGTCGAAACTTCGGTTTCCATTTCCGGTTTGATCGTAAACGTCAGCCAGACCAGCGGAATCAGGAGGCAAACCAGGCTGGGCAAAAACAGCATGGAAATAATGTTGGTCGTTGTCACTTGCCCGCCAATCCAGAGCATGGTGGTGGTCACGTCGCCGATGGGCGACCACGCCCCGCCCGCGTTGGCAGCAATGATGATCATCCCGGCCATCAGTTTCCGGTGTTCCGGGTTGCGCACGAGTTTACGCGTCACCGACACCATGACGATGGCCGACGCCAGGTTGTCGAGCATGGCCGACAGGAAAAACGTCAGGCCGCAGATCAGCCAGAGCAGCACCCGGGCGTTGCGGCTGGCAATGCGGTCGGTGATAATCGAAAAACCGTCGTGAATGTCGATCAACTCCACAATGGTCATGGCCCCCATCAGAAAGAACAGAATTTGGGCGGTATCGGTCAGGTGATGGCCCAGTTCTTCCAGGACGTGTTCGGTGTCTTCCACCGACACAATATAAATGGTCCAGCAGAGTACCCCTGTGATCAGGGCCGTAGCGGTTTTATTCAACCGAATCGGATGCTCCAGGGTGATGAGGGTATACCCCACCACAAAAACAATAATTATCAGTGTAGTCATAATTCAGGTCAACAAAATCAGCGTCAAAGGTACGCCAAACCCGACAAATGGGTCAAACGTCCTGATTAGATTCTGCTTAGAATGCAGGGGGCAGGGGGCAGAGGGTAACTGCATAACTACAATTTACCCTCTGCCCTTACCCCTCTGCCCCCTGCTCACTTCCCCGCTTCGGCCAGGAGTACGAGCAGGACGTTTTGGAGACCCAGGTAGCCTTTGTCATTCAGCCACCATTCGTTCAGGGAGTGAACATTGCCGCCGATGCCCCCGCTGCCGATGGTGACGGCCGGAACGCCCAGCGAAATGGGCGTGTTAGCGTTGGTCGACGAGACCTCCAGCCGGGGTCTGGCACCCAGAAAACCCGAAACCGCCATCGCCCGTTGCACCAGCGGAACCGTCGGCTCGATGTTGCCGGACGGCCGGTCGCCGATTTTTTTGATCTCCACGGTCAGGTCGGGGCCGCTGCGTTTCAGGCTATTTTCCTCCTGCAAGGCCCGCTGCAAGGCGGTTTTCAGCAACTGGTCGATGCCCTTCAGCCGTTCGGGACTTTCCGAACGCATGTCAATTTCCATCCACGACTCAAACGGAATGGCGTTGACCGACGTGCCTCCGCCAATGACGCTGACACTGTAGGTGGTTTTGATGCCTTGCCGGGTAAATTTGTCGGCTTCGGTCGAAAAATAGGTGATGGCTTTGCCCAGCGCATGGTGCGGGTTGACGATCCCGAACGCGCCGTACGAATGCCCGCCCGGCCCTTTGAACGTAATCCGGTAGCGGTACGACCCCAGCCCCCGGTGTACAATCTCGCTGATGCCGTCGCCGTCGACGGAAATGCAGGCGCTGATTTTGGAACCGTGCGTTTTGAACAGGTGCTTCATGCCGCGCAGATCGCCCAGGCCTTCTTCGCCCACAGTGCCGACAAACCAGACATCGGCCTCGGTTTCGATCCGGTTTTTTTCCAGCCCGCGCAAAACCGTCAGGATCGCGACCAGCCCCCGCGTGTCGTCGCCCACACCCGGCGCGTAGAGCGTGTCGCCCCGCTGCCGGACTTTCACATCGGTGCCTTCCGGGAAAACCGTGTCGAGGTGGCCTTCCACTACCACGGTTCGGCGGCCTGAGCGTCCTTTTCGTTTAGCAATGACGTTGCCGATGTCGTCAATCCAGACCGAATCCGCTCCGGCTTCTTTCAGCATGGCGGCATATTTCCGGGCTTTTTGTTCTTCCTTGAACGGTGGAGCGGGCGTTTCGGTGAGCGTAATCAGATCCTGTTTGGTCTGCGGTTCGAGGTCCAGAAAAGTTTGAAAAGCCGCCTTCACCGCCGGGCGGTTGGCCAGCGCTTTGATTTCATCGGTATACCGTTTGTCGACCGGAACCGCTTCCTGAGCGTGGAGAATAGAAAGGGAGAAAAACGTCGCTAAGACGATAAAAACCGCTGATCGGGAAAAATGCGTCATAGATTTTGATGAAGAGAGTTTGGGACGAAGGCTAAAAATAATGATTTTAACCCGGAAGATTGACGCTTTAATCGGATAGGATTTTCGTGGTTACCCCCAACCCCCTAAAGGCCGGGCGGCCGGTGCCGGGCTGCAACATCCGGATTTCAAAAGCCCTTTAGGGGGTTGGGGGTAAAAGCGAAAGGATTGAAAGTTCAGATAGCTTTTGCCTTGTCTATACGAGACAAAAATTAACCTCTATACGTCGCCGGGGAATTGTCCGAAAGCGGAGCAAAAAGACGTCCGATTGCGGACAGATGGCGTAGTTTTGTTTTGCAACTAATTGATAGACAGCAATCTGTTGATTTTGGTATATCATTTGGGCTCTAAAAAGTAACATCTCAAGATCGCAAAAACCGTATGTTCAAGAATTACTTCAAAATCGCCTTTCGAAATCTTAGAAAAAACAAGGTTTTTTCCGGGGTGAATATTGCTGGCCTGGCGCTGGGCATTACCGCTTTTGTGTTGATTCTGGAGTACATCGGTTTTGAAAAAAGCGTCAATGGCTTTCATAAAAACCTCCCGACGCTGTACCGAATGGTGTGGCAGAACAAAACCGGGAAGGTCTGGTCGGATATGCCGCCCGCCGTGGCGCCCCTGATGAAGCAGGCGTTTGCCGAAGTGGGCGATTTCTGCCGGATTGTGGATAGTTCGATTTCGGGCATCGTGTCCAGCAACGACGGCGAAAACCGCCGGTCTCCCAAAGCGTTCCGGGAAACCGCCATTGCCTACGCCGACGCGAGTTACTTCACGTTGTTTACATTCCCGCTGTTGCAGGGCGATGCTGCCACCGCGCTGACGCGGCCCAACACCGTGGCTATCTCCGAATCGTACGCCCGGAAATATTTCGGTGAAAGTAAGGCCCTCGGTCGGGTGCTGATCATGAATAACCAATTTGGTGCCACGCCCTACACGGTTTCGGCGGTGTATGCTGATATGCCCCAAAATTCGGACATGCGGTTTGGGATGGTGTTTGCACTGCAAACGCTGGCGAATCCGGCCAACCTGAACGGCAACGACTGGGCGCGGCTCGACAGCTTCGATGGCGCTTACCTGACGACCCTCGTACAGTTGAAGGAAGGCACGGATGTGGGCGCTTTGGAGCAGAAATTCGACCAACTGAAAAAGAAACTCCGGCCCGAAGACGAAAACCGGATGCTGCTGCAACCGGCCACGAACCTGCACCTGGCTGCGTCGCTGAGCGATCCGTATCCGACGGAGGGCAACCTGGGCTTTATCTACCTGCTGGGCGGCATTGCGGGCCTGATTCTGGTGATTGCCTGGTTCAATTACATCAATTTGTCGACGGCAGGCGCCTTGAAACGAGCCAAGGAAGTGGGTGTTCGAAAGGTCGTCGGTGCGGGGCAGGGGCAACTGATCGGGCAGTTTCTGGGTGAGTCGCTGCTGCTGAATGCGCTCGGCTTTGGATTGGCCCTGTTGCTGATCAACATGCTCCAGCCGGTTTTTAATACCCTCATCGGGAAAGACTTATCGTTGAATGCGCTGACCTCCGGAAACTTCTGGCTTCCGGGGCTTGGGCTGTTCCTGTTCGGGGCGCTGGCATCGGGCGGTTACACGGCTTTTGCCTTGACCTCATTTCAACTGCAATCCATTTTGAAAGGTAATTTCGGCACCAGCGCCCGGGGTGGTTCGCTGCGGAAAGCGCTGGTGGTATTTCAGTTCGGTGTGTCGGTGGTGCTGATTATCAGTACGTTTGTGTTGTATCGCCAATTGCAGTTTATGCAAAACCAGAATCTGGGCGTGCGGCTGGAACAGCGGCTGGTAATTCATGGGCCGGAAGTGGGCAAAGACGACTCGTACAGGGCGCGGACGGCGGTTTTTGAAAACCAGTTGGCGAATCTGCCGTACATCAAAAGCTTTTGCAGTTCGGGTACCGTGCCGGGCAACTACTACAATTTCACGACGAACGGCATCACCCGGCCGAACCCGCAAGTTGGCGACGATAAAAAAGTGTATGCAATGGGTTTCATCGACCACCGGTTTCTGACGACTTACGGCATTGCGCTGGCGGCTGGCCGAAATTTCACGAAAGGCGAAGCGGACGCCGGTTGGGATAAAAACAACAAACTGGTTCTGAATGAGAAAGCCGCCCGCGAACTGGGCTTTGCGTCGGCCACCGAAGCGATCGGAAAGATGGTCAACTGGGGCAAACCGTTCGAGGTGGTCGGCGTCGTGAAAGACTACCACCACCAGTCGTTGCGGGAAGCTATTTCGTCGATCATTTTTCTGCCCCAAACCGGCGGCAACTGGCTGACGGTGGAGCTGGGCACCGACCAGATTCAAAACCGGATGGCAGAACTGGAACGGCTGTACAAAGCCACCTATCCGGGTAATCCGTTCGAGTTCTTTTTTGTGGACGAAAACTACGACAAACAATACCAGGCCGAGCAACAATACGGCAAAATCTTTGTCACGGCCTCGCTGCTGGCGATTTTCATTGCCTGTCTGGGCCTATTCGGACTGGCTACTTACATGACCGAGCAGCGCACCAAAGAGATCGGCGTCCGGAAAGTGCTGGGCGCGTCGGTGGGCAGCATTGTGCAGTTGCTATCGAAAGACTTCATGGTGCTGGTGCTGGTGGCCTTTCTGGTGGCGGCCCCGGTGGCCTGGTATGCGACCCAGCGCTGGCTGGAAAACTTCCCGTACAAGATCAGTCTGGAGTGGTGGGTGTTTGCGCTGGCGGGGGGCCTGGCCGCGCTGGTGGCGCTGCTGACCATCTCGTTCCAAAGCATCAAAGCCGCCCTGACCAATCCGGTGACCTCGCTGCGGTCGGAATGAAGAGTTAAGAGTTGGCTGACGCGCCCGTACCCACGGACTTTAGTCCGTGTGAGCTAGAGTCACCCTGAAGTTGGTACTCACAAACAGATCATTCAGGCTCACACGGACTAAAGTCCGTGGGTACGATAAACTTAACTTTTTTTAACGGGCCGGTTTTTCGGGTTGTCTGTACCTTCGTTGCAAACAAGGACGGACAACCATGCTGCAAAATTACCTGAAAATCGCCTGGCGTAACCTGCGGAAAAACAAGGGGTTTAGCGTCATCAACATTCTGGGCCTGGCCGTCGGGATGGCCGTGGCTACGCTGATCGGCCTCTGGGTCTGGGATGAGCTCACGTTTGACCGGTTTTACGAAAACGAATCGAATCTGTACCGGATTATGCTGAACCGGACCGCCAATGGTGAAACCACCACCCAGGCGAATGGAGCCTTGCCGCTGGGCGATGTGCTCCGCACCGAGGTGCCGGAAATCAAACGCGTGGCCGAGACCATTCCCGCGATTATGCGGACAGGTAACGCGCTTCAGGTGGGTGAGAAAAAGCTGATCCTGAAGGGGCAGAACGTGGGCGAGGAGTTCCTGACGATGTTGCGGTTGCCGATGCGGACCGGAGCCTGGCCGTCGGCCCTGAAAGACCTCAACTCCATTGTACTGACCGAACAAACCGCCCGGGCGCTTTTCGGCGAAGCTGATCCGGTCGGTAAAGTGGTGCGGCTCGATGCGCAATTTGATCTGAAAGTCAGTGGGGTGTTGCAGAAATTGCCAACCAATACTGCCTGGGATTTTGATTTTCTGGTGCCGTTCCGGCATCTCGAAGCCAATGCGCCCTGGATGCAGAGCACTAAAACCGACTGGAACAACAACCTGATTGATTACCTGGTCGAACTGCATCCAAATGCCAGCCCGGCGGCCGTTGATCGTAAGTTAAAAGGCCTTATCAAACGGCACAATCCGGAGTCGATTTTTGAAGCTTTTCTGCATCCGGTGAGTCGGTGGCACTTGTACGGCGAGTTTCGGAACGGGCAGAATACGGGCGGTTTTATCCGGTACGTGCGACTATTTGCCATTGTCGGCCTGGCGGTTTTGCTGATTGCCTGCATCAACTTCATGAACCTGGCGACGGCGCGGTCGGAGAAGCGGGCCAAGGAAGTAGGCGTCCGGAAGGCGGTGGGCTCGGTGCGGTCGCAACTCATCGGCCAGTTTTTGAGTGAATCGCTGCTCATTGCCGGGCTGGCGTTCATCCTGTCGCTGGGGTTGGTGCTGCTTTTGCTGCCGGTTTTCAACAATCTAACTCAAAAACAATTAAGCTTTCCGGGGCAACTGCCCGGTTTCTGGTTGCTGGCCCTTGGGTTTACGCTCATCACCGGTTTACTGGCGGGGAGTTATCCGGCCTTTTACCTGTCGGGCTTTAATCCAGTGCGGGTGCTGAAAGGACGGATTCAGGTGGGGCGGAGGGCCAACTGGCCGCGCAAAGCGCTGGTGGTGACGCAGTTTACGGCCTGTATCGCCTTCATCATCAGTGCCTTGCTGGTTTATCAGCAAATTCAATACGTAAAAAACCGATCGATGGGCTACAACCCAAATCGGCTGGTGACGGTTTCGATGACCAGCGATCTGGCGCGAAATTACGAGGCCGTCCGGAATGAACTGCTGCGGTCGGGCCTGGTCGAGAAGGTAAGCACGGCTTCCAGTTCGGCGACCCGGATTACGAGCGATACGCGGGTGAACTGGTCGGGGAAAGCCCCCGACGAAATCATGCGACTCAACCTGATTGCCGCTACGCCTGATTACCTCGAAACGATGGGGATCAAGCTGAAAAGTGGTCGGAATTTTAACCCCAACGGCGCCGATTCGCTGTCGGTTATTCTGAACGAAGCGGCCGTTCGGGCCATGCGCCTGAAAGAACCGCTGAACGAGGAGCTGAGCCTGGTCTGGGACCCCGGCCGCAAACTGCGGGTGGTGGGGGTGGTCGGAAACTCGATCATCGAGTCGCCGTATGCACCGGTGAATCCCCTGATGCTGCTGGCGAGCCGGTCGGTCGAAAGCTTCGTGCTTTTCCGGCTGGCCTCGAACCGGACGACTGCCGAAGCCCTGGCCGGAATTCAGCCAATATTTCAAAAATTCAACCCGGCGTATCCGTTTGATTATCAGTTTGTCAATGATGAGTACAACCGCAAGTTCAAACAGGAGGAACTGGTCGGGAAACTGGCGGGGGTATTTGCGGTTTTAGCCATTTTTATTGCCTGTCTGGGCCTGTTTGGGCTGGCGGCCTCGCTGGCCGAGCAACGGACGAAGGAAATCGGGATTCGCAAGGTGTTGGGCGCGAGCGTGGCGAGCTTGTGGGGTTTGCTTTCCCGCGAGTTTGTCGGACTGGTGCTGATTGCCTGCCTGCTGGCGTCGCCCCTGGCGGCTTACTTCCTGAACGACTGGTTGCAACAATTCGATTACCGCATCAGCCTGACGGTCTGGGTGTTCGTTGCTTCCGGTTGCCTGGCCCTTCTGATCGCCCTGCTGACGGTTTCTTTCCAAAGCATCAAAGCCGCCCTGACCAACCCGGTGACCTCGCTGCGCTCGGAATAAAGAGTGATGAGTTAAGACGGGGCCGCCCGGCGGTTGGCTGACGCATTCACCAGCCGCAGCATAACTCATAACTCATAATTCATCATTCTTTAAAAGTATTTCTGAATCGCTTTGGGATAGTCGGCGAAGGCGAGTTCGGGTTCGGGGAGTTCGGGGTGCCACATTTTTTCCCATTCCAGGCTGTAATACCCGGAATAACCGCCTTTTTTGAGCGCGTCGATGGCTTCCCGGAGGGGCGCTTCCCCCTGGCCGACGAAGGTGTACTGTGGTTTTCCGTTCACCATCCGGCCGTCTTTGATATGGGCATGGCGGATGTATTTTTTCAGGGTCTGGTACACCTCGGTGGGCGGTTCTTTCGTGACGGACCACATGTTGAAAATGTCCCAGATCAGGCCCACATTGGGATGTTCAGCCTGTTTCATGATTCGCAGCAGCACGTCTTTCCAGATCACTTCCCCGTGCGATTCGAGCAAGACCGTTACGTTAGCGTCCTTCGCGTGTCGGGCCAGTTCCAGCAAGCCGTCGCTGATGAGGTTGATGGTTTGCTCGCGGTCCTGATCTTTGGGTAAATCGTTGGGAAACACCCGAACGTAGGGGCACGCAAGCTGCTGGGCCAGGTCGATGAACTGCCGGGCTTCGTCCAGGTTTTTCCGGCGTTTGGTCGAATCCATGAAGTGCAGCGCCGTCGACGCGCCCAGGTTGCAAACTTTCAGCTTATTGTCTTCGAATTGGGCACGGGTTTCGGCAATCCGGGTTGGCGTACTCAATGCCGGGCATTTCGGCAGGAACAATTCACCTTCGATGCCCCGGATTTCGATGGCTTCGTAGCCTTCCGTTCGGGCGGTTTTGATGATCTGCGGCAACGGCCATTTCGGGCAACCCAGCGTCGAAAAAGCAAGTCGTGGATTGGCCTTCGGAACCGAAAAACCGAGTACGGAAGCGCTGGCCAGGCTGAGGGTGGTTTGAAGAAAAGTTCTGCGGGAGGTCATGGGTTCAAGGCGTGCCAAGTGGGTTGATACTTGATTCTGGAAGTAATGAGATACTGGATTTCTACTATAAAATCAGGTTAATGACTCATTTTTCTTGTCCGGTTGGCGGCTGTAACCCTTTTGAAAACCGCTGACGGGACTGATTGCGGGTGCCAGCTTGTAGGAAACACGCCATTTTTTGTATCTTTCACATACTACACACGAAACCGTTGATGAGCCATGAGCGTGAGAGGTATACTGGGGTGTACAGTGGGGTTGTTGCTGGCGCAAACGGCTGTCGGTCAGCAGAAAAACGGCGTCGTTCAGAAGCCCGCCGGACGAGGATTGAAAGGTGAGTATTACGACGGGACCAATTTTCAGCGCAAAGTTTTTACGCGAACTGACGCGCAGATCGATTTCGACTGGGAATGGGGCGGAAGCCCCGGTCCGGGCATCGGGCATTCGTATTATTCGATCCGCTGGACGGGCAAGTTGTACGCACCCACCACCGGCGTCTACAAGTTTGGAGCGATGGTCGACGATGGGATTCGCCTTTGGGTAAACGGTAAAAAAGTCATCGACGTCTGGAGCCTCAACGATTCAAAGACGTTTCAGGGCGAGATTAGCCTAAAAGCCGGGCAGTATTATGACTTGCGGGTTGATTATTTCAACGACCGGCACGGCGGCAGCATCCGGCTGGTCTGGATGCCGCCCAAACAGACTGCCTATACCGTTCCTGACGCGGGTTCTTATTTTCCGCCCACTTATCAGCCTCCGAAACCGGTCGTGGCCAAAGTGGTCGCCAAACCGGTCAAGCCAAAACCGCGTCCGGTCGTTGCGCAGGAACCGCCGGTTTCACCCAGGAAAGAACCTACGGTTGCGAGTGTGGTAGCCCCGACAAGAGCGCCCGAACCTTTCGAGAACCTGAAAACCGGCGACAAACTGGTGCTGAATCATGTTTTTTTCGAGCAGAGCGAATACAGGCTATTGCCCGAATCGTATGCCGAACTCGACCGGCTGGCGCGGGCGCTGGTGCAGCATCCGACCCTGCGCATCGAGATCGGCGGGCATACCGACAACGTGGGCGATCCGCGCCTGAACCTGGCTTTGTCCGAAAACCGGGCTAAAGTCATCGAGACGTATCTGATCCGGAAAGGAATCCAGAGCGAGCGGATCGAAACCAAGGGCTACGGCGGCACCCGACCTCTGACCGACAATACCACCGAAGTAAACCGGGCAAAAAACCGTCGGGTGGAGTTTTTCGTCAAATAGATCGATTCTTTATCGACTTATCTGTCCGCAAATGGCCGAAGAAACGTCCGTTTGCGGACAAATTATTTGATGCGTCTTTAGTTAAACTATTTAAAATGAATTGATTAGGTTTTCTGGTATATCATTTGGAAGAAGATGTAACATCGCTTTTTAACTTCTGAATGTATGCTGCGGAATTACCTCAAAATTGCCTGGCGGAGTTTGCAGAAAAACAAACTTTTTTCGTTCATCAACATTTTTGGGTTAGCCCTGGGCATGTCGTGTAGTCTGCTGATTGGCCTGTGGGTAAAAGACGAACTCAGTTATAACCGGTTTTTGCCGAACCTCGACGAAGTGTTTTTTGTCCGGACGAGTACGGTACACGACGGCAAAATCCAGACCGGCACGCTGACGCCCGGCCCGATGGCAGAAGTGCTGAAACGGGATATCCCGGAGGTGCGCTACGCCACCAAGGTGCAGTTTCCGGAGGAAAAACTGGTGAAAGTAGGCGATAAATCGACGAAGGAAACCGGTTTTTATGCGACAAAAGACTTTTTTCTGGTTTTCGATTTCCCGGTTCTGGCGGGCAGTCCGCTGATGGCAACTACCCAGCTGGATCAGATCATCATCACCCGGAAAGTTGCCGAGAAATTTTTTGGTACCGTCAACGCCGTTGGGAAGCGGCTTCAATTCAACAACACGACTTATTATACTGTTGGCGCGGTGCTCGAAGATATTCCCCGTACCTCCAGCCTGCGGTTCGACTGGCTCATCAATTACGACGTGCAGGAAGAGGACTGGAAGAAACAGTGGGGAAATTTCTCCTTCATGACATTCATTCGGCTGGATGCGAAGGCCGATCCGGCCAAAGCGGAGGCCAATATGAAAGACGTGTACCGGCGCAATACCGACTGGAAAGAAGTGCCGACGCTGACGCTCCAGCCGATGAAGGACGTGTACCTCTACGGCAAGTACGAAGACGGGAAAGCCGTGGGCGGACGGATTGAATACGTCCGGATTTTTGCCCTGGTGGCCCTGTTTATGCTGCTCATTGCCTGCGTCAACTTCATGAATCTGGCCACGGCCCGCTCGGCAATGCGGGCAAAAGAGGTGGGCGTTCGGAAGGTCGTTGGGGCACTGCGGTCGTCGCTGATCGGGCAGTTCATGAGCGAGTCGGTGCTGACGAGTGGGCTGGCGGTTTTGCTGGCGCTCGTGCTGGTCAGCCTGGTGTTGCCCGGTTTTAACACCACCTTCGGGAAGCAACTCGAACTGGACCTGGCGGACCCGGGTTTGTGGGCCGGGACGCTGGGACTTGTCCTACTCACCGGCCTGATTTCGGGGAGCTATCCGGCCCTGTTTCTGTCGGCCCTGCAACCTATCCGTATTTTGAAAGGAACCCTCAAATTTGGCCCCGGCGCGACTCTGTTCCGCCGGACGCTGGTGATCTTTCAGTTTACACTGTCGATTTTCCTGATCATCGGTATGCTCACCGTCGCGCGTCAGATGGACTACATCCGGACCAAAAACCTGGGCCTCGACCGCGAAAACGTGCTCTACGTGCCGCTCGAAGGCGATACCTACAACCGCATGGAAGCCTTCCGGCAGGAACTGATCCGGACGCCGTCGGTGGCGTCGGCCACGGTAACGATGAAATTGCCGATGAACATCGAATCGACCTCCGG
Organism: Larkinella sp. VNQ87; assembly: GCF_049445795.1. Taxonomy (NCBI): domain Bacteria; kingdom Pseudomonadati; phylum Bacteroidota; class Cytophagia; order Cytophagales; family Spirosomataceae; genus Larkinella; species Larkinella sp. VNQ87. The sequence continues at coordinate 37,214 of NZ_JBMSDT010000020.1, forward strand.
CGACCTGACCTGGCCCGGCCAGAAACCGCACCACGATTCCAACGTCTCAACGATGTCGGTGGGTTACGATTTCATCAAAACGATGAATATCAAGCTGGTCGCTGGGCGGGATTTTTCCCCAGACCGCAAAGCCGATTCGGCTTCCTACATCGTCAACGAAGCGGCTGTCCGGATGATGGGGATGAAAAATCCGGTCGGTCAACAGGTCGGGTTCTGGATGGGCAAAGGCCCGATCATCGGCGTGATGAAAGACTTCCACCTGCAATCGTTGCACAGCCCCATCACGCCCCTCGTGCTGACGCTGATTCCGACCAACTCCAGCTACTTGCTGGTCCGGACCGAACCGGGCAAAACCGCCGAAGCCATCGACGAATTGCAACAGCTATCCAGGCAGTTTAATCCCGACTATCCGTTTGAGTACCATTTTCTGGATGAAGCTTACGAGCGGTTGTATCGCATTGAACAACAGGTCTTTACGTTGATCAATTCCTTTGGAGCCTTAGCGATTCTGATCTCATGTCTGGGGTTGTTTGCGCTAGCGGCTTTCACGGCCGAACAACGGCGGAAGGAGATCGGCGTCCGGAAAGTGCTGGGCGCATCGGTCGGTAGCCTGGTGTCGCTGATTTCGAAAGATTTCCTGAAGCTGGTGCTGGTGGCGCTGGTGCTGGCGTCTCCGCTGGCGCAGTGGGCGCTGACGAAATGGCTCGGCACGTTCCGGTACAGCGTGGATTTGTCGTGGTGGCTGTTTGCCACGGCGGGCGGTTTGGCGGTCCTGATCGCCTTCCTGACGGTAAGTTATCAATCCATCAAAGCGGCTTTAACCAATCCGGTGACCTCGCTGCGCTCGGAATAATTCTTGAACTGGGATTACGCGGATTAAAAGATTAAGAGGATATAAAAGATTGCGGTAGCCATCCTCTTAATCCTTTAATCCGCGTAATCCCAGTTCAAGACAATTAACTCAAACAACAATGCTAAAAAACTATCTCATCACCGCTTTTCGCGCGTTTCGGCGCAACTGGAATTACTCGGTTATCAACGTGGTTGGGCTGACGCTCAGTCTGGCGTGTTGCCTGCTGCTGTTTGTCGTGATCCGGTACGAACTGAGCTTCGACCGGCATCACGCGAAGGCGGATCACACGTACCGGCTGATCCGGCATTTTACGAAACCGGAAGATGGCTACAACGTGGGCATTCCGTTGCCGGTGCTGGCCGCTTTGCGAACCGATTTCCCGGCTTTGAAACAACAGTTGACGTATATTCACGATGTCAGAAGGCCGGTGGTTGCCGTTGAAGAGGGCCGGTCGAAAGGGAATATGCGCCGGTTTCAGGAAGAAAATGGGGTGGTAGCTTTCACCGAACCGGAGTTTTTTCGGCTGTTTGATTACGAATGGGTCAGCGGAGATCCGGCTACGGCGCTGAACCGTCCGGGCACGGTGGTGCTTTCGGAAGACCTAGCGCACAAGTATTTCGGCAATGCCGACCCGATGGGTCGCACCCTAAAGGTGGAAAATAAGATGGATTTTCTGGTGACCGGGATTGTGAAAAATCCGCCGGTGACGAGCAGCATCCCGTTCCATGTCTTGCTGTCGTTTTCGTCGCTGAAACAGTACGGCGCGAATACCAACTGGGACGACTGGGGCTCGTCGTACACCGGGGCGCAACTCTACCTGACGTTGCCGGAAACGATGGCTGAGACGACGATGGAGCAGCAACTCGTGCCTTTTCTGCGGAAACACATCAGTGAAGAGGAGGCACGTGATCAGTTCTACGAGCTGCAACCGCTGACCGACATTCATTACACGGTCGGAATGACTGCGTTCAACGAACGGACCATTGGCAAGGAGATGATCTGGGCGATGGCGCTGATCGGTTTATTTCTGCTCGTCACGGCCTGCGTCAATTTTGTCAACCTGGCGACGGCCCAGGCGATCCGGCGGTCGAAGGAAGTGGGTGTGCGGAAGGTGCTGGGCAGTTCGCGTTTTCAACTGGTGCGGCAGTTTCTGGGCGAAACCGGTTTTCTGACCGGATTGGCGGTTTTGCTGGCCTTGCTGATTGCTCATTTTTCGCTATCGTCAGTGGCCGAGTTGCTCAATATCAAGCTAGTTGTTTCTTTGTTCGGTGATCCGGTCGTCCTGGGCTTTCTGATTTTGTTAGCGGTGTTTACGACGGTTTTGGCCGGTTTTTATCCGGCGCTGGTGTTGTCGGGCTACCAGCCGGTCTTGGCCCTCAAAGGCAAAATCCGGGCCTCGAAAAGTGGCCAGTTGACGCTCCGACGGAGCCTGATCGTGCTGCAATTTACCATTTCGCAAACACTCATCATCGGCACCGTGATTGTGTATAACCAGATGGACTATTTCCGGAATGCTGACCTTGGTTTTCGGAAAGAATCCATCGTCATGATTCCGATTCCGGAGAAAAAACCGGGACAACTGGAGTCGCTGAAGGCTAAACTAACCGGTTTGCCGGGCCTGGGTGCGATGAGCTTCGGGATTTCCTCTCCCTCGGCGCGGGGTAACTGGTGGACCGGTTTTCGGTATGAAAACCGGGAAAAAGAAGAAGATTACGGCGTCGTGATGCGCCCCGCCGACACCTCGTACGTTCGTACCTACGGCCTGAAACTGATTGCCGGCCGGATCAATCTGCCCGCTGATACGATGCGGGAAGTGCTGGTCAACGAGCGGTTTGTGGCGAAGTTGGGCCTGCGAAATCCGGAGGAGATTCTGAACAAAACGATTCAACTGAACGGTCGGCGGTTACCGATTGTGGGCGTCGTGAAAGACTTCAATACGTTCTCGCTGCACCAGACCACCGAACCCTGCGTGCTGACCACTCACCGGGATGCCTACGGGAACCTGGGCGTTCAGGTTTCGGGAAATGCCACGCGGGTAAAAGAGACACTGGCAAGTGTGGAAGCGGCCTGGTCGGAAACCTTCCCGGACTTTCTGTTCAAGTATGAATTCCTGGACGACACCATTGCTAATTTTTACGCGGCTGAAGAGCGGCTTTATGCGCTATTCCGGTTGCTGGCCGGGATTGCGATTTTCATCGGATGTCTCGGTTTATACGGTGTAGTGGCGTTTATGGCCGAGTCGCGGACGAAGGAAGTGGGGATTCGGAAAGCGCTGGGTGCATCGACTTCCCACATCTTCGGGCTGTTCTCGTTCCAGTTTCTGAAGCTGGTTTTTATCGCCCTACTGCTGGCTGCGCCCATTGCCTGGTATTTTACGGACAAATGGTTGCAGGATTTTGCCTACAAGATCGAGATTAAATGGTGGATGTTTGCGTTGGCCGGGCTGCTGGCCGGTGTCATCGCGCTCGTAACCGTCAGTTTTCAGAGCATCCGGGCAGCTCTGATGAACCCGGTGACCTCGCTGCGCTCGGAATGAGGAGTTAAGAATTAAGAGTTATGAGTTGGCGCTGCCACATTTCCAGGAAACGGCGGAGCCAACTCATAACTCATAACTCAAAAAGCTGTTCAGGTCGAGTTGGAGGATTTCGGAGAAGGAGGAGGGTTCGGTCAGGCCACCGTCGCCTTTGCGGTAGCGGAACCACTCGTGGGTTCGGTAATCGTAGAGGAAACCTTCGAGGATGCCGTAAAAGTCCTGATCGATCAGTTGAATAATTTTGTGCAGGTCCCCTTTTCGTCCGTTGGTGTGGCATACTTCAATAATGATCGGCGTTTGTGCGGTTTTTGCATCACGCAGGGAGATATCGGGCACTAGGCTGGCTTTCCCTTCATCGAGCATCGTCTCAGGCAAGGGTTCCAGGTCGATGGTTTTTTCCCGGTAAAAAAGAACACCCAGGCCAACGGTGAGTCGGGCAATGATGCGCTGGTGTTCGACGGGTGCCCAAACGCCCTGATCTTCCTGAACAAGGGGTAAAGGATTGGTGGATGGAAAGTACATGGGGGTGCGGTTTTTGGACTATTGCAGAAAAGCGTTCAGGTCGAGTTGGAGGATTTCGGAGAAGGAGGAGGGTTCGGTCAGGCCACCGTCGCCTTTCCGGTAGCGGAACCAGTCGCCGGTTTTGTAATTGTAGACGAAGCCTTCGAGGATTCCGTAGATGTCTTCATCGATCAACGTGACAACTTTAGACAGATCATGTTTTTGGCCTCGGGTATGGCAGATTTCAATAATGATTTTCGTCTGATCGGTTTGGTACTCAAACAACATGAGATCAGGAACCGGCGTTGCATACCCTTCGCTGAGCATCATTTCAGGAAGCGGTTCGTACGGAATCTGACCTGATTTATACAAGGGATACAAACCGGCCGTCAGTTGGGCGATAATCCGCTGATGAATGAAGGGGGCATAAACGCCCATTTCATCTTCCTGGGCCATCGATGGCAATGGATAAATTGGTTTATACATAGCCTGAAAGAAAAATGACTTGATTAAACAAACATACCGTATTTTTTCATGCTTCGCAATTACGTAACAACCACCCTCCGGAGCCTGATTCGGAACCGGACTTACGCGCTGATCAACCTCGCTGGGCTGACGCTGGGGCTGGGCATTGCCATTGTCCTGTTCTGGATTGTGCGGTTTGAATACAGCTTCGACCGTTACCATTCAACGGCCGACCGGCTGTATCGGATCATTGTCGAAAACCGGTACGGCGAGCAGGGAACATCGGTTCCGCAGGGGGCGGTCAAGGCGCTCAACCGGCAGATTTCCGGGGTTGAAAAGGCCGTGAACGTATACGGAATGGCTCCGAAAGGGTTACGGATTGGCGAGTCGGTCTTCAAGGTGAAAAATATCTTTTTCGCGCCCCCGCAATTTCTGGAGATGATCGACGTGGAATGGGTGCAGGGCTCGGCGCAGCAATCGCTCAGCCAGCCGTACCAGGTGGTGCTAGACGAACCCACGGCCGCCCGGTTTTTCCCGAATGAAAACGCGATGGGCAAAACCATCCGCTTCAACAACCAGGCTGATCTGGTGGTGTCGGGAATCATTCAAAAAATGCCGGTCAATACGGAATTTCAGTTTCAGGTGCTGGCGTCCCGCGAGACTTTGAAACGAATCGCGCATGAATATACCAACGAAGAATACTGGGGTGGGGGCGATTCGATGCACCACGGCTATGTGCTCCTGAAGCCTGGCGCATCGGCTCCGGCGATCGAAGCGGCCTTGAGCAACCTGGCCCGGCAACACGCCAACGAAACGGCCAACAACAGCTATCATCTCTTGCCCATTACGGAGATTCACCGCAATACCGAAACCGATCCGGATCCGTTCAACTACGTCATTCCGCAGTGGATGTTGAATACACTGACGGTCGTCGGACTGTTTTTGATTGTGATCGCCTGCATCAATTTTGTCAACCTGGCCACGGTGCAGGCCGTTCGCCGGAGCCGCGAAATCGGCGTCCGCAAGGTGCTGGGCAGCAGCCGGAGCCAACTCATGGTACAGTTTTTTGGCGAAACTGCCTTGCTGGTTTTTGCGGCCATTAGTCTGGGCAGTTTGCTGGCTACGCAATTAATCCGCTATGCTGATCAGTTGCTGAACACACAGGTTGCCCAATCGCACATCTGGGATGCCGGAACGGTCGGATTTCTAGTGATGCTGGGCGTTGGCGTAACACTGCTGGCCGGTTTTTATCCGGCGCTCGTGCTGTCCGGTTTTCAGCCCGTGAAAGCGTTGCGCGGGCGGTTTTTACCAGTACCGGCCAACGGGCTTTCGCTGCGGGCGTCACTGGTGGTGGCTCAGTTTGTCCTAGCGCAGGTGCTGGTCATCTGCACGCTGATTGGCACGAAGCAAATCCGGTATTTCTACGAAACCGAGTTGGGATTTGACAAGAAAGCCATTGTTACCGTTGAGATGCCGGACAAAGGCAATGCTGTGTTGCGGGAGCGTTTTCGGCAACGACTGCTGACGCATCCGGAAATTAAAGACGTCGCTTTTGCCCTGACCTCGCCCTCAAGCAACCACAACTGGTGGTGGCGCACCATTCACCACCGCAATTTGCCCACCGGAGCCGCTGAGTTTCGGATGCAGTATGTCGATACAAACTACTTCCGGTTTTATAAAATACCGCTGGTGGCCGGGCGGTCGTGGACGCGCGCGGATACCGGAACGGTCGTGATCATCAACGAAAAAGCCGCCCGCGACTTTGGCTATCAAAATCCGGAAAAAGCTCTGGGTGAACAGATTATGCTGGACGGGAACCAGCCGTTTACAGTGATGGGGGTGGTGAAAGATTACCATTCTCAAAGCCTGCGGTCGAGCATTGTGCCGCATGCGTTCCTGTATGCCGACTGGAATTTCCAGCAAGCCAGCATCCGGATCGATCTTCGGCAGCAGCCAAGTGCCCTGCGTCATATTGAGGAGGACTGGAAGGCGGTTTTTCCGGGCTATTATTTCGAAACTCAGTTTCTGGATCAGGATATCCGGGCTTTTTACGACGACGAGCGCAAGCTGAGCAACTTTCTGAGCCTTTTTGCTATCCTTGGTATACTGATCGGATGCCTGGGGTTGTTCGGGTTGGTGTCGTTTGTCGTTACGCAGCGGACCAAGGAGATCGGTGTCCGGAAAGTGTTGGGAGCCAGCGTCGCCAGCATCGTGTCGTTGCTGTCGAAAGATTTTTTAAAACGGATTCTGGTGGCTTTCGCGATTGCCACGCCGATGGGCTGGTACATTATGAGCCGGTTTTTAGAGGCATATACTTACAAAATCACAATCGACTGGTGGACATTTGCGCTGGCGGGGGGGCTGTCCGGGCTGGTGGCTCTGCTGACGGTTTCGTTCCAAAGCGTCAAAGCTGCCCTCGTGAATCCGGCGACCTCACTGCGGAGTGAGTAATCTGAACCTGGATTACACGGATTAAATGATAAATTAGGATGGCTACCGCAATTTGTTTATATCCCGTTTAATCCCGCTACGGCGGACCGTTTTAATCCGTGTAATCCAGGTTCAAGACCCTTTTACAACTATGCTAACGAACTATCTCAAAATTGCCTGGCGGAACCTGTGGAAAAACAAGGTTTTTTCGACCATTAACATCATTGGCCTGGCAGTCGGCATGGCGGCCTGTATCCTGATCATGCTTTTCGTAACATTCGAAAACAGCTTCGATGGGATGCACCGGAAAAACATCTACCGGCTCGACGAAGTGCAGAAATTTCCGGGCATGGTAGCTCCCCAAAACGTGGCTTTGTCCATGTTTCCGATGGGGCCGACGCTGGTGAAGGAATACCCGGAAATCCGCAGTTTTGTCCGGGTTCGGCCCTACAAGAAAGTGCCGCTGACATACGGGGATAAAAAAATCATTATGCCCCAGATGTTGTGGGCTGATTCCTCCTTTTTGCACCTGTTCGATTTCAACTTAATCAAGGGTGATAAGGAGCATATTTTAAAGAATCCGGGCAGTATCGTGCTGACCGAAGAGAAAGCCACTGCCTTTTTTGGAAAAGAAGATCCCATCGGCAAAACTCTAATCGTATATAGTTCGGATACGACCACGTTTAAAGTAACCGGTGTTCTGGAAAATACGCCCAAAAACTCCCATTTGCAATTTGATGGATTAGTTTCCTTTAATACGTTCGTCGGGCCTGACGCCATGAACAATTGGGGTGGAAACTGGCTGGTCACTTACCTCGAATTAACAGACAATACGAATGTCGCTTCTCTGGAGAAAAAATTTCCGGCATTTCTGAAGAAACACATGAATGGTGACGGCTGGAAATTCTACGAATTATTTCTCCAGCCGCTGCGTGAAGTGCACGATAACTCCACGAATATTACCCACGATTACCTCAATTTTCAGAAGTTCGATCAAAATTACACCTACGTCTTTTCGGTCATCGCCCTTATCGTCCTGCTGATTGCCTGCATCAACTTCATGAACCTGAGCACGGCTAAATCCGCTGGTCGGGCCAAGGAAGTCGGGATTCGAAAATCGGTCGGAGCCGAGCGGGCGCAGTTGTCGGTTCAGTTTATCGGCGAGTCTATTTTGCTATCGTTCATCGCGTTGGTTTTTGCGTTGTTGCTGGTGAAATTAGTCTTACCTTACGTAAATAACCTGAGTCAGCGGGAACTGGATTTTTCGTTGTTTACCAATCCCGGTTTGCTACTTTTATTGATCGGGTTTGCGGTGGTTATCGGAATTGTTTCGGGGAGTTATCCCGCATTTTTCCTCTCCGCTTTTCAGCCTACCAAAGTACTGAAAGGCACCCTTGAAACCGGTCGGAACAAAGGTTCGTTCCGGAATATACTGGTGGTTGGCCAATTTACCGGGGCGGTTTTTCTGATTATTGCCACGGCTTTTGTCGTCAAACAATTACGGTTTATGCAGGATCGGGACCCCGGATTTTCCCGCGACCAAGTGATGATACTTCCGCTGAATTCACTGACGAATCCGAAGTTTGATGCAATCAAGCAGGAATTGCTGACGAGCCCTTTGGTCACAGCGGTAACGGGTTCGCAACAACGGTTAGGAAACAACCTCCATCAGACGGGTGTCCGGTTTCACGGTGACGGGCCGGTGCGCGAATTAACGTCGTCGCAGATTATTGTCGATCCCGATTATTTGACGCTGTATAAGATCCCAATTATTGCCGGGCGAAATTTTTTAAAAGACAGCAAAACCGACAACGGGCGGGCGTATATCATCAACGAATCGCTGGCAAAAGAACTGCTGAAAGAGCAGCCAAAAGCGACGATGCAATCGCTGATCGGCCGGAATTTTGGCTTTGGGGGCCTGGATTCGCTGGGCCGGATTGTCGGCATTGCGAAAGATTTTAATTTCAACTCGCTTCATCATAAAATCGAGACACTTTGCATTTTCGATCAGAAGGATTGGGGCTATAGTGAAATGTCGGTTCGGATCAACGGCAAAAATACCAAAGCGGCCATTGCCTACGTGCAGGGCGTCTGGAACAAACTGGCTCCCGGACAGACGTTCGAATACACGTTCCTGGACGAGCATTTTGGGGAACTCTACCGGGCCGACGGCCAGGTGAGCGAAATTGTGGGCATTCTGGCTTCGCTGGCGATTCTGATTTCCTGCCTGGGGCTGTTCGGGCTGGCTTCGTTCTCAGCCGAACGCCGGGTCAAAGAGATTGGGATTCGGAAGGTCTTGGGCGCGTCGGTTACCGGGATCATTGCCCTGCTGTCCCGGGATTTCCTGAAACTGGTACTGTTCGCTATTCTCATCGCGTCGCCGGTGGCCTGGTACGCAATCCATCGGTGGTTACAGGACTTTGCGTACCGGATCGACATCGACTGGTGGGTGTTTGTGCTGGCGGGTTTGCTGGCCATTCTGATCGCGCTCCTGACGGTTTCGTTTCAATCCATCAAAGCCGCCTTCATGAACCCGGTAAAAAGCTTACGAAGTGAATAATTCTGAACTCGGATTACACAGATGAAACCGAGCCGCCGACGCGGGATTATCAGACTACCGACGCGGCCAAGATGAGCTATCTCAATCTTTTTATATCCTACTGAATCCTTTCATCTGCGTAATCCGAGTTCAAGACATTAACCTGACAACTATGCTAACGAACTACCTCAAAATTGCCTGGCGGAATCTGCTCCGCAACAAAACGTTTTCGCTGATCAATGTCCTCGGTCTGGCGCTGGGTATGGCGTGTAGCCTGCTCATTTTACTCTGGGTGCAGGACGAGCTGGCTATGGACCGGTTTCATGCCAACGACAACCGGCTTTACCGGGTGCTGGAAAATCAAAATTGGGCCGGGCAGGACCTGAGCACCACGCCTGCAACGCCCGGTGTTCTAGCCGAACACCTGAAGAAAGATTTTCCGGAGGTGGAGCAGGCGGCCATGCTTTCGTGGGAAAATAACCTCCTGCTGGCCGTGGGCAATACCTTTGCCAAGGAAGAGGGACGGTACGCGAGCACGGATTTTTTGACTATGTTTTCGTTTCCATTGCGCGAAGGTGACCCCCGAACGGCGCTGACCCGGTCAGGCAACATCGTGATCAGCGAAAAACTGGCCCGTAAGTATTTTCCCAACCAGAGTGCCTTGGGCAAATCGATCCGGATTGATAACACCGAAGACCTGATGGTGACGGGTGTGCTGGCAGAACTGCCTGAGCACAGCTCGCTGAAATTTGATTTTCTGATTTCCTGGGAATTATTTCTCAAATTGAATCCCTGGGCGAAAGAGTGGGACAACAACGGCCCCCGGACGTATGTCCTGCTAAAGCCCAATACTGACCCGGACAAGTTTTCGGCGAAAATCAAGGACTATATTTCCCTGAAAACCAACAAGCAGGTTACTAATATTGCCCTGCTTTTGCAGAAATACAGCGATGCGTACCTGCACTCCAATTTTAAGAACGGCAAGCTAAATGGCGGGCGGATCGAATACGTGCAGTTGTTCATCATCGTAGCAGTTTTTATTTTAATCATTGCCTGCATCAACTTCATGAACCTGGCCACGGCCCGCTCGGTCAAACGGGCGAAGGAGGTGGGCGTCCGGAAAGTGGTCGGAGCGATGCGGCAGTCGCTGATGGGCCAGTTTGTGGGCGAGTCGCTGCTGATCTCCTTCCTGGCGCTGCTGGTGGCGTTGTTGCTGGTGCTGATGCTGTTACCGGTTTTCAACGAATTGACCGAAAAGCACCTGGCTTTTATGCTTTCGAGTCCGAATTTCTGGCTCATTCTGCTGGGGCTGACGCTCATTACCGGTTTGCTGGCGGGCAGTTACCCGGCCTTGTTCCTGTCGTCCCTGCAACCGGTGGTTGTGCTGAAAGGCGTTCTGAAATTCAAACCCAGTGCAACGCTTTTCCGCAAAGGACTGGTCGTTTTTCAGTTTTCACTGTCGATTATTCTGATTGTAGGCATGGTTGTGATTTACCGCCAGATTCAGTACATCCAGAATAAAAACCTGGGTTTCGACAAAGAAAATCTGGTGTACATGCCGCTGGAAGGGGATTTGAAAAAGAATTTCCCGACGTTCCGGAACGAACTCGTAAATCAACCCGGCATCAAGGCGGCTTCGGCTTCCTGGTCGGACCCATTGGTGGTGGGTAGTTCTACCGTCGGCGTGACCTGGCCGGGCAAGGACACAACGCAACGGATTTTGTTTCACCAAACCGCCGTCCACTACGGTTATCTGCAGTCGATGAACATTCGATTGAAAGAAGGTCGGGATTTTTCGCCCGCGTACAGTACGGATACTTCCAATTACATCATCAATGAGGCTGCCGCCCGCAAAATCGGCTACAAAGATCCGGTCGGAAAAGAGCTGACCTTCTGGGGGCGCAAAGGTACCATTGTCGGCATCGTGAACGATTATCACATCAATTCGCTGCACGTTGCCATTGATCCGCTGATTCTGCACATGCAGCGGAACGAATTCGACGGGGTCGTGCTGGTCAGGGGCGAGAAAGGCCGGACCCAGGAGGCCCTGGCGAATCTGGAAAAAACGTTCCGGAAGTTCAACCCGAAATACCCGTTTGAATACAAGTTTACCGATCAGGAGTTCGGGACGTACTACAAGGGTGAAAAAGTCATCAGCAAGCTGGCCAATTACTTTGCTTTTCTGGCCATTTTTATTTCCTGTCTGGGCCTGTTCGGATTGGCGGCTTTCACGGCCGAGCAGCGAACGAAGGAAATCGGCATCCGCAAGGTGCTGGGGGCCAGCATTTCCAACATTGTGCTGATGTTATCGAAAGATTTCCTGTGGCTGGTGCTCATCGCTTCGCTGGTAGCCCTGCCGATTGCCTGGTGGGCCATGACCGATTGGCTGAAGAAGTACGAAAACCGCATCGACATCGAGTGGTGGATGTTTGCTGTGGCCGTGGTGGCCTCGCTGTTCGTCGCCCTGTTTACGATCAGCTTTCAGAGCATCAAAGCTGCGTTGATGAATCCAGTGAAGAGTTTGAAAACGGAGTAGAAAATGTCTTGAACTTGGATTACACGGATTAAAGGATTAACTAGGATGCAAAAAACGCGTTGCGGAAGCAATCCTAATTAATCCTTTAATCCGCGTAATCCAGGTTCAGACAATGACAACTTCGCGCAGACGCTTTCTCAAACAGGCCACTTCACTGACCGCCCTCACGAGGTCTGACGGAAGCGGTGAGCAAGGGGAGTTAAGAGTTAAGAGTGATGAGTTAAGAGTTAGCTACCGCAGCGCAACTCTTAACTCATCACTCTTAACTCTTAATTCTGAAAGCAATGAGTGTGGCCAGGCTGGTGAGGAGGAGGCTGAAGTGGGTGGAGGAGAGGCCGGGTAGTTCGTAGGCCAGGAAAAATTCGTCGGCGACGATAAAAGCCGCCCACAACCCGATCAAAACCGTCAGCGCGCGCTCGGTGGCGGCCTGGCGGTTGGGCGTCTGCCGAAGGGTAGCCGCGAAGGCCCGCCAGAGCAGGATGGAACCCACACTTTGCCAGATCAGAACGCCCCCATAAAAGAGACCGGATAGCCAGACCGACGTGCTGTAAATGCTGATGACCTGGCGGACGAGCGCATAATTGCCCGAAACAAAAATCCAGTTGGCCGGGAGCCAGTTGAGTGCCCTCAGCGCGTCGGCGGTGTTGCTCAGAAAAACAAGCGATACATACAGCGACCAGAACAGGAGCAGGATGGCCAGAATGCGCTGGCCGGGGCGGTGGGAGGTGGTTGGCATAGGATCGTTTACCGGTTTTAACAAGAGACGGATCAGGAAAAACACATGGCTTATGGCAGAGCGCCACAAACCAAGCGGAATCTATTGCGTTTACTATACTAAGCAGTAAAAAGACTGCGACTAAATAAGCGTTTTTGTTTTCTTTGCCTTCTGATGCTAGTGACCCTGACTGATAGCGAACGCCAACTAATGCGTCAACTCCAACGTACCGAGTCGGCCAAGCGCGACTATGTCAAAATCACCACCATCCTCATGCTTGATCAGGGATTTGATCCCAATCAGGTAGAAGAGGTTTTGGGTATCGACAACACGACGGTTTACCGCTATGCCCAAAGCTTTCGCAGTTTGGCCCCCAAAGACTATCTGGGCGATGCTTACCAGGGCTGGTGGGGGCGACTAGACTCGGTCCAATTGGCTCACTTGCAAACCCAACTCCGCCAGCGTTTCTTTCGTTCAGCCGCTGAGATTGCCGCCTGGATTCAAACTACCTTCTCGGTCAGCTACCCCCCGAAAGGGCTCGTTAAGCTCCTGCACCGGCTAGGCTTTCGCTACAAGAAGACCACGCTGGTCGCCCCGCAGGCCGATGCCGACAAGCAACGCGCCTTCGTGGCGGAACTGCAACAACAGATCACGCAACTGCCTGCTGACGAGGTAGTTTACTTTGCCGATGCCGTTCATTTCCAGCATAATACACGCCCGGCCTACGGCTGGATCGAACGGGGTCAGCCGCGGCCCATCGCCTGTAACTCGGCTCGCTACCGGGTCAACATCAACGCGGTCGTTAACGCCCTGAACCCCTGTGAGGTCATCGCCCGCCAGGATCTGACCATCAACTTTGACTCGACGATTGCCCTGCTCGAGCAGGTGTTGGCGGCTAATCCAAACAAGCGGCTGATTCACGTTTACTGCGATTCGGCCCGTTACTATGTGAGCCGACAGGTCCAGACCTGGTTGGCCGATAAACCGCTCAGATTACACTTTTTACCCCCTTACTCACCCAATCTGAATCCCATCGAGCGGCTGTGGAACGGGGTCGCCCGGCGATTCATGCAGCAGAAAGCCATTGACTCGGTCTACTACCCAACGGCCTCCCAATTTCGGCAAGCTGTGCTCGGTTTCTTAAGCCAGCTTGAGCCTTATCGTGCCCAGTTGGAACGACTACTGGTGCTCAAGTTTGCGATTGTCCAAAATCGCCAGTTAGTCGCAATCTAAACAAGCCTGAGTATAGAAAACCGCAAATTGATTGTATGGCAGAGACAACGCAACAGCCTCCTCAAATATACAGTGTCGTACCGGCCATTTTGCCCCCCGACCAACTATTTGGCCCTTTGTTTCACGATGTACAGATGCTGCCGGTATTTGACGATTCCATCACCTTCGCCGACTGCTATCCCCGGCGCGCACCGGAAGAAATTCTGAGCCAGTATGAAATTGAGAAACACCGGGATGGGTTCCGGTTAGCGGATTTTGTTCATACTTATTTTCACCTGCCGAAAAACCTCGAAACCGACCACGTCAGCGACCAGACGCTGCCGACGGCCGTGCATCTGAACCAGATGTGGCCGCTTTTTGAGCGACGATCCGAAACGATGTGTTCGATGCTGCCTGTTCCGAAACCCTACATCGTCCCCGGTGGGCGGTTTCGCGGGCTTTATTACTGGGATAGTTACTTCACCATGCTGGGGCTGCGGGTGTCGGGCGAATACGAGATGATCCGGCACATGGTCGATAATTTCGCGCACCTGATCGACACCTACGGCCACATTCCGAATGCCAACCGGAGCTATTACCTGACGCGCTCGCAACCGCCGTTTTTTGCCTTGATGGTGCGGCTACTGGCCGACATCGACGGCCCGGCCACCCTGGTTCGCTACCTGCCTCACATGCAGAAAGAATACAATTACTGGATGGACGGTTACTTTCGGCTCAGTGATCACGAGGGCGATTTCCGGCGCGTGGTGTTGTTGCCCGATGGGGGCATTTTAAACCGCTACTGGGACGACCTCGCGGCACCCCGCCCCGAGTCGTATCGGGAGGATGTTGAACTCGCCCATGAAGCGGCTCCGTACGGGGTCGCGCCCGGAACGCTCTACCGGCACATCCGGGCGGCCTGTGAGTCCGGCTGGGATTTCAGTTGCCGCTGGTTTGGCGATCCGGACCGGCTGGCCACCATCCATACCACGGATATCATTCCGGTGGATCTGAACTGCCTGCTGTATGACCTGGAAATAACCCTGTCGGATGCGTACCGCCAAAGCTCTTTTCAGGAACCGTATGAGCATTTCAGGCAAAAAGCCGAAACCAGGCGGAAAGCCATTATGACGTACCTCTGGGATGAACAGCGGCAGTTTTTCATGGATTACAACGTCGTTTTGCACAAGCCGACGCCGGTTTGGTCACTGGCGGCCCTGTTTCCGCTGTTCTTTGGGCTGGCAACCGACGAGCAGGCGACTCATGTGCACGAGCACGTCAAAAAAAGCTTTCTCAAAGAAGGCGGAGTGGTGTCGACGCTTCAGACCAGCGGACAGCAGTGGGACTGCCCGAACGGCTGGGCACCCCTGCAATGGATCACGCACCAGGGCCTGTTGAAGTACGGTTTTGCAGAGACAGCCGCCGAAATCAGGCAACGCTGGATGGCGCTCAATGACAAGGTATTCCGGAATACGGGGAAAATGATGGAAAAATACAACGTGGTGGATACCAATTTGCCCGCCGGTGGGGGAGAGTACCCCAACCAGGACGGTTTTGGCTGGACCAACGGGATTTATCTGGCTCTCCAGGCTCACGACGGACTGGTAGCGACCCACGGCAAGCGGTAGGATCATCGCACCAGGAATTCGCCGGAAGCCAACAGGATCCGGTGGTCTTTCAGGTGGAAAAAACCGTCGTTGAAATCCTCTTTCCAAATCGGGCAGGTGGCGATTTTCTCCAGCCTGAATAATGGTCCGTTCACAATCGGACAAAAACTGTCCGATTTCGTACATCCGTTTTGTTGAACACCCCTTTCTGAGCGCTCCAAGGACGGTTTTCAGCGTTGGCAAGACATTTGATCAGCAAAAATAGAACTAATTGATAGCGATGAAGCGCAGTTATTTAGGTGAGTTTGAAGAGATCGTACTGCTGACGGTGGCCGTGCTGGAAGGCGGTGCATACGGCGTCGCGATCACCCACGAAATCATCGAACAAACCGGCCGGTCGGTGCGGCTGAACCAGATTCACTCGGCCCTGGAGCGGCTGGAAGACAAAGGCATGGTGAAGTCGGAAATGGGCGAGCCCACGGCCGAGCGCGGGGGTCGTCGGAAGCGGTTGTTTACGGTTACTGCCTACGGTCGGCGGACGCTGGAAGAAATTCAGGACGTGCGCGTCAGTTTCTGGAGCCGTTTGCTGAACCCGCTGAAACCGGCCACAAGTCTTTGAAAAGCAATTTATTGAGAATGAACAATTAATAATGAAAGGTGAATATCGAATACTGAATATCGAACGCTGAATAACGAAGAAAGGAAACCCGCCCGCAGAACCATTTCGCTATTCGCCATTCAATATTCGATATTGAAAACTGCATGAAACCGCCCCGTCTGGCCGACCGTCTTCTCGCCCTCTTCTGCTCCTCCGACCGGCTGGAGGAGGTGCTGGGCGATCTGCACGAGGAGTTTGCGTATCAGGTCAGTAGGGTGGGCGAACGGCGGGCGCGGCTGCGCTACTGGCGCGATGTGCTGGGGTTCTTTCGACCCTTTGCGGTGAAGCGAAAAAAGAACGTGGTGTCAACAACCGATTCAATCAACCCAATTATGATCCAGAATTATTTCAAAATTGCCCGGCGGAACCTGGTTAAAAACCGTGCCTATGCCTTGATCAATATCACCGGGCTGGCCTTGGGCATCGGCGCGGCACTGTTGATTTTTGCCCTCGTTCGCTACCATTACACCATTGATACTCATCATCAGAAATACAATAGCATTTACCGGGTAACGACCCAGTTTGTTACACCGGAAGGCAATTTCACGATACCGGGCGTGCCTGATCAACTGGGAAAAGCCCTGCTGAACGACCATCCCGATATCGAACACCTGGCGATGATCGATCTGTACCGCGACCCCCTGGTGGCCATTCCTGTGGCCAACGGACCCGACCGTAAATTCAAGGATGCCCACCGGGTGGGCGCTTTCGTACAGCCAGCGTATTTCAACATTTTCGATTATGCGTGGCTGGCGGGCGGCCCGACGGAATTACGCCAACCCAATACGGTGGTTATCAGTGCAGAAAATGCGATGAAGTATTTCGGCACGACGCAGGTTATCGGGAAAATCATCAAAATCAATGCGACGTTGAACACCCGTATTGTGGGTGTTTTCCGGGATTACCGGGATAACACCGACTTTGCCTACTCCATCATGGTATCCTGGGCCAGTCTGCCAGAATTTATTGGGCGGCCGCTGAACGAAGATTTTGACAACATCAGCGGGGATAGGCAGTGCTTTGTGAGCCTCGATAGCCGCTTTACCAAAGCCGACTGGGACCGGCAGATGCCGGCTTTTGTCAAGAAATACAAGCCGCACGGGGTGAAGGACACCCGGTTTCCGATGCAGCCGCTGCGGGAGATTCATTTCTCGGCCGATACCGGCGGAGTCAGCCGGGGGTTGATTTGGTCGTTGTTCGCCATTGGCATTTTTCTGCTCATCACGGCCAGCATCAACTTTGTCAATCTGGCCACGGCGCAGGCCCTCAATCGGTCGCGGGAAGTGGGCGTTCGGAAAGTGCTGGGCAGTACGCGGGGGCAGTTGTTCTGGCAGTTCATCGGCGAAACGGCTATGCTGACCTTTGCGGCTACGGGCCTGGCCCTCTTGCTGTTCCAACTGGGCCACCAATTGGCTCAGGAGCAGTTGCACGGGGCCTTTCGGTTTACGTTCTATTACGACCCATCCGTGATTGGCTGGTTGCTCCTGACCGTCGTCGGGGTCATTGCCCTGTCCGGTTTTTATCCGGCGCTGGTGCTGGCGGGCTTCAAACCGGCCCTGGCCCTGGCCGGGCGGATGACCAACCAACAGCTGGGCGGTTTTTCAATACGCCGGAGTTTGGTCGTTACTCAGTTTGCCATTTCACAGGCGCTGATTATTGGTATGATGGTGGTGGCCAATCAGTTGCAGTACATCCAGACGAAAGACCTCGGTTTCCGGCAAACGGCTATTCTAACGGTTCGGTTGCCTTATTTACCCAAGCAGGATGTCGGCAAAATGGAGGATTTCCGCCACCGCGTGATGGCCATTCCCGAGGTGGAAAAACTGAGTTATTCCATGAGCGGACCGCCCCAAACGGGCTGGGTCAGCCAAACCATCATCAAATTTGACACCCGGCCCGAACCCGAAAAATTTGCCCCCCAGCAGAAGCACATCGATGCCGCGTACATTGGGGTGTATGGGTTGAAACTGGTGGCCGGGCGTAATCTCCAGCCTGCCGACACCTCCCGCGAAGCGCTGGTCAATGAAAGCTTCGTCAAGCAGTTGGGTCTTCGTGACCCGGCCCAGGTGTTAGGGAAATTCCTGCACACATCCGGGAAACTGGAAATTGTGGGCGTGGTGAAGGACTTCAACCAGAGCGATCTGAAAAACGGCATCGCCCCGCTCTTCATGACAACCCGGGCTACCGATTATTTTTTCGCCAACCTGCAATTGCACAACGGCAATTTTGCGCGGGTGCTCCGGCAGTTGGAAAAAGAGTATAATCAAGTCTATCCCAATAGTTACTTCACCGCGCAATTCGTCGACGAGCAATTGCAGGAAAACTACACTCAGGAACAAACGATGGCAAAGCTAGTCAATTTCTTCGCCGGAATTGCGGTGGTAATCGGGTGTTTCGGGCTGTATGGACTGGTGCTGTTTATGATCAATCAGAAAACAAAAGAAATTGGCGTCCGGAAGGTGCTGGGCGCCAGCATCGGCAGTATTCTGTGGCTGTTCGGCAAGGAGTTCGCCCGGCTGATTGTCGTGGCGTTCGGGGTGGCTACGCCGGTGGCGTGGTGGGTGATGACGCACTGGTTACAGGATTTTACCTATAAAATCGATATCGGCCCCGGTATTTTTGGTGTCGCCCTGCTGGCGACTCTAGTGGTCGCTGCCTTAACCGTCAGTTTCCAGAGCATCAAAGCGGCTTTGATGAACCCGGTGACCTCGCTGCGCTCGGAATGAAAGGAGTGAAGAGTTATGAATTAAGAATTATGAGTTAAGAATGATGAATTATGCTGTAACGTATTGGTTATGAGGGTAAAAATGGCAGGCTTCGGTGATTTTTTTAATTCATTACTCATAACTCTTAATTCATATCTCCCCTATGAAACCACCCCGCCTGGCCGACCAACTGCTTGAATTCTTCTGTTCTACCCACCGGCTGGAAGAAGTCCAGGGCGACTTGCACGAGGAGTTTGCTCATCAGGTTCGGCGGGTGGGCGAACGGCGGGCCCGCTGGCGGTATTGGCGGGATGTGCTGGGATTTTTAAAACCCCCGGCTGGATGGCCGTTCGCGAGTAAACGAAAGTCAACGGAGTATTCGACAACGCATGTAATGAAACCAATCATGATCGGAAATTATTTCAAAATCGCCCTTCGAAACTTGCTTCGGTACAAACTCAACAGTTCGCTGAACCTGGTCGGACTGGCCATCGGCCTCGCCTGCGGGCTGCTCATCGTTCTTCATGTGAAGGAAGAACTGCGCTACGACCAGGGTTTTTCCAAGTCCGACCGCATCTTCCGGCTTACGATGGAATACCGGGATGAGAAAACCCGGCGCTGGGCGGCTACTTCCCCAATCCTGGCCGTTGAGATGAAACAACAGGTGCCGGGCGTTCAGCAGATCACCCGCTTTTACCGGCCCGGTACGTCCAGCCGGGTGTTCAGCCATACGCCACCTGCGGGGGCGGTTGCCCCCGATGTCAAACGGTTTGAAGAAAAGAACGGCTTCTTTGCCGACTCCACCGTTACGGAGGTATTCGATCTTTCCTTTGTGAAAGGTGATCCGCAAACGGCCCTCAACCAGCCGAATACCATTGTGCTGACCGAAGCAACGGCCAAACGCTACTTCGGCGATCAGGAACCGCTGGGCAAGCAACTGCACGATGATCGGGATAAAAATTACCTGACCGTTACCGGTGTCGTCCGGGACTTCGGCTTTCCTACGCACCTCAAATTCGACTACCTCATGTCTATGGCGACGCTCTACCAGTCCCAGGGTATGAGGAGTTCGCTGAACGACCGCGACTGGTCGGGCTTTTATAATTATGTGTTGCTGGCTGACCAGGCCCAGCCGACTGTGGAAGCTGCCCTGCGAGAGTTTATGGTGCATTTCTACGAAGTAACCGGCGAGAAGAGGGAGCAGATTTTGAAAGGCCGGAATCTTTCCCTTCAACCGATCACCGACATTCACCTGCATTCCCGGCTGGAAAAGGAAATGGGCCCCAACAGCGACATCACCTACGTCTACATCTTTTCGGCGGCTGCCCTCTTCATCCTGCTTGTAGCCTCGGTCAACTTCATTAACATGGCTACCGCCCAGGCCTTCAACCGGATGAAAGAAGTCGGCGTTCGCAAGGCATTAGGGGCCCGAAAAACCGAGTTGATCAATCAATTTCTCGGCGAATCCTTCCTGCTGACGGTTACCGCTACGGTTCTGGCGCTGCTCTTATTCGGGCTGGCCATTCCGTTTTACAACCAGTTGGCCGGTAAAAATCTACAGCTTACGGAGTTGCTCACACCGCCAAATGTTCTCATTATGCTGGCGCTGACGGTGTTGATTAGTTTACTGGCCGGTCTATATCCCGCCTGGTTCATCGCAAATTTCGATCCGGTCTATTCCCTGAAAGGCCGAAAAAATGCGTCTTCTTCGGTCACCTTCGTTCGCAAGGGTCTGATTGTGTTTCAGTTCGTGGTTTCGGTCTTTATGATTTTCAGCACGCTGGTCGTCTACCGGCAGATGCAGTTTTTTCAACGTAAAAACCTGGGCTTCGACCAGGAGCAACTGGTATCCGTCAGGCTCTACAACCAGGAAATGGGCGAAAAAGCGAACACGATCCGGAATGAATGGCTGAAGAACTCCGCCATTACCGACCTGGCGCTGATTTCCAATCTGCCGGGTGACCGGTTCAGCAATGAGGGCGTAACGCCGTTGGGGGCGCAGGAGAACAGCAGCACGATGCGTCATTTGTGGAGCGACGAAAACCTGTTGCGTACGCTCAGGATGAGCCTGAAAGAAGGCCATGATTTTACCGCCCAGTCCCTTGATGCCCCCCCTAAATTCCTGTTGAATCAGGAAGCTGTCAAGGCCCTCAAGCTGGAAGATCCCGTCGGCAAGCGGCTTATCGTCCGGGGCGATACCGGCGAGGTCGTGGGCATCGTCAACGATTTCAACTTTGCCTCCCTGCATTCGGTTATCGAACCGCTGATCATCATTCAGAATCCCCGTGAAACCGGCCATTTCCTGTTGAAGATCAAAGGCGATCAGATCCCCGACATTTTAGAATCAGCCCGTGCAACGCTCACGCGGATTTCGCCGGAAAGCCTGTTCATCCACACCTTTGTTGATGAAAAACTGGCGCTGCTCTACGAGTCGGAACAGCGGATGAGCGATGTCCTGAAGGTCTTCGCGGTTTTCGGGATACTCATCTCCTGCCTGGGGTTGTTCGGCCTGTCCAGCTACGCGGCTCAGATCCGCACCAAAGAGGTTGGCATTCGGAAAGTACTGGGGGCTACGATTCGGGGCATTGTCGTCTTGCTCTCCCGGGATTTTGTGGGGCTGGTCGTCCTGGCCGTTGGACTGGCTTCACCCCTGGCGTGGTGGGTGATGAACCATTGGCTCCAGGCTTTCGCCTATAAGATCGACATCGAGTGGTGGATGTTCGCCCTGACGGGCGTGATGTCGGTTGCCGTGGCCGTCCTAACCATCAGTTTCCAAAGCATCAAAGCGGCTTTGATGAACCCGGTGAAGAGCCTGCGCTCGGAATAAATTGCAGAGGGCATGGGGCAGAAGGTTTCTTTTGTCCCATGCCCCGCGCCCTCTGCCCAACACCCCTATGCAAAACAATACCCCACCCCGTTTCGCCGACCGACTGCTCCGTTTTTTTTGCGCTCCCCACCGGCTGGAGGAGGTGCAGGGCGATTTGCACGAGGAGTTTACGTATCAGGTTCGGCGGATGGGCGAACGGCGGGCCAAATGGTGGTACTGGTGGGAGGTGCTCTTGTTTTTAAAACCGTTCGCCATCAAACGCAAGTCAACAACGTATTATTCGTACTCTTCATTAAGCCCGGTTATGCTACGTAATTATTTCAAAACCGCCTGGCGGAATCTCCTGAACAACAAGGGCTATTCGGCCATCAACATCGGCGGGTTATCGGTCGGGATGGCCGTGGCGCTGCTCATTGGATTGTGGGTCTTCGACGAATTGTCGTTCAATCAATACCATCAAAATCACGACCGGATTGCGCAGGTACTGGAAAACCAAACCTTGGAGCAGGGCATCGAGACGTATGGCTCACTGCCCTTTCCGCTAAGCCGCGAACTGCGGACCAAATATCCGGACGACTTCAAATCCGTCGTGGCAAATTCCTGGTCGGAACAGATTCTGGCGTACAAGGACCAGAAATTTACCCGGCTCGGGAGTTTTGCCGAATCGGGTTTTCCGGAACTATTCACGCTGAAAATGCGCAGCGGCACGCGTTCGGGCCTGAACGATCCCGCTTCGGTTTTACTTTCCGAATCGGCCGCGAGAGCCCTTTTCGGCGACGTTGATCCGCTTCATAAGGTCATTAAAATCGGCAACAAGTACTCGGTGCAGGTGACGGGCGTCTACGAAGATTTGCCCCACAATACGTTGTTCAAAGACATGGCTTTTGTTGCGCCGATCGACCTGATTTTCTCCGAAGACAAAGAACGGGTGTATGTGAATAACTGGCGCAGCAGTTCCTTCGAGATTTATGCGCAACTCCAGCCGAACAGCCGTTTTGACGATGTTTCCCGGAAAATCGAGGACGTTTTTCGCCAACATACGGACAGTAAAGCGAAACCGGCGCTCTTCCTGCATCCGATGAGCCGTTGGCATCTGTATTCCGACTGGAAAAACGGCGTGAACACTGGCGGGCGCATTCAGTTTGTCTGGCTCTTTGGCATCATTGGCGTTTTTGTGCTGTTGCTGGCCTGCATCAATTTCATGAATCTGAGCACCGCGCGCTCGCAGAAACGGGCCAAAGAAGTCGGTATCCGGAAGGCCATGGGGTCACAGCGAAGCCAGATTATCGGTCAGTTTTTCAGCGAATCGTTCCTGGTCGTGGCGCTGTCGTTTGTGATCTCCTTACTGCTGGTGCAACTCACGCTGCCGGTTTTCAACGAAGTGGCCGATAAGCAGATGACAATGCTGTGGTCTGACGCCCGGTTCTGGTTGTTGAGCGTCGGTTTTAGCCTTTTCACGGGCCTCGTTGCGGGCAGTTATCCGGCGCTCTATCTGTCTTCGTTTCAGCCCATTAAAGTACTGAAGGGAACGTTCCGAATCGGCCGGCTGGCGTCCCTTCCGCGCAAAGTGCTGGTGGTGGTGCAATTTACAGTATCGGTGACGCTCATCGTCGGAACGATCATTGTTTTCCGGCAGATTCAATTCGCCAAAAACCGCCCGATTGGTTACAACTACGACGGGTTGGTCAACATCATGATGAATACGCCCGAACTGCAGGGGCGGTATGATGCGCTCCGCAACGAATTGCTGGCTACCGGGGCCGTGGCTAACATGGCCGAAGCGTCGAGCCCGGCTACGAACATTTGGTCGTCGGCCAATAACCTGGAATGGCGGGGCAAAGACCCGAACGGAACAGCCGCTTTTGGAACCATCTGCGTCACCCCGGAATTTGGAAAAGTCGTAGGCTGGAAAATCAAAGAAGGCCGCGAATTCTCCCGGCAGTTTTCGACGGATTCGATGACGTTTGTCTTAAACGAAGCGGCCGTGAAACTGACCGGACTCCAAAATCCGGTCGGCGAAACCATCCGCTGGCACGATCAGAACTGGAAAGTAATCGGAGTCGTGAAAGACATGGTCATGAAATCGCCTTTTGACCCGCCGATGCCGACGGTTTTTATGATGAACACCCACGAACGGACGCTCAATTACATATATATCAAACTGAATCCGGCGATGAGCGCCGGGAGGGCCCTGGAAAAGCTGGAGACGGTTTTCAAAAAAATCAACCCCGATGCGCCGTTCGAGTACAAATTTGCCGATCAGGAATTTGCGGCCAAGTTTGCGGCTGAAGAACGCATCGGCCAATTGGCGAGTTTCTTTGCGGGCTTAGCGATCTTTATCAGTTGTCTGGGGATTTTCGGTCTGGCTTCGTTCATGGCCGAACAGCGCACGAAAGAAATCGGTGTTCGGAAGGTGCTGGGTGCATCGGTTGCCAACATTTGGAGCCTGCTTTCGAAAGATTTTGTGGGGCTGGTCGTCGTTTCGTGTCTGCTTTCATCGCCCATCGCCTGGTATTTCCTAAACGACTGGTTGCAGAAATACGAATACCGGACCGAAATAAGCTGGTGGATTTTCCCGGCTGCCGGTTTGGGATCACTGTTCATCACCCTGTTAACCGTCAGTTTCCAGAGCATCAAAGCGGCTTTGATGAACCCGGTGAAATCACTTCGTTCGGAATGAACAATTGATATTGAATAATGAACGCTGAATAACGAATAACGAAGTGAGTGGCTTGAATTTTGGCTTTTGCCTTTCAGTATTCGATCGTGGAAAATATGGCATCTCCTCCTCATTTGGCCGACCGTCTGCTCAAATTCTTCTGCGCTCCGCACCGGCTGGAGGAGGTGCAGGGGGATTTGCACGAAGAATTTGCGCATCAAGTTCGGCGGGTGGGCGAACGGCGGGCGAAGTGGCGGTATTGGCGGGATGTACTGGGCTTTCTGAAACCCCGGTTTGTGGCCCGACCGAAACCAGCCGACGATTCGATAACCTTTCTATCAAACTCTTTTATGCTCCGGAATCATTTCAAAATCGCCTGGCGGAATCTCCAGAAAGACCGCCAATTCACGGCCCTCAACCTGATTGGTTTGTCGACGGGGCTGGCCTGTACGCTGCTGATTTACCTTTGGGTGAACGATGAACTACACATCGATACCTACAACGAGAAAGACGAGCAGCTTTATCAGGTCATGGCCCATCATTTCCGGGAAGACGGCGTGGAAACGATCAACCATACGCCCGGTCTGCTGGCGGATGCCCTGGCGGCCGATCTGCCGGAAGTGGAGCAGGCCGTGTCGGTGGTTCCGGCTTCCTGGTTTTCCAATCAGGGCGTGGTGTCGTTCGGGGAAACGAAGCTAAAGGCGGGTGGTCAGTTCGTTGGTAAAAATTTTTTCAAGGTTTTCACCTGTCCGTTTCTACAGGGAAATCCCACTAGTCTGTTCGCCGATCATCACACCATCGCGGTTTCGGAAGAGTTTGCGACCCGGCTTTTTGGCCATCCGTCCAACGCACTCGGGAAAGTGGTAAAATGGGATCTCGGTGAGTTTAGCGGCTTTTATCGGGTGGGCGGTATTTTTCAGAATAGTCCGGCTAATGCAACGGAGCCCTTTGATCTATTGTTCAACTTCGGCCTGTTTGTCGAAAAACGCCCCAGCATGAAGTCCTGGGGCAACAGCGATCCGAGCACGTTCCTGATTGTGCGCAAGGGTACCGATTTAAATCGCTTCAACGCCAAAATCAGGGATTATCTCAAGTCGAAAGATCGAAACCTGACTGCGCAGTTGTTCGCCATCCGGTTTTCGGACAAATACCTGCACGGGCAGTTTGAGAACGGTGTTCAGACCGGGGGGCGGATTGCGTACGTACAGCTTTTTTCCGTGATTGCCATCTTTATCCTGTTCATTGCCTGCATCAATTTCATGAACCTGTCGACGGCCAAGGCATCCGGTCGCATCAAGGAAGTTGGCATCAAGAAGGTAGTCGGGGCGCTGCGCAGTTCGCTCATTGTCCAATACCTGAGCGAATCCGTTCTCATGGCGTTTCTATCGCTGATCGGGGCGGTTTTGCTGGTCATGCTGCTGTTGCCGCAGTTCAATACCCTTACCGGAAAACAGATTCAGGTCGAAGTCAGCGGAACGCTGCTGGGGGCGGTTTTGGGCATCACCCTGCTGACGGGTCTGATTGCGGGCAGTTACCCGGCCCTGTACCTCTCCGGCTTCAACCCAACCACGGTTTTGAAAGGCAAACTTTTCACGTCGGTGGGCGAATTGCTGGTGCGCAAAGGGCTGGTCGTTTTTCAGTTTACGATATCGATTCTGTTCATTGTCGCGGTGCTGGTTATTTACCGCCAAATTGAATACATCCAGACCAAAAACCTGGGCTACAGCCGGGATCATATCATTCACTTTGAAATTCCGCTGGAAGAGGATTCGGTGAAACTGAAAACGGCAGAAGCGTTCCTGAACGAAATCCGAAACCTGCCGGGCGTGGTCAGCGCATCGAGTTATTACCACAACCTGACGGGAAGCCACGGCGCTATTTCCGGCTTTCAATGGCCGGGGAAACCACCGGGTCGCGACATCGAATTTGCCAATTTGGAGGTAGGCTATAATTTTATCGAAACGCTGGGCATGGAATTGAAGGAAGGCCGGAGTTTTTCCGGCAATGCAAACGCCCAAAACGAGATTATCTTCAACGAAGCAGCCATCAAGAGTATGGGCCTGAAGAATCCGATTGGCAAAACCGTCAAGTTCTGGGATCGGGAGCGGCAGATTGTGGGCGTGGTGAAAAACTTCAATTTTGAATCGCTGTACGAAACTGTCAAGCCCTGCTTTTTTCAGATTTACCCGATCATGCCCAACATTATGGTGAAGATGCAGGCCGGAACCGAGTCGCAAACGCTGGCCCGGATTCAGCAGACCTACGCAGCTTATCACCCCGGTTTGGTCTTCGATTACCAGTTTCTTGACGAAAACTACAAAGCTCTCTATGCGGCTGAACGCCGGATTGGTG
This sequence comes from Larkinella sp. VNQ87, assembly GCF_049445795.1. Lineage (NCBI taxonomy): Bacteria > Pseudomonadati > Bacteroidota > Cytophagia > Cytophagales > Spirosomataceae > Larkinella > Larkinella sp. VNQ87. Next base: position 63,806 of record NZ_JBMSDT010000020.1, read on the forward strand.
TTCTGTCCCGGTATTTTGCGGGGCTGGCCATTCTGATTTGCTGCCTGGGCTTGTTCGGGCTGGCGGCTTTTACGGCCCAACGTCGCCAAAAGGAAATTGGCATCCGGAAGGTGGTGGGAGCTACGGTGGGCCACGTCGCCCTGCTGCTGTCGATGGATTTCCTGAAACTGTTGCTGATTGCGCTGGCGATTGCTTTTCCTATTATTGGCTGGCTGCTGAGCCGCTGGCTCGACAACTTTGCCTACCATGTGGAACTGGGCGTATCGGTTTTTGCCATCGCGGGCTTTTCGATCACCCTAATCACTTTACTGACCGTAGGGTACCAGGCCATCAAAGCCGCGTTGATGAATCCGGTGAAGAGCCTGCGGAGTGAGTAATGGTGTGAACTTGGATTACACGGATGAAAGGATTAAACTGGATTGCTACCGCAATATTTTACATCCTGTTTAATCCGTGTAATCCGGGTTCAGACTGTCCGGTTTTGGTACGTCAATTGTCCAAAAGCGGACACGTTATTCATCCTGTATTTTCTTAAACCTGCATTTTTACGCCATTCAGAGCCTTATTGGCTACTTGGCACCTCATTTGTTCGGCATTATCGTATAAAATCAATTGCGCCATGAAAAGGGCTTTTTTGGGGGAGTTTGAAGAAGTCGTTCTGTTGACGGTGGCCGTGCTGGACGAAAGCGCCTACGGGGTGACGGTTACACAGGAAATCGAGCAGAAAACCGGGCGGGCGGTAGGCTTTAGCACGGTTCATACGACGCTGCAGCGGCTGGAAGAGAAAGGCTATCTGTCGTCCCGCATGAGCGGAGCGACGGCCGAGCGCGGTGGTCGGCGGAAGCGGTTTTTTACCGTTACAGCCGCCGGACGCAGGGCTCTGGTCGAGGTCAAAAACATCCGGGAGCAACTGTGGGATGCGCTACCTCCGCAAACGCTCCAACTGATGGGCGGGTGAGGGGAGTTAAGAATTAAGAGTTATTTAACCCTGTTCACTATGGCAACTGATCATTTCCCGAACCTGACTGCTACCGATCAACTCATAATTCATAATTCATAACTCTAATGAAACCGCCCCGCTGGGTCACGTGGCTCCTGGAAACCTTCGGCCATCCCGACACGCGGGAGGAGGTGCTGGGCGATTTGCTGGAGTTATATGCTCATTGGGTTGAAACCGTGGGCGAGCGGGAGGCCCGCTGGCGGTATTGTTGGAGTGCCTTGAAATTGCTAAGACCATTTGCCAAACGAACAACCCCATACAATTCGAGACCCTTTTTTCTGAGTCCTGATATGATCCGAAATTACCTCAAAATTACCCTGCGAAACCTGGTGAAACACAAGGGCTATTCAGCCATCAACATCGGCGGGCTGGCCACCGGGATGGCCGTTGCCATGCTTATCGGTTTATGGATCTACGATGAATTGTCGTTCAATAAATACCACAAAAACTACGACCGCCTGGCGCAGGTGATGCAACGCCAGAGTTTCAACGGAAAAATTTATACCGGAACGGCTATGCCGTTTCCCCTGGGGAAAGAGCTTCAGGCGCAGTATGGCAGCAGCTTCAAATACATCGTTATGTCGTCCTGGGAGGGCGGTCACTTTCTGTCATTGGGCGAGAAAAAGGTTACCAAATCCGGGGCTTTTATGGATGTGGATGCGCCCCGGCTGCTCTCGCTGCACATGCTGAAGGGAACGTACGACGGGTTGAAAGAACCCAACTCCATTCTGCTTTCCGAATCCACCGCCCGGGCGCTTTTTGGCGACCGCGATCCGCTGAATCAACTGATCCGGATTGACAACAAACTGGACGTGAAAATAACCGGTGTGTACGAAGATGTGCCCTACAACGCCCAATTCCGCGATCTGATGTTCATTGCGCCCTGGGCGTTGTATGTTTCCTCGGAAAACTGGGTTAAACGGGCCCAGGACGAGTGGGGCAATAATTCGTTTCAGATTTTTGCGCAGTTGGCCGACAACACCGATTTTGAGGACGCTAATAGGCATATTCTTCTCTCGAAATTCAACCGGGTTCCGCCGGAAGACAAGAAATACAAGTCGGAAGTTTTCCTTCACCCCATGCGCGACTGGCGCCTGCGGTCGAATTGGGAGAACGGCGTACAAACCGGCGGGCTGATCGAATACGTCTGGTTGTTTGGGTTTATCGGCATTTTCGTGCTGCTGCTGGCCTGCATCAACTTCATGAACCTGAGCACGGCCCGCTCCGAAAAACGGGCCAAGGAAGTCGGCATTCGCAAGGCCATCGGCTCCGTCCGCAGCCAGTTGATCAGCCAGTTTTTCAACGAATCGTTGCTGGTGGTGACCTTTGCATTTGGGTTGGCGCTGTTGCTGGTGTGGCTCGTTTTGCCCTGGTTCAATGAGGTAGCCGCCAAGCGGATCACGATGATCTGGTATAGCCCGCTGTTCTGGCTGATTGGGATTGGCTTTACGTTGTTGACCGGTTTCATTGCCGGCAGTTACCCCGCCCTGTATCTGTCGTCGTTCCAGCCCGTCAAGGTTCTGAAAGGAACTTTCCGGGCGGGCCGGTTTGCTTCGTTACCCCGGCAAGTGCTGGTGGTGGTGCAGTTTACGGTGTCGCTGGCCCTGATCATCGGCACGATTATCGTCTACAACCAGATTCAGTACTCGAAAAACCGGCCCGTTGGCTACGACCGGGCCGGGCTGGTGATGATTCAAATGAAGTCGCCGGATTTTTACGGGAAGTTTGATTTGCTCCGGACAGAACTGAAAAACGCGGGTGCGATTCAGGAACTGGCCGAATCGTCCAGCCCGCTCACCGGGGTGTGGTCGAACAACGGCGGATTCCACTGGGCGGGCAAAGATCCCAACCTGGATGCCGACTTCGCGACGATCTGGGTCACCCACGACTTCGGTAAAACCGTCGGCTGGCAGTTTAAAGACGGGCGGGATTTTTCGCGGGAATTTACGACCGATTCTTCCTCGGTCGTCCTGAATGAAGCAGCGGTCAAATTCATGGGCATCAAGAACCCCATTGGTAGCATCCTTCGCTGGGGCGAAGGCAAAGACATGGATGAGTTCAAGGTGGTGGGGGTGATCAAAGACATGCTGATGCAGTCGCCGTATGAACCAGTCAAGCAGACCGTCTACCTGTTGAATTACGAACAGGTCAACTGGATCAACCTGAAACTGAATCCGGCCAAAAGTGCCAGCGAGTGTCTGACCACCATCGAAGCGGTTTTCAAAAAATACATTCCTTCCGCTCCGTTCGAATACGAATTTGCCGATGTCGAATTCGGGAAAAAGTTTGCGGCCGAAGAACGGGTCGGCAAGCTGGCGACCTTCTTTGCGGGCCTGGCGATCTTCATCAGTTGTCTGGGGTTATTCGGGCTGGCGTCGTTCGTGGCCGAGCAGCGCACCAAGGAAATCGGAATCCGAAAGGTGCTGGGTGCCAGTGTCTTAAACCTCTGGGGCTTACTATCGAAAGATTTCGTCATCCTGGTGGTCATCGCCTTTTGCATTGCGACACCGGCGGCCTGGTATTTTATGAACAACTGGCTGCAACAGTACGAGTACCGGTCCGACATCGGTTGGTGGGTGTTTGCGGTTTCGGGGGTCGGCGCTCTGCTCGTCACCCTGCTGACGGTGAGTTTTCAGAGCATCAAAGCGGCTCTGATCAACCCGGTGAAGAGTCTGCGGAGTGAGTAAAAAGGAATAATGAACACTGAATAGCGAATAACGAAGGGGTTGCTGATCAGCAAGGAGCAGGGATAGGCAGAGCTACTTCGCTATTCATTATTCGCTATTCAGTGTTCGCTATTAAAAAAACATGATGACCACCCCCCGACCGCCCCGCTGGGCTGAAACCTTGCTTTCGTGGTGGGGTCATCCCGACACGCTGGAAGAGGTGCAGGGCGACTTGCTCGAACTGTACGGCTATTGGGTCGAAACCGTCGGGGAGCGCAAGGCCCGCTGGCGGTATGGTCTGAGTGTGCTGAAGCTGCTGCGGCCCCTGGCCCGGCGAAAACAACCTGAGTATTCAACGCCTTTGTTTCTGAGTCCAGCCATGCTACAAAACTATCTTAAAATCGCTCTTCGGAATCTGATTCGCAACAAGGCGTACGCAGGCATTAACGTGCTGGGTCTGGCGCTGGGCATGACTGGCGGGATTCTGATTTTTACGCTGGTGAAATACCACCTGAGTTTCGATAATTTTCACGCGAACTCCGACCGGATTTACCGCTTCGTAACGGAACAGCACCGCGAAACCGTCAGTTATTCCGACAATGTGCCGAGTCCGCTGGGAAAGGCCTTCCGAAACGACTACATGTTTGGGGAGAAAGTAGCCCGCATTGCTACGTTTACGGACGTACTGATCACGGTTGAAAAAGGCCGGGAAATCCAGAAATTCAAGGAGGAAGAAGGCCTTGCTTTTACAGAACCGGAGTTCTTCGACATTTTCAATTTCCCGCTGCTGAAAGGTGATAAAGCAACGGCCTTGACGGAACCCAATACCGCGATTCTTACCGAGGATATGGCCCGGAAATTGTTTGGCGACGCCAATCCGATCAATCGAACGTTTCGGCTGGACAACAAAATTACATTTCGCATTACTGGTGTTCTTCGGAATTTACCCGCGAATACCGAACGCCAGACGCCCATCTACGTTTCGTACGCGACCCTGAAACAATACAATGAGTGGTTAGCCAGTGACGATAACTGGGGCGGTATTGTCAGCGCCATGCAATGCTTTGTTCGTCTTCAACCGGGGGTGTCGCCTGCACTGGTGGAAAAACTGTTACCGGCTTACGTCAGGAAATACCGCCCGACCAGCAAAAATATCCACCACTACAAGTTGCAACCCCTGGCCGACGTTCACTTTAATCCTCAATACGAAGGGCGAATGCCGAAGTCTATTTTGTGGGTATTGAGCCTGATTGGGGCCTTTTTGATCATTACCGCCTGTGTTAACTTCATCAATCTGGCGACGGCACAGGCCCTCAGGCGGTCGAAAGAAGTGGGCGTCCGCAAAGCGCTGGGGAGCGTTCGCGGGCAACTTTTCTGGCAATTCATCACCGAAACCGGACTCATTACCGTGACAGCCGTTGCCGTGGCCTTCGGCTGCGCGCTGCTTTTCCTGCCGGCGGTCAACGAATTATTCCGGATCAAGCTGACGATCAACCCGGTTACGGACGGTCAGTTAACGGTTTTTGTGGTTCTGTTGACCCTGTTGGTGACTTTGTTTGCCGGTTCGTATCCCGGGTTTATTCTGGCTCGGTTTCAGCCGGTTCTGGCCCTGAAAGGCAAAGTTTCGCAGCAAAATGTCGGCGGTTTCAACACCCGCCGGGCTCTGATCGTGGTGCAGTTCGCGATTTCGCAGATCCTGATCATTGGCGTGATTGTGATTGCCAGCCAGGTGCGGTATGCCACGCAGTCGGATTTGGGTTTTACGAAAGAGGCCGTGGTGATGGTTCCAATGGGGTCCGATTCGGAGGTTCAAACCATGAAGACCCTGCGGGAGCGGCTGCTGAAAGTGCCCGGCGTCAATCAGGTGTCGCTTTGCCGGGCGGCTCCAGCCACCGATAACAACTGGACGACGTCGTTTTGGTACGATAACCGGGCCGAAAGTGAGAATTTTGCCATCAATGTGAAATCCGCCGACGACCAGTACATGGACCTGTTTGGGCTGGAATTGGTCGCGGGTCGGAATCTATACCCGGCGGACACGGTGCGGGAGTTTGTCGTGAACGAAACCCTGGCCAAAAAACTCAATCTCAAGTCGCCCCAGGAACTCCTTGGGAAAACACTGAGCATGAATGGCGGCACCCTAAAGGGCCCGATTGTGGGGGTGGTTCGGGATTTTCACAACCGGTCGTTCCATGAAGCAATCAATCCCATTTGCATTTCTACCCGGAGCAGCGACTACAATGACTACGCCGTAAAAATCAACCTGGCGAACGCCCAAACGACCCTGGGAGCGTTGGAAAAAACCTGGAGTGAGATGCACCCTGATCAGATTTTTGAGTACCAGTTTCTGGATGAACAGATTGCCGAATTGTACCAGACTGAATCGCTCATGCTCCGGCTCATCGAGGCTTTTGCGGGCATTGCGATCTTCATTGGCTGTTTGGGGCTGTACGGTCTGGTGTCATTCATGGCGGCCCAGAAAACGAAAGAGATCGGGATTCGGAAGGTCCTGGGCAGCAGCGTTGGTCAGATTATCTGGATTTTCGCCAAAGAGTTTTCGCGCCTGATTGTGATTGCCTTCGTGGTGGCTGCGCCCGTGGCCTGGTACGCAATGTCGGCCTGGCTAAAAGGGTTTCAGTATCAGATCAGCCTGGGTGCGGGGGTTTTTGCCCTGACGGTTGCCGGTACCTTCCTGATCGCCCTGTTGACTGTCGGCTACCAATCCATCAAAGCCGCGTTGATGAACCCGGTTCGCTCGCTGCGCTCGGAATAGTCTTGAACTCGGATTATGCGGATTTAAGGATTAAGAGGACATAAAATAGATTGCAATAATCCTTTAATCCATGTAATCAGAGACACATCGGCAAACATATCCTCTTAATCTTTAAATCCGTGTAATCTCAGTTCAGATGATGAAACCGCCCCGCTTTGCCACCTGGCTCCTGGAACGCTTCGGCCATCCCGACACGCGGGAGGAAGTGCAGGGCGACTTGCTCGAACTGTACGCCTATTGGGTCCAAACTGTCGGGGAGCCTAAAGCCCGCTGGCGGTATAGCCTGAGTGTGCTGAAACTGCTGCGGCCGCTGGCCCGGCGAAAACAAACGGAATATTCAACCCCTTTTTTTCTGAGTTCTGACATGATTCAAAATTATCTTAAAATCGTTTTTCGGAATCTGATCCGCCACAAAGCCTACAGTACCCTCAACCTGCTGGGGTTGGCCGTCGGAATGAGCTGTGCCATCCTGCTGGGGCTGTACGTTTGGGACGAAACCACCTTCGACCGGTATCATCCCAACGCTGACCGGATTTACCGGGTCAACCTGCACATTAAATGGGCGGACAACGAATACCGGCTTGGCATCGCTTCTGCCCCGATGGGACCGGCGCTGCAACAGGAATACCCGGAGATTCAAAACGTGCTTCGGGTCAAAACCGCCAATGAAACCTTGTTTCGGGCCGGTGAAAAATCGCTGTACGCCAACGAGGTGATCTACGCCGATTCGACCTTGTTTGCGTTTTTCGCGTATGATTTTATCGAAGGAAGCGCCGAAACGGCGCTCGTGAATTCCAGCCGGATCGTGTTGACGGAAAAGCTGGCGATGAGCCTGTTTGGACAAACTGACGGCCTGATCGGCAAAACCGTGCTGGTGAAAGAAAACCTGCCGCTCACCATTGCGGGCATTATTCGGAATGCGCCGACCAATCATCACCTGGCGTTCGACGCCATTCTGCCGTACTCGAATCAGCAGGCCAGTGGTGTCAACCTGAGCAAATGGGATGGCTTCAACTCGAACGTGTATGTGCTGATGACGCCCGGAAGCGATCCGCAAAAGCTGGCAGGGAAGATGCCGGTTTTCTACAAAAAATACATCGCCAAGGCGATTGGCGACGATGGCGGCTCGAAGGTGAATTTTGACATTACGTTTCAGCCGTTGGTGGATATGCACCTGCGGTCGACGCACCTCATGGGCGAGGAAAACGGCGGCAACCTGGCGTATGTCTACACCTTTTCGGCCATCGGATTATTCATTCTCCTGATTGCGGTGGTCAATTACATCAACCTGGCCACGGCCCGCTCAGCCAGCCGGGCGAAGGAAATCGGCGTTCGAAAAGCCATCGGTTCGCTGCGGGTTCAGTTGATAGGACAGTTTTTGGCCGAGTCGCTGCTGCTGGCGGTTCTGGCTTTAGGGGTGAGTGTGGGGCTGCTGGTCGGTTTTCTGCCGGTTTTCAATCGGGTGGCCGACAAGAACGTAGGTCTTGAGTTGATGAGTTGGCCCACCGCCGGGTTACTGACCGGTTTTGCCCTCCTGATCGGCTTGATCAGCGGCTTGTATCCGGCCTTCGTGTTGTCGCGTTTCAAACCGGTCGCCGTGCTAAAGGGAGCCTTTTCGGTCAGCCGCAAAGGCGTTTTCCTGCGAAAGTCGCTGGTCGTGTTCCAGTTCACGATTTCGATGATTATGATCGTGGGGACGCTGGTCGTGTACCGACAACTGGACTACATGCGGCATAATCAGTTGGGTTTCAATCATGAACAGGTTCTGACCGTTCCACTCAAAGCACCGTCGGCCCAGAAAGCCGCGGCCGTGTTGAAAAACCGCTTGCTGCAAAATCCGGTTATCAAGGGCGTTAGCCTGACCGACGGCACCGTGGGGGGCGGAATGAACGACAAAACCACGTTCAGTTTTTACACCGGCGGCACCGAACAGCCCGTCAGTACGGAGTACTTCTCGGTGGATCATGACTTTCTGAATGTCCTGCAAATCAACCTGAAAGAAGGCCGTAATTTTTCGCCCGACCTCGCCAGCGACTCGGCCGGTGCGGTATTGGTCAACGAAGCGATGCTCCGGCGGCTGGGCTGGAAAAACCGCACCACCGGACTGGTGGAATTCGATACGAAAAAAATCCGGATCGCCGGGGTGATTCGGGATTTCCACCTGCGGTCGCTGCACAACAAAATCGAGCCGCTGGTGCTGGTTTTGCATCCCGACCGGGGCGATAACCTGCTCATTCGGGTGGCCCCCAAAAACATCCCGGCTGCACTGGCTTACGTGAAAACCGTTTATGAAGACGTTAATCCGAACCAGCCCTTCGAATACAATTTCCTGGACGAAACGTTTGCTGAACAATACCGGTCCGACGAACGAAAAAGCAACCTTTTCCTGGGTTTTTCGGGCATGGCGATCTTCATCGCCTGCCTGGGCCTGTTCGGGTTAGCCACCTTTACGGCCGAACAGCGGACGAAGGAAATCGGCGTTCGCAAGGTGCTGGGGGCATCGGTCACAAGCGTGGTCGGACTACTGTCCAAAGACTTCCTGAAACTGGTTGGCATTGCCATTTTGGTTGCCTCACCGATTGCGTGGTACCTCATGAACCGCTGGCTCCGGGACTTTGCCTATAAAATTGAACTGGAATGGTGGGTATTCGCCCTGGCCGGTTTGCTGTCGGTCGGGATTGCCTTGCTGACGGTCAGCTTCCAGAGCATCAAAGCGGCTTTGGTCAATCCGGTCAAGAGTCTGCGCAGTGAATAAAAAGGAATAATGAATAATGAACACTGAATAGCGAATAACGAAGGGTTTGCTGATCAGCAAGGAATCAGGGATAGGCAGAGCTACTTCGTTATTCAGTGTTCGTTATTGAAAAACGATCCGATGACTTCGACTCCTCAACCGCCCCGCTGGGCCACCTGGCTCCTGGAACGCTTCGGCCATCCCGACACGCGGGAGGAAGTGCAGGGCGACCTGCTGGAACTGTACGCCCATTGGGTCCAAACTGTCGGGGAGCCTAAAGCCCGCTGGCGGTATAGCCTGAGTGTGCTGAAACTGCTGCGGCCACTGGCCAGGCGAAAACAAACGGAATATTCTTCACCCTTATTATTGAGTCCCGTTATGATGTGGAATTATGTCAAAATCGCCTGGCGAAACCTGAGTCGAAATGCGGTTTTTGGAGCTATTAATCTTCTTGGCCTGGTGCTGGGTCTAACCTGTGCGCTCGTAATTTTTCTGGTTATCGCACACGAAACGAGCTACGATCGCTACCATTCGAAAGGAGACCGGATTTACCGGGTCGAAAACGAGAAACTGGCGGAAAATTACACCTATCCGGGGACGTACACCGGGATGGTAAACGTGTTACGGAACGAAGTGCCCGAAGCCGAACTGGTCGTGCCGATGCTCCGGACTTCGGGCAGCATTCTGTCCCTTCCGTCGTCTGACCAGCGGTTCAAGGAATCGTTGGTGTTTGCCGGAAACGAGCTGTTCCGGCTGCTTGATTACCGCTGGCTGGCCGGTGATGCCCGGACGGCGCTAGCGCAACCCAATACCGTTGTCCTGACCCGCGCGTATGCTGAGAAATATTTCGGCACCATCAATGTGGTTGGAAAAACCCTCCGGCTCGACAACAAGCAGGAGTTGCAAGTGGCGGGTGTGCTGGAGGATTTTCCGAAAACGACCAGTTTCTCGTTCAATCTGCTCGTTTCGTTGCCGACCCTCAAAAGCGTCAATCCCGATTACGACCTGAACCGGTGGAACGGTTGGAGCGATAATTTTCAGGTATTTGTTCTGCTGAAAAAAGGTGCAGAACCGGAACAGATTACCCAACGCTCGGCGTCCATTCTGGCCAAATACAAGGACAAAGAGTCGGCTCTCGGACAGCGTTTTGTTTTGAACCCGCTGGAAAAACTGCACTATTCCGGCAACCTGGGCGGGCGAACCGCCAACCTTAAATTGCTTAATGTGCTAGCGCTGATCGGCCTGTTCGTGCTGATGATCGGCTGCATAAATTTTATTAACCTGACCACGGCGCAGGCTTTCAAACGGGCCAAAGAAATTGGGATTCGGAAAGCCGTTGGCAGCAACCGCTGGTCGCTGGTCTACCAGTTTCTGACCGAAGCCGGGCTGGTTACGCTCACGGCAACCGGGCTGTCGGTGTTGGTGGTGTGGTTGGCCCTGCCGCTGGTGGTCGAGACGCTCGGAATACCCCTGAGTGCAAACGATCTTTTTTCGGGAAAAACCGCTGCGTTCCTGGCGACTCTTTTCGCCGGAACCACCTTGCTGGCGGGCGTGTATCCGGCCTTCCGCTTGTCGGGCCTGGCACCGATCTGGACTTTGAAGACCAACAAAATTCCGCAAAACCGGCGCGCCATTTCGTTGCGCCAGGGGCTGGTGGTGGTACAGTTTACGGTTTCGATGGTATTAATCAGCAGTACGTTACTGATCAATCAGCAACTGCGGTTTTTCCAAAATGCCGATCTGGGCTTTACGAAGTCCGCCATTGTCACGGTGGGAGTACCAGATAATAGTCCGTCGAAGCTACACGCCTTGCGTGAGCGGCTGTTGCAGTCGACCCAGGTGAAAGACGTCAGCTTCTCGTTCAACAGCGCATCGGCCGAGAGCAACTGGATGCAGGCGATGCAATTTCGGAACGGCGCGAAAGTGAGCGACATTAAAACTCAGCTAAAAATGGGGGATTCGCATTACCTGAATGTGTACGGGATTCAACTTCTGGCGGGCGAAGCGTTCCGGGAAGGGGATACCTTGCCCAAAGTGATTGCCAACGAGGTGTTTATCAGCCGGATGGGACTGACGCGCCCCGAAGATGCGATTGGGCAGCGGGTCTTCTTCGGCGACAGCCAGGAGTCGGTACCCATTGTGGGGGTGGTGAAGAACTTTCACGTGAACTCGCTGCATCAGAAAATTGATCCGACGCTGATTCAGGTCGTGCCCAAACACTTCTACCAGGCCGGTATCAAGCTGCAAGACGAGAAGCTGACTACCGAGTCTGTACAAGTAGCCCTGGCGGACCTTGAAAAAGCCTGGACAACCACGTACCCCGATCAGGTTTTCGAATACAATTTTCTGGATGACACCCTGGCGCAGGCCTACCAGGCCGAAACCCGAACCTCTAAGCTCATCACCACGGCCACGGTTTTAGCCATTTTGATTGCCTGCCTGGGCCTTTTTGGCTTAGCCACTTTTACGGCCGAGCAGCGCACGAAGGAAATCGGTGTCCGCAAGGTGCTGGGGGATTCGATCACGGGTGTTGTGCTGTTGCTTTCCAAAGATTTTCTGAAACCGGTCCTGATCGCTTTGTTGATTGCGTCGCCCATTGCCTGGTACGCAATGAACGAATGGCTCCAGAACTTTGAGTTTAAGGTGGGGCTGTCGTGGTGGGTTTTCGCGCTGGCGGGTGGCCTGGCGATTCTGATCGCCTTCCTAACCGTCAGTTTCCAAAGCATCAAAGCCGCTTTGATGAATCCGGTGAAAAGCCTGCGCAGTGAGTAATGAACAATCAATAATGAATAGCGAACACTGAATAGCGAATAACGAAAGGGCTGCTGTCGGCAAGGAATGGGATAGGCGAGGTGCCTTCGTTATTCAGTATTCGCTATTCAATGTTCGCTATTAAGACAATATGGCTTCGACCCCTCAACCGCCCCGCTGGGCTGAACGACTGCTCCGCTGGTGGGGCCATCCCGACACGCGGGAGGAAGTGCAGGGCGATTTGCTCGAACTGTACGCCCATTGGGTCCAAACCGTCGGGGAGCGCAAGGCCCGCTGGCGGTATAGCCTCAGTGTGCTGAAGCTGCTGCGGCCACTGGCCCGGCAGAAACAAACGGAATATTCAACGCCTTTCTTTCTGAGTCCTCCCATGCTACACAATTATCTCAAAATCGCGTTTCGGAATCTGGTCCGGCAAAAAGCCTATTCGCTGATCAACATTGGCGGACTGGCGGTCGGGATGGCCGTGGCCCTGCTGATCGGTCTGTGGATTTACGATGAACTATCGTTCAATACCTACCACCGGAACTACGACCGGATTGCGCAAATTGTGCTCAATCAATCCGTTAACGGCGAACTGCACACATCGAAGTCGCTGCCGTATCCCTTTGTTCACGAACTGAAAAGCAAGTACAGCAGTCCCTTCAAGCACATCGTAACGTCGACCCACCCCGACGATTGCATTTTAACGGCGGGTGAAACAAAGCTGTCGAAACGAGGACAATTCATGGACGCAAAAGCCCCGGAAATGCTGACCCTGAAGATGGTAAAAGGAACCTGGGCCGGTTTGCAGGACCCCCAGTCCATTCTGCTGTCAGCTTCAACGGCGAAAGCCCTGTTTGGTGACGCCGATCCGATGGGCAAGCCGCTGAAAATCAACACGGACAAGCTGCTGAAAGTGACGGGCGTGTACGAAGATTTTCCCCAAAATACCGAATTTCATGATACCCAGTTTGTGGCTTCCTGGGAATATTTTGTGGCAACGAACCAGTACATGAGGGAGAAAAAATGGGATAACCATGCCCTGTACATGTACGTGGAACTCAACCCAAATACCGATTTTGACAAAGCCACTGCGACCATCAAAGACGCCGAATTGAATGCGATCAGGAACCTGGAGAGTATGAAAGAAGAGGCCGCAACTCACCCACAACTATGGCTGCATCCGATGCGGGACTGGCATTTGTATTCTGATTTTAAAAATGGTGTGGTCGGAAAAGGACCGGTTCAATACGTCTGGATGGTGGGCCTGATTGGCTTTTTCGTCCTGCTGCTGGCCTGCATCAACTTCATGAATCTCTCGACGGCCCGCTCCGAAAAACGGGCCAAGGAAGTCGGTATCCGAAAAACCGTCGGTTCGCAGCGTTCCCAGCTTGTCGGGCAGTTTTTCAGTGAATCATTGCTGGTGGTGTTCCTGGCGTTTCTGATTGCTCTGTTGCTGGCAACGGTGTCGTTATCGTGGTTCAACGACCTGGCCGCCAAACAGATGCGGATGCCGTGGGACAAGGGGTATTTCTGGCTGTTTAGCCTCGGATTTATTGCACTGACCAGCGTGCTGGCGGGCAGCTACCCGGCTTTATACCTCACGTCTTTTCAACCCGTTAAGGTCCTGAAAGGAGCCGGACTCGGGCGGCTACCAATGGGGCGTCTGGCTTCTGTTCCCCGTAAGGTTTTGGTCGTTACGCAATTTACGGTTTCCATCTCGCTAATCATTTGCACGCTGGTCGTGTATCGTCAGATTCAGTTTGCCCGGAATCGCCCGGTCGGCTATAGTCGGGATGGTTTGTTGATGGTGCCGATGCAGTCAGGCGATTTTTACGAAAAAACCGCCTTGTTGCGACAGGAACTGAAAAACACCGGCGTCGTACTGGAAGTAGCCGAATCGCAAAGTCCGGTTACCGGCGTCTGGTCTTCCAATGAAGGTTTTAGCTGGAAGGGAATGCCGCCGGGTTTTACCGAGCGGTTTGCTACGCTGACGGTTTCGCCCGAATATGCCGAAACGGTTGGTTGGCAATTTATTGACGGCCGGAACTTCTCGAAAGAACTGGCGTCGGATTCGGCCGGGTTTGTCATCAACGAAACTGCCGCCAAACTGATGGGTTTCCGCCATCCCGTGGGCGAAACGGTTCGCTGGAAAAGCAAATGGATGACGGACAACATTGAGAAACAGTACCGGATTCTGGGTGTGGTAAAAGACATGGTGATGGAGTCGCCGTTTAAGCCGATCAAACCCACCGTTTTTTTCCTGTTTGGCTCGCCCAACTGGATCAACATCAAAATCAAGCCCGGCGTCGATGCGGGCAACGCGCTGTCTCAACTAGAAACCGTCTTCAAAAAGCTGATTCCGGCGGCACCGTTTGAGTACAAGTTTGCAGATCAGGAATACGACGCCAAGTTTCGGGCCGAAGAACGGATTGGTAAGCTGGCGACGTTCTTTGCGGTTCTGGCCGTTTTTATTTCCTGCCTGGGCTTGTTCGGGCTGGCGTCGTTCGTGGCCGAGCAGCGCACGAAAGAAATTGGCGTTCGGAAGGTGCTGGGCGCGTCGGTGCTCAATCTGTGGGGATTATTGTCGAAAGATTTTGTGGTTTTGGTTCTGATTGCCTTCGGAGTTGCCACGCCGATCGCTCACTATTTTCTCAGCAACTGGCTTCAGCAGTACCAATACCGAACCGAAATTTCCTGGTGGATTTTTGCCGCTGTCGGTTTTGCCGCGCTGTTGATCACATTGCTGACCGTCAGCTTCCAAAGCATCAAAGCCGCTTTGATGAATCCGGTTTGCTCGCTGCGCTCGGAATGAATGGCAGAGGGCTAAGGGCAGAGGGTTACTTTTTGACCCCATGCCCTTAGCCCTCTGCCATTCATTCAAAAATCCCTGCCAAGGACAGTTCGATGTTCAGATTGGGGTCTTTAAGAACATCGTCGTGGTGAAAAAACTGGTAGGAATTCGGCCGATCAAATACAAAAATGCCTTTGATACGAGGTTGCACAATCCAGCATGACTTGACTCCGAATGCAAAGTAACTATTGGCTTTATTAATCATTTCGTCAAGGCTCTGCGAAGGGGACTGAATTTCAATAGTAACCAACGGGGCATCAGACCGTTTCGCCGGATATTCAATGGTAAAGTCAACTTCAAAAAACGGATAAATCACAACGTCTGGCGTTGAGCCATTCGGAGGAGTATCCAGAGTGAGTTCCGATAAAATCCGGTATGCCTGACGATAGCGACTTTTTAATTCCACCACAAGATTAGCCTGGATAGCGGCATGGATGGTATCTGGCATGGGTTTGCCTCGTTCGAGTTCGTAGCTGGACGGTTGATCGACAGTTGCTTCCATAACAGTTGGTTGGCCGGAGCGAATACGGTTTTTTCCGGAACAGATCAAAGATAAAAAATTGGCGGTGAAATACATACGCCGGAAGTCGTTGGCCAGCCACACCAACGGGTGATCAACGCCGGAGGCCGAAAACCAACCGTTCAGACGGCTTCCCAAAAATAGCAGCGATTGACTCATTTATGACAGGCTTTCTCGGTCCTGAAGTTGACCTTTGATGCATCCAAAACGGAGAATCAAACTAAACTTTTAGCACCATGAAAACGATTCTGAATGTCCTGCTCGTTGTGTTTACGCTGACTCTGGCCTGTGTTTCGGTTTCTCAGGCTGACCCCCATAAACCCATCGGCCGACCCAAAAAAGTGGCGGCTTTCCAGAGTGGCATTTATACCACGGCCGAAGGAAAGCTTCAGATTGCGCTCGATAAAGAAAATGGCGGAACGGTTCTGGTGCAGTTGACCGACGAGGCTGGCAACGAACTTTTTGCCCAGAAATTCCACAAACGGCGGCAGGTGGTCCGGCTGCGGCTGGATGTTCGTGATCTGCCCGACGGCGTGTATCAGGTGGTCATTTCAAACGGACAGGAATCGACCGTTCAAACGTTTGCGATCAACACCCGGCAATCGGTGATCTCACCCCGCTCCCTCGTCATTCACTGACGCGGCTGGTCAAAACTGGCTTCGAAAACAGGCTGACTCCGGCGGGGTCAGCCTGTTTTTTTTAGAGGATAAAACCGCTGACGACCCGACAACCGGGTTAACAAAATCGTAATCAACAGAATCCCGCCAGTTTCCATACTTTTGAGCCATCTACCGTTTAACTCGCTATTAATCACTCACTATGAAGGACCTTTACTCGCGGAGTTGCTTGCTGTGTTTGCTGTTGATTTTGGTTGCCGGAACCAGCCGGGCACAAAACCGTACGACTTCTCACCAAACGGAGAATGTCATCCTGATTACGCTGGATGGGGTACGCTGGCAGGAAGTCTTTGCCGGAGCTGATTCGACGCTACTGTTCGACCCGGTTTACTCACCCGACACGGCCGACGCCCGCCGAAAGTTCTGGGCCCGGACGCCCACTGAACGGCGCAAACGGCTGATGCCTTTTTTCTGGAACATCCTAGTCACCCAGGGGCAACTGTACGGAAACCGGCTGAAAGACAGCAAAGTCAATGTGTCGAATCCGTACTGGTTCAGCTATCCGGGCTATAACGAGATATTGGCGGGTTATGCCGACGAGCGGATTAATTCGAACGACAAGAAAAACAACCCGAACACCACCGTGCTGGAGTTTCTGAACCAGCAGCCGGGGTTGAAAGGCAAAGTGGCGGTTTTTTCATCCTGGAACGTAATCGAAGCGGCTGTGAATGAGGAGCGAAGCGGGATTTATGCCAATTCAGCCCTGGAGCCCATTGCGCCCGTTCGGTCGGAAACGGATTCGCTGCTGAACCACATGATGAAAAATATTGAGTCGGATTTCGCCGGGGTCCGGCCCGATTTTCTGACCTATTACGCAGCCCTGAATTACCTCAAGCGGCAGCAACCCCGCGCCTTGTTTATCTCCTTCGATGAAACCGACGACCTGGCCCATGCCGGGCGCTACGCCGACCACCTGCGGATGCTCCAGACGCTCGACCGGCTGATGGGCGACCTCTGGACAACGCTTCAGCAACTGCCCCAGTACCGGAACAAAACTTCGCTGCTCATTACGACTGACCACGGCCGGGGGCATACGCCGAAAGCCCGCTGGAAAGACCACGGTACCAAAACACCGGATTCGTACCAGATGTGGCTGGCGGCTCTGGGGCCGGACACCCCGCCGACGGGCGAACAATCCGGTGGCCCGGTTCTTTTTCAGAACCAGATTGCCGCTACTTTAGCGCGGCTGATGGGCTACGAGTTCCGCTGTGAGCATCCGGTGGGCCCACCCATCCCGGCGGTTTTGAAACCGTAAAGGAATATTGAGCAAGTTGGTCGGCTAGGGGTTAGCCGCACACCGGACAAGGCTGACCCAATCGGTGATTTATCAGCCGAACGAACGAAATTTGCCGGAATGAATTGTTGTCCATTCATGGACAACAATTCGTCCGTTTCTGGACAGCTAAACTTACTTTTTAGGGCTTTGAGTACGCAAAAGCCAATTTTTCAGATCTGGCACCAGATTTGATTTAAGATATTGTATCTAATCAATCGGGTAGGCACGCATGAAAAAAACCGTATTGGGCGAATTGGAAGAGTTGGTCCTCTTGGTGGTGGCGTCCAGCCTTGAGGAGGTTTATGGCGTACCGGTGATGGAGCAACTTCGGGAGCAAATCGGTCGCGACTTTACCATCAGCGCGGTGCAAACTACGCTGTATCGACTCGAAGAAAAAGGCTTTTTGTCGTCCTCGGTGAGCGGAGCAACGGCTGAACGGGGCGGCCGACGGAAGCACCTGTTTGCCCTGACGGCGGCCGGGGGCCAGGCCTTGTTAGACATTCAGCAGATGCGCAACCGGCTCTGGCAGTCTATTCCGCAAAACAAGCTTCAGCAACTGGGCCTATCCACCCATTCCCTTTGAAATCCCATGAAACAACAACACCGCGGGCAATCGGACCGGCCAATCCAAAACCGCCCCGAATCGCCGGATTTCAACGACGGTTTATCCCAGCCGCCCCGCTGGGCCGATCGACTTCTGGAGTGGTTTGTGAATGCTGACCTGCTGGAGTATGTACAGGGCGACTTACACGAAACCTTTCACAAGCGGGTGGCCCAGGTAGGAGCGAGCCGTGCCCGGCGCGAGTATGTCTGGGCAGTTTTGCAGTGCCTGACGCCCTTTTTTGCGAAACGACGCATGCCTGCGCCTGGTTATGGCCAGGATCGCAACTCCCCCAAACCCTTATTTACTGCTATGCTCTCCAACTACCTGACGATTGCCTTCCGGAACCTTTGGCGTCAGAAAGCCTTTACAGCCATCAACATTGTCGGTCTGGCCGTGGGGCTGGCTACCTGCCTGCTGATAGTCCTTTTCGTGCTGCATGAACGGAGCTACGACCGCTACCACATCCATGCCGATCGGTTGTACCGAATGACCCTGCACAGCCGATTGGGTGAATCGGATTTCGACTATGCCTACACCAGCGAACCGGCCGCGCAGGCCCTGCTGGATGAATGTCCGGCGGTGGAGACGGTAACTCGACTGCGCAAAGAAGGTGACATGCTGGTGAAGAACGGTTCTGAAACCTTTAAAGAAGGAAAGGTGGCTTTTGTGGATTCCAATTTCTTCTCGGTTTTCAATATACCTCTGCTAAAAGGCCACCGGGTCGGGGCGCTTGCTGAACCCAATACGCTGGTACTGACGGAAACTACCGCCCGGAAATATTTTGGCGAAACCGACCCCATCGGAAAAACGCTGTCGATGGGCAATCTGGGCCTTTTCCGGGTGACCGGCGTCTGTGCCGATGTCCCTTCCAATACCCACTTTCATTTCGACTTTTTCGGCTCGATTCGGTCGCTGAAGCCGGGCGTGACCTGGGTGGCCAGCGGTGCTTACGTCTACCTTCGGCTTCGGGAGGGTACTTCCATTCAGCAGGTCGAAGCGCAAAGCCGGGGGTTCCTCAGCAAGTATGTGGCTCCGGAAATCAGGAAGTTTCTCGGGCTTACGCTGCCCGAATTTCTGCAAAAGGGAAACCGGCTGGGCTTTGGTTTTCAATCCGTTACGGATATTCATTTGCATTCCGATCTGGATGATGAATTAGAGGCCAACAGCGACAGCAAATACGTGTATATCTTTTCGGCGATTGCCCTGTTTATCCTCCTGCTGGCCTGCATCAATTTCATGAACCTATCCACCGCCGGATCCGTCGGACGCTCAAAAGAGGTAGGCATCCGAAAGGTATTGGGCTCCGTCCGAACGCAGTTGGTCAGTCAGTTCCTGACCGAATCGGTGCTGCTGACGGTGCTGGCGCTGGGTCTGGCGCTGGGGCTTGTCGTACTGCTGTTACCCAGCTTTAATGCCTT
Organism: Larkinella sp. VNQ87; assembly: GCF_049445795.1. NCBI lineage: Bacteria > Pseudomonadati > Bacteroidota > Cytophagia > Cytophagales > Spirosomataceae > Larkinella > Larkinella sp. VNQ87. The sequence goes on from NZ_JBMSDT010000020.1 coordinate 83,079, forward strand.
ATCGGGTAAGCACTTTACGATGAGTGTCGTGTTCAATGGGCCGATGCTTGCCGGTGCGTTGATGATCTGTTTGGTAATTGGTTTACTGGCAGGAAGTTATCCGGCTTTTGTGCTATCCTCGTTCAAACCCATTACGGTTTTGAAAGGCCGGATGCAGGCCGGATTGCGCAGCGGGGGGCTGCGCAATGCGTTGGTGACGGGTCAGTTTGTGGTGTCGATTGGGATCATTATCGCGACCATCGTGGCCAATCAGCAGGTTCGTTTCATGCAAAACAAGAAAGTCGGTTTTGATAAAGAACAGGTACTGGTTTTACACGACACGCAGGGGCTGGGGGCAAAACTAAACGGGTTTCAGGCCGAACTGGCTAAGCTGGCATCCGTGGTCCGGGTGTCGCGGGCCGGTTTTTTACCCGCCGGAACCTCCCGCCAGAGTCAGGATGCTATTCAATTCCGGAACGGAGCCCGAACCGGTAATCACCTGTCGAAAAGCTATTTTGTAGACGAAGATTACCTGCCGACACTCGGAATTCGGCTGGTGCAGGGGCGCAATTTTTCGAAGACGTTTCCTTCCGATAGTTCGGCGGTTCTGCTCAACGAAGCGGCCGTTCGGGCGTATGGCTTCAAGAAACCGTTGGGTCAACAATTTTCCACAGTGGTTGATCCTTCCAAAACCTACACCGTCGTTGGGGTGGTGCAGGATTTTCATTTCGAAACCATGCACCAGCGCATCGCTCCGTTGATCATGTTTTATGGGGGCGACAATACGCAACTGGCCTTGCGCATCCGGACGGACGATATTCCCAGCCTGCTGACCATCCTCGAACAGCGATGGAAAGCCCAGACCGACAACCCGTTTGCGTATTCTTTTCTGAACGAGCGATTCAATACCATGTACCAATCTGAACAGCGAATCGGGCAACTGTTTGGGGTTTTCGCCGGTCTGGCCGTGCTGGTTTCCTGTCTGGGCCTGCTGGGGCTGGCGGCTTTTACGACCCATCAGCGAACCAAGGAAATTGGCGTCCGAAAGGTACTGGGCGGATCGGTCACCAGTATTGTTGCACTGTTACTGACCCATTATCTGAAGCTAATTCTGATTGCCCTCGTGATTGCTTCGCCCATTGCCGGTTACATCATGAGCCAGTGGCTGGGGGATTTTGCTTACCGGATCGACATTGCCTGGTGGGTTTTTGCCCTGGCAGGTGGCCTGGCTACCACAGTCGCGATTCTGACCGTCAGCTTTCAGGCCATGAAAGCCGCTTTGCTGAATCCCGTCAAAAGTTTACGAACCGAATGACAACAATCATAACCGTAAGTCGAAAAGCACCGCAGGAATTCGGTGCTTTTGTGAACAATCCGTTTTGTTCATCCACGGACAATCGGTTGTACGATTTCGGACAGATGATTTGTTATCTTCTAATTAACTGATTGATTGTCAGTGTGATATTAGGGTCGGCATGAAAATTGGTTAGGTGATTACACCTAACCGCTATCTTGTTGACCCTATGCTGCGCAACTACCTGACCATCGCCTGGCGGAATATTCGGAAGGACAAATTCTACAGCCTGATCAACATTCTGGGGTTGACCATTGGCGTCACCTGCGGGCTGTTGCTGCTGCTCTATGTGACCGACGAACTGAGTTTCGACCGGCATCATCAGAAAGCCGATCAGATTTACCGCATCGTCTCGTACATCACCGAACCCGACAAGATCAACAATTGGGCGAGTACGCAGCCCCCGCTGGCCAAATCGCTGAAACAGGACTACCCGTTCGTGGAAAACTACGTGCGGTTTTTTCCTAACGGCCGGGTGGCCTTTCGGCAGGGCGAGAAGCGGTTTTACGAAGAAGATGTCTACGCAGCCGACTCGACGGTGTTCGATGTTTTTACCCACAAGTTCCTTGAGGGTGATCCCAAAACGGCGCTGGCCCGGCCCGGCAGCGTGGTGCTGACCGAGAAAACCGCCCGGAAATTTTTCGGAGAAGGCAAGGCGCTGGGTCAGATGTTGCGAACCAACGACACGACCTCCTACCAGGTGACGGGCGTGATTGAAGACGTGCCCCGCAACTCGCATTTTACGTTTAATGCGCTCTTGTCGCTCAGTCCGAATGAGCGCCAGGCCAACGGCTGGGGCGGTTTTTACATCCTGAGCTACCTGGTTCTGCCGAAAGATTTCGATACAAACATTCTGGAGAGCAAGTTTCCGCAACTGTACGACAAAAACATGGCGTCCATCTTCAAACGGATGGGCATCAAGATCACCTACCGCTTGCAGCCGTTGACGAGCATTCACCTGCATTCGAAAATGGACGGTGAATCGGGTGGCGACATCAGTTACGTCTACATATTCAGCGCCGTCGCCTTCTTTATGTTGCTGATTGCCAGTATCAATTATATGAATCTCTCGACCGCGCGCTCGGCCAAACGGGCGAAGGAAGTCGGCCTGCGGAAAGTAATGGGCTCGCTCCGGAATGCGCTGATGGCCCAGTTTCTGACCGAATCGGTGCTGATGACGGTGCTGGCCCTCACGGCGAGTTTTGTGCTGGTAGCTCTGGCATTGCCGTTTTTCAATACGGTTTCGGGCAAAGAAATCTCGTTTTGGGAATTACTCCGGCCCCAGTTTCTGCTCATTGCGCTGGTGATTGTGGTCTTTACCGGTTTCATCAGCGGTAGCTACCCAGCTTTTTACCTATCGTCGTTTGAGCCCGCTACGGTTCTGAAAGGCTCATTCAACGCCAAAGGTGGAAGCTTTTTTCGGAAAACCCTGGTGGTGATCCAGTTTGCCATTTCGCTGATCATGCTGATTTGCACCTGGATTGTGTACGACCAATTGAATTACATGCGGGACAAGGATCTGGGGTATAACCGGGAGCAGGTGCTGACGATTGATTACCAGGATCGCCAGCCTCGCGATCGCTATAACCTGCTGCGCAACACGCTGTTGGCCAATCCGAACATCCGGAGCGTGGCCACGGCTTCGTCGCCCACCAGCAACATCGGTGGCCGGATCATTTTTGGCGTCGAATCCAATACCGGCCTGAAAGAAATGGGCTTCAAACCGATGGGCATCGACCACGATTACCTGCAAACGATGGGCATGAAGGTGGTGACCGGGCGCGATTTTTCGGATAAAATTCCCGCCGATACGGCCAACGGCGTGCTGGTGAACCAGGCCGCCGTCAAACGCATGGGCTGGAAAGAACCGCTGGGCAAAAAAGTGTTGCTGGGCGGGTTGCCGCAGGCCGGTCAGCCCGCTCCGCCGGAGGCCAAGGTGGTGGGCGTCGTCAAGGATTTTCACCAGCAGTCGCTCTACAGCCCCATCGAACCGATGATCATGCTGTATCGTCCGCATAATGGCGTGATTCACATTAAGATCGATGCGAAAAACGCTGACAAAACCGTGGAGTTCATTGGCCAGAAATGGCGCGAAACCTACCCCGACCGGCTATTTGAATACCGGTTTCTGGACCAGGACTTCGAGTCGGCTTACCGCGCCGATGAGCTTCGGGGCCGGATTTTTACGGCATTCTCGGCCCTGACGATTCTGATTGCCTGCCTGGGCCTGTTCGGGCTGGCGACGTTTACGACCGAGCAACGCGTAAAAGAAATCGGCGTGAGGAAGGTGCTGGGCGCATCGGTGTCGAGCGTAGTACTGTTGCTGTCGAAAGATTTTACCAAGCTGGTGTTGTTCTCGTTTCCGATTGCCATTCCGGTTGCCTGGTATTCGATGGACCGCTGGCTGCAGCATTTTCCGTACAAAACCGACATCGGCCTGGGCGTGTTCGTCGTGGCCTGTGTGCTCACGCTCCTGATCTGCTGGGCAACCGTCGTGTACCAATCCGTCAAAGCCGCCATTGCGAACCCGGTGAAAAGTCTCCGAAGTGAATAAAAGCCATCTGAACTGGGATTACGCAGATTAAAGGATTAACAGGATGTAAAAGGTTTTACAGTAGAATCGCGGCAGCAATCCCAGTTAATCCCGCTCCGGCGACCCGGTTTAATCTGCGTAATCCCAGTTCAGACAGTTTAGAAAGCGATCTTTATGCTTCACAATTACCTCAAAATTGCTTTCCGCACCTTGCTGCGGCACCGGACGTACAGTTTGCTCAACGTGATTGGGCTGGCGGTGGGGCTGGGCTGCGGCATTCTGATTTTTCTGGTGGTCGGGTTTCAACTCCGGTTTGATACGCACCACCGGAAAGCTGACCGGATTTACCGCATCGTGACGGAACTCACGCACGAAAACAGGACGTACTCGCGCGGAACGCCGAAAGCGTTGGCCGAGGTGTTGCGCCGGGAGTATCCATTCATCGAGACGGCCGCGCGGATCAAGCGGCTGCGGGGAAATATGCTGAGTGTTCCGAAGGCCGACGGCGGTTTTCTGCGAAAATTTCAGGAAGAGCGCACCATCTGTTTTGCCGATCCGGAATTGTTCGAAGTGTTTGATTTCCAGTGGAAAACCGGAACGCCCCAAACCGCCCTGACTGCGCCAAACGCGGTGGTGCTGACGGAAAAATACGCCCGCAAGTATTTCGGGGACGCCAACCCGGTGGGACAAACGCTGCGGCTGGATAACCAACTGAATCTGACGGTGACCGGTGTGCTGAACGATCATCCCGTAACCACCAACCTGAGCGATGAAGTCTACATTTCCTACAGTACCGTTGCGGGGTTGGATGAATCGGTCGCCCGGTCGTTTCAGGATTGGGAAAACCTCAACAGCGAGGAAATGACCTACGTAACGCTGCCGGAAGGAACGCCGGTCGGGCCATTGAATGCGGTTTTTCCGGCTATTATCCACAAGCATTATTCGGGCGAAAGCACTGGAATCTACCATTTTCAAGCCCAGCCCCTGCGCGACGTGCATTTTAACGTCAAGTACGGCGGGCGAATGCAGAAAAAGCTGCTGTACGCGATGGGCTTTGTCGGGCTGTTTCTGGTGCTGGCGGCCTGCATCAATTTTGTCAACATGGCCACGGCGCAGGCGCTCCGGCGTTCGAAAGAAGTGGGCGTCCGAAAAGCGATGGGCAGTACGCGGAGCCAGTTGTTCGGGCAGTTTATGACCGAAACCGCCCTGATTACACTGACGGCGGTGGTTGTAGCGCTGGGGATGGCGCAGGCCGGGCTTCCGGCGGTGAACCAGGCGATGGCGGTTTTCAGTTCGAACCTCTCGTTAACCGATTTATGGCAGCCCAAACCCCTGGCGTTGTTCGTCGGGCTGGTTGGCTGCGTGATTGCGCTGGCCGGTTTTTATCCGTCGCTGGTGTTGTCAGGCTTTAACCCCATCACGGCTTTGCGCCGGAACATGACGACGGCCCAGGTGGGCGGTATTTCGGTGCGCCGGGGGCTCGTCGTTGTGCAATTCTTTATCACCCAGCTCTTTGTGATCGGCGTATTGGTCATGATGTCGCAACTGCGCTACATCCGGAATGCGGATCTGGGTTTTACGAAAGAAACCGTGCTGACCATTCCGGTGCCGACGCCGGACCCGCTCAAGCAGGCAACGCTGCGAAACCGGCTCTTGCAAATCGGTGCCGTGCAGGACGTGGCTTTCGGGAATGCTCCGCCGGCGTCCTCCCAAATCAACGAAACGACGTTCACCTTTGACAACCGGGCTGAACCGGAGAAATTTGAAACCAGAACGAAGATTGGCGACCAGCGTTACGTGCCCCTGTTTGACCTGAAACTGCTGGCCGGGCGCAACTTCCTGACCAGCGATACGAGCGCGAAGGAAATCCTGGTCAACGAGACGATGGTGAAGCGGCTCGGACTAAAATCGCCGAACGCCATTCTCGGCAAACGCATCAACGTCTGGGAAGCCGACCGGACGGTGGTGGGCGTGGTCAAGGATTTCCACGTCAATTCGCTGCGGATGGCCGTAACGCCCACGGTTCTTTTCAAGGATCTTACCGAAAACCGCCTGGCTGCTCTGAAAGTGAGTCCGGCCCGATTGCCCGAAACGGTGAAGCAGGTCGAGGAAACCTGGAACGGTTTATTTCCCGAACTAGTCTTTCATTATCAGTTTATAGACGAAATTCTGGACCGGTTTTACACCGCCGAAACCATCATGCTGGGCTTTGCGCAGGTGTTTTCGGTGATTGCCATCCTGATCGGTTGTCTGGGACTCTATGGTTTGGTGTCGTATATGGCGGAATCCAGAATGAAGGAAATTGGCGTCCGGAAAGTGCTGGGGGCCAGCGTCGGGCAGATTCTCTGGCTGTTTGGCCGGGAGTTCGGTCGGCTGGTGTTGTGGGGTTTTGCGGTGGCCGCGCCGTTGGGCGGGTGGCTGATGAGTCTGTGGTTGCAGGATTATACGTATCGGATTCAGATCGAGTGGTGGGTATTTGCCGCCACCGCCGGACTGGCGACCCTCATCACCCTGGTCACGGTTTCGGTTCAATCCGCCAAAGCCGCGTTGATGAATCCGGTTACCTCACTTCGGTCGGAATGAAGAGTTAAGAGTTAAGAATTTAGAGTTGGCTGACGCATTAACTCTTCATTCATAACTCTTAGCTCTTAACTAAAAAGGTTATGTTCAACAACTACCTCAAAATCGCGCTCCGGAATCTGGCTAAAAACCGGTTTTATTCCGTCCTTAAGATTGCCGGGCTGGCGGTGGGGCTGGCGGCTGGCATTCTGATTGCCCTGTTTGTGTACGAGGATTTCTCGTACGACGGTTTTAACGAAAAGAAAGATCGGATTGTGCGCGTCCTGACCATCGATCAGGCCGAGGGCGTCAAGAGCAAGCTGGTCGGTGTGAGCTACCCCGGTTTGGCCCCGGCGATCCGGCGGGATCTGCCCGAAGTGGTCAACAGCGTCCGGATTTCGGAGCAGGGGCGGGTGCCGCTGAAGGTGGGGGAGACGCTCATCAGTTCGGAAGGGACGTTTCGGACCGAAAGCTCGTTCTTCGAGATTTTCGATTACAAAGTCCTGAGCGGGCCGTCGAAAGGCATTCTGGACGAGCCACAAACTGTCGTATTGACCGAAACGCTGGCGAAAAAACTGTTTGGCAACGCCGATCCGCTCGGCAAAACCGTTCAATCGGGAACGCAAAACTTCAAAGTCAAAGCCGTCATGGCCGATCCGCCGACCAACTCGCATTTGCGGTTCGACATGCTGCGGTCGATGGTGCCCGCGCCGGGCGATTCGAGTTACGCCCAGTTTCTGAATTCGTTCAGCGGCATCAGTGTCTACAGCTACCTCCTGCTGGACCGCGCCCGCGATCTGAACACGATCATTCCGAAGCTGAAACAGGTGGCAGATAAAAACCAGGGTTACGCCTTTTTTGTCCCGACCTTGCAGTACCTGAACGATGTGCACCTTAATTCCGGCGACATTCTTTTTGAACACAACACCAACAAAACCGATGCCGCCAACCTGTACGTGCTGGCCACGATTGCTCTGCTGGTGGTGTTGCTGGCTGCGGTCAACTTCATGAATCTGGTGACGGCGCACGCAACCGGGCGGGCCAAGGAAGTGGGGTTACGGAAAGTGGCCGGAGCGGTCCGAACGCAACTGATTGGCCAGCATTTGCTGGAATCGATCGTGGTGACGGTTCTTTCGGCCTTGCTGGCGATTGGGCTGGCGGTCGTGATGTTGCCGGTTCTAAACAACATTTACCAGCGAAACGCCCGGTTGGATACGCTGTTGAATCCCGTCGTGCTGCTGGGCATGGCCGCTTTCGTGCTCGTGCTTGGTTTGCTGGCGGGGAGTTACCCGGCTTTTGTGCTGTCGAAATTCCGGCCCGTCACGGTTTTGAAAGGCGCGTTCAAAAATACCGACAGCGGCATCCGGCTTCGGCAGTCGCTGGTGGTGATTCAGTTTACGATTTCCATTGCGCTGATGGTCGGCACCGGGGTGGTGTTTCGGCAGATGCGCTATATTCAGAGCAAAGACCTCGGTTTCAGCCGCGAGCAGATCATTTCGATTCCGTTCAAAGGACAGGCTGCGATTGGCCGCGCCCGGACATTTCAGGCCGAACTGAAACAAAATCCGAACATCCTGGGCACCGGCACGACCACGAATAAAATGGGGCAGCAACTGGGCCGCACGACCTTTGTGCCGGAAGGAAAACCGACCACCACGAATTACATTGCCAGCATCATGGCGGTCGATGAGTCGTTTGTACCGACGATGGGCATGAAAATCCTGAAAGGCCGGAATTTCTCGCTGGATTTCCCGGCGGATTCGGCCTCGTCCATGCTGATCAACGAGGAGATGGTGAAGTTGCTCAACTGGAAAGAACCCGTCGGAAAAATCATTCGGTTGCCGTCGGGCCCCAATCCGACCGATGCGACGGCGTATACCGTCGTGGGGCTGATCAAGGATTTTAATTTTGCCACGATCCGGCACAAAGTGGAGCCGTTGTTTATGCTGTACAACAAGAACAACAACCAGCTCGCCGTCAAAATCAATACTGCCAACGCGCCCGAAACGCTGGCGTTTATCGAAAAAACCTGGAAGCAGATCAATCCCGAGACGCCCTACGAATACAGTTTTCTGGATGCGGATTTTGGCAAGCTCTATCGCAGTGAACAGGCGTTTGCGACGATGTTCAGCCACTTTACGGTGTTGGCATTGTTCATTGCCGTGTTGGGCCTGTTCGGGCTGGCGGCTTTCACCGCCGAGCAGCGTCGGAAAGAAATCGGAATTCGCCGGGTGCTGGGCGCCGAAACCGGGTCGTTGCTGTACCTGTTGTCCCGCGAGTTCATCAAGCTGGTGCTGGTGGCGTTCGTGATTGCATCCCCGCTGGCGTGGTACCTGATGAACCGCTGGCTCGACGGGTTTGCCTACCGCACCGACCAGAGCGCCATTCTCTTCGTCGTTGCGGGTGTCGCAGCCGTTCTGGTGACGTTGATTACGGTCAATCTCCAGGTGTTTAAAGCCGTCAATGCCAATCCGGTGAAATCCCTTCGTTCGGAATAATCCTAGTTCAAGCTATGCTAACCAACTATCTAAAAATCGCCCTTCGGAACCTGCGCAAACAGCGCGGATTTACGTTTATCAACATCTTCGGGCTGGCGACTGGGCTGGCCTGCTGCCTGCTGATCACGCTCTACGTCATCGACGAACTGAGCTACGACCGGTTTCACGAAAAAGCCGACCGGATTTACCGAATCAATTCCGATATTAAGTTTGGCGGGAACGATATGCACATGGCCGTGGCACCCGACCCGATGGGGCCGACTTTGCTGAAAGATTACCCGCAGGTGGAGAACTTTGTGCGGCTGCACGGGCGCGGCACCTGGCTCGTCAAACGGGCTGATCAGCCGAGTAGCCTGCGGGAGCGGGATGTCATGTTTGCGGATTCGACACTGTTCGAGGTGTTTACGTTTCCGCTCGTCACCGGTGATCCGAAGCGGGCGCTCAGCGAGCCTAACGCCGTCGTAATCAGTGAATCGGCGGCCAAACGCCACTTTGGTCGCCAGAATCCGATGGGACAGACGCTGGTATTTGACAACACCCAGAAATACCGGGTGACGGGCGTCATGCGCGACATTCCGGCCAACGCGCACTTCCGAACGGACTTCTTCGTCTCGATGCTCAGCGACAACTACCCGTGGGGCAACTGGCTCAGCAATAATCACCACACGTACATTCTGTTAAAACCGGGTGTCGATTACAAAACGTTTAGCCCGAATTTCGAGACGGTTATCGAGAAATATGTCGGCCCACAGGCCTTTCAGTTTATCGGGGCAACAATGGATCAACTCCGCAAGGCCGGAAACCGCATCGAGTACTCGCTCATTCCGATGACGGATATTCACCTGCATTCGAAACAGAACATCGAGCTGGCTCCGAACAGCGATATTCAGTATGTTTACACGTTTGCGGCCGTGGCGGTTTTTATTTTGCTCATCGCCTGTATCAATTTCATGAACCTTTCGACAGCCCGCTCGGCCAACCGGGCCAAAGAAGTGGGCGTCCGGAAAGTGCTGGGGTCGGTGCAGCGGCAACTGATCGGGCAGTTTATGACCGAATCGGTGGTGATGGCGGTTCTGGCGATGGGGCTGGCGCTGGCGATTGTGGGCCTGGTTTTGCCCTTTTTTAACGAAATGGCGACCAAGCAACTCAATGCCGACAGCTTGTTTAGCCTGCGCCTGTTGCCCATTCTGCTGCTGTTGCCGCTGGCCGTGGGTTTGCTGGCGGGCAGTTACCCGGCTTTCTTCCTGTCGTCGTTCCGGCCCATCAGCGTGTTGAAAGGACGGATCAACGTGGGGCTGAAAAGCGCCGGTTTGCGAAGCGGTTTAGTGGTGTTTCAGTTTATGATGTCGGTCATTCTGATTGTGGGTACGTTGGTCGTGTATCGACAGTTGAACTTTATTCAGACGACCAAACTGGGTTTCAACCGCAACCAGGTGCTGACCATCAGCGAAGCCTACGCGCTGGGCAGTCAAGTGCAGGCGTTTAAGGAAGAAGTGCTGAAACTGCCGGGCGTCAAAACCGGGTCGGTGTCGGGCTTCCTGCCGGTGCCGTCCAACCGCAGCGACAGTCCGCTCTTTCCGGAAGGGCAACTGGAGCAAAGCAAGGCGGTTTCGACCCAAAACTGGGCCGTCGATTACGATTACATTCCGACGCTGGGCATGGAACTGGCCCAGGGACGCAACTTCTCCCGCGCGTTTGGCTCGGATTCGGCGGCTGTGATTCTGAACGAAGCCGCCGTGAAAATTTTTGGATTTAAAGATCCGATTGGCAAGCGGGTTGTTCGGATGATGGACAGCCAGGCCAAGGTATTTAAAACGTACATGGTTATCGGCGTGGTGAAAAACTTCCACTACGAATCGCTGCGACAGAACATCGGTGCTGTGGCCCTGATCATGGAGCCTAATCCGGGCGCGGTTTCGTTCCGGATCGACAGTCCGGATATGCCGGGCCTGGTCAAACAGATCGAGGCAAAATGGAAGCAGATGGCCCCGGGGATGCCGTTTGATTATTACTTCCTGGAAGATAGTTTTGACACGATGTACCGCGCCGAGCAGCGCGTCGGGCAGATTGTACTGACGTTCTCCGTGCTGGCTATTCTGATTGCCTGCCTGGGGCTGTTCGGGCTGGCGGCATTCATGGCCGAGCAACGGACGAAGGAGATCGGCGTTCGGAAGGTTCTGGGAGCCAGCACGAGCAGCATTGTCGGGCTGCTTTCCAAAGATTTCCTGAAACTCGTGCTCATTGCCATCCTGGTTGCCACGCCCATCGCCTGGTACGGCATGAACCAGTGGCTGAACGACTTTGCTTATAAAATAGACGTGCCCTGGTGGGTCTTTGCCGTTGCCGGACTGGTGGCAATCGTCATCGCCTTTGCTACGGTTTCGTTCCAGTCGATCAAAGCCGCCCTGATGAATCCCGTGAAGAGTTTGAGGGCGGAGTAAGTCGTCTTGAACCCGGATTACGCGGATTAAAGGATTAACAGGATATAAAAGATTGCGGTAGCTAATCCTAGTTAATCTTTTAATCCGTGTAATCCGGGTTCAGGACGATGCAACCTTTTTATTTCTTTCTGCATCCTTATCGCATAACCACGCACGCTAAACACAAATACCATGAAACGCTCATCTTTCCTGTTGACGACACTTTGCGCACTTCCCCTGGCTTTGACTGCCCTGGCGCAGGATCGGGACGAAACGCCCTACGAAACAAAAAACTTTAGCGGTAACCTCAACAACGTCCGGGTTGAAACCTCCGGCGGCAGCATTTCTGTCGAAGGCGGGTCGTTGAACGGGGTGAAAGTCGAGATGTATGTACGGCCGAATAACTGGCCAAGTAACAAGCTTTCCAAAGAGGAAATCGAAGAGCGGTTGAAGGAGTACGACATTAAACTGGGCGTGGAAGGAAATACCGTCCTCGCGACAGCTAAGCGCAAAAATAGGGATAACTGGGACTGGAAGCGTTCCATCAATATTGCGTTTAAAGTATATACCCCGAAAAATTTCGCGACCGATCTGCACACGAGCGGAGGCAGCATTCGGCTCAGCAACCTGGTGGGTAGCCAGAACTTTGCTACCAGTGGCGGTAGCCTGCACCTGGCCGGCGTCGAAGGCCTGATCAAAGGACGTACCTCGGGCGGCAGCATTCACCTGGAGCGGTGCCGGAAAGACATCGACCTGGCGACGAGTGGTGGCTCCATCCACGCCAACGATTCGGACGGCAATCTGGACCTGCGGACGTCGGGCGGCAGCGTTCACCTGACCAACCTGAGCGGTCGGATCAACGCGCGCACCAGTGGCGGTAGCGTGAAAGGCGACGGCATCAAGGGCGAGTTCGTAGCCGGAACCTCGGGCGGCTCGGTTCGGCTGTCGGACATTTCGGGTAGTCTCGAAGCCAGCACCAGTGGGGGCGGTATGGATGTCGAGATTACGAAACTGGGTGAATACGTCCGGCTGTCGGGTGGACCGGGCAGCGTTCACGTCCGGATGCCGCTCGACCAGGGCATCGATCTCGATCTGTCGGGAAATCGGGTGGATATTCCGTTGAGCAAATTCGACGGTACCGTCGAAAAAGACCGCGTTCGGGGGCGTCTGAACGGGGGCGGTGTCCCGGTCCGCATCTCCGCTGGCAGCGGCACCGTCTACGTCAACAGATAGTTAAGAGTTAAGAGTTATGAATTAAGAGTTATGAGTTGGCTGACGCATTCAATTGAGGCAGCGCAACTCTTAACTCTTAATTCATAACTCTTAACTCCCCCTTGTCCGTTTGTGAACAAAAGAGTGTCCGGTGACGGACACTCTTTTGTTTTTGATGGGCTTATTCGATTAGTTTTCAGGTTGTTGGTTTTCTGGCATAAGCATTGAGCCGGTATTGGCAATCCGTTCATCCGATACACTATGTTTCGCAATTACGTCCTCATCGCTTTTCGGAATCTGTGGAAACACCGGCTGTTTTCCCTGATCAATGTGTTCGGGCTGGCATCGGGCATCATGGTGTGTTTGCTGGCGCTGATCGACATCAAGGGGGCGTTTGATTACGGTAATTACCATCCGCACCCGGAACGAACCTACCGGATTTTGACGGACGTAACAACGCAGGTCAATCAGACCGTTGCTTACGCCACCACGCCCTTGCCGCTGGCCGATGTGTTAAAGCGGGAATACGGTTCTGTCGAACAAACGACGCGGGTGATTCGCAGTTATGCCAAACTGACCGTCGACCGGAAAACCCTTTCGGTTTCGTACTGCGCCGTCGATCCCGGTTTTTTTACGGTATTGGGGTATAAATTGGCCGCCGGGCAACCCGCTACCGAACCCGGGACGGCGGTTTTAACCCCAGAGACGGCTGAGAAATTCTTTGGTCTTGCGAATCCGATTGGAAAAACATTCCATCATAAAGAGTTTGGCACCCTGACCGTTACGGGTGTTTTTCAACCGTTACCGATTCGCTCGCACCTGCGGTTCGAGATGGTGCTTTCTATGTCGACGGTGGCCCGTGAAGGGAACCCAGCGCAAACCGATTGGCGGAACTATGGGGCCGGGTATACCTACGTGTTGCTGAAAGACGGAACATCCGCCGAGTCGTTTGAAAAAAATCTGCCCTCCCTGGCTGAACGAAACACGCAGGGGGTGCGGTTTCAGTCGGAAAAAGGCTATACGTTCCGAGCGCAGCCGCTAACGGATCTTTCGCCTTCCCACGAAGAACTGGTGAACGGAACCTGGGAGCAAACCTGGGGCAAACTGGCCACCGAAATGAGCGTTGGCCTGCTAACGCTGCTGCTGGCGGTTTTCAACTACGTGAATCTAACACTGGCCCGGTCGTTGAGCCGGGCGCGGGAGGTGGGCATCCGAAAAGTATCCGGGGCCGTGCGGTGGCAGTTGATGGCCCAGTTTATGGCCGAATCGGTGGTGCTGTCGGTGCTGGCGCTGGGCGGAGCCTACGCGATGCTGTTGCTGATCGAACCCATGCCGTTTGTGCAGCAGTGGCTGATTGGTGGGGTTACGCTGACGCCAACCTTGTGGGCGGTTTTCGTCGGATTCAGTGTTCTGGCGGGCCTACTGGCCGGATTTGTTCCGGCGCGGGTGTTGTCTGGTTTTCGCCCGGCGCAGGTATTGCGCAGCCAGACCGGATTGAAAGTTTTCAAAGGAATCACTCTCCGCAAGTCGTTGATTATCGCCCAGTTTGCTATTGCGCTGGTCGCGATGATTGCGCTGCTGTCGATGGCGCGCCAACAGCATTATATGGCAACCGCCGACTACGGTTTTCGGCGTGAACACATCCTGAACCTGCCGCTAAACGACGTGCCCTACCAACGGCTGGCCGACGAATTGAGCCGCATACCAGGCGTTGAGCGGGTGTCGGCCACGTCGGAACTGTTTGGCGGTCACGGGGGTGACTGGCAGCGGGTGCGTCGACAGCGAACCGGGGGAGATTCAGCCCTGGCTTTCATTTTCTCGGTCGACCGGAATTTTATTGCCAACATGAATTTAACCGTATTGGCCGGACAGAATTTGCCCGAAATGGTAGTCGATACCACCGGGCCGGGAGCGCCGGGACGGTTTGTGCTGGTGAATGAAGAAGCCGTTAAGGCGTTCCGGCTGGGCGATCCGCGCGAAATGGTCGGAAAGACGCTCTGGCTCAACGACAGCACTGACGTGCAGGTTGCCGGGGTGCTGAAAGATTTCCGGTTTACCACGTTTAACTGGACCATCAAGCCGTTGCTGTTGAGTTATCAACCGCAGCAGTATCGGTATGCCAATGTTCGAATTACCGGGGAAGCCTCACAAACTACGCTCGCTCAGGTCGAACAGGTCTGGAAAAAGTTAAATCCGCACCAAGCGTTCACGGGGCAATGGTACAGTGATTTTCTTTACCAGCGGCATAGTCACGAATCGGATATTAGTTTTATGGGTCTACTGACCGGTCTGGCTTTTTCCATTGCCTGCCTGGGGCTGCTGGGCATGGTGACGTACACGACGGAAACCCGCGTCAAGGAGGTGGGCATCCGGAAGGTAATGGGAGCGCAGGTAGGACAGATAATCTGGTTGTTGTCGTGGGATTTCGCTAAATTACTGCTCATTGCCGCAGCCATTGCGTTGCCGTTGGGATACCTGGCCGGAATGGCATTTCTGATTAATTTTGCTTATCACGTTTCGGTTGGCTTCGAAACGCTGGGGGGTTGCTTCGGCCTGTTGCTGGGCCTGGGCGGTTTAACCATTGGACTCCGGACGTACCGGGCGGCTCTGGCAAACCCCGCCGACAGCCTAAGGAGCGAATAAGTGGGAGTTAAGAATTAAGAGTTAAAAATACGTGTCGACAAATAACTCTTCACTCATAACTCTTAATTCTTAACTCAAAAAGCCGTTGAGGTCGAGTTGGAGAAGGTCGGAATAAGAGGATTCGGTGGTTAGTCCGCCGTCGCCTTTGGTGTAGCGAAACCACTGTTGGGTTTTATAATTATAGACGAAGGCTTCCTGAATACCGTAATTGTTTTTGTCAGTCAGCCAAATAACTTTATCAATATCATTCTGTAAACCAGCCGTATGGCATATTTCAATAATCAGTGGTGTTTGATCGGATGCATTATTATAAAGAATCAGGTCGGGTGTCGGGCTGCTTTTTCCCTCATCCAACATGGTTTCAACCAGCGGCTCGAATGGAAGAGATTGTGCACGGTAATACAGTGAACCCAATCCCAGCATGAGCTTGCCGATTACCCGTTGGTGTTGCTTTGGGGCATTTGTCCCCATCTCTTCGCGAGCCAGAAACGGCACATCGTCACCTGTGTAGTACATAATGAATTAGATTTACATTTCTCAAATATACCAAATTATGATTTCTCTACGGAACATTTCCAAGTACTACCCCGCCGGTTTTGGGAAGACCTACGTGCTGCGCAACATCACGCTCGACATCAACGAAGGCGAATTCATTTCGATCATGGGACCTTCGGGATCGGGCAAGTCGACGCTGCTGCACATTCTCGGAATGCTGGAAGAACCGTCGGAAGGCGAGTATTTGTTTTTCGACCAGCCGGTGCAGAAGCTGTCGGAAAAACGCCGTACGGAATTACACCGCAACTACATCGGTTTCGTGTTCCAGGCCTACCACTTGATCGATGAACTGACGGTGTACGAAAACATCGAAACCCCCCTGTTGTACAAAGGCATGTCGTCGTCGGAGCGGAAAAGCCGGGTGGCCGAATTGCTCGACCGGTTCAACATGGTGGCCAAAAAAGACCTGTTCCCGACGCAGCTTTCGGGTGGTCAGCAGCAACTCGTCGGGATCGCCCGGGCCGTGGCCTCGCAGCCGAAGGTGATTTTTGCCGACGAACCGACCGGCAACCTGCATTCCGACCAGGCGAAGGAGATTATGGAACTCTTCAAAAAGCTGAACAAGGAAGACGGGGTTACCATCGTGCAGGTCACGCACTCGGAGGTGAACGCGGAATACGGCAACCGGATTCTGCGACTGAAAGACGGCTGGCTCGAATCGTTCCCGGTGTCCCTGGAGAGCGAATCAGGCGCCTAGGTCATAAACCCGAAAGTAAAGCTTTTATCGGCGCAAAGGCCGCTTCGGTAAACGTCCAGTCGCCTAGTTGCCGAATCCACTGGATGCCGGAGACGTTGCTGCAAAAAACCGCATCGGCATCGGCCAGAACCGTCGGTTTGAAAAGCCCTTCCTGAACGCTAAAACCGTGTTGCGGAGCCAGCCGCAGCAGCTGCCGACGCAGGATGCCGTCCAGACAACCGCTGTCGAGTGAGGGCGTAAAGAGGGTTTTGTCCCGCAGCCAGAACAGGTTGGAGGCAATGCATTCGGCCAGATTGCCCTGGGTGTCGAGCAAAAGCATATCGTCGGTATGCTGCTGTTGTTTGGCAATCCCGGCCAGGACGTACGGCAGGGCGTTCAGCGTTTTGAAGGCCGAAACCGGCGAGGGCGACAGCCGGACAGCCTCAAAGAAGCTAACCAGCGGTTTTTCGGTCAAGGCAAACCCCGGACCGGAGCGAGCCGTGATCAGGTAATTGGCCTGGAAGGTGGTTGGCGTGTATAGCCCACCGGGTTGTCGCCAGACCTGGAGTTTGATGCGGGCAGTTTGCGTAGTCAGGTTATTGACTTCCAGGAGTTTTTTAATGTATTCTAAAAGTGAGTTGGAATCGAATTGTGGAGGTCGATCGAGCCAGAGAGCGTCCATCCCGCGCATCAGCCGGTCATAGTGATCCGGCCAGAACCGGACCTGCCCGGCGTCGTACCGAATGGTTTCAAACAGTCCGTCGCCGTATTGGAACGCCCGGTCGCCGGGTGGGAGCGAAACCAGGGCTTCCGGCAGTACATCCCCGTTTAAAACCACGTTCATTTGCATTTTCACCGTTTATCTAAAATCTGTAATCTGTACGCAAGATACTTTGTAACATTGAACAACCATGAAGCGATTTACATTCAACAACGGCCCGGTGAACCGGTTTAAAGTGACGATCCTGGCATCGCTATTGGGGCTTACCATATCCACTGCCGACGCCCAGACGACAGTTCAGACCGGCCAGGCGGCTCCGGCATCCAACCGGTTTTCGCTGCGGCAATGCATCGACATTGCCTTGCAAAACAACCTCCAGGTCAAGCAGGGACAATTGAACGTGCAAGGCAGCGAGTTGCAGCTACGCCAGTCGAAACTCAATCTGTTGCCAAGCGTTAACGGGTTTGCCAGCCAGTCTTTCAGCTCAGGACGGAACATTAACCCAACGACAAACGCCTTCGTTACCTCGTCGGTAAGCTCGAATAACTACCAGTTATCGGGTCAGGTAACGGTTTTCAACGGGTTTGCGCTGCAAAGGACGATCAAGCAAAATGACCTGTTCCTGCAATCGACGCAGCAAAATTTACTGGCGACCCAAAATAATGTAGCCCTTTTGGTTGTTCAGAATTACCTGAATGTACTGACCTATCAGGAGCAACTCGATATTGCCCGGCGGCAGGTAGTTACCAGCCAGGGGCAACTCGACCGCACCACCAAGCTGGTCAATGCCGGAACCCTGGCGGAAGCGCAGCTTTACGACCTGCGCGCTCAGGTGGCCAACGATGAACTAGCCGTTGTTAATGCCCAGAACAACCTGGATCTGGCTAAACTGGCGTTGTTACAGGCCATGAACCTCCCTGCCGGCAACAGTGGCGCACCGACGCCCAACACGCTGGAGATCGAGAAATACCAGTTGGACGATCCGACGCTGGAGCCGTATTCGGCTTCTGCCCAGCAAGTTTACGAAGCTGCCCTACAATTTATGCCGGATGTGAAAGCGGCTGAATTACGCGTTCGGAGTGATGCTGCCGGGGTAGAGGTCGCCAAAGCGGGTTTATACCCGACGTTAACGGTGAGCGGAAGCCTAAGCACCTTATATTCGAATGTAGGTTTGCAAAAACAGTTTGAAAACGGATCTGTAGTAAGCCCTGATCCACTAACTGTCGTGCTTCCAAATGGACAGCAACAGCAGTTTTATATTGTACAGACCGCTTACCGGTACGAGGATTATCGATACGGCGAACAACTGAATAACAACCTGAACCGGGGCCTATCAATTAACCTGAACATCCCGATTTTCGGCCGCTTCCAGGCTCGCAACCGGATTACGAATGCCACAATTACGCAGAAAACGTCGGAAATTACCGCCGAAAATACGAAATTGACGCTCCGTCAGAATATTGAATCGGCGTATACGAGCATGCTGGCGGCTGCCAACCGCTACCGGGCCACGCTAGTTCAGGTTGAATCACTGGAAAAAGCGTTCCAGGCAGCCGAAAGCCGGTTCAATGCCGGGGCCTTGAATTCCGTTGACTATAACATTGCCAAAAATAATCTTGACACGGCCCGTGCTAATCTGGTGCAGGCCAAGTTCGATTACGTATTCCGGACCAAGATTCTTGATTTTTATCAAAATAAACCGTTGTCCTTTTAATGAATAATGAACCGCGCGGGCGGCCCCGAATGAATAATGAATAATTTGCAGCTTACCGTGTAGTTTAAACGCTGCTTATTCATCCGGGTTGCCGGTACGTTCATTATTCATTGTTCATTGTTCATCTCTATGAAACGCAAGTCGAACCGCATCTGGTGGATTTTAGGTGGTATCGTTATTCTGCTGGTAGGCGGGTTGGTGGCAGCAAAGCAGGCTGGTCTGATCGGCCAGGTAAAGCCTACCGAAGTTGATTTTACGGCCGTTAAACAGGTAGACATCATCGAGCGCGTCAGCGCATCGGGGCGGGTCCAGCCGGAAGTCGAAGTGAAAATCAGCCCGGACGTTTCGGGGGAAATCATTGCCTTATACGTTGCCGAGGGCGATTCGGTCAAAAAAGGCCAGTTGCTACTGAAAATCCGGCCCGACAACTACGAATCGCTGCTGGCCCGGGCGCGGGCAACGGTTAATTCCAGCCAGGCGCAATTCCTGCAAACGCAGGCGATGGCCGCTCAGGCGCAGGCCCGATTGATTCGGGCGAAGGCCAACTACGAGCGTAACAAAAAATTACTAGCCGACAAAGTAATTTCGGCTTCCGATTTTGAACAGATCGAAGCGGATTACAATGTGGCCAAACAGGAAATAGAGTCGGCCCAGGCCAACGTCAAGGCTGCCAAGTTCAACGTAGCTGGAGCCGAGGCTGGATTGCGGGATGCCACCGAAAACCTCCGGAAAACGACCATTTATGCCCCCGTCAACGGCACGGTTTCCAAGCTGAACGTTGAGCTCGGTGAGCGTGTGGTCGGAACATCGCAAATGGCCGGTACCGAGATGCTCCGGATTGCCAACCTGAACAATATGGAAGTGCGGGTCAATGTCAACGAGAACGACATTGTGCGGGTAAGCCTGGGTGATACGGCCGATATTGATGTGGATTCGTACTCAACCACCGGTCGGAAGTTCAAAGGTGTGGTGACGGAGATTGCCAATACCGCCAACGGGCTGGCTGCGTCCGGGGCAACAGGGTCGTCATCGAGCCTGTCGACCGATGCCGTCACGGAATTTGAAGTACGGATCAAGGTTCTGAACAATTCTTACAAGGATTTGATGGCGCAACGGGCCAAGCGCAGCTACCCGCTGAAACCCGGTATGACCGCTTCCGTCGAGATCATCACCGACCGCCGATCGGGTGTGCTGGCCGTTCCGATTGCCGCCGTTACGACGCGCGGGGCCGCCCAGGAAGTCATGAACCGGAAGGTCAATGACGATGATGACAATCAGGAACAAAAACCGGGTAATCAGAGTACGGCCAAGAAAGAAGAGGTAAAAGAAGTGGTTTTTGTTCACCAGAATGGCAAAGTCGTGCAGCGGGAAGTTAAAACCGGCATCAGCGATTTTGACAACATCGAAGTGAAATCCGGGTTGAAGGCTGGTGATGAAGTCGTATCGGGGCCTTTCATTGCGGTTTCCAAGCAACTCAAAGACGGTGATCCGGTGGCAAAACGCGATCCGAATAAGGACAAAAAACCGGAAAAAGCCGGCGAATAATAGTAGGTTGAGAAAAGCGAAAACGTCTGCCCGGTTGAGCGGTGCAGGCGTTTTTTGTTATTTTGCGCCGTTAATTATTAGAAGAAAGAGGCCAGACTAAAGACCAGAGACGTTGCGGATTGATGGAGTTACCGATCTGGCTTCTCATCGCACTTACTACAAACCTATGATTCAACCCGCTCGGATTACCGTCGTGGGCGGTGGCAGTTGGGCCACGGCACTGATCAAAATCCTGTCAGAAGGCAATAACCACATCCGCTGGTGGCTTCGTAGTTCACACGATGCCGCACACATCAAGCAGTTTCACCACAATCCGAGCTACCTGAGCGATGTCCAGATCAATCCGCGCAAGGTGCGGGTTTGTACCAAAATCAAAGACGCCCTGCGCGACAGTGAGCATATCATTCTGGCCGTTCCGGCCGCATTTGTGAGTGATGCGCTGCAAGGTATAAAACCGGAAAATCTGGCGGAGAAACACCTTATTTCGGCAATCAAAGGCATGATTCCCGGTCGAAATCAGTTGGTAACCGACTGGGTCGAAGAGGAGTATCGCGTTCCGGCGGATCGGATTGCCGTCATTGCCGGGCCGTGCCATGCCGAGGAGGTGGCGCTCGAAAAACAATCGTACCTGACCATTGCCTCCCAGAATCTGGCATTTGCAACGGCGTTTGCCCAACTGCTTAACGGTCGGTTTGTGCAAACCACCCCACTTGATGATATTTACGGGGTGGAATACAGTGCCGTGATGAAAAATATCATCGCCTTGGCCTGTGGCATTACCCACGGTCTGGGCTATGGTGATAATTTTCAGGCGGTTTTGGTGTCGAATGCCATGCAGGAAATCCGGCGGTTTGTTGATACGGTTTACCCGATGCTCCGTGACCTGAGCGCTTCGGCCTACCTGGGCGACTTGCTCGTGACAGCCTATTCTCCGTTCAGCCGAAACCGCACGTTCGGGCATCTGATCGGCCGGGGCTACAGCGTGCAGTCGGCGCAGATGGAGATGAATATGATTGCCGAAGGGTACTATGCCGTGAAAAGTATTCACGAAATCAATCGGCAACATGAAGTCGATATGCCGATTATGGAAATGGTTTACAGTATTTTATACGAAAAAACGTCGCCAGCGCTGGCGACGAATGCGCTAAAATCACTCCTGAAATAACGTACCCACGGGCTTTAGCCCGTGTGAGCTAGTACGACCATCTAGATGATATAAACTCCCAAAACACGGACTAAAGTCCGTGGATACGTTAGAGGAAATTCCGGATGCGGGCGGCTACTTCGGCCAGCTCGTCTGAGCTCATTTTGAGCTTGTTATTGAAATTCATGTCCGCCATGCTGTTCATCGGAATCAGGTGGACGTGGGCGTGCGGCACTTCCAGACCGATTACGGAAACACCAATCCGTTTGCACGGAATCGCTTTTTCAATCGCCGGGGCAATCCGCTTGGCGAATTGCATCAAACCGGTATATAGTTCGTCGTCCAGATCGAAGATGTAATCGATTTCCTGCTTCGGAATCACCAGGGTGTGCCCTTTGACAACCGGAAACACATCCAGAAACGCCAGGTAATCGTCGGTTTCGGCAATTTTATGCGCGGGTATTTCACCGGCGACGATGCGGGAAAATATAGAAGGCATAGGCTTTAAATGAATAATGAACAATTAATAATGAAAAGGCAGCCGCGAATTATTTCATTATTAATTGTTCATTAAAAAAACTAGCGTCCAATCTCGAGTACTTCGAATTCCAGCGTACCGGCGGGCACTTTGATTTCGGTGGTATCGCCTACTTTTTTGCCCAGCAAGCCTTTGCCAATGGGCGAACCGACGGAGATTTTTCCCTGTTTCAGATCGGCTTCTTCCTCCGAAACCAGCGTGTAGGTAACCGTTGCACCGTTCTTCCGGTTTTTGATCTTGACGGTCGACAACACCGATACCTGCGAGGTGTCAATCGACGACTCATCCAGCAGCCGGGCGTTGGACAGAATTTCTTCCATCTTTGAAATCTTCATTTCCAGCAGGCCCTGAGCATCTTTGGCGGCATCGTACTCGGCGTTTTCGCTCAGGTCTCCTTTGTCGCGGGCTTCGGCAATCTGGCGGGCTATATCGCTCCGGCCTTTCGTTTTGAGGTCATTCAGTTCGGCTTTTAGCCGCGTAAGTCCTTCTTCGGTGTAATACGAAATTTTACCCATGTTACATCTACTCTCTAAATTTCTGTTGCCTTTGGTTTACATGTCCCCAAGACCTACAAACTCCAGTATTGTTTCTTTTTTGTGGTAAAAGGCTACAAAAAAGAAAAGAACGGTTCGCTGACCGTTCTCCATACAAAATCTTGTTTCTTTGTAGGAAGCGTCAGGAGCCTTTCTGCGGAATTGTCTGTATCGTTGTCCGACTACTCATAGTGGAACTCAGGAAGACAAAAATAACAATTCCGTGGCATTCTCCCAATGCTGCGAAAGCAATTCGAGCAAATAACAGCTAACGGTTTTGAGAAGTGATTCGTTGCGCATCGTGTTTATGGGCACGCCCGATTTTGCGGTGGCCAGTTTACAGAAGTTACTCGACAACGGTTGTCAGGTCGTCGCCGTAGTGACGGCTCCCGACCGACCATCCGGACGTGGTCAACAACTCACCGAGTCGCCGGTGAAGCGGACGGCTGTGGCGGCCGGTATCCCGGTGTTGCAGCCCGAAAAGCTGCGGGATCCGGTTTTTCTGGAGCAACTCCGGAGCTATCAGGCTGACTTACAGGTTGTAGTGGCGTTTCGGATGCTGCCCGAAGTCGTTTGGTCCATGCCCCGGATCGGGACGTTTAACCTGCACGGCTCGCTGCTGCCGCACTACCGGGGAGCCGCTCCGATCAACTGGGCGGTGATCAACGGCGAAACCGAAACCGGCGTCACGACTTTTCTGATCGAGAAAGAAATCGATACCGGCCAGCTAATTTTTCAGGAAACCGAACCCATTCATGCCCACGACACCGCCGGAACCTTGCACGACCGGCTGATGGTCAAAGGGGCCGAACTGGTGCTGAAAACTGTCCGGGCGATTGAATCGGGTGTCTATCCGCGCATCCCGCAGCCGCAGTCCGACACGCTGAAACCGGCTCCGAAAATCCACCGGGAAACCTGCGAAATCAACTGGTTTCAGCCTGCCATAGCCGTTCGGAATTTTGTCCGCGGACTGTCGCCTTACCCAACAGCCTGGACAAAAATTAACGGTAAGGTGTATAAGATCTACGCGGTTTCGGTGGCCGACCAATCTCCATTTCCGGCCGAACCGGGCGAAGCGTACAGCGACGGCAAGAAAACGCTGCTCATCAAAGCTGCCGATGGCTGGCTGTCGGTCGATGAACTTCAGGCTGAAGGAAAGCGTAAAATGACGGTAGAAGAGTATTTTCGCGGAAATAAAATTTGAATGATGCTGATTAGCCTGATTGCTGCCGTGGCGGAAAACGGTGTTATTGGACAGGACAACGATCTGGTTTGGAGCTTGCCCGATGATTTTAAGTACTTCAAACAAACCACCTCGGCCCATCCGATTCTGATGGGCCGAAAAACGTTCGAGTCGTTGGGGAAACCGTTGAAAAACCGACTTAACGTGGTCATTACCCGCAACGCTGAGTATCGTCCGGACGAGGTCGTCGTAGTGGATTCTCTGGAGAACGCACTGGCCGAAGCCCGGAAAACTGGTACGGACGAAGCGTTCGTCATTGGCGGGGCCGAGGTTTATAAACAGGCGCTGCCACTGGCCGACCGGCTGTATCTGACGGAAGTAAAGGCCTCGTTCGAAGGTGACACTCGGTTTCCGGATTTTGACAGAACCGACTGGCAGGAAGTCAGCCGCCAGCATCACCCGGCCGACGACCGGCACGCCATTTCCTTCGATTTTGTGGTCTGGGAGCGGAAACGGGCTTAGCGCAGCAACGCCAGGTTGAACTGAAAACCGGGCAGGACCTCCTCCCCGGACAAGATGTTGTCAAATCCCTGAACGACCTGCACCGAGCCATCGGGGCGGTAAACGCGGGCGGTTTCGGTTTTCGGATCAATGAGCCAGCCCAGCCGACAGCCGTTGTCGAGGTATTCGCGCATTTTGTCTTCAGCCAGGCGTCGGCTGTCGGATTCGCTCATTAACTCCACAACGAAATCCGGGCAAAGGGGTGGAAATTTCCGGCGTTCGTCGGCGCTGAGTACGTTCCAGTAGTCGGCCAAGACCCAGGCTACATCTGGTGAACGGACGGCGCCGTTCGGCAAAACAAAGCCGGTGGAAGAATCGAACACGAAACCCAGCCGGGTGCTTCGGTTCCAGATTGTTAAATCAGCATTCAGTTCGCTGTTGCGTTTACCGGTTTCTCCACCTGTTTGTCCCATGACAATGATTGTTCCGTCGGCGTCGCGCTCAAATTTATGGTCCGGATTTTCCTGACAATAGTAGAAAAACTCATCATCGGTCATGGGACGAAAATCCCGGGGCATCTTCAGGATCGAAAAGCCGTTGGTGAGTAGCATGTTCATGGTCTGCTGAGTTGACTACCAAGATACGAATTCCGACTATCCTTTCATAAACCGAATCACGGCGACTTCGGCCAGCAAAAAGACCAGCGCGGCAATGACAAAGTATTTCCAGAGGTTGGTGCCCAGGTTCTGCTGCCGAAGTTCTTCCACAAAATCATCGTCCTGAATGCTGTTGAAGACCTGCACATTGGGCTGGTTGGCGAAAATGCGCCGGAGTTCGTCGGGTGTATAAAACTCCATCTGCGACTCCCGGTTGCCGTGGTTGAAAGCCAGCAGCTTTTCGGTTTTGCCGTTGAGTTGCAGTTCGTAATAGCCCGAGGCCAGTTGCTGCCCGTCGTTCAACTGGTTACTTTTCGGCAATTCCATCAGCAACTGGTTGCCGTTGATGCGCTGCACCGGAATCAGCTCCAGTTTGTCGCGCTTTAATTTATAGACGGCATTGGGCGTGGCATTGCTGACGGTCATTTCGATGGTGTTATCGTCAAAGGAATAGGCCGTGCGCTCGGGCCGGACGCTCAGGGCGGCCACTTTATACATAATCGGCACAAACAGCGCATGTTGTGCCAGATTCCCGTATTCCGTGTTTAACGGGCTGGCGAAAACGTAGACCTGCCCCGTTGAGCCACCCGCGCGCGATTGGGTCAGGAAAGGCGTTCCGTTGCGCAGGGTCAGCAGCCGTTCGCCCACCACCCGCCACTGCCAGACCGGCACCGCATTCGGCACGTTTTCGATGCCCTGCTGGTTCGATTGCTCGAAAATGTCCCGAAAAAACGGATTCTGCCGGTTAGGGGGCGACATCGGTTGGAGGGGTGGCAGAGGAGGAGCCTGCGTTTGTAAACCGGCAATACCCAGGCTGGCCAGAAACGACGACCAGGAGGCCGCATCCGGCTGGGTCGGCGGAATGATGACCAGACTGCCACCCTGGCGAACAAACCGTTCCAGTTCGCTCCGCAACGTGCCGCCCACCTGATTCAAGCCTTCCAGAACCACTAGATCGGTGTTTTTCAACTGGCCCACATCGACGTTTTGCGCGTTAAAACTCCGGCGCACAAACAGACTGTCATTGCCAAAGACATTCTCGATGTAGTTGGCTTCGCTTTTCTGCTCGAACAAATGCAAAACCCGAATGGACGGTGATGCCTGAATGACGAAATAGTATTCGTTGTCGAAGGTAATTGGGTAATCTTCAAACGTGATGCGTCCGCGCCGGAAGCCTTTCTCCGTCACATTAAAATTAAGGGTCGCTGTAGCGGTTCCTTTCCCGGCCAGCGTTACGGAAGCCGTCGAAACCTGGGTTTGATCGATGAATAATTTGATGGGTAAGCTCCGAACCGACTCTTCCCCACTGTTGCGGACACGGACGTTCAAGGTGTTGTTTTGTAATTCGCGAATGAACGGCGTACTGAGCCAAACCGAATCGACGAAGACATTTTTGGTCGGCTGAGTTTCGACCGGCACCAGAAAAAGCCGGTTGGTCGTATCGATTTTCAGTCGGGACAAATCACCGGACGTGCTTTTCTGGAAATCGGAAAACCAGAATAACTGGTTGGGGCCGGTCGGGTTGTTGGTCGCCAGCAGATTGAGTTGACGGCGGTACACATCGGGCAAGGTGCGGGGCGTGTGGGCAAACCGGATGGTTGTCACGCGGTCGCGCAGGGCGTCGGCGGTTCCGACGGTTTGTTCCTGGCTGCTGAAATCGTTGGTCACCAGTTGCAGCGATGTCGCATTCCGGAACAGGCCCAGCAACTGATCGAGTTTGCCGGTGGCGATGTCGAGGTACCGCTTCTCGTTCAGTTCGTTCTGCATGCTGTACGAATTATCGAGGTACAGGCTCGTCAGGCCCGTCCGGGTCAGGCCCAAACGGCTTTTACTCGGGATAAACGGCTGCGCAAACGCCAGCACCAGGCAGATCACAAACAGCGACCGGAAGAGCAGAATCAGGTAGTGCTTCAAGCGCCGAAACGATTTGGTTTCGGTTTGCACGGTTTTCAGCAGGGCGACGTTGGTAAAAAAGACCCGGCGCGTTCGGCGAAAATTAAACAAGTGAATGGCAACGGGAACCGAGACAGCCAGGAGCCCAAACAGGAACGAAGGATATAGGAAACTCATTCAAACAGTCCGCCGGAGCGATTTATTTAGGTATAACGGCCAAACCAACCCTTGTTGGTGTGTCCGGAACGAATTTAACAAGAATCCGACTCGGATAATACCCGTTCGTCAGATTTCGACTCCGAAACCAGCGAACGACCAGCTTTTACTCAATCAATTTCCAGTGTATAAAAGGCATCCTTCGTTTGCAGGACATCGGTGTACGTAATGGAACCGCTTTCGTCGCCGAAAGTTAGAAAATCCGGTACCGGCGTGTGCCCCACCACTTGGTGCAAACCCGTCACAAAATCGGTTGCGGTTTCGCGTTTATCGGCCCAGACGGGCCCTCCGGCGGCACCGTACCCTCCCCGCAAATAACTGACGGCAAACAGCGATGGGTGCAGGAAGGTGTGCTCGTGCATCCGATTTAAGGCTGAGCCTAACTGTTCCAGATTCCGCAAATCCAGGTTCAACTTGGCCTTAATGCTTTCTTCCGGCAACTGATTCAGCCAGTTCATCGACACGCCCGCGTGCGTAAACAGGTACGCTCCCTGTTGGTAAGCCAATTGAAAAACCGCCCGGTTTTCCGCAAATAGCTTTGTCAGTGCCGGTTGCATTGAAGGACGAAACCCTGAACAGCGGTGATTTGGAAAATGCAGGTATTGCGCATCATGGTTACCGATCAACAAAACGACCTTGTCAGGATACTGCTGCTTGAGCTGAACGATTTGGCGCAGATTCTCCAGAATAACCGCATCACTCAGTTCGTAACTGTCGGTATAATCGCCCAGAAAAATTACTTTATCGTACTGCCTGACATCGACCTGCTGCCAGTTGTTTCGACCATGAAGGTCGGAAATGGTCACAATGTTCATACCCGGTCAATATATGGAAAAAGCCTTTACCGCCGAGGCAGTAAAGGCTTTTTTGTCAACCAAGTGGTGACTTACAGCGTCCGCTTCACTTCTTTCAGTTCGAAGCTTTCGATGGTATCGCCCACCTGTATATCGTTGAAGTTCTTGATGCTCAAACCGCATTCGTAGCCGTTCCGAACTTCGTTTACATCATCTTTAAACCGTTTCAGGGCGCTGATTTCGCCGGTATGGACTACGATGAAATCACGAACGACCCGGACTTTGTTGTTCCGGCGGATGATTCCTTCGGTTACCATACAACCGGCAACGGTTCCGACGCGGCTGATCTTGAAGACATCGCGTACGTCGATCGTACCCACGATAACTTCTTCGGTGGTCGGAGCCAACATGCCTTCCATAGCATCCCGGACTTCGTTGATCGCGTCGTAAATGATGGAGTACAGACGAATCTCGATCTGCTCCTGCTCCGCCAGACGGCGAGCGCTGGCCGAGGGCCGCACCTGGAAGCCGACGATGATCGCATCCGAGGCCGAGGCCAGCAGGATATCCGATTCGGAAATCTGCCCGACGGCTTTGTGGATGATGTTGACCTGTACTTCTTCGGTCGACAGTTGCAACAGCGAATCGGACAAGGCTTCGACCGAACCGTCCACGTCACCTTTTACAATAACGTTCAGTTCTTTGAAGTTACCAATGGCCTTCCGGCGACCGATTTCTTCCAGCGTAATGTGCTTACGGGTCCGCAGGTTTTGTTCACGCAGCAGTTGCTCACGTTTGTTGGCAATCTCGCGGGCTTCGCGTTCCGTCTCCATCACGTTGAACTTGTCACCCGATTGCGGAGCGCCGGGCAGACCCAAAATCTGGACTGGCGTGGAAGGTCCGGCTTCTTTCAGGCGCTGGCCGGTATCGCCGGTCATGGCCCGAATCCGGCCGAAGTGAGCGCCCACCAGCACGATGTCGCCCTGACGGAGCGTCCCGTTCTGCACGAGCATGGTGGTTACATATCCACGCCCTTTATCCAGCTCGGCTTCGATGACCGTACCGGTCGCCCGTTTGTTCGGGTTTGCTTTCAGTTCGAGCAATTCGGCTTCCAGCAACACTTTTTCGAGCAGTTCGGAAATACCCAAACCGGATTTCGAAGAGATTTCCTGGGTTTGGTATTTACCGCCCCACTCTTCGACGAGCATGTTCATGGCCGAGAGTTCCTCCCGAATCTTATCGGTATTGGCACCTGCTTTATCGACTTTACTAAAGGCAAAGACAATCGGTACCCCGGCTACCTGGGCGTGGTTGATGGCTTCGCGCGTCTGCGGCATGACACTATCGTCGGCCGCGATCACAATAATAACGACGTCGGTCACCTTCGCACCCCGTGCCCGCATGGCCGTAAAGGCTTCGTGACCCGGCGTGTCGAGGAAGGTAATCATACGATCATCATCGGTTTTTACGCTGTAAGCACCGATGTGCTGCGTGATCCCCCCGGCTTCACCGGCGGCTACCCGTGTCCGGCGGATGTAGTCGAGCAAGGATGTTTTACCGTGGTCGACGTGACCCATGATGGTCACAATCGGAGCGCGGTGCTCGAGGTCTTCCTCGGCGTCCGGTTCTTCCACCAGACCCGATTCGATCTCTTCCTCAGCCGAGACAAACTGTACTTCATACCCAAATTCATCGGCGATGACCGTAATGGCTTCCGCGTCGAGCCGCTGGTTGATCGAGACGAACATCCCCAGACTCATACAGGTCGCAATCACCTCGTTGACCGACACATCCATCAGGGAGGCCAGGTCGTTGGCCGACACGAATTCGGTCACTTTCAGGATTTTTGCTTCTTCGTTTTCCAGGTCAAGGCGTTCGCGTTCGCGCTCGGCCCGTTCCTGCCGACGATCCCGGCGACGGTCGGCACCCCGATTGGGTTTGTTGCCGGTCATCCGGGCCTGGGTAGCCTTGATGGAATCTTTCACCTCGCGTTGCGAAGGCTCTTCCCGCCGATCCCGGGTATTCCGGTTACCGGCTTTATTTTTGGCATTGCCTGTGTTACCACCCTGCGCCGGTTTATTCTGGCCCGGTTGATTCCGATTGGGCTGATTGGCGTCGCGGTTACGCGGAGCCTGGCCCGGTTGAGCAGGGGCCGTGCCAGTGCCTGTACCGGGGGCGGCAGAACCACTGACCGGATCACGACGCAGGCGTTTGCGCTTCCGTTTTTTATCCCGGTCGTCCGTCGATGCGACCGGACCTCCCGACTTTTTATTCCGTTCCGAAGGCAATTCAATAGTTCCCAGAACCGTCAGACCGCGTAGTTGTTCCCCACGGGCACGGATGGTTTCGATGGGTACATCGATTTCGGCTTCTGCTTCCGGTAAAGCCGGTTCTTCCCGACGCGGGGCTGGACGTGGATCAACGGGACGGGGTGGTTGCTGACCGCGCTCGTCCTGTGGACGGGGCTGGTCAGAGCGGTTGCCCGGAGTCTGGAAACCGGGACGGTCGGGGCGCCGATCGCGGTCGCGCGAGCCCTCATTCCGGTCGTTGCGGTTTTGTTGCTGGCCATGCCGGTTATCCGGGCGACCACCATCTTGCCGGGGCCCATCCGGGCGGGGGCCATTAAAGCGTTGATTATCGCCCCGGT
>NZ_JBMSDT010000021.1:0-97861 GCF_049445795.1 Larkinella sp. VNQ87
CATACCGAACAGAGCCGTTAAGCCCCGTTACGCCGATGGTACTGGAGTCATGTCCGGGAGAGTAGGTTGCCGCCACCACAGATTTATGAGCCCCTCACCTTACCGTGAGGGGCTTTTTTTGTGTTATGATCCAAGAAAAAGCCCAGCCTTTTGTGCGGTAATACCCCAATTTTGAGCTGAGAATCTTTTGGTTGAAAGCACTTACCTTTCATCTTTATAAATCTGGTGGTTCATCCGGAAATTCAGCCGCTTCACTCTTGATTGATTGCCGGTCCGATTTTTTTCCAAGACCTTTGCAAAGAAAAAAGTCCCGATATATCGCAAAAGAAACTATGGAAACTTTGAACTTATTCTCAGTTTCCATAGTTCTTTACTTGGATAAGTCATAATTTATTGGAAATCAAAGAGCGTATATTACTCAAAGCTGAGGTGTTGTTCTGGAAGTTTGGTACCCGGACTATCACCATGGATGATATCGCCCGGGATCTTGGAATTTCCAAAAAAACGCTTTATCAGCACTTCACCGACAAGGATGATATTGTTTACCAAGTCATCCAATACCGGATGGAAAAAAACCGGGCGCATGTTGTCAGTCAGGTTGCCGATGCACACGATCCAATTGAGGAAATAATGTTGGCTTCCCGAATCGTGCGGCAGCAGTTAGCCGAGATGAACCCGGCTTTGCTTATCGACATTCAACGGCATCATCCGAGAGCCTGGGAAATATGTACTGAGTTTAAGGAGAAATTTTTGCTGGAATCCATGCGGTCGAATTTGAAAAGAGGTATTGAGCAGGGGCTTTACCGGCCAGAGATTAATGTTGAGATCATGGCCCGGCTACGGATGGAGTTGATCGGCATGGCTCATAACCCCAACGTATTCCCGACCGCGTTAGGGAGCATGGCCGACGTTCAAGTTGAGTTATTGCATCATTTTGTGCGGGGCATACTTACCGAGAAAGGATCAATTATCTACAACCAATATGTTCAAGACTACCAGAATGACCTCACTCCGGTTACCCGGTAAACCGCTTTTGAGCGCTTTGCTGTTGTCGGGATGGTGGGGAGCCGCAGTGGCTCAAAGCCCGCGTGATTTTTCGTTGAACGATGCGATCAATTTTGCAACTCAGCAAAACATTAACGTAAAAAATACCCAATTGGACGCACTCAGTGCCGAAGCCCGGATTAGCGAAATTCGGGGGGTAGCCTTACCGCAGGTCAATGTAGGCGGAACAGTAACCTACAACGCTATCATTCAGAAGTTTATTTTTCCATCGGGCGGTTTTGGCGCACCAGCCGACTCGACGGGAAACGGTGGCGGGGGTGACGATGTAACCGCTATTCCGTTTGGGGTCAAATACCAGGGAAGCGTTACCGCAAGTGTTAACCAATTGATTTTCGATGCTTCTTACAAAATTGGACTGAAAGCGGCTGCTACCTATCGAGAACTGGCGCAGAAAAACATCGCAGCTTCCAAGATCAGCGTGGCGGAGCAGGTTGCCAAGGCTTATTACGGGGTTTTGGTGAGTGAAGAGCGCATGAAACTGCTGGATCTTAACATTTCGCGGGTGGATACGCTGCTGCGCGAAACCCGGGCGATGAACGGCCAGGGCTTTGTGGAAAAAATTGACGTAGACCGGCTGGAAGTCCAGTTGAATAATCTGAAAACCGAACGGCAGAACGTCAAAAACCTGGTCGATTTGAGCTATAACCTGCTAAAATTTCAGATGGGGTTGCCTATCAATACGCCAATTCAGTTAACTGACCAGATTGAAGCCTACAGCCAGCGGGATCTGGAGCGGGCAGCGGTTCTGGACTCGGCTTTTGATTATGGGCAACGGATCGAATTTGCGACCCTGCAAACGCAGATTCAACTGGCTGATCTGGATTATCAGAGTATCGGGAAGAAGTATTTCCCAACCCTGACAGCAGCCGCAACGTACGGTCATAATAACGGTCGGAACAGTTTTGGCGACTTCTGGACAACACAGTGGTTTAACTCGGCGGCTATTTCCCTGAACCTAAATGTGCCGGTTTTTGACGGTTTTCAGAAGCGCTACGCGGCTCAACAGAAAAAAATAGCCGTTGATAAGGCCCGGCAGAGCGGAGAACTCTTGAAGCAATCTATTGACCTCCAGATTAAGCAGGCAACAGTAACACTTGCCAATAACCTGCAAACTCTCCAGAACCAGAAACGGAACATGGATTTGGCCCAGGAAGTCGTGCGGGTGACCCGCATTAAGTACAAAGAAGGCGTCGGATCGAACATCGAAGTGTTGAACGCCGAGACCTCGTCTCGGGAAGCGCAAACCAATTACTTCGCGGCTTTGCTCGATTACATGATTACAAAAGTTGATCTGGATAAAGCATTGGGGAAATTGTATACCGGCCAATAATTATTGCACTCTTTCACGCTGTTCAAAGCACATAGACTACTGATCAAGGAAATGAAAACATATTACGTACTGGGATTAGCAACGGCTTTACTGGTGTCCTGCTCGTCGGAGGAGAAAAAGTCGGATGTGGCTTCAAAAAAGCAGGAACTGGCCGAATTGAAAACGCAACAATCCGAACTAAACGCCAAAATCCGGACACTGGAAGCCGAAGTCGCCAAACTCGATCCGAAGCAGGCCGAACAGGCCAAGGTAAAAGAGGTAACAGTGGCTCCGCTGGCCGCGACCACGTTCAGGCATTTTGTAGAACTGCAGGGTACCATCGACGCCAAGAATAACGTACAGGTAAGTCCTAAATCCGGTGGCCCGGTCACGGCGGTTTATGTCCGGGAAGGCGATGCGGTTAAGGCAGGTACGGTTTTGGCTAAAATCGACGATCAGATTCTGCGGGAGTCGATTGAGGAGGTTCGCAGCCAGTTGACGCTGGCGAATACGGTTTTTGAAAAACAGGCCAACCTCTGGAAGCAACAAATTGGTACGGAAATTCAGTACCTACAAGCTAAAAATAACAAGGAAGGACTCGAAAAACGACTGGCTACCCTGAACGCCCAACTGTCGCAGTCGAGCGTCACGTCGCCCATTTCAGGCGTGGTCGACCGTGTGAATGTGAAAGCCGGTGAAACCGCTATGCCGGGCATGGGCATTGTCAACGTGGTCAATCTGTCGCAGTTGAAGGTGGTCGCGAAAGTGGCCGATACTTACTCGGGCAGCGTGCGCCAGGGCGATGCGGTGGTGGTTCGTTTTCCGGATATCAATAAGGAACTGACCACCCGAATTAGTTTCGTTTCGAGAACGGTTGATCCATTAAACCGGACGTTTACAATTGAGGCTCCGCTGCCGTCGGACAACAGCCTGAAACCGAATATGCTGGCGCAGGTCAAAATCAATGATACGTCAAAACCGAATGCGCTGGTAATCAACCAGAACCTGGTACAGAGCACGGAAAACGGCCAGTTGGTTTATGTGGCTGTAACTGAAAACGGGAAGAAAGTGGCGAAAGCTCGGAAAGTAAAAACCGGGTTGAGCTACGGCGGACAGATCGAAATTACGGATGGCTTGCAAGCGGGTGATCAACTGGTTACGCAGGGGTATCAGGAGTTAGTAGACGGACAACCGATCAATTACTAAAAAAATAAGAACACGAACCGGGCGGTTTTCCGTATGAAAATGGTCGATCCGTGTTCTAATATAACCTTCAAGGCTATGAAATTCGAGCAGTATAAAACCCTGAGTTTCACCAACTGGTGCGTAGAGAACCGGACGGCCATTTACATCTTTACGATTATCATTACATTAGGTGGGCTGGTGGTTTACAATAACCTGCCGAAAGAGCAATTCCCGGACATTAAGGTGCCACAGATTTACATCAATACGGTTTATCTGGGGACGGCTCCGGCGGATGTGGAAAACACCATCAACAAGCCCATCGAGAAGCAGTTGAAGTCCATTTCGGGCGTCAAGAAAATTAAATCGAACGCCTTGCAGGACGTTTCGGTGATTCTGGTGGAGTTCAACCCCGATGTACAGGTGCCGGAAGCCTTGCAGCGGGTGCGGGATGCCATTGACAAATCCAAGCAGGATTTGCCCCAGAAACTCGATGCTGGTCCGACAGCGCAGGATGTTAACTTTTCGGAGTTTCCGATCATGAACGTCAACCTGGCCGGTAATTTCTCGCTGAAACAGTTGAAGGAATACGCCGAAGATTTGCAGGATGCCATCGAAGCCATGCCGGAAATAAGCCGGGTGGATATCGTCGGGGCTTTGGAACGCGAGATTCAGATCAACGTCGATTTGCCGCGTATGCAGTCGGCCGGGTTGTCGTTTTTCGACATTCAGCAGGCGGTTCAGGGCGAAAATATCAACGTTTCGGGCGGTGACCTGAACGTCGATGGTGTCCGCCGGACCTTGCGGGTAAAAGGCGAATTTAACGCGGTTCAGCAATTGCAAAACCTGCACATCCGGACATCGACGGGCGCAACGGTTCGGCTGGGCGATGTGGCTGAGGTTCAGGACAGCTTTGAGGAGCAGCAGGATTTTGCCCGGTTGAGCAACAAATCCGTTGTGACGCTAAACGTGATCAAGCGTTCGGGTGCCAACCTGATTTCGGCTTCCGACAAAATTGAAAAAGTCATTGACGATTATAAGGAAACGCGGTTTCCGCAGGGACTCGATATTAAAGTCACGGCCGACCAGTCGGAGCGGACCCGGGCTGATTTGCACGATTTGGTCAACACGGTTATTCTTGGTTTTATCTTCGTCGTCCTGGTTCTGATGTTCTTCATGGGCGTTCGGGATGCCATTTTCGTCGGGCTTTCCGTACCGCTCTCGGCACTGGTCGCTTTCGTTTGTATGCCAATTGTGGGGCCGATCGTCGGCACGGCTTTCACGTTGAACACCATTGTGCTGTTTGCCTTCCTGCTCGGTCTGGGGCTGGTGGTCGATGATGCCATTGTGGTGATCGAAAACACCCACCGGCTGTTCAACCTGAACAAGGATTGGGACATCAAAAAATCAGTCAAGGCGGCTGCGGGCGAGGTGTTTATTCCGGTTTTGTCCGGTACGCTGACCACCATTGCGCCGTTCTTCCCGCTGCTGTTCTGGCCGGGCATCGTGGGGGAATTTATGAAGTTTTTGCCGCTGACGCTGATTCTAACGCTGTTTTCGTCCCTGTTTGTGGCTTACGTAATGAACCCGGTTTTTGCTGTTACGTTCATGAAGCGCCACGATGAGGATCACCACGAAGACAACCAGGGTTTCCAGCCTATCCGGAGGCCGTTGATTATCATGGCGGTTTTGACGGTACTCGGGTATCTGATCGACCGGGGCATTGGGAACTTCATGGTCTTCTTCATGATTCTCTACGTTTTTAACCACTATATCCTCACCCCCAAAATTATCGTTCCCTTCCAGGAAAGGCTGCTGCCCAAGCTCAAAAACGGGTATCGGAAGCTGATTTCCTGGGTGCTGGTCGGCTGGCGGCCGGTCGGTGCCATTGTCAGCATGGTCGTGTTGTTGTTTGTCACGTTTTTCCTGATGGGGATCGTGCAACCCAAAGTGATCTTCTTCCCGAGCGGTGACCCGGATTACATCTATGTCTACAACGTGATGCCGGTCGGGACAGACGCCCGCGTGACGGACTCGGTGACCAAGATCATTGAAAAACGGGTGTTCGATGTGCTCGAAAAAAACAAGGCGACGGACATCGTGAACTCGGTTATTGCCAATGTCGGCAAAAACGCGGGTGATCCATTCAATCCCGACCGCTCCGATACGCCCCACAAATCGAAGGTAACGGTGGCGTTTGAGAAAAAAGAACTCCGGCGCGGGATTTCGTCGGAAATGCTGCTGAACGAAGTGCGGACGGCCATGCAGGGCATTCCGGGGACGGAGATTTCGGTGGAGCGTGAAAACAACGGACCGCCGACCGGAAAACCGATCTCCATCGAAATTGCCGGGGACGACTTCCAAACCTTACAGCGGCTCGAAAAGCAGGTGCGCCAGAAAATTGCCCAGTCCGGCATCGAAGGCATCGATCAGTTGAAATCTGACCTGGTGACCAACAAACCGGAAATTGTGATCAACATCGACCGCGAGAAAGCCGAGCGCGAAGGCATTTCGTCGTCGCAGGTGGCGATGGCGGTTCGGACGGCTTTGTTTGGGCTGGAAGTGTCGAAATTTCGGGACGACAAGGATGAGTACCCGATCATGGTGCGGTTGAAAGAAGACGACCGCAGCCAGATTGAGCGACTGCTGAGTCTGAATATCGTTTACCGGGACATGAATCTGGGCGGTCAGTTGCGGCAGGTGCCGATCCAGTCGGTGGCTAACATCAGCTACTCGACCACGTTCAGCCAGATCAACCGGCAAAACCAGGAGCGCGTGATTACGCTGGGTTCCGACGTGGTGCCGGGCTATAACGCCAACGAAATCGTGGCCCAAATCCAGCCGCTGATTCAGGAGATGGATGTCCCGAACGGCTATGTGATCCGGATGGGTGGCGAGCAGGAAGATCAGCAAGAGTCTATGTCGTTCCTAACCTCAGCCTTCGGCATGGCAATGTTGCTAATCTACCTGATTCTGGCGACGCAGTTCAACTCGGCCGTCAAACCGATGATTATTTTCTTCACGATCGTGCTGTCGCTGATCGGGGTACTGCTCGGCTTCATGATTGCCGGGAAAACGTTCTCGGTCATCATGTCGGGCGTTGGGATCATCGCCCTGGCCGGGATTGTGGTGAAAAACGGGATTCTGCTCATCGAGTTTATCGAAGAGTTGCGGGGTCGGGGAATGCCGTTGCGGGAAGCCATTATTGAAGGCGGTGCCACACGGTTAACACCGGTTTTGCTGACGGCTTCGGCGGCTGTACTGGGGCTGGTGCCGCTGGCGCTCGGGTTGACGATCGACTTTGTAGGCCTGTTCCAGAATTTTGATCCGCATATCATCATTGGTGGCGACAGTGCGGTTTTCTGGAATATCCTGGCCTGGACCATTATTTACGGATTGACTTTCTCGACGGTCCTGACACTGGTCATCGTGCCGTGTATGTACTGGGTCAGCGAGAGAATCAAAGGGCGTTTCCGCAAAGAAACGTCCGAACCGGTGCAAGAGCCGGAATTAGTGAATGAATAATAGCTAACTGTATTGAACCGAAAAACCCACAGTGTCTGTTTACGCTGTGGGTTTTCTATTTCTACACTATGAACCGCATCGTCCTGTTTTTTGTCGTATCGGCCCTGTTGGTGCTGATCGACTGGTACGTTTTTCAGGCCATCAAAACCGTCACCCGCTCGGCGTCCGAAACCACGCAACGGGCCGTTCAGTATGTTTACTGGGGTTTTACGGCCATTACCCTCATCACTTACCTGACGATGCAGTTGCTGCCGCCCGACGCCGTTGGCCGGGTCACACGCGGGTTTATCTGGACGGCGATTTTGATTCCGTATTTTTCCAAAGTATTTGCCGTTCTGTTCATTTTTATTGATGACTTGGGGCGTTTTGTGCGCTGGGTGGCTTCCCTGTTCTACCGGCCCGATATCCGGGCCACTGTGAACGACACCACGCAATCGACCATTCCGGCGACCGACGTAATTCCGCGCTCCGAATTTCTGATGAAAACCGCCCTGGTGGCCGGGGCCGTACCGTTGGTGGCTTTCACGTACGGAATCGTTTCCGGTGCGCACGATTACCGCATCCGGCGGATCAAACTCCCACTGAAAAACCTGCCTTCCGGCTTCGACGGCCTGAAAATCGCGCAGCTCTCCGACATCCATTCCGGCAGCTTTTTCAATAAAACCGCTGTGAAAGGCGGGGTAGAAATGCTGCTGCGCGAAAAACCGGATGTGGTGTTCTTCACGGGCGATCTGGTTAATAATACCGCCGATGAAGTTGAAAATTACATCGACATTTTCAATAAAGTCAAAGCGCCGATGGGCGTGTACTCGACCCTGGGCAACCACGACTACGGCGATTACGTAAACTGGCCAAACCAGCAGGCCAAACGCCAGAACCTGCAAAACCTGATGGCGGCCCACAAACTGCTCGGCTGGGATTTATTGATGGACGAAAACCGCATTTTAGAACAAAATGGCGACAAAATCGCTTTACTAGGTATTCAGAACTGGGGGTCGGGCCGCTGGCCCAAGTATGGCGATCTGGCGAAGGCGCGAAAAGGGACGGAAGATTACCCGGTGAAGTTATTACTCTCTCATGACCCCAGCCATTGGGACGCGCAGGTGCGCCCACAATTCCCGGATATCGACGTGCAGTTTGCGGGGCACACCCACGGGATGCAATTCGGCGTCGAAGTGGGCAGCATTCGCTGGAGTCCGTCGCAATATGTTTATAAACAATGGGCAGGGTTGTATCAGCAAGGAGATCAGTACCTGTATGTCAACCGGGGCTACGGCTACCTGGGCTACCCCGGACGGATCGGTATCCTGCCCGAAGTGACGATATTCGAGTTGAAAAAAGTCTGAACCCGGATTACGCGGATTTAAGGATTAACTGGGATATAAAAACCGCGAAGCCTCTTAGTTAATCCTTGAATCCGCGTAATCCAAGTTCAAGATAATTTACGTAATCCAAGTTCAAAGACAAACTATGAAAAAGCTTTTCCTGCTGGCGAGCGGACTCTTCGTCGCGCTGACGTCCTACGCCCAATCGCATTTCTGCTGCGATCAACCTGCCGCTGAAGTATCGAATGACATGGCTTTGCTGGCCAGTAACAAATCGTTTGTGATGTTGCACGAAGAACCGCTGCCGTTTACGTACCACAGCGTGGCTGGCGAAATGGTCAAATTCAAAACACCGGACGGCCAGGAAGCCAACGCTTTTCTGCTGAAAGCGCCGAAAGAAACCAACAAATGGCTGCTTGTGTACCAGGAATGGTGGGGGCTTAACGATTACATCAAACAGGAAGCTGAAAAGCTCTACAACGACCTGAAAGACGTGAATGTGCTGGCGGTGGATATGTACGACGGCAAAGTGGCAACCACCCGCGAAGAGGCTTCCAAGCTCGTTCAGGTGCCGCGCGAACGGCTGGGGGCCATCATGCAGGGCGCCATCGCGTACGTCGGCCCGCAGGCGCAGATTGCCAGCGTGGGCTGGTGTTTCGGCGGGGGCATGTCCTTGCAATCGGCGATTTTAGGCGGCAAACAAACCGTCGGCTGCGTGGTGTATTACGGACAACCTGAAAAGAACGTCGAGCGCCTGAAAACGCTGAATACCGACGTATTGGGTATTTTCGGGGCGCAGGATTCCGGCATTCCGCCCGCAGCGGTTTCAGAATTTGAAAAGAACATGAAGGAAGCCGGTAAGCAGGTGACCATCAAAATGTACGACGCCCCCCATGCCTTCGCCAACCCGAGCAATCCGGGGTACAACAAAGAAGCTACAGCCGATGCCTACAACATCACGCTGAATTACCTCAAAAACCGCCTGAAGGTGTAACCGGATCTGGCATCCGGAAAAAAGAACAACTTTCTCCGTTTTTGCGTTAAACCTTAGTACACCAAATCAGTCTAACAGACACTTCGGTGTGAAACTGTAGACTGTTAGCATCATGAAAACGCATAAACTGAGTTCAGTACTGGTGATTGCACTGCTGGGGATTGTCCTGGCCAGTTGCGCACCTTCTGTAGGCGTTGGTGTAAGAGCCGATTATGGGTATCCCCGATACGGATATGCTCCGTATGCGCCTTATGGGTATTATCGTCGGCCACCGGTGATTGTGACTCCACCGCCGAGAGTGTATTATAAATCGCACCCCCGACGCTATTATCGTTCTCCCCAGTATCGGAACGGGTATCGTCGCGGAGCACCCCAGCAATATGGATACCGCTCACAACGCAGCCGGGGGCCCCGTTAATGAAAATACCGTCGTGAGAGCGACGGTATTTTTTTATGCGTTGAGGTGGTAACAAAAACTTCAGAATCTTTATGTAACTTTCGTCTGTCTAAGCGTTTTAAGAGATAGAAGAGCCGGAGAAACTATGAAAAAGCTATTTCTAGTGGGTTTGACAGTGAGTCTGATGCTTCCGCTGGAAGCGCCGGTTGAAGCGGCTGAGGTCAAATCGGCGAGCCATGAACTAAAAACTGCGTTGAATTATAAACGAAAAAAAAACCGGGGGTATCGGAAGAAAAAAGGCTTCCTATGGGGCTTGTTCCGGAAGAAAAACGCCTGCGGTTGTCCGAAGTTCTGATTCGTACCTTCGTAATTGTACTTATGGCCGGGGCAACCCGGCTTTTTGTTTTTCTGTAGGTTAATAAATTGTAAAATACTGTTATTCAGCCAAAAATTCCGTATCTTTGCGGCTTCATAGACAAGACAACCGAAAACCGCCTAAGACCAAGCCATTTCGCAGATTGACGAGCACCGTCTTTTGTCTCATGTCTTTGCTCTATTTTTCAACCTTGTATGCAATCTATTCGCAACATAGCTATCATAGCACACGTTGACCACGGTAAGACGACGCTGGTCGACAAGATTATTCATGCCTCCAAGATTTTTCGGGAAAACCAGGAATTCGGTGACCTGATTCTGGACAACAACGATCTGGAGCGGGAGCGGGGTATTACGATCGTTTCGAAAAACGTATCGGTTCGGTACAAAGACGTTAAAATTAACATTATCGACACTCCGGGCCACTCCGATTTCGGGGGCGAGGTGGAGCGCGTGCTGAAAATGGCCGACGGCGTTTGCCTGCTCGTCGATGCCTTCGAAGGCGCGATGCCGCAAACCCGGTTTGTGTTGAGCAAAGCCCTCCAACTGGGCCTGAAACCGATTCTGGTCATCAACAAGGTGGACAAGGAAAACTGCCGGCCGGAGGAAGTTCACGAAGAAGTATTCGACCTGATGTTCAACCTGGGCGCGACCGAGGAACAACTGGACTTCCCAACGGTCTACGGTTCGTCGAAACAGGGCTGGATGGGCCCGGACTGGCAAAAACCGACGGGCGACATTACCTACCTGCTCGATACGATTGTGGAAACGATTCCGGCCGCTCCGGTGGTGGAAGGCACACCGCAAATGCAGATTACCTCGCTGGATTATTCGGCCTTCGTGGGCCGGATTGCCATTGGCCGGGTGGTGCGCGGGACGCTGAAAGAGGGCGCCAACATGGCGCTGGTGAAAGTCGGCGATGTGATCAAGAAAGTGCGGATCAAAGAACTGCAAACCTTTGAAGGCTTGGGAAAACAAAAAGTGGCCGAAGTCCAGTGCGGTGATATTTGCGCCGTTACGGGTCTGGAAGATTTCGAGATCGGCGATACGCTGACCGATGCCGAGAAACCGGAAGCCTTATCCCGGATTGCGGTCGATGAGCCGACGATGAGCATGTTGTTCACGATCAACAACTCGCCGTTCTTCGGTAAAGAAGGTAAATTTGTGACCTCGCGGCACCTCCGCGACCGGTTGTATAAAGAAACCGAGAAAAATCTGGCGCTGCGTGTGGAAAATACCGACAGCGAAGACCGCTTCCTGGTCTACGGCCGGGGCATCCTGCACTTGTCGGTGTTGATCGAGACCATGCGTCGCGAAGGCTACGAATTGCAGGTGGGCCAGCCGCAGGTGTTGTACAAATTTGACGACAACGGAAACCGCCTGGAGCCGGTCGAAACGCTGGTGGTGGACGTACCGGAAGAAACCGCCGGAAAAGTGATCGAACTGGCGACGCAGCGGAAAGGCGAGTTGCTGATCATGGAACCGAAAGGTGATTTGCAACACCTCGAATTCGAAATTCCGTCGCGCGGGCTGATCGGGTTGCGGTCGAACGTCCTGACGGCCACCTTCGGCGAGGCCGTGATGACGCACCGGTTCAAGAGTTTCGAACCGTACAAGGGCGCCATTCCGGAGCGGATTAACGGGTCGTTGATCTCGATGACCAGCGGTACGGCCACGGCCTACTCCATCGACAAATTGCAGGATCGGGGTGTGTTCTTCATCGAACCGGGCGATGAGGTGTACACCGGCCAGGTCATCGGCGAGCACAACCGCCAGAACGACATCGTGGTGAACGTACAAACCGCCAAGCAATTGACCAACATGCGGGCTTCCGGTTCGGATGCCAACGTGAAGATTGCGCCGAAAATTTCGTTTTCACTCGAAGAATCGATGGAGTACATTCAGAAAGACGAATACCTGGAAGTAACGCCGAAGTCGATGCGGATTCGGAAGATTTACCTCGACGAGAACGATCGTAAACGGAATCAGCACAAATTTGCGATGGTTTAACGCTGATCCATAATCCAATGGAAATAGAAAGTCCCGGTTTTCGCCGGGACTTTTTTGTTAAAAACTCAGCCCGATTCGCAGGGCAACCCGGTTATACACCCGGCTTTCAAATTTATAAATCTCGTTCCAGCCCAGCGGTTTGTCGGCCTCGGCTTCCTGGCGTTTGTAACTCAGCGACAGAATGAAGTTGGCGTTCTGTGGCCGCCCGATCCGAAAACCGATGCCGGGCGAAATCACCCAGCCGCCCCGGGTTTCGTAGCCCGTGGGGTCTTCGTTCAACCAGGCAAAACCGTAGCCCGTATCAAGACTTGTAAATACCCGTAGGTTCTTCTTCCCGGGTTGGGCCAGATCATAGCGTACACCCGCGCAAACCGGCATCAGCAGGGCCGAGGTGTACCAGTCGACGCCCACCGTTCCGCCCACGGCCAACTTGGGCCGTAGCTGTACCCCGTTGAAGGTCTGGGCCGTGATGGTCTGGCGTTTGCTGACGTTTTCCGTGAAGTTTGTGACATTATAACGCACTTGTCCGAACGACATACCGAATTCGGTCATGTTCGTAAAAACCGGCTTAAATCGGGCTTTCTGTGCGCACACCGGCAAGGCAAATAGGCAAAGGAGCCAAACGGTTTTGCTTCCTATCGTTTTCATCGTGATCGCGACGGATTAGCTGGCCGGGTAAGGGCGTTGAACCGGAATCTTGCTGAGCAACCGCAGTTTTTTCGGATTGCTGTAATCGTACTGGTAAAAACCGTCCATGCCGATCAGCAGCAGCGATTTGCCGAGCGGAATCACATCAAAGGCATGGAAACCGTCGAGATGTTCCAGTTGATCGATCTTCATCGCATCGGCGGCATTGAACGTTTTCAGCCCGTAAGCGCCTTCGCAAATGAACAGGTTCGGGAAGTCGATGCCCAGGCCGTGCGGGTTTTTCATCGGGTAGGTTTTCAGCAAACGCGGGTTGTACAGGTTCGACACGTCGACGACTTCCAGTTGGTTGGTAAAGCCCTGGCAGGGCGAGCCCGACCGCAGCGTCACGTAGGCTTTATCCTCATGAACCACCACCGGGTCGCAAACACGGGCGTGTTCGAAGGTCGACATCCGGACCGGTTTTTCGGGGTTGCTGTTGTCGTAAATGTGCATGCCGGATTGCGCCCCAATAAACAGCTTGTCTTTGTACGGAAAAATCGTTTCGATGCCCCAGCCCAAGTTAATTTTGTTGCCTGGTTTCGGGTCTGAGGGCGTTTTGATGTCGAACAGTTGCATATCCGACTGACTGACGGTATACAGGTAGTTGTCGTACAACGTAAACCGGGCCATCGAGCCGCCGGTGCCGTTGGTGCTTGGCGCGGGTGCGTTGGCGCCGGACTGGACCGAATTGAAGTTCTGAACCACCCCGCCCCGCATATCCCAGAACATACAGTTCGGGCACCCGCCGTTTGTCAGGGTGTTTTCGCAATTGGTCTGGACGGTTTGCGTGACGTATTCGACTTTCTGGTCGTTGATAATGGCTTGTTGAGCGTTTATACTCCAGAAACCGCCATCGAATTGCCCATTTGGAAAAACATCTTTTACACGGTTCAATTCCCGAATATTCTGCACATCGCTGATATCGAAAGCCACCAGATCCATGTAGCTATCGGCGTAGAGCACGTTGTTGCGAATGGCCATATCGCCGTTGCCCGGAATCCGCAGAAAAGCCACCATTTTGGGTGACGACGGATTGCGATTGTCGATCACGTGAATGCCTTCCTTGATTTCGTTGATGAGCAGAAAACCGTCTTTCGTGTAAATCTTGCCGGGATTGACAAGCGTGCGGGGCTGTTCGGCCTGGATCCCGTTGCGAACCTGGGCAATCGTCAGGGTCACGGGCGTAAACTGCCGGAAGGTCCGGGTTTCTTTGCATTGGTCGGTGCAGGCGTTCAGGCCGGCCAGAAGGATGCCGAGGAAAAGGTAGAGCGTAAGTCGCATAGGAACAGGTTGTTTAGGTATGACTTATAGACCCTGCTACTACCGGAATAGTTGGAATAAAAGAATAAAAAATTGCCCGGCAGGCAGAGCCGCCGGGCAATCCGGTTTGCACAATGAATCAGAGGTCAAAATCTTCAGGAGGAGACCGGCTGGTGTGGATTCTTACCGGCCCCACTCCGTTTTTTTTCAGGTTGTATTACTTTTCCTTTTCGTACACCAGCGCGTTGTTGCTATCCGTCAGCAAGCGTAGCCGGTTTCCGGTAATTTCATAGCGCTTTGCGGCCTGGAGTTTGTTGAAATAATCGGTT
The DNA here is from genome assembly GCF_049445795.1 of Larkinella sp. VNQ87. Taxonomy (NCBI): domain Bacteria; kingdom Pseudomonadati; phylum Bacteroidota; class Cytophagia; order Cytophagales; family Spirosomataceae; genus Larkinella; species Larkinella sp. VNQ87. The sequence goes on from NZ_JBMSDT010000021.1 coordinate 14,459, forward strand.
TCAAACTGCATGGCATCTTCCGGCCCGGCCATTTTGGTACTTCCCAGTGCACTGATCTGGATCTCGTTGGAGGCTGCCGAACCGGTCAGGGAACCGAAATACTGGTTGACCGCCGACCGACCCGTGACTCGGTAAGCGATCCGGCCGGTTACCTCTACGCTGGCCGAATCCGGTGTCAGGATCAGGGTCACTGAATACTTAGACGACGGTTCTACCAGTTTGTAACTACCCGCGACATTCGTTGCCGACAGCGGTTCGAGTGTCGCGTTCACGGTATCGTTACAGGATGCCGCCATCAGCACGATTGCGGAAACCAGCGTTAGCATCAGTTTCATGGCTGCGTGGCGGTTTCGGGGTTGACAATCTTACCCATGAACAGCACCGAACCCGTTCCTTTTTCGGTAATCAGGAAGACGAACGGCCGGTTACAGAAAAGCGAGGGCCCCATTGACGTTACTTCGACGCCGATGCTGGTGACAGCGGCTGCTTCGGTGCCTTTTTCATCGACAGCCACAAACGTGTTTTGTTTGACGTAGCTGACCTTCAGGCCCTGGCTCTTGCTGATCCCGGAGAAATCTGCCCGATCCGAAAACGCCGTGGACATGCCCATCTTAGCCAGGACGTTGTTCAGTTGTGCTTCGTATTCCAGTGTGAACTTCGGCAGGCCAATCATCAGCTTGCTTTCCTTCATGGCGGTTTGCAGGTCGGCCCATTCGGTCGCATTCAGGCTGTTGATTAGCGCGTCGGCGGAGGAGTTTTCGTTCGGCAGTAAAACCGTCATGGAGTAAGTTCCATCGCCGTATGGTAGTTCGAAAGCTCCGTAGGTGGGCCGAAACGCATGACGAAGCCCGGCGGTCATGGTCATCATTTTGACTGGTTTTTCGGAACCCGACGCCAGGCTAAACGGTGAATCGCTGGTGCTTTTCGGATCAAACTGGTATTTCCAGTCGCCTTTGAAGTAAAGAGCATTTAGCAGAAACAGGACCTGTTCTTCCTTAATTTCCTGAATAACATTTTTGATTTTTCCGTTGGTGTTGTCGCTCGCCCATTGGTTAATTTTGTTGATAACCGGGGTTGGATTACTGAAATTTTCCCCCGATACCTGGGCGTTGAACGTTTTTTTGGTGGCATCGAGGTACGCCGGTTCAACGGGAAAACCGTTGCGGTACCAAATCGAGTTAGCCAGTTTTGTTGTTACTTTCGGATCAGCGGTGGGAAGCGCTTTTTGTAAAAACTCATAGGTTTGGTTGGCATCGGCCAGCGAAACGCCTTCCAAGTGCATCGCTTTCTTCATTTCGTCCGCCGTCTGTCCGGCAGCCCCGTTCAGGAGCAGACCGAGCGCCGTATGCAAACTCAGGGGAGAGACAAAAATATTCTCCTCCTTCTTCTGCTCTTCGTTGACCTGTTTCAGGAAATCGAAGGAGAAGTCATTCGTTTTTTGGGCAAATAACCGGGCTTCGGGCGTCGCTTGCAAACCGCCCTCGCCGGAATTACCGGGATCTGGTGTGGTGTTTGTCTGGCAAGCGGCTGTCGTTAGTAAAAAAGCCGTTGCCAGTGTACCGGAAACAAGTGCTACTCTTCTCATCGCAAATCGGATTTTGTTCTATCACGTGAGCGCTCAAGGATAAAGACCCGATTGGAAATGAATTGGTTGGAAGGGGACTAAAAAATAATTAGAAAAAATAAAAATTAGTAAGAAATTCGGCTTGAGTGGGTTAAAAAATGCCTTTTTACCTCTTAAAATACCTAATTAAAAATGGTAGTTAAGGCCAAAACCAACGCCGATAGCCTGCGGACGGACCTGAACCTGCGATTCCGTCTGTGCCCCATCCTGGAGGGCCTGCTGGTAGGAGCCGGTCAGCGAACCAGACCAATGGTGCGTCGGATGGTAATTAATCCGTAAACCGGCGGTACCCGCCAGGGTCATCGGCCGGTATACCTGATCGTCTGGGTTAACTTCGAGCGTACCAATGGTATTTTTCAGGAAAACATTCGCCATCAGACCACCCAGAATTGAGTAGTTAATTTTTCGCCCGGGCAGAATATGGTAGCCAAACTGCACCGGTACTTGTAAATACTGAAAGTTATTTGACACCAATTGCTCGGCCGGAATAACGGCCTGATACGACGGGCTGACAACATTCGACTTGTCGTTCGAGGCACCCGGCAGCAAACTCGGATCAGCGGGGGCCGTTGGCGAGTTTTGAGCCACCGTCGGGCTGCTGTTCCGAATGGCATTGACCAGCAGACTTTCGGTCTGGTTGGTAAAGACATTCGTCACCGAAGCGTTGTTGCGGGTCTGCGAACGACCATTGAGGTACTGAACACCGGCTTCAACTGACCAGTGTTTACTAAAACGCACGCCTGAACTGGCCTGCCAGGCCATTGAAAGTTGCGCCTGATTCTGAAGGGAAGCCGAGCTTTGCTGGCGGCTGCTCAATTGAATCGAATTCGATGATACATAAGGCTGGTTGAGACTGGCATTTGAATAAACCGATGCCATCGGGTTGAACGACACAGGTGTAGCCGACACAGCCGCCCAGTATTCTTTTTTCGAGCGTCCTTTTTCCTGCGGTTCAATGGCTGGTTCGGGAGCGCGGTACCAGATAATCCGGCTGATCGGGCGCGGATTTTTCAGGGTAATGGCTTTGCTTTTGATGTATGTAGCCTCAAACGCCACCCGTTGATCGGCAGCTTCGGGAGCCAGGGCAGCGGGTGCCGCCGACCGGGCCACGAGTTCCGTCGATTCAGAAACCGGCTGCGGCACTTCGGGCATCGGTTTACTCACTTCGGTGCCGGGTTGGGCCCGGCGCGTGCGCGGGTTCCGCCGGGCATCGGCCAGTCGGACGGCATCCGTAGGGTGAACCTCTGCCGGGTTCTTCGTGGCAGGGGGCGCAGGGGACGTTTTCCGGCGTCCGGCTAAAACCGACTGATCCTTAATAATGCTGTCGATAGTTCCGGCGGTTGCGGTTCGTTCCAGTTCCGGTGCATCGGCGGCACGTTGGGGTACGCGAGTCTGACGGTTGGCGGCTATGCTTTCATCAGACGTTCCAGCGTTTCCGGTTTGTGATTTTAGATCCGTTGCGGTTTCGGCCGACGGTTTTTCGCGTTTGGCCAGTTGGTCATTGGTCGGGTTGCCAGGCCGGTTTGGGGCTGTACTGGTTTGACCGGCAATGGGCCGATTGGGTTCGGTATTTTGGGTCGACTGGATGGTCCACCAGCCGAGCAAAATGGCAAGCAGGGACGCGGCCGCTCCGTAGGCCCACGGCCGAAACCGGGTCCAGAGCGGAATAATCGGCTCACTCTCCTCCTCGTCGAGACGACGGGCAATGCGGTCCCAAAGCTCATCGGATGGGCTTTCGGCAGCATTTTCGAAGAGGCTTCGCCATTCTTCGTTAAATTGATTTTCGTCTTTCGAGTGACTCATCTTGGAATTGGACGCTCGTTCTGAATCTTCTGTTGCAGTAACATGCGTGCCCGCGAAAACTGCGATTTCGATGTACCTTCTGAAATATCTAATAGTTCTGCAATCTCGGGGTGTGTGTACCCTTCAATGGCGTATAAGTTAAACACGGCCTGACATCCCGGCGGGAGCTCCTGCACCATCTTCAACAATTGCTGATAGTGTAGACCCGATAGGCTGTCTTCCGTCTGCGGCAGAGCTCCGGGGGCCACATCCTCCAGCTCAGTCTGGTTTTGCCAGGGCTTCTGCTTGCGGATGTGTTTGAGGGCGGTATTGATCACAATGCGCTTTAACCAGGCTTCCAGTGGGCACTCAAACCGGAACGTATCAATATGCTGGAAGGCTTTTACGAAAGCATCCTGTAACACGTCTTCGGCGTCGTCCCGGTTTTTGGTATACCGTTGGCTGACCACAAAAAGCTTCCTGGCGAATAACTCGTACAGTTTTCGCTGAGCAGTTCGGTCCTTATGTCGACAGCCGTCAACTAACGCTCGTTCATCCAACATATAATTTCATCCTACTGACCCGCGCGTTCCATCAACGGTTGGAACATGGTTAAAAAAAAGTAACCTAACCCGTTGGCAACGAGTGAAAATGATATTTAGCCTGTACTTTTGAACAAAATCTATTCCTGAACACCATGAACCGACGTACGGCCCTCCGACAGACTTTAGGCTTTCTGGGCGTAAGTACCCAGCTAGCTTTCCCCGAATCGACTTATAAAAGTAGTTTACAATCGTTAAAGGACAAGCGGTTTCTGATCGGGGCCTGCGACTGGTCGATCGGGCAGTCGAGCAAACTCGAAGCGTTCGACGTGGCCAAAACCATCGGACTCGACGGTATCCAGGTAAATATGGGCTCCGAAAAAAACGACATGCACCTTCGCCGGCAAGACCAGCAGAAAGCCTGGCGCGAAGCCGCCAAACGCACCGGGGTCCGGATCGGCGGGCTGGCCCTCGGCGAGCTGAACAATGTCCCGTACAAGTCCGACCCGCGGGCCGAACAATGGGTGCAGGACAGCGTCGACGTAGCCCGGGCGCTGGGGGCCAAAAACATCCTGCTGGCGTTCTTCAACAAAGGCGATTTAAAAAACGATCCCGAGGGAACGCGGGTTGTTATTGAGCGGTTGAAAGCCGTGGCCCTCAAAGCCGAGAAGGCCGGGGTGGTGCTGGCCATCGAGTCGTGGCTCAGTGCTGAAGAGCACATGGCGATCATCGATGCGGTCGGATCGCCGGCTGTGAAGGTGTATTACGATGTATGCAACTCCACGGTGATGGGATATAATATTTTAAAGGAAATTCGCTGGTTGGGGAAGCAAAAACAGATCTGTGAATTCCACTTTAAGGAAAATAGCTTTCTGCTAGGGCAGGGGAAGGTCAATTACCCCGAGGTCCGGAAGGCGATGGACGACATTCAGTACCAGGGTTGGGTCCACATAGAAGGTGCTGTGCCTGAGGGGAAAAACATGTTGGAAAGTTACACTTATAATAATAAGTTTGTGAGAGAGATTCTGTCGTAGGGCGGTTTTGTTACTGTTCCACGATTTTGTGAGATAATCACTTATTATAATAGGTTTACCAGCGCTTAAATGTTGTTTTTCAGGTAATTATTCCACGTGGAACACTAGCTCATGAAGGTTGCCATCCCTACTCCTTACCCCTTCTTTACAACCGCCATCCTGCTGGGAGGTCTTGCTCTCTGGGGGTTGAAACTGCAACAATCGGACCAGTGGTTGCCTGCCTCACCGGGGCCTTCCGAACCGTTTCAACAAGGGCGGTTTATGGCATCTGACTCCGGTCAGTTGTACCTGCCCGACGACCTGGAAGCGACGGTCTGGGCGGAGGCTCCGATGTTCTACAACCCCACCAACATCGATGTCGATGCCCGGGGTCGGATCTGGGTCACCGAAGCCGTCAACTATCGCAACTTTAACAACAAACCCGACACCCGGCTCGACCATCCGAACGGCGAGCGGGTCATGATTCTGGAAGATACCGACGGCGATGGCAAGGCCGATCAAGCGAAGGTCTACGTGGAAGACAAAGACCTGGTGTCGCCCCTCGGCATTGCCGTGATCGGCAACAAAACCATCGTGTCGGCAGCTCCCAATCTCGTCATCTATACCGACGAAAACGGTGATGATAAACCCGATAAGAAAGAAATTTTCCTGACCGGTTTCGGCGGACTTGACCACGACCACTCGCTGCACGCGCTGGTGGCCGGACCTGATGGCAAGTGGTATTTCAACACCGGCAATGCCGGGCCGCATATCGTTACGGACAAGGCGGGCTGGACGCTCCGGTCGGGGAGCCTCTACACCGGCGGCACGCCCTACAACAAACTTAACAAAGGCAACCAGGTCAGCGACGACGGTCGGGTTTGGGTGGGCGGTCTGGCCCTGCGGATCAACCCCGACGGAACCGGCCTGAAGGTGATGGGGCACAACTTCCGGAATAACTACGAAACCGCCCTCGACTCGTACGGTAATCTGTGGCAAAACGACAACGACGATCAGGTGGTGGCTTGCCGGACAAGCTGGCTTATGGAAGGCGGCAACATGGGCTACTTTAGTCAGGACGGCACCCGGTATTGGCAGGGCGACCAGCGGCCGGGGCAAGATGTGCCGACGGCCCACTGGCACCAGGAAGACCCCGGAGTGGTTCCGGCGGGTGATATCAGCGGGGCCGGTTCGCCGACCGGCATGGTGGTGTATGAAGGCGACGAACTGGGCGCCAACTACCGGGGACTGCTGCTGAGCTGCGAAGCGGGCCGGAATGTCATCTTCAGCTACAAACCCGAACCGCAGGGCGCTGGTTACCGAATGCTCCGCACCGACTTCATCAGCACCTTTCCGAAAGTCGACGAAGAATACAAATGGAACGACATCCGGGACGACATCCGGAAGTGGTTCCGGCCGAGCGACGTGGCCGTGGGTACAGACGGCGCTTTGTACATCGCCGACTGGTTCGATCCGGTCGTGGGCGGGCACCAGATGAAAGATGCAAAAGGCTACGGCCGGATTTACCGGATTACGCCTAAAGGTAAAAAGCTGAAATCGCCCACGCTGAACCTCGCCAAAACCAAAGGCCAGCTTCTGGCGCTGATGAACCCGGCGGTGAACGTCCGGATGCTGGGATTTGAAAAACTACGGGCGCAGGGCGATAAGGTTGTCAAACCGGTTTCTAAGCTGTTGACCGCACCGAACCCGTATCACCGGGCACGGGCGGTTTGGCTGCTCGCCCAACTCGGGCCGAAAGGACAGCAGAAAGTGCAGGAGTTGTTGAAATCCGATCAGGTCGATCTGCGGATCACGGCGTTCCGGGCCTTGAAGCAGGTGCAACCGGACGTGGTGGCGCTGGCCCGGCAGGTGGTCGATGATCCGTCTCCGGCGGTTCGACGGGAAGTCGCCATTGCCCTGCGAGATGTACCGTTCGAGCAATGCAAAGACCTGCTGGTGAAGCTTGCGAATGGCTATGATGGAACCGACCGGTTTTACATGGAAGCCCTGGGCATCGCTGCCGATAAAAAAGAAGAAGCCCTGTATGCCGCGTTAAAACCGGCTATACCGGCCAACCCACTTCAGTGGGACCAAAAAACCGCCAACTTGCTCTGGCGGCTGCATCCGGCCAGTGCCGTCGAGTCGATGAAACAACGGGCATTGGCTCCAACCCTGAACGCCGATGCCCGTAAACAGGCCATTGTCGCCCTCGGTTTTATCAAAGACCCGGCAGCGGCTAAAGCGATGGTGGAGCTAACCAAACACAACGACAAAACCGTCGCGCAACAGGCCGACTACTGGACCAATTTTCGCCGGTCGAATGACTGGGCCACCTTGCTGAACTGGGATGAGGTGATGCCGCCCAAACTGTCGGATGCCGAGCAAAAGGCGCTGGCGATGCGGCAAAAGCTGATGGAGGAATATACCCCGGCCGACGAAAAAGTGAAGCTGGCGAAGGAAATGGCCGCTAATCCGGAAGGCGGGAAACTGCTGGTCGGTCTGGCGGCCGAGAAAAAGTTGCCCGACAACCTGAAACCGGCCATCAGCGAAATCATTTTTACTAATCCCGACCAGAGCGTTCGGACGATGGCGGGCGATTACTTCACGCGGGCGGGTAGTTCGGTCGCTCTGTCCCTAAAAAAAATTGCAGCTTTGAGTGGGAACGAAACCGCCGGGCTGACGGTCTTCAAAACCACCTGCGCGACCTGCCACCGGCACGGGGAGTTGGGGAAAGACATTGGCCCCGAACTCACAAAGATTCACCAGAAATTCGACCGGAACGGCTTGCTGGATGCCATCCTGAATCCGAGCGCCGGGCTGGCCTTCGGTTACGAGCCCTGGCTGATTACGAAGAAGAATGGGCAGACCTATTACGGGTTTCTGATTAGCGACGGCCAACAGGCCATCGTCATGAAGGATGCCGCCGGACAGAAGCACACGATCCCGGCGGCTCAGGTTGCGTCCCGCAAACAATACAGCACCAGCCTGATGCCCGACCCGGCTTCGCTGGGGCTGTCGGAGCAACAACTCGCCGATCTGGTGGCGTATTTGCTGAAGTAACGTACCTACGGACTTTAGTCCGTGCGAGATTCTTAAACTAATCAGGAGTTATTATCAACTTCATGGTTATTTCAGCTCACACGGACTAAAGTCCGTGGGTACTCATGCCGCCAAACGTTCCAGAACTCATCAGGAGGAAAACCGTGGGTTGGCCATTTTGCTGACTCTTTAAAAACTGTTCGAGGGCGGCTGATTCCGTGAACACCTGTAAATCGGGCCGGTCGAAGGCCGTGACGATCTCGGCCGGGGCGATGGGGGCGAGGTGTTTCACCTCCAGCGTGTGCGGGCTGTAAAAAACCGCAGCCACATCGGCTTGATCCAGCTTATCGCGGTATTGGCCCAGAAACGTTTTGTTCAGGCTGCTGAACGTATGCAATTCGACGCAGGCCACCAGCCGGTGCTTGGGGTATTGCGCTTTCACGGCGGCCGTGGTGGCTTCCACTTTCGAGGGCGCGTGGGCAAAATCCCGGAAGATAATCTTCGAGTCGGTATCGATTACTTTCTCCAGTCGTTTGCTAGCTCCCTTAAAGCTTTGAATCGCTTCGTAGAACATTTCTTCCGTGATGCCAAGATGGTCGCAGACGGCCAGCGCTCCGCTGATGTTTTTCATGTTGTGTTCACCGAACACCAAAACCGGTACCTCGCCCTGATCTTTGGTGAGTAAAACCGTTTTCCCGTTTTCAATCCGGTAGGAGTGGACATCGTAGGGTTGCCGGGTCACATCCTCCCGTTCTTTCAGCGCGACGACATCCAGCATATCATCAGTATCATCGAAAATAAGGGTGCTGGATTTGCCCATGCCGTCGGCCAGAAGCTCAAACTGACGAACATACTGCTCGTAGGTGGGATACAGGTTGACATGGTCCCAGGCAATGCCGCTGATTAAGGCGATGTGTGGGTGGTAGTGTAAGAATTTCGGCTGAGGGTCGAGGGGCGACGTGCCGTATTCATCGCCTTCGATCACAATCACGGGAGCCTCGGTCGTCAGCTTCACCATCGTATCGAAACCCTCGATCTGAGCGCCGACGAGGTAGTCGAAGTTCCGGCCATGATGTTTGAGCACGTGCAGGATCATCGACGTGATGGTCGTCTTACCGTGGCTTCCGGCCACCACGACGCGCTGTTTGTGTTGGCTTTGCTCGTAGACAAATTCAGGGTAGGAGTAAACCGGCAGATTCAGATCTCGGGCTTTCTGCAATTCCGGGTTGTCGGCCCGGGCGTGCATGCCCAGAATCACGGCATCGAGTCCGGCATGAATCACTTCCGGATGCCAGCCGGTTTGCGCGGGCAATAAATTGTATGTTTCAAGATGGGTCCGGGATGGTTCGTAAATTTCATCGTCGGAACCGGTGATGTGGTGTCCCTGCTGGTGGAGCGCAATAGCCAGGTTGTGCATGACGCTACCGCCAATGGAAATAAAATGAATGGATAGTGGCTTCATTCGGTCAAAGATGTGGCGTTAAAAATACAAGTTCTTTTGATAGGAAACCGAAAAGCCGTTTGAAGCCTCTGAAAAACCGATTATTGAGTCTCCACGCCGGTCGATGACATTCTAAAAATTAACGAACATTCCCGAATCAAAAACCGCTTTTTTTCGTTTTCTCTACTGCGAGTCGACAATCACGCAGCAGCTTGACAATCAGGCATCCGGTCTGGCTTACATTTTGTTTTTGTAAACAGGTTTCCGCCCCATTGCAAAGCTGCTCTTTTTATGGCATTTTCGCAGACTTTTTCAAAAACCTAGAACACTCTTTTATGCTTCTGCCGAAAGGATGAAAAGCTACAACGACCTGATCGAACAGACCTTTGAGTTCCCGACACTCGAATTCAAAGTGGAAAACAATCACCTGCTGTTCAACAACGTTCCCCTGATGGACATCATCAGACAGTACGGGACCCCATTGAAACTAACGTATCTGCCCAAGATTACCGAACACATCGAACACGCCCGCATGCTGTTTAAGAATGCGATGAAGCGGTATAACTACAAAGGCACGTATACGTACTGTTACTGCACGAAGTCGTCGCACTTTCGGTTTGTGCTGGAGGAAGCTCTGAAAAATAAAATTCACCTGGAAACCTCGTCGGCATTCGATGTGCCGCTGATCCGGGAATTATACAAAGACGGAAAGGTTGACAAGAATACCTTTATTATCTGCAACGGTTACAAACGTCCGCTGTATACCCAATACATCAGTGAACTGCTGAACGATGGGTTCAACGTGGTGCCGGTGCTGGATAACCTGAAAGAGATCGAAGCCTACGAAGAACAAGTGACGGCCGAATCGGTTAATTTGGGTATCCGGATTGCGACCGACGAAGAACCGAACTTCGCATTTTATACGTCCCGGTTGGGCATTCGCTACAGCGACATCAACGAGCTCTACCGCTCGAAAATCCAGAACAGCGGGAAGTTCAAGCTGAAGATGCTCCACTTTTTCATCAATACCGGGATCAAAGACAGCGCCTATTACTGGAGCGAGTTGAGCCGGTTTATGTACAAATACTGCGAACTGAGCAAAATCTGCCCGGATCTGGATTCGATCGATATCGGGGGCGGCATGCCGATCCAGACCTCGTTTCAGTTCACCTACGACTACCAGGCGATGGTGGACCAGATCGTGGAAAGCATCCAGTGGATCTGCAACAAAAATAACGTTCCGGTGCCGCACATCTTTACGGAGTTTGGCAGTTATACGGTAGGAGAGAGTGGCGCCGTTATATACAAAGTAATCGACCAGAAATTGCAAAACGACAAGGAACTGTGGTATATGATCGACGGATCGTTCATTACGCAGTTGCCGGATTCGTGGGGCCTGGGGCAAAAGTACATTATGCTGTCGGTCAACAATTGGGACAATCCGTACCAGAAAGTGAACCTGGGCGGTTTGACCTGCGACTCGCATGATTTTTACAATACCGAAGCCCACAGCGCCGACTTGTACCTGCCCATTTTTGAGCAGGATACCGAAGAACAGTACATTGGCTTTTTCCATACCGGCGCGTACCAGGAATCGCTGGGCGGCTACGGCGGTATTCAGCATTGCCTGATTCCGGCCCCGCAACACGTCATCGTCGACCGCGACGCAGATGGCAATCTGACAACCCGGCTTTTTGCCCCGGAGCAGGACAGCGAAGTAATGCTCAAAATTCTGGGCTACACGAACCCAACGGCTCCGAACACGCGCGAAATCGAAGCCGCCGAAGCCGCAGCCGAGAAGGAGGAAGAACCCGTGGAAGAGTTAGAGAAACAGGAAAATTAAACTAGCATATTTTTTGCCCTGTGGACAGCAGCCAGCGGCTGTTGTCCGCAGAAAAATCAACGAAAATGAAAAAGGTAAGCGTTATTTTGGGTCTGATTGCCCTTGTCTCTCTGGGTTCTTGTGCGCGTCGGGCGTGCCCGGCTTACGACAGCCAGTTGCAGCCAAAGCAGCCCGCTGCCGTTGAGCAGGTGGCTTAAGACGCCGTTGCCAGTTCAACCACCATTCGGGATGCTTCCAGTAGATTGGCCGCCTGTTGATCACCAACGGGTGGCTTAGGTATGTCATGCGTGATATGAACTGTTCGGACCCCTACACGTTTTCCGGCCTGAATGTCGCGCAGAGCATCGCCAATCAGCCACGAGCGGCTGACGTCGATGTTGTATTTGGCGATGGCTTTTTCCAGCATCAGGGAATCCGGTTTTCGGAGCAGTGATTGCGTATCGAAGTCGGGATGGTGAGGACAATAGTAAATATCGTCCAGCAGGTTACCGCACTGTTCCTGCAGGTACTGGTGGCACCGCATCACATCATCGCGTGAGTACAGGCCCCGGGCAATTCCGGCCTGGTTGGTAACCACAATGAGCAGATAACCGGCGTTCTTCAGCAACCGCAGGCCTTCGACCACGCCTGTCGGAATGATAAAATCTTCGATTCGGTAGACATAATCAGTTCGGTCTTCATTCAGAACACCATCCCGATCTAAAAAAACGCACTTTTTCATGGTATGGAAAACCGTCACGGATCGGCTTGTGTGCAGATGTGGGATTTAAAGTGTGTAAATAGTATTTTCTTTGCAAGAATTAGCAATAAAAGAGTAAATATTTACTTTTTGTTAACAAAAAGTTGAGAAAAAGGTGTCTATAGAACCAACTTCATACGTTTACAACGGGAGAGATGGGATGAACGACATGGTAAAACGTCTGTTTTTGATTTTATGGTTATCCATCGCCGGGTTGACAGGGGCTTCGGCGCAGAAGATTACGCAGCGGGATTACGAGCCCACACAGCGCAATGTGAAAGGCGGTGGAAAAGTTGTCAAAGTGGAATATTCCAATCATAAAATGGTCGTGCATTTTGTGGCCGAAGACCGGGACATAGCCCAACGGGCTACTATCTACGGCCCTGGACATCCTAATTCATGGCGCTTATATGATACAAAAACCCGACGGGAATATGCGTTGTTATACATCAAGAACATCCGGGCCGATGGAGAATTAGTCGACGATATTCTTGATGATCCACGCGGAGTAGTTTTGCGGGATGTCAGAACCATCTCGTGTGAAGCTCATTTCGAGCGCCCGGGCCAAAATGTTCGTTCAGTCGATCTGATTGAAGAAAACGTCGAGTATTTTGAAGGGCGGCAGGATTTACGAAATCCATATGGCGGAGTCAGTTCTCAGTGGCCCTACAACGTATACAATCTCCGCGTGCTAGCGTATCGTGACGACATGCGGAATGCCAAACCGCCCGTTCGGAAAACTACGCCGACCAAACCTAAACCCGCTGCGCCATCCGTTACTAAACCGTCGACTCCCAAACCCGCGCCGACGGATTCCGTGGTTGCCCAAAAACCGCCGGTTATAACGCCGAAACCGGCTCCGGCTCCGAAAATCGAAAACTTTGGCTCCAGCCTGGAAGCGGGTCGTACCTATCGACTCAATAATCTTCTGTTTAAACAATCGGCGTACGAAATTCAGCCTGAATCGTATCCGCAACTGGATTCGCTCGTAGCGACGCTGGACCGTAACCCGGCGATTCGGATTGAGCTTTCGGGACATACCGACAACGTTGGCGATGCCAAACTGAACCTGGCCTTGTCGCAAAACCGGGTCAATGCCGTGAAAAATTACCTGGTCAATAAAGGTATATCAGCCGACCGCATTCAGACGAAAGCCTACGGTGGCAGCCGCCCCATTGCCGACAATACTCGGGAAGAAACCCGGCGGCTTAATCGGCGCGTCGAAGTAACCATTCTCCGGTAGCATAACTGTAGGAATTGCCTGTTTCGTGCTGCCTCCAGGGATGGCTTTTCCCAAAGCGACGTATGAGTTTTCGCCAAAAGAATAGTATTTTCGCCTGAAAAGCCGGTTGAGTAAACGTGTCGGCTGAGTCTTTCCTAAACCTCCTATGATGTTTGATAAACAACGGACCCGGCAGTCTGCACGCGACTTTGCTGTTTCCCTGAAATGCAACGCCCGTAATGTACTCCGTACGGGTTTGTTGGTGAGCGGTTGCCTCATCGTCGGGATGCAAAAGCGGGAAATACCCCTCGAAACCGGCCGCGACTGGCCCAGCTACGGCGGCAACAAAGCCGGAAACCGCTATTCACCCCTGACACAGATTAATCGGCAAAATGTCTCGGCACTAAAGGTGGCCTGGATGTACGATGCTTCCGAAAAACCGGACCCCGAAAACCCCGGTCGGCGTCGCGACCGGGCGATTCAGTGTCAGCCCATTGTCGTCAACGGCGTTTTATACGGAACCACGCCCGAACTGAAGCTTTTTGCCGTAAAAGCCGGGACCGGCGAGGAGTTGTGGCGGTTTGAACCCTCTAAAAACGACCGGCTGAACTCGAACCGGGGCGTGGTGTATTGGGCATCCGGCAACGACCGGCGGATTTTATACACGGTCGGGTCCAGCCTGTACGCCGTCGATGCCGAAACCGGGAAAATCATTCCAACCTTTGGCAACCACGGCCGGGCAGACCTGCACGAAGGGCTTCAAACCAACCTCGAGCACGACGTCAGTAAACTGTCGGTGACGGCAACGTCGCCGGGAATCGTGTACCGGAATACCTTTATCATCGGCTCCAGTGTGTCCGAGTCCGGCGACGCGGCTCCGGGCCACATCCGGGCGTTCGATGTCGTGACCGGCAAGCTGAAATGGGTGTTTCATACGATTCCGCAGCCCGGCGAAGTTGGCTACGATACCTGGCCCAAAGAAGCTTACCTACGCATCGGCGGGGTGAATAACTGGAGCGGAATGGTTGTCGATGAAAACCGGGGTCTGGTCTTTTTCGGAACCGGCTCGCCCTCATCCGATTTTTACGGCGGTGATCGGGCGGGGAAAAACCTGTATGCCAATTGCATCATCGCGCTCCAGGCCGAAACCGGCAAGCTGAAATGGTATTACCAAACCATCCACCACGACCTCTGGGACCGCGACCAAGCCTGTCCGCCGAACCTCATGACGCTAAAACGGAACGGCAAACCGGTCGATGCGGTTGTACAGGCCACAAAAGACGGCCTGGTGTATGTACTGGATCGGGAAACGGGCCAGTCGCTATTTCCGGTGGAAGAACGGAAGGTGCCCACCAGCGGGCTGCCGGGCGAGCATCCGTGGCCGACGCAGAAGTATCCGCTCAAACCGGCTCCGTTGATCCGGCAGGTCATTACCGAAGCCGATCTGACGAATTTGTCACCGGAAGCCAATGCGTACGTGAAAGCGCGGTTCGATAAACTGCAAAGCAATCATAAATTCCTGCCGCCCAGCACGCAGGGAACGCTGTTGGTCGGTTACAGTGGGGGTGCCGAATGGGGCGGTAATGCTGCCGATCCAGACGGTATTTTTTACCAGAACGTAAACGAGGAACCCTGGGAACTGGTGATGACGGAGCGGGCTAGTCTGACGAAGACCGATGCTCCGCTGACGGCCGGGAACGCCCTTTACATCGCCAACTGTGCGGCCTGTCACGGACAGGACCGGAAAGGCAGCGGGCCGGAATTACCGGCTCTGGTCGACATTGGCAAAAAACGCTCGGCCGACGAGATCAAGACGATTTTGAAAACCGGGAGTGGCCGAATGCCGTCGTTCGGGCATTTGCCGGAAAAAGACCGCGACGCCATTGTGCGGTTTCTGCTGAACAAAGAGACGGGTTCGGCTAAAGTCGCCAATGCTTCGGCGGGAACGTTGCCTGCATCGAAGGGCGGTTTTCCGTATACGCCTGCTTACGTACCGAAGACGTGGCAACGGTTTACGGATCAGAACGGCTATCCGGGCATTAAACCGCCCTGGGGCACGCTGAACGCCATCGACCTCAATACCGGCGACTACCTCTGGCGGGTGCCGTTGGGCGAATACCCCGAACTGGCGAAAAAAGGCATTCCGACGACCGGCACCGACAGCTACGGCGGGCCGCTCGTAACGGCGGGTGGGCTGGTGTTCATCGCCGGTACGAAAGACGAAAAAATCCGGGCGTTTGATAAAAAAACCGGTAAAGTCGTCTGGGAATACCAGCTTCCGGCGGGCGGTTTTGCCACGCCGATCACCTACGAAGTGAACGGCAGGCAATACATCGTCATTGCCGCTGGCGGGGGCCGGGGCCAGAAAATCGGCGGCAACTATATTGCGTTTGCTTTGTAGTACCCACGGACTTTAGTCCGTGAGTGTTAGCTGCCTCGTTGAGTAACTAGCAACTCACGGACTAAAGTCCGTGGGTACTAGAGAGCCGTCAGGTTCTCTTCCAGCGTCCGGATCTTCGCTTCGGCGTCGGCCAGTTTCTGGCGTTCGCGTTCGATCACGTCCGGTTTGGCGTTGGCGACGAACTTCTCGTTCGACAGCTTTTTCATCACCGATTCCAGGAAGCCTTTCGTATAAACCAGTTCTTTTTCAATGCTCGCCCGTTCCTGCTCCACGTCGATTTCGCCGGCGATGTTGACGAAAAACTCCGTGCTTTTGATCAAAAAAGAAACGCCCTCGGCTTTTTCAGTTACATAGCTGACGTCGGAAACGACGGCCAGTTTCTGAATCAGGGGTTCCAGCGGCCGGAAGCGGGCGGAGTCCTCGGTTTTGATCGCCAGCGGCAGGGCGGTTTTTGGGCTGATTTGCTTGCTGTTGCGGAGGTTCCGAACGGCCGAAATGATGTCGAACAGCGTGTCGAAATCCGCCAGCAACGACTTGTCGACGGTTCCGGCGACGGGATAATCCGAGACGCAGATGCTTTCACCCGGTTTTCGTGCACTGATTTCCTGCCAGATTTCTTCCGTAATGAACGGCATGAATGGGTGCGCCAGCTTCATCAGCCGTTCGAAGAAATCAATCGTGGCGTCGTACGTCACTTTGTCGATGGGCCGAACCTGGTCCTGCTGTTCGTACCCCGGTTTGATCATTTCGAGGTATTGCGAACAGAAGTCGTCCCAGATCAGCTTGTAAACCGTATGCAGGGCGTCCGACATGCGGTATTTGCTGAAGTGGTCTTCCAACTCGGTCAGCGTCTGGTTTAGCTTTGACTCAAACCATAAAACCGCCAACGGTTTTTCGGTCGTGGCAACATCCGCGCTCACTTTCCAGCCTTTCACCAGCCGGAACGCGTTCCAGATTTTGTTGCAGAAATTACGGCCTTGCTCCACCAGCTTCTCGTCGTACAGCAAATCGTTGCCCGCCGGAGAGCTAAACAGCATGCCCGTCCGGACGCCGTCGGCCCCAAATTGCTCAATCAGGTCGAGCGGATCGGGCGAGTTGCCTAGCGATTTCGACATTTTCCGGCCCAATTTGTCGCGCACAATTCCCGTCAGATAAACATTCTGGAACGGTTCGCGGCCTTTGTATTCGTACCCGGCAATGATCATCCGGGCCACCCAGAAAAACAGAATTTCGGGGGCCGTCACCAGGTCGTTGGTTGGGTAATAATAGTCCAGATCGCCCGGCGCGGCTTTCGGGTCGTTCGGATCGTTTGATGGAATGAACACCGACATCGGCCAGAGCCAGGACGAAAACCAGGTGTCCAGCACGTCCTCGTCCTGCGTCAGATCGGTTTCGCTCAGCGCAAATAACTGGTATTTGTCGCGGGCAATCCGCAGTGCCTCTTTCTTCGTTTTGGCAACGATGATGGTGCCGTCTTTCATGTAAAACGCCGGAATCCGGTGGCCCCACCAGAGCTGGCGGCTGATGCACCAGTCGTGTACGTTTTCCATCCAGGACCGGTACATGTTCTTGAATTTCGGCGGATGCAACTGGATCGTGTCGTTCATGACGTTTTCCAGCGCCGGTTTCGAAAGGTCTTTCATCTTTAGAAACCATTGCAGCGACAGTTTCGGTTCGATCACCGCGTTGGTCCGTTCCGAAAAACCGACGTTGGATTTGTACTCTTCGGCCTTGACCAGATAGCCTTTTTCTTCCAGCTCTTTGATAATTCCTTTGCGGGCGGCAAACCGATCCTGGCCGACGTAGATCTGCGCTTTGTCGTTCAGCGTACCGTCGTCGTTCAGAATATCGATCACCGGCAGGCGGTGTTTGATACCCAGTTCGTAGTCGTTCGGATCGTGGGCGGGCGTTACTTTCAAACAACCCGTTCCGAAATCCATCGTGACGTACTCATCCGTTATGATCGGGATTTCGCGGTTAATCAGCGGAATCAGGGCTTTTTTGCCGTGCAGATGCGTATACCGTTCGTCATTCGGATTGACGCAAATGGCCGCATCCGCCATGATCGTCTCCGGCCGAACCGTCGCAATCGTGATGTAGGTTGGGGCAGAGGGCAGAGGGCTTAGGAGATCATTATCTTCTGCCCCATGCCCCATGCCCTCTGCAATTTCGTAGCGGATATAGACCAGTTTCTGCTGGACTTCCTTCGTAATCACTTCCTCGTCCGAAACCGCCGTGCGGCCCTGCGGGTCCCAGTTGACCATCCGGACTCCCCGGTAAATCTGGCCTTTGTTGTACATATCGACGAAGGTGTCGATGACGGCATCGTACAAAACCGGTTCCATCGTAAACCGGGTCCGGTCCCAATCACAGGAAGCGCCGAGTTTCCGGAGTTGTTTCAGGATGATGCCGCCGTATTTGTGGGTCCATTCCCAGGCGTGTTCAATGAATTTCTCCCGGCCAATGTCCCGCTTATCAATGCCCTGTTCCTTCAACATCGCCACCACTTTCGCTTCCGTCGCGATGGACGCGTGGTCGGTTCCCGGCACCCAGCAGGCATTTTTACCCTGCATCCGCGCTTTCCGAATCAGCACATCCTGAATGGTGTTGTTGAGCATATGGCCCATGTGCAACACACCCGTGACGTTCGGGGGCGGAATGACAATGGTGTATGGTTCGCGCTCGTCGGGCGTGGAATGAAAAAAGCGGTTTTCCAGCCAGTACTGGTACCACTTTTCCTCGATATCTTTCGGATTATACGTCTTCGAAATCATAAACGGCGTTGCTCTGATAAACCCTGATTTCCTCTGATCAACCCTGTGTAATAGTTTTTAAAGTGGTTACACAGAGTTAATCAGAGAACATCAGATGTGATCAGAGTTTAAATTCTTCCACAAAATTAGTCAATTCGGAACGGCTGCAAAAACGAAACACTGGATTTGGTAGTTTTACAGAAACAGCTCAATTCGTACGGCTATGGATTTTGGAAAACTACCCAACGTGGATACGGTCGATTTTACGCTTCCACCCGATCACCCGTTCAACCAGACGGTTTGGGAGAAAGTCGAGCCGACGGCCTCGCCGGAGGTGTACATTGGCGGTCCGCTTTGGGCCAACAAAACGTACGTGGGCCGGATTTATCCGTCGCAGGCTAAGGAACGCGAATTTTTGCATTACTATACCCGTCAGTTCAACACCATCGAACTGAACAGCACGCACTACCAGATTCCGACGACGGGAATGATCGA
This sequence comes from Larkinella sp. VNQ87, assembly GCF_049445795.1. Classification (NCBI taxonomy): domain Bacteria; kingdom Pseudomonadati; phylum Bacteroidota; class Cytophagia; order Cytophagales; family Spirosomataceae; genus Larkinella; species Larkinella sp. VNQ87. The sequence goes on from NZ_JBMSDT010000021.1 coordinate 33,353, forward strand.
CAAGTGGAAAACCGAAGCCGTCGGCTCGCCGGTTCGCCCCCGGTTTGTGTATTGCCCGAAATTTCCGCAGGCCATTAGCCACGAGCGGGCACTGGTAGCCGCCGAATCCTTAACGGAGGAGTTTGTCAATGCCGTACTGAGCCTGGAAGAGTTTCTGGGCACAACGTTTTTACAACTGCCGCCGAATTTTGGCCCCGACAAATGGCCGGTTTTGGAAGCCTATCTGAAAAACCTGCCCGACGACTTGGAAGTGACCGTCGAGTTCCGGCATCCCGACTGGTTCAGCAAACCGGCGGTTTGGGAAAAGACGCTGGAACGGCTGTGCGCCCTCCACCGCCATCTGGTCATGACCGACGTAGCCGGTCGGCGTGATGTGTTACACATGAGCCTGACCAGCCCGACGCTGGTCCTGCGGTTTGTCGCCAACGAAGGCCACCGCACCGATTACGAGCGCACCGACGCCTGGGTGGAGCGGCTCAAAGGCTGGTTTGAAAAAGGGTTGCAAACCGCCTATCTGTTCATTCATGGCGGGGAAGAAAACGATACCGCGCCCGAACTAATCCGGTATTGGGTCCGGCGGCTCAACGCCGTCTGCGGGTTGAATTTGCAGGAGCCGACTATTCGCCCGGAAGTGGTCCAGGGGAGTTTGTTTTGAAAAAACTCCGGCGGGTATTCACTCAAAACCGCATCTGATAGACCCAAAAACCGCTCAGACAAACTTGGAGCGCTAACAAATTGCCGATCGTAGCATTTTTCAGAGGATTCTTAATTGTGCATCCTCTATGAAAAAACTATTTGCCATCCTGGTTTTAATGGGCTGTCTGTCCCGATTCAATGCCCACAGCCAAAGTTGTCTTCTCAGTTACCAGAACCGGATGGACGAACTGCTTCCGCTGACGACTCTGCAAAAACACTACAAAGCCGATTGGTCAGAAGCCACGCTGAACTACAAAAAATCGTCCAAGTACCCCAAATACGACACGTATGAATATAGCTGGAAGAGTGGCCGCATACGCAAAATGACTGTCGCCGGGCGGGAAATGAATGTTCCGGACGATAACCGGATCGGACTGGCCTGGATTGATGAAATAAACCCGAAATACCACCCGGACCCGGTGAAGTATTTCCGCAATTTTTACCGCACGGCCACGAAAGCCGAAAAACAACAGGCTGCGGCTCTACTGGACAAAAAGCTAAAGGACAAGGGGGTAAGCAGCGGTGAACAGGCGGTAAGTAAACAGGTGGGAAAGACCGTTATGGGTTCAAAAGGGTTTGAGCCAATAACGGGAGTCGGCGATGCGGCCGCCTGGGACCTGACCAGTAATCAGTTAGTTGTGTTGAAAGGGCGCACGACATTTAAAGTAACGGCCAATGTGGATGCTGATTTAAAAATAAATCAAGCCTTAGCCAGAAAGCTTGCCGCTGAGGTGCTGGACCGGTGCAGGTAATTTTGAAAATACGGTTTGCCCGTTTACCTTTGCGACATGATTTTTGCTCAAACTATCCGTCATCACCATCATTCTGTCTGTTAGCACGGCAGAACGGATGCGTTTTTGGGGTTGAACAACGAAACAACGAATTCCCGATACCAAGCCCGGTTCTGCTTCAGAGCCGGGCTTTTTTGTACGCCGGAGCGCTGCTCCGGTGAATGTTTGTTTCTAATTTAAAAACTCACCGGAGCAGCGCTCCGGCGTACAGGATGGAATACTACCGTAAACTGCCGCATTTTCAGCCGCTGGAGGCTGCTTATTTCATCACGATGCGGCTGTATGGAAGTATGCCCCAACATTTAATTGAATTGCTCAAAGAAGAGCAGGAAGTAGCCCGGAATCGGCTACAGACTTTGGACGACACGGAAAGCGACTTGTATCAACAGCAAAAACGATACTTTGCCCGGTTTGACTCGTTCCTCGACCGCCCGGATAACGGGCCTTACTGGCTTTCAGAGCCAGCGATTGCGGAGATTATGAAAGAAGCATTGCACCACCGGGCGGGCAAGGAATACGACCTGATTGCTTTTTGCCTGATGTCGAATCATATCCATCTGGTGATTCATACGTATGAGAATACCAAAGCTGATTTCTTCTTATACCGCATGCTTCAGGCGTTTAAGAGCTATACGGCGCGAAAGGCAAATGATTATTTAGAACGGGAGGGGCCTTTCTGGCATCCGGAGTCATACGACCACATCGTTCGGAATGGCGACGAGTTGAAACGGATTATTGCATACACGTTGAATAATCCGGTAAAAGCGGGCTTGGTTGCCAATTGGCAGGACTGGCCGCACAGCTATGTCAACGAAGCGTATTGGTAAGTACGCCGGAGCGCTGCTCCGGTGAGTTTTTAAATTAGAAATAAACCTTCACCGGAGCAGCGCTCCGGCGTACGATATGAAAACCGTCATTATTAAATACAACGCCGGAAATGTGCAGTCGGTCATGTACGCGTTGGAGCGCATCGGCGCCAGTTACCTGCTGACTGATGATGAAGCCGAAATTCGATCGGCCGACAAAGTCATCTTTCCGGGCGTTGGGGAAGCCAGTACGGCGATGGCGTATTTGCGCGAACGGGGGTTGGATCAAGTGATTCGGTCGCTGAAACAGCCGGTGTTGGGAACCTGCGTCGGCATGCAACTGCTCTGCCGGTATTCCGAAGAAGGTGATACCACCTGCATAGGCGTGTTCGACGTCGATGTCCGGCGGTTTCCAGTCCAACCCGGTTTTAAAGTCCCGCACATGGGCTGGAACAGCCTGACGGAATTAAAAGGTCCGCTGACCAACGGCTTACCGGATAACGCGTATGTGTATTTCGTGCATAGCTATTGTGCCGACGTATGCCCCGAAACCACGGCGGTTTGTGATTACGTCCGGCCGTTCAGCGCCATGTTGCAGAAGGATAATTTTTACGCGGCCCAGTTCCACGCTGAAATTAGCGGCAACGTCGGGCAGCGGATCTTGGAGAATTTTTTGAAACTATAATGTACGCCGGAGCGCTGCTCCGGTGAATATTTGTTTGCAGCTTAAAACTCGCCGGAGCAGCGCTCCGGCGTACATCGTATGCACATCATACCCGCTATTGACCTGATTGAAGGCAAAGCCGTCCGGCTGACGCAGGGCGATTACCGCCAGAAGAAAGAATACAACGCCCGCCCGCTCGAAGTGGCCCAACAATTTGAAGACGCCGGGTTGACGCGCCTGCACCTGGTCGATCTCGACGGCGCCAAAGAAAAACGCGTTGTGAACTGGAAAGTGCTGGAGTTGATTGCGGGGAAAACCCGGCTGCACATCGACTTCGGCGGGGGCGTTCAGTCCGACGACGACCTGCGGATTGTGTTCGAATGCGGGGCCAAACAGGTGACGGGGGGCAGCATTGCCGTCAAAGAACCGGATGTGTTCGAGCGTTGGTTGAGTCAGTACGGGCCGGAAGCGATTATTCTGGGCGCGGATGCCAAAAACGAGAAAATTGCCGTCAGTGGCTGGGAGGAAGACACGCAGGTTTGGGTCTACGATTTTGTGGAAAAATACGTCGAAACCGGCATTAAGTACGTCATCAGCACCGATGTGGCCAAAGACGGTTTGCTGGAAGGACCGTCGTTTGACTTGTACCGGAATTTGCAGGACCGGTTTCCGGATTTGAACATCGTCGCCAGCGGGGGCGTCAGTGGGATGCAGGACCTGGAAGTGCTGGCCGACATGAATCTGTTTGGGGCCATCGTGGGGAAAGCGATCTACGAAGGCCGTGTGACGTTGAAGGAGTTAACGAAGTTTTTAAGATAAAGCTTAGTTGTTACACAGGGTTAATCAGAGGATATCAGAGTTAACCAGAGATTTCCCTGATCACCTCTGATATCCTCTGATTAACCCTGTGTAACAACCCATAAAATATGCTGACCAAACGCATCATCCCTTGCCTTGACATCAAGGACGGCCGGACAGTCAAGGGCACGAACTTTGTCAACCTGCGCGACGCGGGGGATCCCGTCGAACTGGGGCGCTTGTATGCAGAACAGGGCGCCGACGAGCTGATTTTTCTGGACATTACGGCCACCGTCGACGAACGCAAGACGCTGATTGACCTCGTCCGGCGGGTGGCGCACGTCGTCAACATTCCGTTTACGGTCGGGGGGGGAATTTCGTCCAAAGCCGATGTGTCGGCGCTGCTCAATGCCGGAGCCGACAAGGTGTCGATCAACTCCTCGGCGGTTCGGAACCCCGGTTTGGTCAACGAGTTGGCGCAGGAATTTGGCAGTCAGTGCATTGTCGTTGCCATCGATACGCGGTTTGTAGATGGCGAGCACATCGTTCACACGCACGGTGGCCGAAAACCGACTGAAATCCGGACGATCGCCTGGGCGAAAGAGGTCGAAAACCGGGGCGCGGGCGAACTGCTGCTGACGTCGATGGACACCGATGGCACCAAAGCCGGTTTTGCGTTGGACCTGACGTCCCGGATTTCGGGCGCAGCCAACATTCCGGTGATTGCCTCGGGCGGAGCCGGGTCGATGGAGCATTTTGTGGAGGTCTTCACCGACGGGAAAGCCGATGCTGGTCTGGCGGCCAGTATTTTTCATTTCAAGGAAATCGAAATCCCGGCTTTGAAAGGATATTTATGGAATAAAGGAATTGAAGTTCGTTTAACGGATTGATAATGAATACGGAAATAGATTTTTCGAAAAATACCGACGGCCTGCTGCCTGTCGTTGTTCAAGATGCCGAAACTGGCAAGGTGCTGATGCTGGGCTACATGAACCGGGAAGCCTACGACAAAACCCTGGCCGAGGGCGTCGTCACCTTTTTCAGCCGGAGCAAACAACGGCTCTGGACGAAAGGCGAAACGTCCAACAACTTCCTGTACGTCAAACAGATGTTGGTGGATTGCGATGGCGACACGCTGCTGATCAAAGCCCAACCCGCTGGACCGACCTGCCACACGGGCGCCGACACTTGCTTTGATGAAGTAAACCGAGGTAAAGGCCTTTTTCTGAATTACTTGCAGAACGTCATTCGGGATCGAAAACAGAATCCCTCGGAAAGCTCCTATACGGCCGCGCTGTTCAAAAAAGGCGTTAACAAGATTGCACAGAAAGTAGGTGAGGAAGCCGTCGAACTCGTGATCGAAGCCAAAGACAGCAATGACGACCTGTTCAAAGGTGAAGCGGCCGACCTGTTGTACCACTATTTGATCCTGCTCGAACAGAAAAATATCGATCTGGACGAAGTCATTGCGGTTTTGCAGCAGCGACACGCCAAATAGGATGGCAAAACATTGCGTAAAAGTTTCCGGTTTGAAGATTGGAGTTGGGTGTTTTTTCATACAACTTGAGTCGTCAAACGTTAAACACTATACGCACATGGGTCTTATCATACGCATTCTGATCAGCGCCGTTGGGGTGCTGATCGCCAGTTATGTCCTTAAATCATTCGGCGTTTATGTAGACGGTTTTGGTACGGCCATTATCGTTGCCATTGTCCTCGGTTTGCTGAACGCCATTCTGAAACCCATTTTGGTTGTACTCACCATTCCCATTACGATTCTGACGTTAGGGCTGTTTTATCTGGTTATCAACGTGTTGATGGTCTATCTGGCAGCTTCGCTGGTGGGCGGTTTTCGGGTCGATAACTTCATTGGTGCGTTGCTATTCAGCATCATTGTGTCGGTGGTCAGCAGCATTATCGGCTCCATCGTCGATTGACAATAGCTTGCAATAGTTTAAAGGTCAGGCCCGTAGGTCTGACTTTTTGCTTTCGAGGAAAAATTCTTTAACCTTTTGCAAAACAACGCGTTATTTCTCAAAACCGCTCGCACCATGAAAGCCTTTATCGTTTCAATACTCACCCTCTGCCTTGGCATTACCACTGCTTACAGTCAATGCAACCCGCCTACGCCCGCCCAGAATGCAGCTTACGAGAAAGTGGTCAAAGAGTTACAAAACCAGTTTAAAAACAATCCGCCTTCGGGCGACTGGCAGGTGTTCGACGAACGGCATTCGCTCGGCAAGCTGGAACTCAGCGACGAATACGGCAAAATTTTCCGGATTTGCGGGGATCGTTACGACCTGACGTTTATTCGGGCCGAGGCAGCAAGTCGGCAGAAAGCCCGGGCCGACAGCGCCAAAGCCATTGGCGATACAATCACGCAGCAGCAGCGCTCGTTTGTCATGAGTACGGATTCAGTGTACCGCGAGGCCGACCCGAACCGCGCCAGCGATCTGGCGAAATCAACCGTGGATATTAACGTGGAGATGAACGCCGGGAATTACCGGGTCGAGGAGCCGATGAGCAACCGGTTTGCGGCTTCCTACAAAACCGTTTCGGTCAAGGGCGCTCCGCTGGCCCTGCAAATCGTGCTGAAACCGGGCGAAAACGGTATTGAATCCCGGCCCGAAACCGTTGTGTTGCTCGGCAACTGGAAAAACAATCTCCAGAAAACCAGCCGGGGCGATAAACTGTATCATTATTCCTACAAAAAAGGTGGTACGATGATCGAAAATCTGGTGGTCACGATCAAAGCGCCGTTTGAGGTGGCCAATGAAATCGTGCAGAAAATTGACTGGCAGGCGCTCAGCAACACGCTGACGAAATAGACGCACAAAATCCCGGTTTACTGTCGTATTTTTGCGGCATGAAAAGTATTGTCGTTTACTGTGGTTCCAGTCCGGGGACTAATCCGATCTACAAAGAGGTGGCCCGGGAGCTGGGCGAAAAATTTGCCAAAAAAAACATCCGATTGATTTACGGGGGCGGCAACCTCGGTCTGATGGGAACCGTCGCCGATGCCGTTCTGACAAACGGGGGACAGGTGACCGGCGTCATTCCGAACTTTTTGGCGGCTCTGGAAGTGGCCCACCAAACTCTGACGGAACTGCACTTCGTCGAAACCATGCACGAACGGAAGTTCAAGATGGTGCAGTTTGCCAGGGGCGTCATCGCGCTGCCCGGCGGCTACGGAACGATGGACGAGTTGTTCGAAATTCTGGCGTGGCGGCAATTGAAGCTCTACGACGGGCCGATCGGGGTATTAAATGTCAACGGTTTTTACGATCTCATGCTTCAACAACTGGATCGTATGGTGGATGACGGTTTTCTGAAAGCCGAAAATCGGGAATTACTTATTGTTTCGGATTCGATTGACGAGTTGCTGATGAAAATAGAAGGGTATTGGGCACAGACGTTCTAGATATCATAATCGGTTGGCCTGGAAAATTGTGCGAACAGAAAAAACGTGAAAGCCGCAATGAATAACCATCCGATAGTCAGGCCTTTAGCGAGGTAGATATAGCCAAAAACCAGACCCAGCACACACAAAATCACATTAATAACCAGACTGGCCCACTGGCGCTGGGAGTATACAGTACCAAATACCGTATGCTTTTTTCTCCGTCTTCTGATCGGTTCCATCTTCGTAGCGATAATTACGGTATAAAATTGATAAAAAATTGTTAAATAAAAAGGTCCAAGCCTTTTCTTTAAAAAATATTGGTAGCAAAAAGCGGGCCGTTTGTCTAATCTGGCATTTGATTTGAGTTTCTGGTTCGGTAGACGAATCCGAACCCCTTCGTCGTTTTTAACCTGGTAACCTCTACACCATAGCCAATGAAACTTCGGAAATACGCCTTAACCGTGATTTTAGGGATGACGGGATCCCTGGCGCTGGCTCAGCAAAGTCCGGTATCGAAGGCGGAAAGTCTGGGCAATCAGGTAAATTCGGAATACAACGAAGTGAATCCTGTCATCTCGCCCGACGGAAAAACGTTGTATTTTGCCCGCATTAGTCACCCGCAGAATACACACGGGAACAAGGGAAGTCAGGACATCTGGTATTCAGAATTGGGTTCAGGTGATAAATGGGGGCCTGCGCGACGCATGGGGCCACCGCTCAACAAAGATGAGTATAACTGCGCATATAGCATTACACCCGATGGAAATACGATGCTGATCAAGGGGGCTTACAATAACGGTACCTATGAAACGCGCGGTTTTTCGATCAGCAAACGGATGGCTGGCGGCTGGTCGCCCCCCCAGAAACTGAACATCCCCGGCTACGAACGCATCAGCAAAGGGCAATACGACTGCGGCTACCTGTCGGCCGACGGCAAAGTGCTGGTGATGGCGTTCAGCGAGAAAAAAAACAGCAAGGAAGATGATATTTACGTCAGCTTTCGGCAAAAAGATGGTACCTGGAGCAAACCGATGAACCTCGGCCCGGAAGTCAATACCGATGGAACCGAAACTACCCCATTTCTGGCTGCCGATGGGGCCACGCTTTATTTCTCAAGCGATCGGCCAGGCGGCTCAGGCAGCAACGACATTTATGTCGCCAAACGGGTCGATAAAACCTGGAAACACTGGTCAAAACCGGTCAATCTTGGGCCCTCGATCAACACCGATGGCTACGACGCCTATTACTCCGTGGCCGCTTCGGGGCAGTATGCCTACATGACAAGTTTTAAAAATACTTTGGGCAAAGGCGACATTGTGCGGATCAAGCTCTTCGACGATGCGAATCCGGACGATAAAACCGTTCCGGCCGAAACCCGCCCTGATCCGGTCGTGCTGGTCAGCGGAAAAGTGATCGACCAAAAAACTGGCAAACCCATCGAAGCGCGCGTCATTTACCAGACCTTACCCGACGGTGCCGAAGCCGGAGAAGCCACCTCTGACCCCATCACGGGCGAGTACAAAATTGTGCTGCCCTACGGCAAACAATATAGTATGCGCGCCATTGCGCCTAATTTCATTGCCGAAGGTGGAAACATTGACTTGCGGGAAACCAAAGGTTTTCAGGAAATCAAGGGCAAGGAGTTGAACCTGATTCCGATTGAAGTGGGCCGGGCGGTACGGCTGAACAACATTTTCTTCGATGTCGGGAAAGCTACCCTGCGCGACGAATCGTTTCCGGAACTGGACCGGATGGTGACGACTTTCAACGAAAATCCGAAAATGAGCGTGGAAGTGGGGGGACACACCGACAACACCGGTTCCAACGAACTGAACCTGAAGCTCTCGCAGGACCGCGCCGACGCCGTTCGTGAATACTTTATCGGCAAGGGCATCGAACCCGACCGCGTGGCCAGCAAAGGCTACGGCGAAGGCAAGCCCGTGGCCAGCAACGACACCGAAGAAGGCCGCCAAACGAACCGACGGGTGGAATTTGTGATTAAGAAGAAATAAGCGAGAGTTGTTACACAGGGTTTATCAGAGACTTCTCTGATAAACCCTGTGTAACAGTAATTTTACATCTTCCCCTCTTTTGGATAATTCGGATGGGCTTTCACTTTCCGGATTTGCCGCAGGTGCCGATCGACGTGGCCCCATTGGTAGATGTAGACCTGGTGCATGTTGCGCGGGTTATCGCCAGCCGCCGTGAATTCAAACTGCGCCCGCATGTCGGCTTTTGTGGTTTCAGCAAACGCAATCGCCAGATTTCGGTGCCAGAGAAAAAACGTCAGATTGTCTTTGCCCCGAAGCAAGCCCAGCGGTTTCGACATTTCCGATGATTTGTGCGGAGTGTCTTCCATGATAAAACTCGCATAATAACTGTCGGGCCGACTCGTCTGATTCAGCTCCGGCTGCGGTTTATTCCGGGTGCCAATGCTGATTTCGCGCGCCCAGATGATTTCCCAGAGTGCCAGGTGCTCCACCACTTCGGCAATCGACCAGCGTTCGGGCGTTTCGTGGAAATGCCACTGGGCGTCGGTCAGGTTGGCGGTTTCGCGAACCAGCTCATCGCGGGTCCGTTTCAGGTTTTCAACGGTATACTGCTGGTCGGCGGCTGTCCAGAGCCGGGCTGACGGCTGCGCCCAAACCGGGGCTGAGGTCAGCAAAAAGAAGAAAATGATACTACGTTTCATGGTGTGAATTGTTTTAGTTGAAGTCTCAAAATTACGGTGCGTCGAAACGGTGGGATTGTACGTTTGCGACATGGTGGAATAGCCGAAAAGCGGTTTTTATTTAATAACGTCCGGTTTGGGAAACCGGGCGTCGGCCAGCGTTCGCTTCAGTTGGTCGGTGTGCCGGATCGTATGGGCAATCATCATCAACGCATTCTGGTGCAGATCCCGAATTTCGCGTTTGCCGCTGCCGCCTTTCCGAAAAACATAAAAACCGCGCATGTCCACGCCGGCATTTTTGGTAAAAAACTCCACTGACTGGTCGCGGGCCGTATTGAAAATCCGGACGCAGGTGGCTTTGTCAGCGTAGCGGTGCAACGGCAGATTGGTCCCGCGCGCTTCGCCTTTGGTGGGCGAGGTCGCATAGTCCCGGATTCGCTGGTCGGCCCCGGCGGTGGAGTCGCGGTAAGACGCAGGCATGGTCGGTTGGGCCAGTGCCCACCAGAATTCCCGGACGTAACCTTCTTCGATTAGGCCGAGGTGTTCTACGATGTCGTTGGCCGACCAGCTTTTGTCGTCCAGCCGGTAGAAAAACTGTTTTTCGGTCAGCGGTTTGACGGTATTCAATAATTCCTGACGAGTCTGTTCAAGCATCGTCATGATTTCTTTTTTATCCGTTTCCGACCAGCGTTCGCCCGGTTTCTGGGCCAGAACCAATGCGATCGGAAAGAGCAAACAAATAGCAAACATAAAAGCGGTTTTCATGAGGTAACAGGTTGTCTGTGAAAAAGTTACCTCAAAAGTAGGCCGCCGTTTTCATGTGCCATTGTACAAATACGACATCTTTCGGGGGAAACTGGGCGTTGAAAACCGGATTACCGTGCCGATTCGGGTGTTGAATCGTGTTTCTGAAGAGACCTTAGCGCAAGGTTCGCAAGGAGGTGTGACGACTAATCTGATCAAAATCTGTGTCATTGTGGACCAGCAGAACGTCGGCTCGTAAGGCAACCTGCGCGATCAGGCAATCCGTACTCTTACGAATTGTAATACCCTTTTTACGCAACTCAAAATAAAGGCGGGCCGCTTCAACGGATAGGGTTTGCCAATCGGGAGCTAATAGCGGAAAACCGCTCAGAATAGCCTGCGTACGTCTAAAGTCTCCTTCAGAGCGTAATCCCTGCAAGATTTCCTGCAAAATAGTCGGCGTTAACAAGACAAAGCCCGGCTGTTGGCGGATGGTGTTTTCCAGAAGCTGAACTTGCCGATTCTCGGTGCCATTCATAAAATCGACCCAAACAGAGGTATCGAAAATAGCCGGTTCCATTAATCCCGACGCATTTGGTCCAGGCTGCCTTCCCAGATTTTGGAGCCTTTTAGTGTCAGGGCCTGTTGTGTCAGTAAATAGTTTAAATAATTAGTCAGGGCTTCATTCACCGCTTCTTTTTTGCTTTTGAAAGGTTTGATCGCCATAATTTGCGATAGCTTAGCGGCATCGAGGTCAATATTAGTTGCCATACAGGTATAATTTGCACAAAAAAACGAATTTTTTTGTGCAAGGTCAAGAGGCAATCCGTGCTTTATCGCGAATTTAACCTTCCCAACGACGCTCTTTACACCTAGTTTATGCATCAGGTGTCGGCGGTGGGTTTCCACGGTCGGGACGCTAATGAACAATTTTTCAGCAATCTGGTGCGTGGGATTTTCGTCGGCAATCAGCTTCAGCACATCCACTTTGCGGCCCGTGAGTGCGGATTCTGATTGCCGGTAGCAGTTTCCTCCAACTGGGCCAGTTGCTCCAGTATTTCACTGCTAAAATACCGCTGGCCTTTCATCACCGTCGTCACGGCTTTTTCCAGTTCATCGCGACCCGCGCGTTTGAGCATATAACCCGCACCGCTTCCCGAATCGTTTTGGCGTCTTCGGCCATCGTTAGCAATAGGATTTTGACCGTCGGATGGGTTTTTCGCAGTTGCAAAGCATGGAAAGATCTGAACTGCCAACACATTGTGTATGTATTTGCGCAACCGGTACTTACTCCGCTTTGGCAAATACCTCCCGCAACGTTCCTTTCCAACCTTCCTGCGTATAGCGGTCGCCCTGTTTCGTGATCTTGAAGTTGTTTTTCACGCCGGTTTGCTTCACATCCCAGGAGAAAAATTCGTTGGTTTCAGTCAGGGTTTTGCCATCGTATTGATACCGACCGGCTCCGGCCCCATTGAATTGCCCGGTTTTGGGGTTGTAATACGCATACACCACCAGCGGATAGCTGAAGATTTTCACGACTTTAATGTCTTTATACACATCTTTTCCCAACTGGGTATTGCCCCAGGTGCCTTCCTGCATCAGCCAGACGCCTTCCAGATCGCGATTTTTGAGCGGTTCTTTCGGTACGATCCGCTCATCCACCTCGCTAACTTCGTAGTTTTTGTACTTGTCGGAATTCAGAAAACCGGTTTGTTGAAACGCCTTCTGGTCGATTTTGTAATCCATCGCCAGCGTCTTACCCACGGCAGTCGAATCCCAGGAATAATACGCTATTTTTTCCAGGTACTTGCCGTTTTTCAATTCATACGTGCCTCCGCCCACGCCGTCGAAAAACGCACGCCCACGCCGTTTGTCGGCATACCAGCCCGCAAACCAATAACCGTCTTTGAACACCTTGATGACCGTCACGGAATCCCGGTTTTTCCAGGACTTCATGTCCCCGAATTTATACCGCGTCTGGCGGTAGGCACCGTTGAGTTTACTCACCGGTTCTTCAGCCACAAAGGCGCTGAAGGCAATCACAAAAAATAGGAAACAAATCTTTTTCATCGTCGTGGGAGTGAATAGTTGACGATGCAAAAGTAGGCGACGGGCCAGCCCCAGGATTGTAGAAATGCGACATTAAACAAAGAATTTCAACTATAAAATGATGAATACTAAATGTAAAAGTGTTCCAAATGCGCCAAGCCACTTTTACATTCAGCGTTCATCATTTTGCATTTAAAATTCCCTTTTTTTTAGTCCAGTCCCGGTCGTCGGAATTGCCGGGCGTCCGGGAAGGTGGCATCCATTTGCTTCCGAATGCGGTCGAGCAGGACGAGCATGTCGAGCACGTCGTCGGTTTTTTCGGGATAATTTTCCAGCAACGTGTGCCAGGCCAGCAGCGAGTGGTCGATGCTGACCAAGACCAGCTTGGCTTTTCCGTTGAAATAGGTCCGCAACGTCAGGTTGTGGTCCATGCCACGGTTCATTTGCAGGGCCGAAATCACTTTGACCGGAATCAGTGTCCGGTACCACTTGATGATTTCCCAGGCATCCTTCAGCTTATTGAGCAGGGCAACGGCTTCTTCCTCGCTTCGGATGCCCAGGTTGGTTTCAAAGGCCTGCTGGTGACCCGCCTGCTCCAGTAAATCTTTCTCCTGTTTGAGCCAGGTAGCGGTTTGCTTCAGGTACTCGTCGCACAGAGCCGCGAGCGGATTGGGCGATGCGGTTTCGGGTTGTATGCCGACGGCCTGGGCTTCCTGTTGCACCATTTTTGCTTCGGGTAAAAGGCGTTGTTGACGGGCTTTATCAATGTAGGATTTTGTCAGTTCAAGGGTTTCCAGCAACCGGTTGACGAGCGTTTCGGCACTCATCGTCGACTGTTTCAGCCCATTCGGATATTGGAGGGCAAAATTTTGGCACCGTTTCGTAAACGGGCAGCGTTCGCACCAGGAATCGCAATAATTATAGATATTCGGTATTGGCTCCACTTCCTCGCTCATGATTTCCAGCTAGTTACGGTAATTATAAATATGCTAAGACAGCTCTAAGGTTTCAGTTTTCTTAGTAGTTTGTGAATTTACAATTTCAGAAATAAAAAGCAAATTTAAAGCCAATTTTCTAGAGTTTTGTTCGGTATTTTTCTGAAATGTTGCCACATTGTTTGGTGTTGAAAGAATGGTTGTTTTTTGTATAAATAAAATTTTAAAAAGTTTGTATAGCACAAAAATGACGCTACTGGCCGGAAAATGGCATTCCTAAAGCAGAAAGGTTATTTTTGACAGGATCAAATCCTTCCTCATGAAATTCCTCATCTGCCTGCTGCTGCTGGCCGTTACACCCGCCCTGGCTCAAAATCCGGAAACGGCCCGGCTAGATTCACTGACCGAACGCGCCAAACGCTACTTTAATAACCAGCAACCTGACTCGCTCTACGCCCTGGTGGACGAGGCCTTCCGCGCACAGATCTCGGCCACTCAGTTTACGCAAGTTTCGCAGGGGTTGCAAACGCAACTGGGGCGCTGGCAATCCGCCGACCGCCGAAGCTTCCGGGACGGCGTGGCCCGCTACAAAGCCGTGTTTGAAAAAGGAACGCTCGATTTTTTTATCAGTCAGGATAAGACAGGCAAAATCCATACCTTTTTGTTCCGGCCTTTCGAAGCCGATATTTCCGAAAAAACCGGCGCGGTTCTGACGAGCAATCCGCTCCGGACGGCTTTCGACAAAAAGGCCGATGCCGTGGCACAGGCCTACGTTAAAAAAGCGAATACGGTTGGTCTGAGCATCGGCATCTGGCGCAACGACAGCCTGTTCACCTACGGCTACGGCGAAACCGCTAAAGGCAGTAGGCATGTCCCGGATGCCAATACGCTTTTTGAAATTGGCTCGATCAGCAAAACCCTCACGGCGACGTTGCTGGCCGACGCCGTGCAGCGCGGGTTGGTCAAGCTCGACGATCCGGTCAGTAAATACCTGCCCGATTCGATTCCGCCGTTGCAGAAAGACGGTGTTCCGGTGACGCTGAAAACATTGTCTAACCATACGTCCGGTTTGCCCCGGCTACCGGCCAATCTGTTGTTGACCGCTACGGATATGACCAATCCCTACAAACATTACGACCGGAAATTGCTCTATACGTACCTGAAAACGGCTATCTTGTCGCGCCAGCCGGGCAAAGAATACGAGTACTCCAACCTAGCCGTCGGATTGCTGGGTACGATTCTGGAAACCGTCAACAAAAAGTCGTACGAAGACCTGATCCGGGAACGCATTGCCAAACCGCTCGGTATGGCGCATACCGTCATTACGCTCAGGGATGAGGATCGCAACCGGTTCGCGCAGGGCCACAACGGGCAAGGCAACCCGACGTCCTCCTGGGAGTTTCAGGCGCTGACGGGCGCGGGGGGCATCCGGTCGTCGGTCACAGATCTGGTGCCGTACCTGAAAGCCGAACTGGGCAAAGGACCGAAAAAGATGCTGGAATTGATGAAAACCACGCAGCAGCCCACTTTTGTTAACGGCCAGACGACGGTGGGCCTGGGCTGGCACTGGCGAACCGATTCGGCCCAGCCGTGGTTTACCCACCAGGGCGGAACGGGCGGCTTTGTGACGTACGTGGCCTTTAACCCGGTACGTCAGGCGGCTGTCATTATCCTGGCCAATAGCCAGACGCCCATCGACACCCTGATTGCCGGATTTCAAAACCTTGCCGAAGGAACGACGAAATGACGATCGAAACCGTCAGTATTTTAGGATGTGGCTGGCTGGGCTACCCGCTGGCCGAGCAATTGCTGACCGATGGCTACACGGTCAAAGGCAGCACAACCTCGCCGGAAAAACTGCCCGTTTTCTGGAAACGCGGCATCAAGCCCTACGAACTGCGTTTCAACCCAGAACCGGAAGGCGATGAGCTGGCGGATTTCCTGACAACGGATGCACTGATCGTGGACATTCCGCCGAAAGCCGGAAAACAGGGCGATGCCTTTCATCCGGAGCAAATTCGGGCGCTGAGCGAGGCCCTGCGAAAAACCGGTCGGGCAATCCCGTATCTGGTCTATGTCAGCTCGACCTCCGTTTATCCGGATTTAAACCGGGTTTTGGCAGAAGAAGATGTCGTGACGCCCGACCAGTCGGCGGCTCCGGCGTTTGTGGAAGCCGAGCAGATGATCCTGGGACTGGGCAACGCAACGGTGCTGCGGTTTGGCGGGTTGCTGGGGTATAACCGAATTCCGGGGCGCTACGTGGCCGGAAAGCAGGGCCTGACCACGGGCGCCGTGCCGGTCAACTACATTCACCGCGATGACGCCGTTCGGGTGATCCAAACACTGCTCAAAAATCCGCAGCCGGGCCAGACGTTCAATGTCGTGTCGCCCGAACATCCTACGCGGGAAGCGATTTATCGCAAAAACTGCGATGATTTCGGCTACGAAACGCCCACCTTTGCCGAGTCGCCGGAACCGGCTGCGTTCAAGATCATTAGTCCGGAAAAACTGATCGCGACGCTTGGTTTCTCGTTCCAGTACTCCGACCCCTTGGAGTTTTATTACACGCCCTAAAACGTCCATTTCAGCCGCACCGACGCATTCCGGCCCGGGTCGTCGGCGTAATACCGGAAGCGGTTCAGGTAATCGCGGTAAACCGTGTTGAACAGATTGGAAACCGTCAGGCCCACATCCACCCGGTGTTTGTCGGAAACCGGAACCGAAAAACCGGCCGTCAGATTCCAGAGTGAATACGCGGGCGGGGGCGGTGTAAAATCACTGTTGGGCGGCACCCGGTTTTGCCGGGCTACCCACAGATTGCCAAGGCCGACAAACACATCCTGCAACTGGCCCCACTTGCCGGGTTCGTAGCGCAGGTTGTTTTCCCAGCGGTTCGGCGGAGTCATCACAATAGGCTGATTTTGAATTAAATCCTGTACGTGGAGCAGTGATAATTTGGAGGTTCCGCTCAGGTTAGGCCGCAAAACAGCCGATATGCTGGCGTCGAGACCGGCGTAACGGGCATTGGTTTGAGTGTATTGAAACGAGGGAAAAGCGCCCCGGACGGTCAGGATGGGTTCGGCCTGCGGTTTCAGGTAAATGTAGTCGCGGATGGTGTTGTAGAAAAAACCGACTTCGGCCTGCACGGTTTTTCCGGCATACTCCGAACTCAGGCTCAGGTTATAGGCCACTTCGGGTTGCAGCGTCCGGTCCCCGCGTTCGTAAGCCGCAGCCCCGTGGTGAACGCCATCGCTGAACAGTTCGCTGACGTTGGGGGCGCGCCAGGACGTTCCGGCGTTGATGCGCGTGGTCCACTGATCGGCAAAAGAGTACGTTGCCCCGAGGGTTCCCGAAAAATTCTGAAACACAAATAGCGGTTTTTCCAGCACCTGCCGCTCGTAGCGGAACACCTGCATGTGGCGGTAATCGTAGCGCAGCCCGAATTCGTACTCCCAACGGCTCAGTTTCAGCTTTTCGAGCCAGAAAATACCGGCGTTGTACGTCCGGAAGTTCGGAATCAGCGGACGGCCGTTCATGATGTTAAACTGGTAAAAACCGCTGATGCCCAGCGTGCCGGTCAGTTTGTCGGCAACGGGTTTGTGGTCAAACACCAGATCGCCGGTGTAAGTCGTCAGCCGGAAGCGGAGTTCGGGGCGGTTCAACGCGGCCAGCGAATCGTTGAGCGGGCGGTGCAGATCGTATTCCATCCGGTCGTCAAATTGCCGGGCCAGCGTCAGGCTCCACTCACCCCCGGCCGCCGGTTTCCAGTCGGTCCGCCATTTCAGCAGATCGTGTGTAACCCGCTGGTATGGTCGGTTGATGGCGTACGAAAAGCCGGATTTGACAAAGGGCTCACCGTTTTCCAGTACCGCCTGCAAATCGCTCAGGTTGCCGATGTGTGAACCGGAAAAAATGCCCAGTTTGGTCGAAAACCGGCTGTAGTAGAGTTCGGAGCGAAAACGGTTGGTGCGGTAACCAAGCGCCGTCGAGAAGTTTTGTTCCGCAATGCCGGTATTGTCGAGGAAATAATTGGGCGTCCGGATGTTGCCGCCCCGCTTGAGCGTTCCCTGTGCCCGCCAGCCGAAGCCTTTGCCAAAACCGCCTTCCGTCAGGAGTGAAGCCACCCCTTGCCGACCGTTGCTGAAACCGACCAGGTTCAGTTCGCCAGCAAATGTTTTATTTGTCGGCAGGGGTGCAGGTTCAACCAGAATGACTCCGCCGATGGCATCGGAACCAAACCGTACGCCCGCAGCGCCTTTAATGACGGTAATGCGATTGGCCACGAACGGGTCGATTTCGGGCGCGTGTTCGGAGCCCCATTGCTGGCCTTCCTGCCGGATGCCATTGTTCAGGATCAGCACGCGGTTGCTGTGCATGCCGTGGATAACCGGTTTGGCAATCGACGAGCCGGTTTGGAGCGTCGTGATGCCCGTCACGGTCCGAAGTGCTTCGCCCAGTGACTGGCCGCGCGTCTGGTCGAGGGCCTTGCTTTCGATTTGCGAAACCGTCTGGCTGTTCAGGGCGGTGGCCCGTTGGGCGGTCACATTTACATCCTGCAAATGAATGTCGTCTTCGGTCAGCAGCACATTTTGTTCGGAGGTATGAACCAGCGTTACCGGCACCGAAATTTCCCGGTAGCCCAGAATACGGCTCACCAGGGTGTATTGGCCCTGGCAGAGTTGATCGATGCGGTATTGGCCCTGCGCATCGGTGGTAGTTCCTTTCTGCAATTCCCGCACAAAAACGGCCGCGCCCGGAATCGGTTGGCGGCTGTCTTTATCCAGCACCACCCCTTTGATGAAGCAATCACAGTGTTCCTGGGCCAGAGTGGGGTAGATGTTCCCCATTCCAAACAGGCAAAAAAATGTACTAAATCCGTATAAGAGACGACTTATGTTCACTTTCAGGGTATTACAAAATAAACAGGAAGACAAAAATACATTATTATGCAACGTGGTTGCACTTCAAAGTCCGGATATTTTATGGCTTCCCATGGAACAAGAGCATTGAAATTAAGTTTTATGGACTATTGGAAGTTAATTTTGTTTAACTAATTTTGACAAACGTTAAACAAAGTGGGTGTGTGGTTCCCCAGAGTGTAGAAAAAAAACCACAACTTGTTCCTTGACATCCGTTGGCACAGTTGTCCCGTTGGCTCAGTCTACGAATTGCAAGTATTTGTTTGTCAGGTGTTTAATTGGCTTTTTGAAGAGCTAATTAAAATTTTTTCTGGTTTGGTTGCATTGTTGTCTAATAGGTAACCAGACAAGGTTCAACGAAAAACGACTTATAGATCATGACAGCACTTGAATTTACCTACAACATCGGCAAAGTTTCAAAGTCGCTGAAGCCATTTGCCCTGCGGTTGACGAAAGATGTTGAAGACGCAAATGACTTGTTACAGGACACGTTGTTGAAAGCGTTTACCAATCGCGATAAATACACTGATGGTACCAACCTGAAAGCGTGGTTGTATACCATCATGAAAAATACCTTCATTACCAATTACCAGCGCATGGTGCGGAAAAATACGTTCATCGATACGACGGACAATCTGCACTACATTAACTCGACGGAGAGCAGCACCGATAATCTGGCTTACTCGTCGTTTGCGCAGGATGATATCAACCGGGCCGTTAACTCGCTGGACGATACGTACCGGACGCCGTTTATGATGCACTTCCGGGGTTTTAAATACCACGAAATTGCAGCCCGGTTGGATATCCCCATCGGTACGGTGAAAAACCGGATCCACATCGCCCGTAAAGAGTTGAAAGATCGCTTGAAAGTGTATGCTTATCAGGCATAATTACAGACAATAGAGGTTTGACAAGAGAATAAAGAAACATTACGAAGTGGTCTTTAACTCTCTTGTCTCGCTTCTATGGTCTCAAAAGACATTGATTGAGTAGTTTTTGGTTAAAAAAGAGGAAGGTTCCGAAAAGTTAGACGGTTTCCGTCTAACTTTTTTGGTTAAAGCAAAAGACGGATTTTCGAATCCGTCTTTTTTGTGTTTATTACAACACCCATCACGCAGTAAGGCGGTCTGTACTACCGTCATTCCTATGTCTAAGCATGTCATTGTTATTGGAGCCGGTTTTGCCGGCTTGTCGGTGGCTACCAGTCTGGCCGATAAAGGATTTCAGGTAACCATTTTAGAGAAAAATAGCCAACCGGGCGGCCGGGCGCGGGTGTTTAAAGCGAGCGGTTTTACGTTTGACATGGGGCCAAGCTGGTACTGGATGCCGGATGTGTTTGAAACTTATTTTGGTCGATTCGGCAAAAAACCGTCTGATTATTATGACCTTGTGCGACTGGACCCTTCGTATGCGGTCATTTTTGGCGCTAACGATGCGGTCAGTCTTCCGGCGGGTTTGACGAATTTGCAGGCGGTTTTTGAAGAAATGGAGCCCGGCGCCAGCCGTCGGTTGCTCGATTTCCTGGAGCAGGCGGCTTACAAGTACAATGTCGGTATCAACCAGTTTGTCTGGAAACCGAGTCGGCGGGTGTCGGAGTTCATGAGCGTGAAACTGCTGCGGGATGTGGTTCGGCTGGATGTGTTTCAGTCGTTTGCCAGCCATGTCCGCAAGTATTTCAGCAATGAGCGGCTGTTGCAACTAATGGAATTCCCGATTCTGTTCCTCGGTGCCACGCCCGAAAATACCCCGGCGATGTACAGTTTGATGAATTACGCCGAAATTTCGATGGGGACGTGGTACCCCATGGGCGGCATGCACGAGATCGTGAAAGCGATGGTGAAGCTGGCTGAAGAGAAAGGCGTGAAAATTTTATTGAATCATCCGGTTAAACAAATTGGTGTAACAAATGGTAGTGCCAACAAGGTTGAAACCTACCAGGGAACCTTCGAGGCCGATGTCGTGGTGGCCGGGGCCGATTACCAGCATGTCGACAGCAAACTGCTGGTTCCCCAATACCGGAATTATGACGATGCCTACTGGAACAGCCGGGTGATGGCGCCTTCGTCACTGCTGTTTTACCTGGGGGTCAACAAACGCGTGCCCCGGTTACAGCACCACAACCTGTTTTTCGACGAAGATTTCCGGCAACATGCGCGGGAGATTTATGAAGAACCCCAGTGGCCCAGCCGTCCGCTGTTTTATGTCTCGGCTCCGTCGAAAACTGACCCGAGTGTGGCCCCGGCAGGCATGGAAAACCTGTTCATTCTTATTCCCGTTGCGCCGGATTTGAACGACCCGGAAGAAACCCGCGAACGGTATTTCCAGATCGTTATGGAAAGGCTGGAAGCTTACGTGGGCGAAAGCATCCGGGACCATATTATTTATAAGCAAAGTTACGCCCACAGCAATTTTGTGGCTGATTACCACGCCTTTCGGGGCAATGCCTATGGTCTGGCCAATACGCTGCGGCAGACGGCTATTTTAAAACCCGGTTTAAAGAACAAAAGGGTCAACAACTTGTTCTACACGGGCCAATTGACAGTTCCCGGCCCGGGGGTGCCGCCTTCGCTGATCTCAGGACTGGTCGTAGCGGATGAAGTGGCGAAGGAGTTCGCATAACGAATACAAACAGTGAAACCATCCATCCATCTTAGCTGATTCGGCCCGAAAGGGACGGACCAGTCTATCAACTACCCCATATGATCGCGTTATTCAACCGTACCGCCGTCGAGTGCAGCAAACTGGTCACTGAGCACTACAGCACTTCGTTTACCCTGGGCATCAAAACACTGGACCGCCGGTTTCACGACCCCATCTACAGCATCTACGGTTTTGTCCGCTACGCCGACGAGATTGTTGATACCTTCTACGACTTCGACCAGAAGTATTTGCTCGATAAGTTTAAAAACGATACCGACGAAGCCCTGCGCGACGGCATCAGCCTTAATCCGATTCTGCACGCCTTTCAGGCCGTGGTCAAACAGTACGGCATCGAGCGTCGGCTCATCGACGCCTTTTTGCACAGCATGGAGATGGATCTCTACCAGCAGGCCTACAACCAGAATGGGTATGAAGAGTACATCTATGGTTCGGCCGAAGTGGTGGGTCTGATGTGCCTGCGGGTTTTTTGCGAGGGCGACCGGGCCATGTTTGAACGGCTGGAGGAACCCGCCCGCAAGCTGGGGGCGGCTTTTCAAAAGGTCAACTTCCTGCGGGATTTGAAGAGCGATTATGTAGACCGGGGCCGGGTGTACTTTCCGGGCGTGGACTTCCGGGTGTTCACCAAAGAAGCCAAGCGGTTAATTGAAGCGGATATTCAGCGGGACTTTGACGCAGCCTACGAAGGCATCATTCGGTTGCCGCGTGGGGCACGAATGGGGGTTCATTTGGCGTACACGTATTACCTGACCTTATTTGAGAAGATCAAGCAGGTACCGGCTTCACGGATTCAGGAAGAGCGGATTCGGGTTCCGGATTTTAAAAAAATGGCGCTGCTGGCCCAGACCTACGTGCGGTTTCGCTGGAGCGAGGTGTAACGGTCAACTGGCTGCTACCACGGTAGCCATCATGGTCATTTGCAGGTTGGCGATGTAGACACTGATGAGTGTCAGAAGATGCGTGTATAAGTCGGAATCAAAAAAGGGCCTTCCCTGCACGTCGTATTCGTACGACATTTTCCTCATTCGAAAATCGGGACTAATCGTTAAAATTGGTTGGTCCTGATGCAGCAACGTAAACCGGTAATTCCAGAAACCGGTAGCTTTCAGAATAAAAACCGTCGAGTCCTGGCCCGGAAAAGAGACAGTAATAATCGCTTCCCACTTCCAGTTGAAAGTAATTCCGGCGACGACCTCGCCGGTTTCCAGGTCTTTTACGGAATAGGATGTGCTCCAGAAATTATCCGAACTGCCCTGAAGTTGCCAGTCGCCCAATACAAACCGGGCATCCGAAGAATACCAGTTTTTATAATCCAGCACGCCAAGCAAGGTGCCATCAGGCTCTCGGAGGTAATATTCTTCGTGTTCTTTGTTGGCCCGAATCTCAAATTCGAGAGCAGCGTTTGCCATTGTTAAGTCACAGTTAGCCAGATACACGTTTCAGCATCAACCCCGGAATTTACAAAAAATCTAAACACAAAAAACGGCCGAACGCACTGCATCCGACCGTTTTACAAAGGGGCTGTTCGTTAATTCCGGTCCAGAATAACCCGCTTTAATTGAGTCCTGATATCAAATCGCTGGGCAATTCGGGTATTCCCCGAACGAACTTCAAAACCGTAGGTGCCGTCCTGAAAGGTCGATAAGTCGAAGGTGGTGATGCGCAGGTCGCGCGGAGAGTACGTACGGGCATACAGAATTTGGCGGTCGTCGCTGACGATGAATACATCAATGGGATCTTGCAGGGATAGCAACGGCTTGGTCACTTCCAGCCGGAATTTCAGGTTACCGATTTCATAAAAGGAGAGTTGAAGCCCCGGCGCTTCTTTGCCGCCTTCGGCCGGTTTTTCCGGTTTTTGCGCCTGCGCCGGATTCATTCCCAGGAGTCCGGCCAGCCCGAAGGTCACCAGACCCGTTTTCAAATGTACCGAATTGTAAATTTTCCTTTTCATGGTTGTATTTTGTTTTAACAAATCAACAAAATGCAATTTAATAATTGGCATCCTGTTGTTTAGGCTAGCATTTTATTTCGTTACTAAATTTATAATCTATTTATATACAAATGATTACCATTGACTCGGCTATCAGAAAGTTGTTTTTATTATTATCGTCTATGCCGGAATTGTGCAATAAAAAGCGGTTTTTTACAAGTAGTCCCCTGAATAGTGAAATGAGATTTTAGCCGTATCTTTGCGGTTTATCGGTTTACGGTATTCGGTATACCGTTTACGGTTTTCAGTTTTCATTGGCTGACGCGAAAACCGTAAATGGAAAACCGTATACTGAGTTCCCGTTTTTACCTTCATTTACACAGATTCATGATTTCGGAAACGGCTGACAAAACGGTACCGGCAGCGGTGCTCGCAAAATACGAGGTGGTGATTGGGCTGGAAGTTCACTGTCAACTGCTGACAGCGACGAAAATCTTTGCGGCTGACTCCAATCAGTTTGGTAGTGAGCCGAATACAAATGTCGGCGTAATTACGCTCGGTCATCCGGGTACCTTGCCAAAGCTCAACCGCCGGGCCATTGAACTAGCCGTTCGGATGGGGCTGGCGTGCCGGTCGGCCATCACGCAATACACGGTTTTTGCCCGTAAAAACTACTTCTACCCCGATCTGCCGAAGGGGTATCAGCTTTCGCAGGACAAAACGCCGATTTGCGTCGGGGGCGAAGTGCCGGTGAAATTCAAGGATGTCAACGGGCAGGTGGTCGAAAGGTCGGTTCAACTTCATCATATTCATTTAGAGGAAGATGCCGGAAAATCCATTCACGACAGCGACTGGAACACGCTGCTTGACTACAACCGCGCCGGGACACCCCTGATCGAAATGGTGACCGATCCGGTGATTCAGAGCGCCGAAGAAGCCGCGGCCTACCTGACCGAAGTACGGCGATTGGTGCGGTATCTCGACATCTGCGACGGCAACATGGAAGAAGGCTCGCTGCGTTGCGATGTCAACATTTCGGTGCGGCTATGGGGCGCGAAGGAGTTTGGTACAAAGGTGGAAATCAAGAACATGAACTCCATCCGGAACGTGCAGCGGGCCATCGAAAGCGAAGTCCGGCGGCAGGTTGAACTGGTTGAAAAAGGCGGCACGATTGTGCAGGAGACGCGGATGTTTGACGCCAACACCGGCCTGACGCACGGGATGCGGATGAAGGAAACCATGAATGACTACCGATATTTTCCGGACCCGGACCTGAGCCCGGTCGTGATCTCGGACGATTGGCTGGCCGGGATTCGGGCCCAGATGCCCGCGCTGCCGAAAGAACGCTACGAAACGTTGCTGAATCAGTACGGTTTGCCCGAATACGACGCGGCTTTGCTGGCCGATGTGCGGGAACTAGCCGATTATTTCGAAGCGGTTTGCCAGCGTACAAAAAACTACAAGGCAGTTTCGAACTGGATCATGGGGCCGGTGAAAGCGCAGTTGACCGAAAAAACGCTGCGCGACGGGCAGTTTCCGGTATCGGTCGACAAACTGGCGGAACTGATCAACCTGGTCGATTCCGGCAAGGTCAGCTTTTCGTCGGCCAGTCAGCGGATTTTCCCGGTGTTGATCGAGCAGCCCGAAACCTCGCCGGAGCAGGTGGCGCAGGAACAGAATTTGATTCAGAACAGCAATACCGATGCCTTACAGACGTTGGTAGAGGAGGTACTGGCCGCCTGGCCCGATAAAGTCAAAGAATACAAAAAGGGTAAAAAAGGGCTGCTGGGTTTGTTTGTGGGCGAAGTGATGAAGAAATCGAAAGGCAGTGCCGACCCCAAACTCACCAACGAATTGCTTCAGAAAGCGTTGTCTTCTCCCTCATAATTTACCGGAATGATGAAAAAGAATCGGATTGGTTTCATTGTGTTGCTGGGTCTGGCGTTGCCGTGGGCGGCCTGGGCTCAAGGAAAAGAGTTTACCGTCAGCGGGACGCTGCAAAACGCTAAACCGGGTAGCAAAGCCTATCTGGAGACGAATGAGCAGATTTCAAGAAAAATTGATTCCGCTCAGGTCGACGCGTCCGGCCAGTTTAGCCTGAAAGGCCGCGAACTGAACGGCGGGAGTTTCTACAAACTCAACCTGGGCGACGGGATGATCACGAGTTTGCTGGTTGAAGGTGGTGAAAACCTGACGGTGATGGCCGACGCCCGGGATAAAAGTAAAGTCCAGGTGAAAGGCTCCGTGAACATGGAGTATTACCCGA
Source organism: Larkinella sp. VNQ87 (assembly GCF_049445795.1). Classification (NCBI taxonomy): domain Bacteria; kingdom Pseudomonadati; phylum Bacteroidota; class Cytophagia; order Cytophagales; family Spirosomataceae; genus Larkinella; species Larkinella sp. VNQ87. Next base: position 58,683 of record NZ_JBMSDT010000021.1, read on the forward strand.
AAATCGTGGCCATCGACGCCATGATGCAGAAAAAACACAAAGACTGGCAGAAGCGGGCCGCCGAAGCTGCGCAAAAAAATGACCTGAAAACCGGCGAAGCCATCGACCGTGAGGTGGTCGAAACCAACCGGCGGGTGGTCGATACCGTGAAAGCCATGATTCCGCAGATGGGAACCTCCAGCGTAGCCATGATTGCGCTCAAGTACCTTGATCCGCAGGAGCATTTCGCGCTGTACGAATCACTGGCGAAGCAAATGCAGGAAGCTAAAGTAACTGGTAAACAGGCGCAGGCGTTCATCAATTTTGTGAATAGCGCCCGGGCTGAAATGGCCGCCAAAGCCAGTCAGGTGGCCGTCGTGGAAGGGGCCACGGCACCCGATATTACGCTGGAAGACAATAAAGGCCAGGTGGTCAGCCTGTCGTCGCTGCGGGGCAAGTACGTGTTGATCGATTTCTGGGCATCGTGGTGTAAGCCGTGCCGGGAGGAAAACCCGAATGTCGTTCGGGTTTACAACAAGTACAAAGACAAAGGTTTTGAGGTTTTCAGCATCTCGCTGGACGACAACCGAAACGCCTGGCTGAAGGCCATCGAAACCGACGGTATGATCTGGACGAACGTGCTGGGCAAACGAAACGGCAGTTCGGCGGTGGCCCTGCAATATTCCATCCAGGTGATTCCGACCACGTTTTTGCTGGATAAAGAAGGCCGCATCATCGCCAAAAACCTGCGCGGCCCCGCCCTGGAACAGAAGCTGGGCGAGATTTTGGATAAGTAATCATCTGTTAGTTTATGGTTTATAGTTTAGGTGTTTATAGTTTTGAGCACTATAAACCTTAAATTATAAACCATAAACTATTTCTACCCACTGAAATATGAAGATTGCGATTGTCGGTTGCGGCAACATGGGCATGGCGTTTGCTAAGTCGTTTTTGCAGTATGATCTGGTAAAAAAGGAAAATCTGCTGCTGATTGAAAAAAGCGCCGAGCGCTCCGAAGCCCTGAAAGCCGAGAAAGCGGGCGTTGTCGTCGACACGATCAGCCCCCGGATTGCCGAAGCCGACCTGATTATTCTGTCCGTAAAACCGCAGGATTTCAACAGTCTGACGGACGCCCTGCGCGACACCATCCAGCCGCAGCAGGTGGTACTGTCGATCATGGCTGGGATTCCGATTGCCGCTATTCAGGAGAAGTTGAACCACCGGCTGGTGATCCGCGCCATGCCGAACACGCCCGCCATGCTCGGGATGGGCATTACCGGTTTTACGGCGGCTAAAGAAGTTGATTTAACCAACCTTCGGAAAGTCGAGAACCTGATCAATGCGACGGGCCGGTCAATTTTTCTGGAAGACGAAGCCCTGCTCGACGCCGTGACGGCCCTCAGCGGCAGCGGCCCGGCGTATTTTTATTACCTCGTGAAGGCGATGGTCGAAGCCGGGAAGCAAATGGGCTTCGACGACTCGGTTTCGTCGCTGCTCGTGAAACAAACCATGCTCGGAGCCTTTCACCTGATCAACACCGCTGACAAATCGCTGGACGACCTCATCAAAGCCGTGGCCTCCAAAGGCGGAACCACCGAAGCGGCCCTGAAGCAGTTTGAGGAAGGCGGTTTGGCCGAAAACCTCATTGCCGGGATCAAAGCCGCGCAGGTGCGGGCAACGGAGTTATCGAAAGCGTAATAAGCTCTTTAATACGTTAAAACCCCGCCAAAATCGTTTCTGGCGGGGTTTTAATTTGTATGGGAATCAGATGCCGGTGTATGAGTAAGGCGTGATGGCCCGGAGTTCGGCTTTGACGCTGTCGGCAACGTTCAGGCCGTCGATAAACCGGCGGATGGTTTCGGCGGTAATCTTCTCGTTCGTGCGGGTCAGGTCTTTCAGGGCTTCGTACGGTTTTGGATAGCCTTCGCGCCGGAGAATCGTCTGAATGCCTTCGGCCACCACGGCCCAGTTTTCTTCCAGATCAGCCTGAATCGCGGCTTCATTAAGTTGAATTTTGCCGAGCCCTTTCAGCAGCGATTTCAAGGCGATCAATGAATGCGCAAACGGAACGCCGAGGTTCCGCAACACCGTCGAGTCGGTCAGGTCACGTTGCAGGCGCGAAATCGGCAGCTTGGCCGACAGGTGCTCGAACAGCGCATTCGCAATGCCCAAATTGCCCTCCGAATTTTCAAAATCAATCGGGTTGACCTTGTGCGGCATGGCCGACGACCCCACTTCCCCGGCTTTGATTTGCTGCTTGAAGTAATTCATCGAGATATACGCCCACATATCGCGGTTGAGGTCGATCAGAATCGTATTCAGTCGCTTGTAGGCATCCAGCGTGGCCGCCAGCATGTCATAATGCTCAATCTGCGTGGTGTGCTGGCTGCGCGTCATCCCGAGTTTTTGCACAAAACCGTCGCCGAACGATTTCCAGTCGATTTCCGGGTAGGCGACGGAATGGGCGTTGAAATTGCCGGTAGCACCGCCAAACTTGGCCGCAACCGGAATGTCGGATAGCATAAAAAGCTGTTTTTCAATCCGTTCGCAGAACACCAGCAGTTCTTTACCCAGGCGCGTGGGCGAAGCGGGCTGACCGTGGGTGCGCGCCAGCATCGGAACGGTTTTCCACTGCTCGGCCAACTCCTGCAATTTCACGAAAACCGCCCGGTATTGCGGCTCGATTTCCGTCGCCAGCGCATCGCTCAGCAACAGGGGCGTGGCCGTGTTGTTGATGTCCTGCGAAGTCAGGCCGAAGTGAATGAATTCTAGGTGATCGGCAATGTTCAGGTTGGCGAGTTTTTCCTTAATGAAATATTCGACGGCTTTGACGTCATGGTTGGTTTCGCGCTCAATTTCCTTGATCCGCAGTGCATCGGCCTCCGAGAAGTTTTCGTACAAGGTCCGCAATTGGGGAAAAACCGCCCGATCGATGGCCTTCAACTGAGGCAGCGGCCATTCGCAGAGTTCGATAAAATACTCGATCTCAATTTGAATGCGGTACCGGATGAGGCCCCATTCGGAGAAATAAGAAGCCAGTGATTCGGTTTGACGACGGTAGCGGCCGTCGATGGGAGAAAGAGCAGTGATCGCGGAAAGTTGCATAAACGAAAAAGAAAACGCAAAGTTAACCGAACCGCCGGAAACCGCTCGCCAGAATTATCAAAATTCCTGTATATTGGCGGCTTTATAACGGAACGAATATTTTATTGACTTTAACAGGCCAATTGCCTGACTTCCTAAAACCTTCCACTTTTTTATGCAACTCTCTCCCTTCCTTGGTGAACTGGTCGGAACGATGGTCTTGATGCTGCTGGGCGACGGTGTTGTCGCCAATGTGGTGCTGAAACAAACCAAAGGCGAAGCCTCCGGCTGGATTGTCATCACGACGGGTTGGGCGTTTGCCGTCACGATGGGCGTGTTTGTCGCCAAAGCCTTCGGGAGTATCGACGCCCACCTGAACCCGGCCGTGACGGTTGCGTTTGCCGTTGCGACCGGAGACTACGGCAATCTGGCGAGTTACATTCCGGCGCAACTGATCGGGGCTTTTCTGGGCGCGGTGCTGGTCTGGCTGCATTATTTGCCGCACTGGTCGGCCACGCCGGACCCCGGTTCCAAGCTGGCGGTTTTTGCCACCGGCCCGGCCATTCGGCAATCGGCGAGTAATGTCATCAGCGAAACCATCGGCACGCTGGTGCTGATTCTTGGGATTGCGGGCGTTTCGGCCAAATCCCTCGGAACCATCGCCATCGGTCTGGGGCCGTACCTGGTCGGGGTGCTGGTCTGGAGTATCGGCCTGTCGCTCGGCGGCACCACCGGTTACGCCATCAACCCCGCCCGCGATCTGGGACCGCGCATCGCCCACGCCCTGCTGCCCCTTCCCAGCAAAGGCTCGTCGGATTGGGGGTACGCCTGGGTTCCGATTGTCGGTCCGATTATTGGCGCCGTTCTGGGCGGTTTGCTGATTCGCTGGTACGCCTTATAGCGTTGATTCCGACCCCGAGAGATGTTTCAATAACTTCCCAATAGCCGTATAAACTGTGTCTAGTTGCTCGTCGGTGATGCAATACGGCGGCAAAATGTACAGCACGTTGCCCAACGGCCGCATCAACACGCCTTCGTTCAGCAAAAACTGGTAGGCCACATCCCGGATGTTGTTGAAATACGATCGGTTTGAGCCATCCAGGGTCAGATCGAACGCCAGTATTGTGCCCTGTTGCCGAACGTTTTTTACGCCCGGTTTTTGCTGCAATTGCTCCGCAAAAACTGCGTGCCGCTGGCTGATGCGCCGGATGGATGCCTGCGTTTCGTCGCTCAGCAGAATATCCAAACTCGCCAGCGAAGCCGTGCAGGCCAGCGGATTGGCCGTAAACGAGTGGCCGTGGAACAGCGTTTTGAATTTGTCGTCCGACAGAAAACCGTCGTAGATTTCCCCCGTGCAGGTCGTAACGCCCAGTGCCATCGTGCCGCCCGTCAGCCCTTTCGACAGGCTCATCAGGTCCGGTTTTTCGGTCAGATGGTGGGAGGCAAACAGCTTGCCGGTGCGGCCAAAACCGGTCATGACCTCGTCGGCGATGATCAGCGCACCCTGGCTGCGGGCCAACCGGATCAGTTCGTTCAGGATGTCGGGCTGGTACATCACCATGCCGCCCGCGCCCTGCACCAGTGGTTCGAAGATGAAAGCCGCCACATCGTCGTCCAGCAACGCGTTCAGGCGGTCGAGGGCCGCTTGCTCCTGACCCGGAACGGGCGTCGGAATGTACTCGACATCGAACAGAAACGGCAGAAACGGGGCTGTGAAGGGACTCCGCCCGCTCACAGCCATCGACCCAAACGTATCGCCGTGGTAGGCATCTTCCAGCGCAATCACTTTCCGGCGCGGTTTTCCGGCATTGTGCCAGTACTGAAACGCCATCTTGAGCGCTACTTCCACCGCCGTCGAGCCGTTGTCGGAATAAAAAACCTTATTCTGGTTTGTTGGCAGCAGGGGCAATAGCCGTTCGGCTAGTTCGACAGCGGCCGGGTGCGTAAAACCGGCGAAAATGACGTGTTCCAGCGTTCGGAGCTGCTGAGCCACTTTTTCGGCAATGTGCGGATGGCTGTGGCCGTGGATGTTGACCCACCAGGACGAAACCGCATCGATGTACGTTTTGCCTTCCTCCGTAAACAACAGCGTTCCTTCCCCGCGCACAATTGGAATCGGCAGCGGAGCGGTTTGCATTTGCGTAAACGGGTGCCAGATCACGGCTTTATCGCGCTCAGCTAAACTCAGTGGTTTCGAAAAACCGGCTTTTTCGTCATGAGTCGTCGTCATAAATCATTCAATTGTTTGGCGAGAACGGCAGCATTCCGGCTGACAACGTCCGGCGTTAGGTCGGTTTCCCACTCAATTCGCCCCAAATTCCGTAAACCGGTGTAATTCAAAATAAACTCCTCCGTGGCCGGGGTTGCGGGGCCGTTGAACACGATGCCGAGAACCGGAATCCCGCGTTGTTGCAGGGCTTCCACCGACAGCAGCGTGTGGTTGATGCTGCCCAGGTAAATTTTGGAAACCAGCAACACCGGCAGGTTCAGCCGCTGCACCAGATCGATGTTCAATTCCTGGTTATTTAGCGGCACCATCAGTCCGCCCGCCAGCTCGACGACCAGCGAATTGGTCGTTTGCGGCAGTTGAATCGCATCCAGCGAGATCTCAACGCCGTCGATAGCCGCAGCCGCGTGGGGCGACAAGGGTTCACGCAGCCGGTACGCTTCCGGGTGAAAGCGAGAAACCGGATTCGAAATTAACCGCCGGACGGTTTCCGTGTCCGAGTCCTCCAGCGCACCGGATTGCACCGGTTTCCAGTAATCGGCCTGCAGGGCTTCTACGACAATCGACGAGACGACGGTTTTGCCAATTTCGGTGCCAATACCGGCAATAATCAGTTGCAAAGGTTTGTTCATGCAAGACTATTTTTGCGATAGGAACACGGCCGGGTCGCCGTCGCGATTTGACAGATTTAACGGATTCAAACTGATTTTATCCGTGTAAATCCGTTGCATCCGTTCAATCTGTGTTCCTATCAACCAACATCTTTTAACGTCTGCACCAGCGCATCGATTTCCGCTTCGGAATTGAATGCGTGCAGGCAGATTCGCAGTCGTTCGCGCCCCGCCGGAACTGTCGGGCTCACAATAGGCCGGATGTCAAAACCGGCTTGCTGGAGCTTGGCCGCCACCGCCCGACAGGCCTCATTGCCCGGCACGATCAGGCCCAGAATCGGGCTGTTGGCCGAAGTCCATTCCGTGTGCGGCAGTTGTTCCTGAATTTGCGCCTGGAAATACTGCCGCAGGGCATGAAGCCGGGCGATGAGCGGTTCGCTTTCCGGCAAGAGTTGATAAGCACTCCGGATCGCCAGCAAACTGTGGGGCGGCAGGGCGGTCGAGTACACGAACGAGCGGGCAAAATTAATCAGAAAATCCCGCAAAATAGCCGAACCAACCACGGCCGCCCCGTGAACGCCCAGCGCCTTCCCGAACGTATGAATGCGGGCGAACACCCGGTTTTGTAACCCGAGCGCCTGCACCAGCCCTCCGCCGTTCGGCCCGAACACGCCCGTCGCGTGGGCTTCGTCGACGATCAGCGCGGCTTCGTAGCGGTCGCAGAGATCGGCGATTTCGGCCAGGGGAGCCAGATCGCCATCCATCGAATACACCGACTCGATGGCGACGTACACCGTGCCGGTGGCGTTTTTGAGTTTTGTCTCCAGATCATGCAGGTCGTTGTGGCGAAATTTATGGCGATGGGCCAGGCTCAGCCGCGCACCGTCGATCATGCTGGCGTGAATCAGTTCATCCGTCAGCAGCGTATCGCCCCGCTGCGGCAGACTGGCCAGCAATCCCACGTTGGCATCGTAACCCGAATTAAAAATCAGGGCGGATTCGGCGTCGTGAAAAACCGCCAGTTCGGTCTCAACGTCCTCGGCCAGCGCCGAATTACCAGTCAGCAATCGTGAGCCTGTGGAGCCGCTGGGCCAATCGGACTGAGCGGCTACGGCCTGTTCAATGCGCTGGCGTAATGCGGCCGAGCGAGCCAGGCCGAGGTAATCGTTGGAACAAAAATCCAGCAGCTCTGCCGGTTTTGTTAAAGAACGAATTAAACCGGCGGACCGGCGTTTTTCCAGTAATTCGTGTAGGATGTTATTGGCTTTTATCACCTTATTCTCAGCTTATTTGCAAAGGTAAGCAGGAAGGCCGAGAGCGCGTAGGGATGTGGAAAAATGGTATAAAAAGAAGGACTTATCCACACAGCGCTGTGGATAAGTCCTTGTGATTTTAGCTTTTTTGTAGAAAAATAGTTATGAAGTAGTTTCCGAAGCCTGTAAATCAGTCACTTATGCTTGAGTGTACAACTAGCCAATTTTCAACATTTGCCCGGGCAAATTTCCTGAGCCGATCCTCAATCAGCCAGATTCTGAACGGTTTGCACAGACAGTAACCGGGCCGAGGATTCGTCTAGATACAGTGAGCAATTTAGGTGGGTTTGCAGGATGCTGGCCGGGACGTTCGGACCGACGGATTGCTCCAGATTATCCCGCACGGCCGGGGCCTTGCGTTCATCCGGTACCGAGCAGATGATGTGGTGCGATTTCATGATTTGCCGGACAGACATGCTGATAGCCTGGCGCGGAACATCGTCCAGCGACGGAAACCAGCCTTCGTTAAACTGCTGCCGCCGACAGGCCGCATCCAGGTCGACAACGAGGTACGGTTTTTCGGTCTCGAAATCGGCCGGAGGGTCGTTGAACGCCAAATGGCCGTTTTCGCCGATACCGACCAGGGCAACATCAATGGGGTGCGCACTGATCAGGGCGTCGAGCCGCTCGGTTTCGGCTTTCGGATCGACTTCCCCATCGATCAGGTAACTGGCCTTCAGGGGCGAAACCTTGTCCAGAAACCGCTCTTGAAGGTACTTGCGAAAGCTGGCCGGATGCGACAGTGGCAGACCGATGTATTCGTCGAGGTGAAACATCACGACCCGACTCCAGTCGACGTCTTCCTGAATGAGTTGCTGTAAAGTGGCAAACTGACTGGTGCCGGTAGCCAGAATGAGGTTGGCCTGTCCATGTTTGGCAATCGCCTGCCGGATGAGAATGGCCGCCATCCGGCCCGCTTTCTGACCGAGCTGATCGGCATTTTTGGCAATAGAAATTGTCATTTTTTAGAATGCTGGGTGGTCAAAAGGGAAGGGATACTTTACAGGTTTTTAACGCGGGTCGTTCCGCCGGTTGCCAGGCTGATGTCGACCGGTTTGTTGGTTTTCCAGGAGCCGTTGGTAAAATCCGGCACGTCGATGGAGTTGGACCGGTGCGCCACCGACCATTCGCTGAGCGGGCCAATGCTGCTCCACAAGGCGGCATCGTACACATCCTGGTCGAGCGGCAGCCCATTCCGCAGGCAGTCGATCAGCCGCCAGTCCATCAGAAAATCCATCCCGCCGTGCCCGCCGACCTGTTTTGCCAGCTCGCCCACGCGTTTGACGATTTCGGGCTGGTAGTGCTGCTCTAGTGCCTTGTATTCCTGTTCCGTCATCCAGTCGTGGCCTTTCGAAATCCGGCCTGGGAGCGGATACTTCTGGGCGGTGGCTTTGGTGCCGCTGACGAGGTGAATCCGGGAGTAGGGCCGTTGCGAGCTGACATCGTGTTGCAGCATGATGGTTCGGCCTTTTTTGGTCCGGATTGTCGTCGTGTTCATGTTTCCCCGAAAGGATTTACCGTTAAATTGCCGGAAATCGTCGTCGGTTTTGGCCAGTTCTCCGGCTTTTTTGGCAAGCATGAAATCGTTGCCGGACATCGACACCAAGTAATCCATCTGATCCCCCCGGTTAATGTCCAGCACCTGCGCAATGGGGCCCAAACCGTGCGTGGGGTACAGGTTGCCGTTGCGCTGGTTTTCCTTCAGCCGCCAAAGGTCATAACGTTTGCTTTTGTCGAACAACGAATCGAAAATATCGTGGATGTAAGCGCCTTCGACGTGGACTAGTTCCCCGAAAAATCCCTGGCGCGCCATGTTCAGCGTCAGCAGTTCGAAGAAGTCGTAACAGCAGTTTTCGAGCATCATGCAGTGCTTTCGGGTGCGTTCCGAGGTTTCGACCAGCTTCCAGCAATCGTCGACGGTGGTAGCAATGGGAATTTCGCAGGCCACGTGTTTACCCTGTTCCATCGCATACAACGCCATCGGCGTGTGCAGGTTCCAGGGCGTGCAGATGTAAATCAGGTCGATGTCGGGCCGGTCGCAGACGGCTTTCCAGGCATCCGGTTTTCCGCTGTAATACGCAGGCTGATGCGCGGTTTTTTCCAGCGCTTTTTTGGCTTCATCAATGCGTTCCGGGCGCACATCGCACACGGCCTGAACGGTCACGTTTTCCAGGTGAACAATGCGTTTCAGTGCGCCCGCGCCCCGGTTTCCGATGCCGAGGTAGCCAACCCGGACCGTGTCAATTTTGGGCGCACCGAAGCCGCACATGTTGAAGGTCTGTTTGGGTGGGTGGGGAATCCGGGCGGACGGTGTCCTGCTATAACCGAGGTGGCCCGTGGTCAATCCGGCACCAGCCAGACCCGTGATTTTTAGGAAGTCCCGGCGTTGTTGGTTCATGGGGAAAGGGGTTAGGAAAGGTATTTACGCGAAAATACCAAAGCGCAGGCCATAAACAACCCTTTGCCTTAAAACCGCCTTACGAAACCCGCAATACCAGCTTGCCGAACTGCTTCCCGGCTTCCATTTTGCGCAACGCCCGCTCGGTTTCGGCCAGCGGAAACACCTCATCGACGACCGGAACCACTTTCTTTTCTTCGAAAAACCGGACCATATCGGCAAATTCTGGCTCCGTACCCATCGTCGTACCGTGGATGTTCAGTTGTTTGAAAAACACTTTCGACGGCATGACATCAGTAATGTTGCCCGTGGTGCCGCCGTAGAAGACAATGCGCCCGCCCGGAGCAGCCACATCGATCAGTTTGGCAAAACCGGGTCCGGCCGCGCTGTCGATGATGACATTAAAAAAACCGCCTTTGTGGCCGCCGGTTTGCGCCAGCAAGGTTTTTGCCCAGTCGGCATCCCGGTAGATGACGCCCCCGGTGGCGCCGAGTTCTCTCGCGCGTTGCAGTTTTTCGGCCGATCCCGATGTTACCCAGACGTCAGCTCCGGCGGCTTTGGCGATTTGCAGGGCCATCAACGCAGCCCCGCCCCCGATGCCGGTGATCAGCACCCGCTCAGGCTGGCCCGACGGGTTGGTTTGCAAACGGGCGCGGGTCATCAGCGCGCGCCAGGCCGTCAGGCCGGTGAGCGGCAGGGCGGCCGCTTGTTCAAAAGACAGGTGAGCCGGTTTGGGGTGCAAATACCGAGCGTCGATTTTGAGATATTCGGCAAACGTGCCGTTGTCGGGCATACCCAGAATCCGGAAGTCGGGGCCGTAAAAATGAGGGTTGGGTCCCCAGTCCAGCGCCGGATTGACGATCACTTCCTGATGCTTCCAGGCCGGATCGACGTCTTCGCCGGTTTCTACCACAACCCCGGCACCATCGGAACCCATAATCACCGGCAGTTTCATTTTAGGGTACAATCCCTGCTGCACGAAGACATCCCGGTGGTTGAGGGCTGCGGTTTTGATTTGTACCAGCACATCGCCCGGCCCGATTGCCGGGGTTTCAACATCTGTGTACTGAGCCGGTTCTTGAACGGCTGGCTGGACGATGGCTTTCATAGGTTTATCAATACTCATCCAGATTCAGGCCCGAATTAAGGATCGCACTCCGTACGTTGCCGAATTTGGCCAGCAGTTCTTCGGCCCGTTCGCGGGAGACGCCGGTTTCGCTCATGACCATGTTGGCCGCCCGGATTTTCAGTTTATGGTTCGTCAACTGCATATCGACCATTTTGTTGCCTTTCACCCGCCCCAACTGGATCATGACCGACGTTGAAATCATGTTCAGCACCAGCTTCTGCGCCGTGCCCGACTTCATGCGGGTGCTGCCCGTCACAAACTCCGGCCCCACCACCACCTCGACCGGAAATTCAGCCGCCTGGGCCACCGCCGAGCCCGGATTACAGACGATGCAACCCGTCAACAGACCAGCTTCGCGGGCTTGCTGCAAACCGCCGATGACGTAGGGCGTCCGGCCAGAAGCGGCAATGCCGATGAGTGTATCGGTGGCATCAATATGATACAGTTGCAGGTCTTTCCAGGCTTGTTCAGGGTCGTCTTCGGCGTGTTCGACGGCGCTACGGATGGCACGGTCACCCCCGGCAATCAGACCAACGACCAGATCCGGTGAAACGCCGTAGGTCGGCGGGCATTCCGAAGCATCGACGATCCCCAGCCGACCGCTCGTGCCAGCCCCAATGTAAAAGAGTCGGCCGCCTTCCCGCATCCGTTTGACAATCTCCGTGACCAGTGTTTCGATCTGCGGAATGGCTTTCTCGACGGCCAGCGGAACGGTTTTGTCTTCGTTATTAATATTGGTCAACAACTCATGGACCGTCATTTTCTCCAGGTTGTCGTAATGGGATGAATTTTCGGTAATCATCGGATAGTACTATTTAGCCTATATCAAAAGTACAATCAATTCAATAGGAACTGCGCATAGTGAAAAAAAAAGCGAAAAAATCCGGTAGAACCGCTTGCATCTTTTCAACCAAATTTTTTCCTTTGAACCAAATTACGCTTTCAGCGAAATTTCGCTAACTGAGATATGACAACAATAGCCACCGACAAAAACCCACTGAATCGTTACAGTTCGACGCTTACGCAGGAAGTCAGTAATCCGGCCGCTCAGGCGATGCTTTACGGCATTGGTTTGAAAGAGGAGGATATGCAAAAACCGCAAATCGGTATTGCCAGCGCGGGTTATGACGGCAATCCGTGCAATATTCACTTGAATGGGCTGGCAGCTTATGTCAAAAAAGGGGTCAACGAGAGTGGGCTGGTGGGGTTGGTGTTCAACACGATTGGCGTTTCCGACGGCATGACCAACGGAAACGACGGGATGTCGTACTCGCTGCCCTCTCGGGACCTGATTGCGGATTCGATTGAAACCGTCGTCAAGGCGCAGTGGTACGATGGCGTCATTGCCGTGGTCGGTTGCGATAAGAATATGCCCGGCGCCCTGATCGCGGTGGGCCGAGTAAACCGTCCGGCCATTCTGGTCTACGGCGGTACCATCCGGTCGGGGAGTTACAAAGGACAAAAATTAGACATTGTTTCGGCGTTTGAAGCGTACGGCAAAAAAGTAGCCGGTAACATCAGCGACGAAGATTATAAAGGCGTTATCCAAAACTCGATTCCCGGCGCGGGCGCTTGTGGCGGAATGTATACAGCCAACACCATGGCGTCGTCGATGGAAGCGATGGGCCTGAGTTTGCCCTATAGCTCGTCGTTCCCGGCCACGCACGAAGGCAAGCAGGAAGAATGCCGCAAAATCGGTGCGGCCATGATGAATTTGCTGGCCAAGAACATTGTGCCCCGCGACATCATGACCAAAAAGGCGTTTGAAAATGCTCTGACGGTGGTGATGGCCCTCGGCGGTTCGACCAATGCGGTATTGCACTACCTGGCCATTGCGAAGTCGGTAGGCGTTTCGCTGACGTTGAAAGATATTCAGGAAATCAGCGACCGCACACCGTATCTGGGCGACCTGAAACCGAGCGGCAAGTATTACATGGAAGACCTGCTGGCAATCGGCGGGGTTCCGGCGGTGATGAAATTCTTACACAAGGAAGGATTCATCCACGGCGACTGCCTGACGGTTACGGGAAAAACCGTCGCCGAAAATCTCGAAGAAGCGCAGGATCTGGATTTTGACGCGCAGCAAATCATCCGGCCGCTGTCAAATCCGATCAAGAAAACCGGTCACATCCAGATCCTGTACGGCAACCTGGCGACGCAAGGCGCGGTAGCCAAGATTACCGGCAAAGAAGGCGAACGGTTTGAAGGCATCGCCAAAGTCTGCGACCGGGAAGAGCAATTGCTCGACTTCATTCAGAAACGGGAAATCAAAGAAGGCCACGTCGTCGTGATTCGCTACGAAGGGCCGAAAGGTGGTCCGGGAATGCCCGAAATGCTGAAACCGACCTCGGCGATCATGGGCCTGGGGCTGGGCGACAAGGTGGCGCTGATTACCGACGGGCGGTTTTCGGGTGGGACGCACGGGTTTGTGGTGGGCCACATCACGCCCGAAGCCCAGGAAGGTGGTAACCTGGCGCTGGTGCACGATGGCGATAAAATTACCATCGATGCCGTCAACAACGTCATTCACCTCCACGTTTCAGACGAAGAACTGGCCGAACGCCGGGCCAACTGGACGGTTCCGCCCCTGGAGAAAGCCGCCGAACACGGGGTTTTGCGCAAATACGTCAAACTGGTCAGCTCAGCCAGCGAAGGCTGTGTGACCGACGCCTAAGACCGATTCCACTCAACAACACTTGCATCAGCGGACTGCATTTAAACAGACAATACGATGAATACAACGGTTAAGGAATTGACAGCCGAAGAACCGCAACCGGCGGCCCCGGCAACCAAGCTACTTAAGCCTCTGACGGGTGCGGAAGCGCTCATGCAGGCCCTGGTGGAAGAGGGTGTAGAAACCATTTTCGGTTACCCCGGCGGAGCCATCATGCCGGTTTACGACGCTTTGTACGATTATCAGGATCGCCTGAACCATATTCTGGTGCGGCACGAACAAGGGGCCGCCCATGCCGCCGAAGGCTACGCCCGCGTGACAGGCCGGGCCGGGGTGTGTCTGGTCACATCCGGGCCGGGCGCGACCAACCTCGTGACCGGTATTGCCGACGCCCTGATCGATTCGACGCCGATGGTGTGCCTGATCGGGCAGGTGGGGATGAAGCTGTTAGGTACGGACGCGTTCCAGGAAACCGATGTCATCGGTGTTACGATGCCGATTACGAAGTGGAATTACCAGATTACGAGCGCCGACGAAATTCCGGAAATTGTGGCCAAAGCGTTTTACCTGGCGCAGTCGGGCCGCCCGGGTCCGGTGGTGATCGATATTACCAAAAACGCGCAGCAGGAGTTGATGACCAAACCGTTTGCGTACACAAAATGCGAGAAGGTGATCAGTTACCGCCCGCGTCTGGTGCCGAAACAGGATCAGTTGGAAAAAGCTGCCGAACTAATCAACCAGGCCAAAAAACCGTTCATGCTCGTCGGCCACGGCGTACTAATCTCCAAAGCCGAGCAGGAACTGGTGGCCTTCGCGGAAAAAACCGGTATTCCGGTGGCTACCACCTTGCTAGGCCAATCGGCGATGTCCGTCGACCATCCGTTGTACACGGGTTGGCTGGGGATGCACGGCAACTATGGCCCCAACGTTATGACCGACCAGTGTGACCTGCTGATCGGTGTCGGAATGCGGTTCGATGACCGGGTAACGGGCAATGCGGCTTTATTTGCCCGGCAGGCCAAAGTGGTTCATATCGAGATCGATCCGGCCGAAATCGACAAAATTATCAAAGCCGATGCGCCGGTGATTGGTGATGCGAAAGAAGTCCTGACACGCCTGATGCCGCTCGTCAACGAAAATGATCACACGGCCTGGCGCAACGAATTCCGGAAATACGATGAGATTGAAGAGGCCAAGGTGACGCAACCGGCGTTGGCTCCGACGAGCGAAAAGATCAAAATGGCCGAAGCCATTGATCTGTTGTCGAAGAAAACCCGGGGCGAAGCCGTTCTGGTGGCCGACGTAGGTCAGCACCAGATGATGGCTTCGGCGTACTACGAGTTTAAAAAACCGCATAGCCTGGTTACGTCGGGCGGTTTAGGCACGATGGGTTTTGCGCTTCCGGCTGCTTTCGGGGCCAAAGTGGGCGATCCGAGCCGCGAAGTGATTGCCATCATTGGCGACGGCTGTTTCCAGATGACAATTCAGGAACTGGGGACGATTGCGCAGAATAAGCTCCCGGTGAAGATTATTATTCTGAATAACAACTATTTGGGCATGGTGCGGCAGTGGCAGCAACTGTTCTTCGACCGCCGATATTCGTTCGTGGAGTTGCAGAATCCGGATTTCATTACCATTGGCAAAGGATTCGGCGTCGACGGCCACACCTGCGCCAAACGGGAAGATTTGTCGGCCTCGCTCGATACCCTGCTGGCTTCCGACAAACCGTATCTGCTCGAAATCATTGTTGAGAAGGAAGAAAATGTTTTCCCAATGGTTCCGGCCGGTACCAGCGTCGCCGACATCCGGCTGGACTAACGACCCGTACCCACGGACCGGGCCGCGCAGGCTTTAGTCCGTGTGAGTTAATATTATCATATAGATTGCAAGAACTCCAAAACACGGACTAAAGTCCGTGGGTACAGAGATGAATACGTACACCATTTGCATATTTACCGAAAACACGATCGGGCTCCTGAACCGGATCACGATCATTTTTACGCGTCGGCGGATCAACATTGAGAGCCTGACGGTTTCGGAAACCGAGCGCAAGGGCGTTGCCCGGTTTACGATTGTCATTAAGCACGAATCGCGGGAAGCCGTGGAGAAACTGGTGCGCCAGATCCGGCGGATCATCGAAGTGATGGCGGTTTTTGGGTATTTGAACGACGAAATTGTCTCGAACGAAATCGCGCTGTTCAAGATCGAAACCCCGCTGGGCTCCAAACCGCTCGACATCGAATACATCAACAAGCACTTCAACGCCTGGGTCGTGTACTGGCAACTCGATTACGTCGTAATCGAGAAGACCGGCTCCGAAAAGGAGATTTTCGAGTTTTTCCAGTACATCAAACCGCATGGCATTCTGGAGTTTGTGCGCTCGGGCCGGGTTGCCGTCGGGAAAACTGAGAAAGGGCTGGTCGAGTATTTGCCGGAGGCTGAGTGGGAATATTATTTGTAAGAATACGATATTTGCGGCCGGATTACTACGCTTGCATGCAACAGCCAACCTCTTTAGCCGCACCCATTTACCAAGTTGAGCGCCGACTGGCCGGCTTTTTCGAAAACCGGTTCTGGAAATTCCGCCTGATCAGCCTGGCGCTGGTGATTTCAATTGGAAGTCTGCTGGTGCTGAACAGTATTTTCATCGACCGGGGCTTTCGGTATTTGTACGAAGAAATGCGTCAACCGGGCCGAATTGACGGTTTTTTCTGGGACGACATCATTCGCCAGAGCGACCATCTGTTCGAACCGAATACGTACGAACCCGGCACGCACGAGGCCAACCAGACGTTTCGACTGACGGTTCCGCTGCTGGTCCGGTTTTTTCACCTGGGCGTCGCCAAGTTGTATTTGCTGCAACTGGTCCTGGGAATTGTGTTTTTGTGGGCCGTGACGGGCATTGTGCAGAAGATTTTGCAGGACAAAGTCCTGACGTTTTATTTTTTGACGGGCTTTACGGCCATTTACGCGGGAGCGGCTTTTGTGATCAATTACTTCGGCCACTGCGACGCGTACGTATACTGTTTCATGGCCCTGGCGCTCTATTTCCGTAACCCTCTGCTCGTGATTGGGTTCACGCAGTTGGCGTTCTGGTGCGACGAGCGGGCGCTGATCAACTCGTCGTACCTCGGGTTGTGGTACCTGTTGCCGGTGATCAAAACCGTCGTCGAAACCCGCAAGGTTGAGCTTCGGCAGATTCCGGCTTCGCTGGTGGCGCTGGTGGTCAGTGTGGCGCTGTACGCCGGTATCCGGAAGTGGCTGGAGTTGACGTACGGCATGAAAATCGGGCACGATGCGTCGTGGTCGGCCCGGACGCTGGCCTGGAGCATGAGTTACGTGGGCGACAAAATGGCGCGGGGGCTGGAAGGCATGTGGCTGATTCTGCTGGCGGCTTTCTGGGCGCTGGCCGTTCGGCGGCAGTGGATCGAACTGGTGCTGCTGGGCGGGGCCTGGGCGCTGACGATGGTGGTGGCGGTGCTGGTGGCCGACGGAACGCGGTCGCTTTCGTTCGGGTTTATGGCGTTCTTTTTCGCGCTGGGCATCCTAAACCGCTATTTGACCCACAATCAGTTGCGGTTTGTGTTGCTGACCAGCGTCGTGATTTCGTTGATGTATTCAATTTCGTTTCCATAAAAGTTTATAGTCTGAGGTTTATGGTTTTTAGTTAGCAATACCCGAGTAACTATAAACAATAAACTAAAAACCAAGCAACTCAAATCTGTAATCAATTTTATTTCAAATAAACCAGTCAAACAATGGCAAAAATTAACTTCGGCGGAGTTGAAGAAGAAGTCGTAACCCGCGAAGAGTTTCCTCTTGAAAAAGCCAGAGAAATCCTCAACGACGAAGTCATCGCCGTCATCGGTTACGGGGTGCAGGGCCCCGGCCAGTCGCTGAACATGCGCGACAATGGCTTCAACGTGATCGTTGGTCAGCGCAAAGGCAAAACCTACGACAAAGCCGTTCGCGACGGCTGGGTACCGGGCGAAACCTTGTTTGAAATAGAAGAAGCCCTTGAAAAAGGAACCATTATTTGCTTCCTGCTGTCGGATGCTGCTCAGATCGAACTGTGGCCGACCGTGAAAAAATACCTGACTGCCGGGAAATCGCTGTATTTCTCGCACGGTTTCGGCGTAACGTACAAAGACCAGACGGGAATCGTTCCGCCTGCCGATGTCGACGTGTTCCTGGTGGCTCCGAAAGGTTCCGGAACCTCGCTGCGCCGGTTGTTTGTAGAAGGCAAAGGTCTGAACTCCAGCTTTGCGATTTACCAGGATGCGACCGGCAAAGCCCGAGAAAAAGCGATTGCGATGGGTATCGGCGTCGGTTCGGGCTACCTGTTCGAAACCGATTTCTACAAAGAAGTAACCTCTGACCTGACCGGCGAACGCGGTACGCTGATGGGCGCTATTCAGGGAATTTTCGCGGCTCAGTACGAAGTGCTGCGCTCGAATGGACACTCACCGTCGGAAGCCTTCAACGAAACCGTCGAAGAGCTGACGCAGTCGCTGATGCCGCTGGTCGCCGAAAACGGCATGGACTGGATGTATGCCAACTGCTCGACCACGGCCCAGCGCGGGGCACTCGACTGGTGGAAACCGTTCCGTGACGCGACGAAGCCGGTTTTCGAACAACTGTACAACTCGGTCAAAGCCGGTGAGCAGGCGAATATCTCGATCACGCGGAACTCGCAACCCGATTACCGCGAGAAACTGGAAGAAGAACTGAAAGAACTGCGCGAGTCGGAAATGTGGCGGGCTGGTACGGCCGTTCGCAGCCTGCGTCCGGAGCGCAACTAAGTTTAGGGCGGGTTTCCCGTGCGATTGCGGGAGTTTAGGAAGAGGCTGGCAAAGTTTGCTGATTTTGAGTACCTTTAACGTCCCAATGGGCCGACCCCTAAACTCCCCGATCCTTAAACTTCTAATGAATGGTTACTAGTGGTAGAAGCGGAGAAAAAAATACCCTTTCCGGACGTAGACAACATCTATCTGGCGGCTGATCGGTTGCGGGGCGTTGCCACACACACGCCCTTGCAGGAAAACCTCAACCTGTCGGACAAGTACGGTGCCACGATTTTTCTGAAGCGGGAAGATTTGCAGGTGGTGCGTTCCTACAAAATTCGGGGTGCGTACAACAAAATGGCAAGTCTGCCCGCCGAAGCCCTGGCGAAAGGCGTCGTGTGTGCTAGCGCCGGGAATCACGCACAGGGCGTGGCCTATGCCTGCCGGAAGATGGCCGTGAAAGGGCTTATTTTCATGCCGACAACCACACCAAATCAGAAGGTTAAGCAGGTCAAATTGTTCGGGAAGGAGTTCGTGGAAGTGGTCTTGGTGGGCGACACCTACGATGACGCGTATTATGCCGCCATCGAGTACGTCAACACCCACGACAGCACCTTCGTCCACCCGTTCGACGACATGCAGGTGATTGAAGGCCAGGGCACCGTGGGGCTGGAGATTTTCAAGGACTCCAACTTCAAAATCGATTACCTGCTGATGGCCGTGGGCGGGGGCGGTTTGGCCGCCGGGGTTTCGACGGTTTTTCGGCAATTGAGCCCACGTACGAAGCTGATTGGTGTCGAACCGTTGGGAGCGCCTTCCATGAAAGCATCGATGGACGAAGGCCATGTGGTCACGCTGGACGAAATCGATAAGTTTGTCGACGGAGCTGCCGTAAAACGCGTTGGGGAAACGACGTTCGAGATTTGCCGCCAGTACCTCAATCAGGTGGTGCTGGTGCCGGAAGGGAAAGTCTGCACCACGATTCTCCAGTTGTACAACGAGGACGCCATCGTGGCTGAGCCCGCCGGAGCGTTGACGATTGCGGCCCTGGATTTTCTGAAAGACGAGATTAGGGGCAAAAACGTCGTCTGCCTGGTCAGTGGCGGCAACAACGACATCACCCGCACCGAGGAAATCAAGGAACGTTCGCTGCTCTACGAAGGACTGAAGCATTACTTCATCATCCGGTTTCCGCAGCGGGCCGGGGCCATGCGGGAGTTTCTGAGCGACGTGCTGGGCGAAACCGACGATATTACCTTGTTTGAGTATTCGAAGAAAACCAACCGCGAGCGCGGCCCGGCGCTGGTCGGCATTGAGCTGAAGCACAAAGCCGATTTTGAGTCGTTGATCGAGCGTATGCGGGAGGCTAAGATTCAGTTTGAATACCTGAACGACAAGCCGGACCTGTTTGAGTTTTTGATTTAAAATCGTCAGTCATGGAATTCCATCACATTGTTTCAACACCCGGTATTTTGGGCGGAAAGCCCTGCATTAAAGGTACCCGGATCAGTGTGGAACTGATCCTGGAAACAATTGCTTCCGGCGGGTCTTTAGCCGATATCCACCGGGAGTTTCCGCAGGTATCGATGGAAGCACTGCAGGAGGCTGTACGGTATGCCGCCCTGTTGACCCGAAACCCGTTTTGGCAGGATATAACGCTGGCGGCCTGATGCGGATTGCTGCGTACAAGCTACTGGCTGACGAAAACATTAGCCCATTGCTGGTGGATTTTTTGATTGAAAAAGGATGCAATGTCGTTTGTGCCAAAGATGTAGGATTAGTCAGTGAACCGGACACCGTGGTTCTGGACTGGGCCTATCGGCATCAACGGGTTGTCTTAACACTCGATAGCGATTTTGGCGAACTCGTTTTTGCTGCCAACGCTCCTTATTGGGGAATTATCTATTTGAGGCCAGGTCATTTGTTGGGGAGCAAGCACATATTGACACTCGAGAAAATGATTTTGCTTGAAGCCGACTTAGCGCCACCTTTTATCCTGGTTGGTGAGCGAAAAGAGGATACTGTACGATTTAGATTTAAACATTGATTTCCAAGTAGAAGTAATGAGCAAGCCCACAACACTCTTCGATAAAATCTGGGATGCCCACGTCGTCAAAGCGATGGACGGCGGGCCGGATGCGGTTTTTATCGACCGACACTTTATTCACGAAGTAACCAGCCCGCAGGCCTTCGACGGGTTGCGGAAACGGGGCATCAGTGTTTTTAACAAAAGCCGCACAACAGCCACCGCCGACCACAACGTGCCGACGAAGGATCAGCACCTGCCGATCAAAGAAGCGCTGTCGCGCCATCAGGTGGAAACGCTCCGGAAAAACTGCGCCGAATTTGGCGTTGAACTGTACGACCTGGGCCATCCGTTCCAGGGCATCGTTCACATCATCGGGCCGGAATTAGGGCTGACGCTGCCGGGTATGACCATCGTTTGCGGTGATAGCCACACGAGTACGCACGGGGCCTTCGGCAACATCGCCTTCGGAATCGGGACCAGCGAAGTGGAGCAGGTTTTATCGACGCAGTGTATTCTCCAGTACAAACCCAAACGGATGCGGATCAACGTCAACGGGCAACTGGCGAAGGGCGTGACTTCCAAAGACATTATTCTCTACGTAATCTCGAAAATATCGGCCAGCGGAGCGACCGGTTATTTCGTGGAATACGCAGGCGACACCATCCGCAACCTATCGATGGAAGCCCGGATGACGATCTGCAACATGAGCATCGAAATGGGTGCGCGCGGTGGCCTGATCGCTCCCGACGAAAGGACGTTCGAGTACATTCGCGGTCGGCGGTTTGCGCCCCAGGGCGAAGCCTTCGACAAAGCCGTTGAACAATGGCGGACGCTGAAAACCGACGAAGGGGCCGAATTCGACGTGGAACTGAACTACCGCGCCGAAGATATTGGCCCGATGATTACTTACGGAACCAACCCGGGCATGGGCATCACCGTCGACAGCCACGTGCCGAACCTGAGCGAAATCCCGCAAAGCGAGCTGGCTTCCTACACGAAGTCGCTGGCGTATATGGGTTTGGAGCCAGGCATGGAGCTGGTCGGCAAACCGGTCGATTACGTGTTTATCGGTTCTTGCACCAACGCCCGGATCGAAGACCTCCGGACGGTCGCCAACTTCGTGAAAGGCAAGAAAAAAGCCGAGGGCGTCGAAGTCTGGATTGTACCGGGCTCGGTGCAGGTGTCGAACCAGGCCAAAGCCGAAGGACTTGATCAGGTGTTCCGCGAAGCCGGTTTTGAACTGCGCGAACCGGGTTGTTCGGCCTGTCTGGCGATGAACGAAGATAAGGTTCCGGCGGGTAAGTATTGCATCTCGACCTCCAACCGGAACTTCGAAGGCCGTCAGGGACCGGGTGCCCGGACGTTCCTGGCCAGCCCGATCATGGCCGCTGCGGCTGCCGTGACTGGTAAAGTGACGGATGTACGGGAGTTGGTGTAAAACCATGCAAAGTCAGGCACTTTTTCAAACGATTCAAACGTATCTGCTTCAAAATCAGGTGCAGAAGGCGGCTATTTTTGGCTCCTTCGCCCGGGGTGAGGAAACAAGCGCCAGCGATATCGACTTGCTGATCGAAGCGGACGGGTTGACCTTGTTTGATATTTTGCGTTTTGAAGAAGAGCTATCTGATTTGACCAAACGACCGGTTGATATTGTGGAGTATCGGGCGCTCAAGCCTTCCATCCGCAATCGGGTCATGGCCGGGAAAATCGATTTGATATGATCCGGGATGATGATGTTTACTTGCAGGATATTATCGAAAGTATTCACATCATCTTTGAGCACGTACGAGGGAAAACGGAAGTGGATTTTCACCAGAGTATTCTGCTTCAGGATGCCGTTTACCGGCGTTTTGAAATTATCGGTGAAGCGACAATTCGGCTGTCTGACTCCTTAAAAGCGAAGTATCCGTCCGTTGAGTGGAAGCTGATGCGAGCCATGCGAAACAAGTTGGCTCACGAGTATTTTGGCATTTCGGCGGCAACAGTTTACAATACGATTAAAGCTTATTTACCCGCTTTACTAGAGAAGTTAATTGAGATTCAGAATGAGCAAAGAAACCTTACATAAACTCGTCTCGATTGCGGCTCCGCTGCCGATCGAGAACATTGATACCGACCAGATTATCCCGGCCCGGTTCCTGAAAGCCACCACGCGCGAGGGATTTGGCGACAACCTGTTCCGCGACTGGCGGTATAACGGCGACGATACGCCCAAAGCCGATTTCGTGCTGAACAACCCGACCTTCGCCGGGGCGCGTATCCTGGTGGCCGGCAAAAACTTCGGGATGGGCTCCAGCCGTGAGCACGCAGCCTGGGCGCTGCACGACTACGGTTTTAAAGTGGTCATTTCCAGCTTTTTCGCCGATATTTTCCGGAACAACGCCCTGAACAACTTCGTGTTGCCGGTGCAGGTATCGGATGCGTTCCTGGCGGAAGTTTTCAAGGCCATCGAAGCCAACCCGCAAACGCAGATCACCGTCGATCTGGTCAATCAGGAGATCGTTCTGGAAAACGGCTTGAAAGAATCGTTTGCTATCAATGCTTACAAAAAGCAGTGCCTGATGAACGGTTACGACGACATCGATTACCTGTTGAGCCTGAAAGAAGAAATTAAACAATACGATTTAGCCCATTCTAATTTTTGATTGAGTGAATGAGTGATTGAGTGAATAGCTCCGCCAGTTTTCCACCTTTGCGAAGCTATTCACTCATTCGCTCAATCACTCATTCGCTCATTAAAAACGAATGAAGAAACACATTGTAGTCATTGCCGGAGACGGTATTGGTCAGGAAGTCACCGCCGTAGGAAAACAGGTCTTGGACCGCATTGCCGAAAAATTCGGTCATGAATTTACGTACGATGAAGCGCTGATTGGTCACGCGGCCATCGAAGCGACGGGCAATCCGCTGCCGGAAGAAACCATCACGAAATCGAAGCAGTCGGACGCCATTCTGTTCGGTGCCGTCGGTCACCCGAAATACGACAACGACCCCACGCTGAAAGTGCGGCCGGAACAGGGGCTGCTCGGTATTCGGAAGGCGCTGGGTCTGTACGCCAACCTGCGGCCGATCAAATTGTTCGACGAACTGTTGCAGGCGTCGAGCATCAAACCGGAATTTTTGCAGGGCGCTGATATTTTGTTTTTCCGCGAACTAACCGGCGATGTGTATTTTGGCGAAAAAGGCCGGAAAGACGATGGCGATACGGCCTACGACGTCATGATTTACAGCCGGTATGAAGTCGAGCGGATTGCCGTCAAGGCGTTCGAAGCCGCCCGGACGCGCCGGAAAAAACTGTGCTCGGTCGATAAGGCGAACGTCCTGGAAGCGTCCCGGCTGTGGCGCGAAGTCCTGCTGGACGTTGCCAAACGGTATCCGGACGTGGAAGTGGAACACCAGTTCATCGATGCGGCCGCCATGTTGCTGATCAAAGATCCGCGCCGGTTCGATGTGGTCGTGACGGGCAATTTGTTCGGCGATATCCTGACGGACGAAGCGTCGCAGATTGCCGGTTCGATGGGGATGCTGGCGTCGGCTTCCATCGGTGACACGACGGGCCTGTACGAACCCATTCACGGATCGGCCCACGACATCACGGGCAAGGGCGTGGCGAATCCGCTGGCGTCGGTGTTGTCGGCGGCTTTGATGCTCGATATTTCGTTCGGCATGAAGGAAGAGTCCGAAGCCGTTGTCAACGCCGTCGATCAGGTGCTGAAAGCCGGTTACCGGACGCGCGACATTGCCGATGCCAACACCCCGGCCGATCGCATTCTGGGCACGGACGACATGGGCAAGCAGTTGCTGTCCCGAATTTGAACCTGCGCGAAAACTCTACCCCCTATATTCTTTACTAACCATGAGCCAACGGATTTATATTTTCGACACCACCCTGCGCGACGGCGAACAAGTGCCGGGTAGCCAGCTAACCACGGATGAAAAAATTGTGGTGGCGAAAGAACTGGAACGTCTCGGCGTCGATATCATCGAAGCGGGTTTTCCGGTTTCCAGCCCCGGTGACTTTCAATCGGTTGTTGCCATTTCGAAAGCCGTTACCGAGCCGGTGATCTGCGCGCTTTCCCGGGCGAAAAAAGAAGACATCGATGCCGCCGGTGAGGCCCTGAAATACGCCAAGCGCGGGCGGATTCACACGGGCATTGGTTCGTCAGACATTCATATCCGGAATAAGTTCAACAGCACCCGCGAACAGATTCTAGAACAGGCGGTTGCGGCTGTGAAACACGCTCGCAGTTACGTAGAGGATGTGGAGTTTTACGCCGAAGATGCCGGACGAGCCGACCTTCAGTTTCTGGCGCAACTGACTGAAGCTGTCATTGCGGCCGGGGCTACGGTAGTCAACATTCCTGATACGACCGGGTATTGCCTGCCCGACGAATACGGCAACAAGATCAAATACATTTACGAACACGTCTCGAACGTGCATCAGGCCACGATTTCGATTCACTGCCATAACGACCTCGGGCTGGCGACGGCTAACACGTTGGCCGGTATTCAGCAGGGCGCACGCCAGGTGGAAGTCACGATCAACGGCATCGGCGAACGGGCTGGAAATACCTCGCTCGAAGAAGTAGTGATGGCGCTGAAAGTGCACAAAGAACTCGGTTTTGAAACCGGGATCGACGCCAAACGGCTGTATCCAATCAGCCAGCTCGTGTCGGAAATGATGCGGATGCCGGTGCAGGCCAACAAAGCCATCGTGGGTCGCAATGCCTTCGCGCACTCGTCGGGCATTCACCAGGACGGTTTTCTGAAACACGCCGAGAACTACGAAATAATGACGCCCCAGGAAGTGGGTGTGCCCAAATCGTCCATTGTGCTGACGGCCCGGAGCGGTCGCCACGCGCTGAAACACCGGCTCGAATTGCTCGGGTATCGGTATGACAAACCGACGCTCGACACGCTCTACAAACGCTTCCTCGACATGGCTGATATTCGTAAAGAGGTGAACGACAAGGATTTGATGGAGCTGGTTCGGTGAAAATGGTAGAATAATTTAAAATGTAAAATGGCGAATGTAAAATGTCAAAGTGTTTCCCAATCGAGCACTTCAATATTTAATATTCATCATTTTACATTTTAAATTCGTCCATCGCTTTTTTACCCAAATCCAAAAAAGGGACGCGCCTTCCGGTTCGTCCTTTTTTCGTTTCTTTACCTTATGAATTACACGGAACTACAACTCACGGTTTCTCCCGATTACACCGATATGCTGATGGCCGAACTGGCTGAACTGGGTTTTGAGTCGTTTGTTGAAACCGACGACGGCCTGAATGCCTACATCCTGGAGCCAGATTTTGACGAGACGGCGGTCCGGGCGGTCGTCGATAAATACGCCGATCAAACCGCAATAGCCTACCAACTCCATTCGTTAGAAAAAAAGAACTGGAACGAGGAGTGGGAGCGGAATTACCAACCGATTGACGTTCAGGATCAAATTCGCGTCCGGGCGTCGTTTCACGAGCCAGTTTCGACGGTTCGGTACGACATTGTGATTAACCCCAAAATGTCGTTCGGAACGGGCCACCACGAGACGACAGCCATGATGCTCGAACACCAGTTGAGCGTCGATGCGGCCGGAAAAACCGTGCTCGATGTGGGCTCCGGCACCGGGATTCTGGCGATTCTGGCGGCCTTGCAGGGCGCCGAACGAGTCGTTGCCTTCGACATTGAAGAATGGGCCGTGGAAAATGCCCGCGAAAATGCCGACCTGAACCAGTGTTCAGGCATCGAGGTTTTTCAGGGCACGATTCATGAGGTGAACCCGGAAGAACGGTTCGACATCGTGCTAGCCAACATTAACCGCAATGTGTTGTTAGCCGATATACCGGCGTATGTCCGGCGGATGAAACCGGAGGCTACCTTGCTCGTAAGCGGTTTTTACCAGCAGGATGCAGTGGATATTGAAGAAAAAGCACAAGCCGAAGGATTGACAAAAACCGGGCAGTTGTCCCGAAATAACTGGGTTTCACTACGATTTACCCGTACCCCTTAAGTACCCACGGACTTTAGTCCGTGTCAGTTAGTATCAACATCCGGAGTGAATAAACTCCCCAAAACACGGACTAAAGTCCGTGGGTACGCAACTACGATGAACAAGCTATACTGCATGCTGGCCGGGTTGCTGCTGATAACGACGGCGGCAACGGCCCAAAACGTCAAGCTGTCGGACAACCCCGAGCAGTTTCTGCCGGATTTACAGAAACTGATGAATTCGGGCGGGGCCTACGCTCAGAAGGCGGAAAAGAACCTCGAAACGCTGTTTACGGAAAACCGGCTGTCGGCTCCGCAGAAAGAGCGCGTCATGGCCCTGAGCCGGAAAATGAACGCCAAGCGCTACCAGGCCGCGCAGCAGTTTGCTCCTTTGTATGAATCGTTGTTCTACCTGCTCAATACGCAGCAGGCCAGCCCGGCCGAAGTGGATAACTTCCTGACGGTGGCCGAAAAATCGTTTGATAAATACGACGCCAAAACGCTGGCGAAGGTGCTGGAAAGCGTCCGGCTGTTTGCCGAAAAGCGGTTTTTGTACGCCAGCAATTACAACAAGCTCTACGCCAACGGTGGCACGTTCTCGCTGCGGTTTGTCGACCCCAACGCCAGCACTCCGGCCGCAATCGCCGACAGCCTGAGTGCGGCCAAAAAACCGCAGACAACCGTCGCCAAATCTGCCGAGTCGGACGGCTGGGATTTGCCGCTGGATTCGACCGGAAAAGCCGTACCGTTTCTGTCGTTTGACCGCAAACCGATGCCCACGCTAACCGGGCCGGTACTGGAAATCAAAGGTTTGGATCTGGTCATTACAACGGCGAACGATTCGGTCGCGCTGCGGAAAACCGATGGCTCGTTGCTGCTAAAAGACGGCATCTGGGTCGGGAAAGGCGGCTCGTTTTCCTGGGAATCGGCCGGGCAACCCGAGACGTTCGTGACACTGGCCGACTACAGCTTCGGCGTGGCAAACCCTAAAATTACGGCCGACGACGTGACGCTGACTTTCAAACCGCTCGCAAAACCGGTTAAGGGTAAGTTCGAGTTCGACAGTAAGAAACGGACGGCCAACCAACCGCCTTCGTACCCGCGGTTTATGTCGTGGACCAACGACGTGATGCTGACCAACCTGGGCAACGGCAGCACCTACCGGGGCGGCATTGCCCTGGCCGGAACGCGGCTGTACGGTTCGTCGGCCGATGGACAGCCTTCGTTGTTGCAAGTCAGTTTTAAAGGAAAACCGGCTTTCAAAGCCAGCAGCCGCCGGTTCGAATTTGCCGATTCGGTGATTTCAAGTCCACTGGTTTCTTTCACCGGTTACATCGATGCGGCCGATACGCTCTACCATCCCGGTGTTACGTTCCGGTATGACCAAACCGCCGGAATTGCGCGCCTGGGCAAAGCCGAAAAAACCGGGTATTCCGAAACCTATTTCAGCGACAGCTACCACAAGTTTTACATTCAGCCCGAAGTCGTTCGCTGGGACTTGCCGCGTCAGAAGGTCGATTTTTACCAACTAGCGGCCAAGAAGGAAGTACCGGTGCGGTTTGAATCGTATGACTTTTTCTATCCTGAACGCTACGCCGGAATGTCGGCGGATTTTGGCTTTCATCCGCTGCAACTGGCCGCCAACTACGTAACGGTGAAGAAAACGCAGACGTTTTTTGCCGACGACCTGGCGACGTATTCCAAGATTAGTCCGCCGGTGATGCGCAACGTACTGCAACGGATGGTGGCGTTGGGGTACATCGACATGAACCCGAAGACGGAAGAAATGCGCCTGAGCCGTAAAGGCGTGCTGTATGTGCTGGCGAATGCCCGCAAACAGGATTACGACAACTTCCTGATTCGCTCGACCTATCCATCGAACGACAGTACTACGAACGCGACGATCAACCTGGCCGATAAATTCCTGACCATCCGGGGCGTTGAACGGTTCAGCATCAGTGACTCGCTGAAAATTACGGCCGTTCCGACGGACAAAACGCTGCGGATTGGCAAAAACCGGGCGTTTACGCTGACGGGCCAGTTGAAATCCGGCAACATGCGGTACACGGGCCGCGACCTGGGCTTCAACTACGACCAGTTTTCGATGAACATGACCAAGATCGACTCGATCACGTTTACCCCACAGGGCAAAAATCAGGAAATTGGTGGTGATATTCAGTACGAAAAACCGGGTACGGTTTTCCTGGCTGACAAGGGGAACAAATCCGGTCGGCAGAAGGATAAGAAGGTCACCCAACGGCTGGTGATGCCGGAAGGAATGACGGTTTATTTCAACCAGTCGAATCGGGGCAATCTGACGTACAACAAAAATGTCTATTTCAAAGTCCCGGCGGTGGACAACGACAGCCTGGGCAAGGGCGATATTGCATTCAATGGAACGTTTCATTCCGACGGCATTTTCCCGCCCATCAAAACCACGCTCAAGTCGATGCCCGACAACTCGCTGGGCTTTGAGCACACGGCTCCGGCGGGGGGCTATCCGCTCTACGGTGGCAAAGGCAATTTGAAATTTACGGGCAAACTGATCATGGATCGGAAAGGGCTGCGGGCGGAAGGGACAGTTTCGCACCTGAATGCCGTCCTGCCTGCCAGCCAAATTCTGATGATGACCGACTCGCTGGTGGCATCGGGCGAAACCGGGCAGATCAAGGAAGGCCTGGTCGGAAAAGCGTACTTCCCGGCGGTCGACATCAAGAATTACACGATGAAGTGGTACCCGAAAGCCGACAGCATGAAGATTTCGACCAAAGCCGATCACTTTAGTTTTTACAACGGGTCGACCAACCTGAAAGGCGAGTTGCTGGTTCGTTCGGGCGGTTTATTCGGGAAAGGGCTGGTGAAGCGGGCGGATTCAGAGGCTCAATCGGAGAATATCAAGTTTAACAAGGAAGGCTTCACGGCGGATAAGGCGCAGTTCCGGGTGATGTCGGCCGAAAAACTAGCGAATGCGACAAAGCCGATGCTGCTCGGGACAAAAGTCGATGTGGATTTCAACCAGGTGAAAGGTGTGGTCACGATTGCGACCAATACGGCGGCAACGGCGATCAGCGATACGGTGGAATCGAGCCTGGAATTCCCGAATGCCGCTTACAAAACTTCAATCAACAAGGCGCAGTGGAATATTGCGGCCAAAACGATCACGATGAAAGCCGCCAAAACGTCGACCTTCACGGCGACCGCCGAGGAGCAGGAGGGGCTGACGTTCAACGGCGCATCAGCGGTGTATGACGTAGAAAAAGCCACGCTGAACGTGAGCGGGGTTCCTTACGTGACTTCGGCCGACGCCCGGATTTACCCGGATAAGGGACTGGTGACCATCAAGCGGAACGGTGAAATGGTACCTTTGAAAAACGCCCGGCTGGAGCTGGATACGACCAGTTTGTTCCATAAACTGAAAAACGGAAACATTCAGGTGCAGTCGCGGACCCGGTTTTCGGGCGAAGCGGTGTACCAGTTTATGGCGGCCAAAGGCGATACGGCCAACATCAAAATGGGCAGTTTCGAACTGAAGGAAGCGGCTCCGGTGGCGCTGGCGTCGAATAACCGGAATGCAGGCCGGAAAGGCAAAAACAACGAACTGGCAAAAACGTACTACACCGTGGCCCGCGCCGATGTCGATGAACGCGACAACGTGATGCTGGCCCCCAAAGTGCAGTTCCGGGGCAGCATCACGATGATGGCACCCGAGCAGGACCTGAAGCTGGAAGGCGCGATCAAAATGGCGTTGAAAAAACGCCCGAAGTTGGTGAGCGACTGGATTCCGATGAAAGAAAAAATCGGAGAAAGCTTCAGCATCAAAGTCGATGAGATGTTGAAAAACGACGGCAACCAACCGTTGACGGCCGGTTTACACTTCCGGGGCGGGGGCGCAGCCGGTTTGTATCCCACCTTCCTGTCGACCAAGGAAAGCGACAAAGATGACGATCTGTTCCGGGCGACGGGCGTGATGACCTACGACGAAAAAGACAAGGTATTCCGGATTGTGAAGAAGGATGCGGCTGGTCTTGAGGACGTGGAAGGCGCGTTTACGTTCAACGATGCGACGGGCGTCATGAATTTTCAGGGCGCCGTAAACCTGATGAACACGGGCATGACGGGCTCCACGCCGAACAATTTCGTCTTTGCGTCCGGAACAGGACGGGCCAATGTCGACAGCACCACGTTGCGGCTGAACGCCCTGGTCGGTTTTGCCCTGCCGGTTCCGCAGCCGGTCAATGCCGCCCTGGCCGAGAAGATCGTGAAGGCCAATCTGGACGAGAAAAACGACGAAGCCGCCGACGACGACCTCGACCGGCTAACGGCCAAACTGGCGGCTCTGATTGGTCAGAAAGCCACCGACGTCTACCGGACGAAGGCCCAGAACCAGCACGTTTCTATCACGCAGGCGGCTCCGAAATTTGTGGCTTCGCTGGTGCTTTCGAACGTGAACCTGCGCTGGTCGGACAAGCACAATGCGTTCTATAGTGTCGGTTCCATCGGGGTGTCGAACATTGAAAACGTGGATATCAACGCCCAGATGGAAGGCTTTGTCGAAATCCGGAAGCACGACGGGGGCGACGAAGCGACGATTTACCTCGAAGCCTCGCCGGATGTCTGGTTTTACTGGGATTATAAATCGGGCGGTGGTTCGATGGCGCAACTGGCCATGCTGACCTCCGATCAGGAACTGAACGACCGGATTTTGGCGGGCGGAAAAGCCGCCAAAGGGGTAGCCATCGTGGCCGCCGATGTGTTCGAGAAAGACCAGTTTACGAACCGGTATCTGGATCAGTACAAAACCAAAGAAAAGCCAAAACCGCAGCCCAAGCCAGCCGCCGGAGCCAAAGAAGCCCCGAAGAAAGTGGTGGAGAAGAAAAAAGAGAAAGAAGACGATAAGAAGGAAGGCTTCTGATCAGATTTTCTCGCCAAAGGCCAGGTCGCCCGCATCACCCAGACCAGGAACGATGTAGTAGTGCGCATTCAGCCGCTCGTCGATAGCCCCGAGCCAGAGGTGGCAATGGGGCATTTTTTCCTGCACGTACCGGATGCCTTCCGGGCTGGCCAGTACGGCGGCAATGTGTGTTTTGGCCGGGGTTCCGAACCGCAGGAGCGCGTGGTACACCTTTTCCAGCGAGCGGCCGGTAGCCAGCATCGGGTCCATCAGAATGACGGTTTTGCCGCTCAGGTCGGGGCTGGAAATGTAATCCATCGCTACTTCAAACTCTTCGCTGAGCGGCTGATAGCCACGGTAAGCGCCGATAAAGGCATTTTCGGCCCGGTCGAAATAATTCAGAAATCCCTGGTGAAACGGCAGGCTGGCCCGCAGAATAGTTGCCAAAACCGGCGGGTGTTTGATCATTGGAGTCGGAGAGACGCCCAGCGGGGTTTGCACCTTCACGACCTGAAACGTCATCGACTTGGAGATTTCGTAGGCCATCAACTCGCCCAGCCGCTCCAGATTGCGCCGGAATCGCATCGAATCTTGCTGAATGGTTACATCACGAAGTTCGGCAATAAACTGATCGGCCAGGGAAGGATGGTCGGCGAAAACAAACATAGAGGCTTTTTCGGGGTAATTTAACGGGAATGTGTCGGATTATCCAAACCCTTTCCCTAATTTGTGCAGTAAATCAAGTCCACGTCATCAAGGGCGCCGTCCGGGCGGTTGCCGTGTGAAAGTGCCAATGAGGAATATTTTTACAACCGGAATTGCTTTCGTGTGGCTGACGGCGTCGGCACAAGCCCAAAGCCAAACGATACCACTAAACAGCGATTCGTACCACCTGATCGATCGGCTGGAAGTCAAGCAAGGGCAATGGGCCAGGGGCTTTCACAGTGCAGTCAAACCCTACAGTCGTCAGGCCGTTGTTCAATTAACCGACAGCATTCTGGGTGATCCGTTTGTCCGCTTATCACCCGTCGACCGGTTCAATGTTCGCTACCTGCGCGACGATAGCTGGGAATGGGTTCCTGCCGTTTACCCGGATTCAATACCTCTTCTGCAATTACGAACCTCCGAACTGCATGCCGGTCAGAAGCAGCCGGGTGATAGCCGCCGGTCCTGGGGCCCTTTCTATAGGAAAAAAAACGACGCTTATTATTATCAGAATGAGGATTTTGACGTTCACATCAGTCCGGCAGTCAATTTCAGTTATGGGGCCGAAACCAATACAGGCGAGCTTGGAAAATCGTTCAACCCGTATGTTAACTCGCGGGGGCTGGAGATTCGGGGCAATATCCGGAAGCGGTTGAGTTTCTATACTTATTTGTCTGATAATCAGGCCGTGTTTCCGCGCTATATCTGGGAATACGACGATCAGTACCAGTATACCCAAAATACCGACCTGGGTTTTGCCCCCTTCGAAGGACTGACGAAGCGAATTGCTCCCCGAAACCCCAATACGGCCCCTTTTGGTGGGGCCGACTTTCTTTCGGCCCGGGGATACATTACCTTCAATGCCTTAAAAATTATCAATATTCAGTTCGGGCATGACCGGAATTTCTTCGGCAACGGATACCGGTCACTGCTGTTATCTGACAACAGTGCGCCCTATTTATTTTTAAAAGTTAGCACCAAACTAGGGCCGTTTCTGTATACCAACCTGTTGACGGAGTTTCAAAACCGGCAGGCGGCTCTTAGCTCAGAAATACTGCTTCAACAGAAATATACGGCCATTCACCACCTTAGTGTTAACCTTGGCGACCACATCAACGTAGGGGTTTTCGAAGCAGAGGTTTACAGCCGCAGTCAGTTGGAACTGAATTATTTTAATCCGATTATTTTTTACCGCTTTATCGAATCCTACCGGGGCAGTGTAGACAACGCGCTCATTGGACTGGATTTTAAAGGTAATTTTGCCCGGCGCTTCCTGGCGTACGGCCAGCTTATGTTCGATGAGTTCAAAATTAGTGAGCTGCGGGCGGGCAATGGTTCCTGGATCAACAAGTTTGCGGTGCAGGCCGGTTTGAAATACATCGATGCATTCGACATTCCGAATCTGGACTTGCAGGCTGAAATGAACCTAGCGCGACCTTATACGTATTCGCACCGGTCCGGGCAGACGAACTACGTGCATTACAACCAACCGCTGGCGCATCCGCTTGGAGCCAACTTCATCGAGGGGCTGGTCATTGCGCGGTATCAGCCCTTGAACCGCTGGAACCTGACCGGGACGTTTGGCCTGATGGAATATGGTGTGGACCCGCCCAACCGGAATTATGGCGGCAACCTGCTGAAATCATACGAAACCCGCTATAACTGGCCGAATCAGCCACCGGGAACCGGCCATCACATTGGGCAGGGACTCAAAACGCTGGTAACCTATGCCGATGTTCGGCTGTCGTTCATGTTCAGGCACAACTTGTTTCTTGATTTTCAACAGATTCTTCGCAAGAGCGACAGCCAGACCGACCGGTTGCGCTACAATACATCTTCAACGTCCTTCGCGTTGCGCTGGAACCTGCCGTACCGAACCCTCGTTTTGTAAAATCGGGGATGTTTCGACTCCTGAAGAGATCCTTCAGAGGTTGTCTAACTACAAAAAACGCCTGGGCCACGGCATGAAGGGCACTTAAATCAAACTGCGAATGCTTGATCGACTCATTCGTCAGGAACTGACCGAAGCCCGTTCGGTTCTCGACACGTTTATAAGTGATTCTGCAAATCTGGCCGCGATTGAGCAGGCGGCCCGGCTGATGGCCGACGCCCTGCAAACCGGTCATAAAATCATTTCCTGCGGCAACGGCGGCTCGCATTGCGATGCCATGCACTTCGCCGAGGAACTGTCGGGACGGTACCGTAACGACCGGCGGGCGCTGGCGGCCCTCTGCATTTCGGACACGAGCCACATTTCCTGCGTTGGCAACGATTATGGCTACGAGTTCATCTTCTCGCGGTTTATCGAAGGACTGGGCAACGAAGGAGATGTGCTGCTCGGTATCAGTACCAGCGGCAACTCCCCGAACATTATCAAAGCCGTGGAAGCCGCCCGGGAAAAAGGCTTGAAAGTGGTGTTGCTGACCGGCAAAGACGGCGGCAAATTGGCCGGAACCGCCGATGTCGAAATCCGGGTGCCCCATTTCGGCTACGCCGACCGCATTCAGGAAGTCCACATTAAAGTGATTCACCTGTTCATTCTGCTGATCGAGAAACTGGTGATCGGTTAACCCGGTTTTTGGGCGACAACCATCGCCCGGCCCGGAATCGAAAGGTACGTTTTGACCTTGAACAGTTTCAGTCCCGCGTCGGTCTGCCACCGCTGAATTTCACGCACTGAATAATTCCCAGCGGTGCTGGTCAGGCCGTAGAACAAATCCATGCTGTTGCCGACCAGGTTCGTACCAACTCCCCCGGATTTGCCATCAGCCTCCGGACGGATAAACTCGTTGATGATGTGAACACCTCCAGGTTTCAGGGCATTAGCGACTTTCCGGGCTACGGCCCGGTTTTGCTCATCCGAAAAATGATGCGCCAGGCTCGACATCAGGACAATGTCGTAGCGGTTTTCGCCAAAATCGTCGGTCAGGGCGTTGCCGGGCTGGTGCCGCACACGCTCGCCCATCCCGGCCTGTGCCAGCAAAGGAGCGGCTTTTTCGATAGCGGGCGGTAAATCCAGGATAACCGACTGCAAGTGTGGCAATCGGCGGCAAAGTGCAACGGAATGCTGTCCATGCGCCCCGCCAATGTCAAGCATCAGCCTAGCGGTTTTCGGTACGGGTGCTTTCCGGCCAAACTCCTTGGCTTCAGTACCCGTGGCCGCCAGCATGGCGTTTTGGTAATACGTCCATTGTTCGGATGTCAGGTGGTCGTGGTACTGAATGCCTTCGCCGGTTTGCAGGTAGCGGCCGAGTTGCTCCAGCCACGGCCAGACCACCCGGTTGTTGAACACCATCATGCCAAAAACCGACTCCTGGTTTTCCTGCAACACCCAGCGTTTGCTGATACGCGTCAGCGTATAGCGGCCATTCCGATAGTGTAAATACTTCAAAACCACCAGCAAATCCAGCAATTCCCGCAACGCTTTCGGATGTAACCGGCAATGCGTAGCAACCTCTGCAACGGTTTGATGCCCTTCACTAACCGCTTCGAAAACGCCTTTGTCGGCCGCTTCTAACACGGCTTTACCGACGATCGGGAAAATCTGGGCGTGGAGCAACGGCAGCGGTACCATATTGATTTGCAGGGCAATCCATTCCAGCAGGTTTTCGGGGGTGACGGTTAGTCGCATGCGGGTCGTAAAAAATGTGTATCTTCGTTTTTAGTACAACTGGATTTAAACGTGTATAGCTGAAATCAGCGGCAGTTAATTTTAGGGATGAGTAAGGTACGGGATTTTATTGACTCGGGAATACTCAATGAGTATTGCCTTGGCTTGCTTCAACCCGAAGAAGTTCTGGAGGTAGAGCGGATGGCGAGGTTGTATCCAGAAGTGCAGAAGGCAATTGATCAGTTATTAGTGTCAATAAAACCGTCTGATTTACAACAAGATATTGCAAATAAAGGTCTGAAAGGTCAGATTCTGGAAACGTTAGGCCAACTCGGCGAACCGCCGGTTTTTGATTTGCAGTGCCTTCCGCTGATCAACGTATATAGCGATAGTGAACAGTGGCAGCGGACCCTAGCGGGCCTTTCGCCAGCCCCGGAATTCCGGAATCTGTATGTGTATCCGTTGCGGAACCATGATGGCGTCGAACAGTTCATTCTGTGGGCGCGGCACGAAATCAGGCCGGAGCGCCACCACGACGAACATGAAAGTTTTCTGATTCTGGAAGGCGAATGCGAATGCCGGATAGGCGGAGAAACCGTTCGACTGAAAGCGGGGGATTTCGTCAGGATTCCGCTGAAGGTCGAACACACGGTCCGGGTCGTGTCGCCCGAACCGGTGAAAGCGGTTGTTCAGCGTGTCAAATTATAGCTTTTTCAATGACTGTACCCGCCCACTATTGGATTGATGCGTATCGGATGCAGGCCCATCCCGAAGGAGGCTACTTTGCCGAAACCTACCGGTCGCCGGAGATGATCCCGCAGCAGGCCCTGCCCGCCCGGTTTTCCGGCGACCGGAGTTTCAGCACCGGTATTTACTTTTTGTTGGAGAACCACCATTTCTCGGCCCTGCACCGCATCCAGGCTGATGAGATGTGGCACTTTTATGCCGGTGGTCCGCTGAATGTGTACGTCATTGACCCATCGGGCAAGCTGGAAATCATCCAGTTAGGCAATAATCCGGCTGCGGGGGAGGTATTCCAGACCGTCGTTCCAGCGGGTTGCTGGTTTGGCTCAAAACCGGCAGCGGATACGGTTTATTCGTTGGTCGGTTGTACCGTAGCACCCGGTTTTGATTTTGCGGATTTTGAACTGGCCGAGCGGGGAGCGTTGGTGAGCCAGTTTCCGCAACACCGCGACGTGATTGAGTTACTCACGCCCAAATCGTAGCTTACTGGAATTTAACATCCCCGAACTTCGACACCACCCGGACGCGGGTTGTCGTACCTTTCCCGACCTTGCCGCTGTATTGTTTCGTCAGTTTAGGGCCGCGGTCGTCGTCGCTGGGTTGGGTCGTCATCATCATCCGGCCGTCGTTGGGGTATTTAAAACCACCGTAGCTGACTGTCACATCGAAATTGTAGTCACTGGCGTTGGCCATCGGCAACACAACTGATGAGTAATTGGCCTGAATATCAATGTTGTCGACGGACTTCGTGAGCTGGTCGATCTTAAAACCGCCCGAGAAGTCGAGCTTCACGTTGCAGGATTCTTTCACCGTCCCGATTTTAGCGCCGGAATAACCAATTTTGCCGTCCAGCCGTTTGACTTCCCCAATCCAAAGCCCGCCGAACTGGTTGTTTAGATTAATGTTGTTGGCTTTTTCCAGTTGCAGTTTTGAGTATTGAATGTTCAGCTTCCCATTTTCCATCGCCTGAATGTCGGCTTTTCCAAACCGGACATCCACGTTGACGTTATCACTGTTCAGTTCAGTCGTTGAGAAATTTCCGTATTGCTGGTTGATGGTCAAAGGACCACTAAAGGTCGGGACATTCGTGTTGCCGAACGAGTTTTTGATTGTCAGCGGATTCGTTTTTGGCATCGAAACCTGGTAGTCGATCTGAACGCCGTTTTTCTCGCCGTCTTTCGTCCGGTTCATCACCCAGTTGCCACCAAAACCGGATTTATCCAGCGTAGTCTTCAAGCTAATCTGATCGCCGGAGCGCTTTTCGTTGATTTCCACCGCATCGAGGTATTTCTGCACCCGTTCGTCCGAACTGGCGTTGGCTTTCACGGTAATATCCACCCGGATTTCGTCGCGGTTCCAGACATTGATATTGACATTACCAAACTGATTTTCAATAACTAAATGATCTTTGGCGGTTACGTCATACACCTTGACGATGGTTTTTTTTCGTTCACTCAGCGGGTTGTTGTCGGCCCGCGCGGAGCCGACCGCCAACGCACTGATGAACAATATATTAAACAGCACTGTGATTCGGTTCATGGTTTTGTTGTTTAATCCGTTGAATAATCATCAACTGCTGATTGAGCAAGTCGATCTGGGTTTTCAGGTTGTCGACCATCGCCTGAATCAGAATTTCCTGATTAGGCGTTTTGGGCAATTCCTGCTTCAGATTCTGGTAAGTTTTTTCCAGCCGGTCCAGATCAGCCGCAAACTGCTGGTACAAAGCCGGATTGCTTTCTAGAACGGTTTTCAATTCGCCCCGCTTGTCTTCAATTAAGCGGGTATACTGTTGCACAGTTCGGGCATAGGTTGGACTAAAGGCAACCATCTCCGGTTGCTCAGTAACACCGTACTGTTGATTGAAATACCAAAAACCGCCCAGACCTATCATGAGGGCGATGGAGGCTGCCAGTTGCCAGATCGCACGGCGTTCCATCCAGGCGGGTCGGTTCACTCCCAGCCACAGCGGGCGTTCTTTGTGTCCGAGCTCTTTTTCCAAATTCTTCCACAAATCCGCCCTGGGCTCAAATACATCGAAATCCTCCCGGTTATCCCGGACAAATCGTTCTAATCGGTCTTTCATCATACTTAGTGAGTGAAAGCGTGAAAGAGTGAAAGAGCGAATAACTCCTCAGAAACTAAGTACTTAGCGGAGCTATTCGCTCTTTCGCTCTTTCACGCTTTCGCAATTTTATTTTAACATCTCTACTAGCCGCTTCTTGGCGCGCATGTACTGCGTGCGGGACGTGGTTTCGCTGATGCCCAGCACGGCTCCGATTTCCTCATGATCATAGCCTTCGAACAAATACAGCGATAAAACGACCCGATACCCTTCCGGCAAATCCTGCATGGCCCGGCGTACTCGGTCGACTTCCAGTTGGACGCCTTCCTCGTCGTAGGGTTCGGTGTCAGCCACATCCAGACCGTCGTCTTCGCCCAGCCGTTGCGAATCCAGGTCGGTCCACTGAATACCGCCCCGGCTTTTCCGGCTGCGGAGGTGGTTGATGGCCCGGTTGACGACGATTTGTTTCAGCCACGCTCCAAACGTCGATTGATTCCGGAACGTATGGAGGTTGTTGAACGCATCCAGAAAAGCCTCCTGCAATACATCCTCGGCCTCACCTACATGGTTGAGGATTCGCATACAAACGTTAAACATGGCTTTTGAATAGTGCTTGTACAATTCGTACTGAGCACGCCGTTCACCTTGCTTACATTTTTCTACGAGTTCTACATGTCGATCG
Organism: Larkinella sp. VNQ87; assembly: GCF_049445795.1. NCBI lineage: Bacteria > Pseudomonadati > Bacteroidota > Cytophagia > Cytophagales > Spirosomataceae > Larkinella > Larkinella sp. VNQ87. Next base: position 97,593 of record NZ_JBMSDT010000021.1, read on the forward strand.
ATATACAACTTTGTTTCCAAGCGGACTGAGGAATCGGATGCGGCTGATTTTCTTCTCAATGACACGGCCTTATGGGTCAACGTTGCACAAGCTTTTATTTTTTTTCAGAGACTTGTACTAAAACCGGTAACGGGGCCGTTTTGAGGGATTTATGTGGCGAAGGGTAACAGTTATTTCGCAGACGGGGCCGCCCGGCGGTTAAGCGGAGGACATCAGAGTTGAGCGGAGTTGTTCTCTGATAAACTCTGATGTCCTCCGCTTAACCGCCG
>NZ_JBMSDT010000022.1:0-73428 GCF_049445795.1 Larkinella sp. VNQ87
AGCACGATGGCGCTAAATCTGCACCGCAAGGCAGGCCACAACTCGATTACCGAGGGGCAACTAAAATTTGGCAGTAATGTCAAAGAACTCATCAAACTCATCAGAACTTAACACCCCTGCCCTAAAGGGGGTTGGGGGTAAAGTATCTAGGCCCGCCCCAGGTACAGGCCCGCCAGCGAGGCCAGCAGACACAGCACCACGTTCAGCACCACATTGGACGCTGCGGCCAGCCAGCGCCCGGTTTGCAGTAACAACAACGTCTCCGTACTGAAGGTCGAAAAGGTGCTCAACCCGCCACAAAAACCGACCCCGATCAACAGCCGATACGTTTCCCGTTCGGTGGCGCGGGCCGTCAGCCAGCCCATCAGAAAGCCCAGAACCAGGCTGGCGATCACATTGACCAGCAGCGTCGAAGCCGGGTAAGCGGTTTTGAACAGCGGCTGCACGTAGCGACTCACCGCAAACCGGGCCACGCTCCCCAAACCGCCCCCAAGAAAAACCAGCCAAAACGGATTCGTCATCATTTCTGCCAAATGAAGCTGTAAAAATAGCCGGTTTTTGGCGGAAAAGCCTATTATTGTGGAATGACACCTCCCGAACCCAACCGTTCTTCCCAACTCCTGCGTCTTTTGGGCGTCGGTTTTGGCGTCGCCGTCACCATCGGTGGCACCATCGGCACCGGTATTCTTCGCCGACCGGGTACCATCGCCCAGGAGCTGGGGCAGCCTTCGCTGGCGTTGCTGGTGTGGGCGCTGGTGGGTGTTTACGCGCTGATCGGTTCGTTGCAGGTGGTTGAACTGGGCACGATGATTCCGAAAGCCGGGGCCTGGTACGTGTTTGCGCGCCGGGCGTTCGGTGATTACGTCGGGTTTGTGATCGGCATCAGTAGCTGGCTGGGCAGCATTGCAGCGATGGCCTTCGGCGCGGCTGTCATGGGTGAATACATTGCACTGCTGGTTCCGGCCTTATCGAATTTTATCAAGCTAATGGCGATTGGTATCCTGCTGGTCTTCACAGCCTTTCACCTGATTGGTGTCCGGCTGGCGAGTCGCGCGCAGGAAGTCATGAGTTTCATCAAAGCCATTGGTCTGCTGGCTTTTGTGATTGTCTGCTTTGCCTATACGCCCGACGAGCCGCTCAAGTTTTCCGGCGATAACACGATTCCCATCGAAGGATCGCTTTTTCTGGGCATTCTGGCGGCTTTGCAGTCGGTTTTTTACACCTACGATGGCTGGCACACGGCGGCTTATTTCACGGAAGAAGATATCAATCCGAACAAAAACCTGCCGCGCTCGATGATGATCGGGGTGCTGCTGATCATCGGAATTTACCTGCTGGTCAACCTGGCCCTGTTTCACGTTCTGCCCATCGAACAACTGGCCCAATCCAAACTCCCGGCTGCCGACGCCGTTCAGGTGCTTTTCGGACCGGCCAGCGCCAAGGTCGTGACACTTTTGCTAATGATTTCGATCATGGGGATTATCAACGCCCAGATCATGTTCAACCCCCGGGTGTTGTTCGCCATCAGCCGCGACGGGCTGTTTTCGCAGTATTTTACGCAGGTCAACGCGGGTGGCACCCCGGCCCGGGCCATGTTTCTGACGGCTGGTATGTCCATTCTGATGATCATTACCGGTACCTACAGCAAGCTGTCGGACGTGGCTTCGTTCTTTTTCGTGCTTTGTTACGCAGCCGCGTTTGCATCGCTCATTCGCTTACGCAAAACCGCCCCCGACTTGCCACGCCCGGTGCGGGCCTGGGGTTACCCGCTCACGACCTGGCTCATGCTCCTAGCGTCGCTGGCCTTCCTGGTCGGCGTCATTTACAGCGATTTGTATAGCAGCGCCTACGCTGTCGGGTTTATTGCACTAAGTTATCCGCTGTTTTTGTGGGTCAAACGGTTGAATCAATAACTGATATGCTGAAAACCTTGAAAACATTGTTTGCCCGTGACCTCGGGCGGTTACGGCGCGAAATTGAGCTGTATCAAACCGAATCGAACCTGTGGGCCATCGACCAACAGATTGCCAATTCGACCGGGAACCTGTGTTTGCATTTGGTCGGCAACCTAAATACCTACATCGGAGCGGTTTTGGGAAAAACCGGGTACATTCGGCACCGCGAACTGGAATTCTCGCTCCGGGATGTGCCGCGCGACGAATTACTCCGGAAAATTGACGAGACGATGGCCGTTGTTCAAACTTCCCTGAATCAAATCAGTGAAGAGCAACTTCCGGACGAATACCCGATGCTGGTCTTCGACGAACCCACCACTACAGAGTTCCTGCTCGTCCACCTGACAACCCATTTAACCTATCACCTCGGCCAGATCAATTACCATCGCAGATTATTGGATCGCAAGCTTTTCTGAACGCGTGAATCTCCGTTTGTTTTTTCCTGCCTGGCGAACGGTCAGCGCCAGCACCGACCAGGCAATCAGGGAATAACCGTTGGAAACGTGTAACCCAACAGCGGTTTGGCGTAAGGCCATCGATAGGGGAAGCCAGAGCCCCACGGCCAACGGCACCCAGCGTTGCAGGCCGCTTAACCGATGGGCTCGTAACACCGCAATGCCCAATGGAAGCATCAGAAGGTTACTCAGGGGCCAGGCTGTGTCGAGAATCCAGAAGAAGTCCGGCTTATAAGAAGGGGCGACTAACTGCCAGACGTTTGACGCGTTAGCAACGATTAACCCGATCTGGATACTCCAAACATTGCCAGTCCCAAAGCGATCGGTGCCTGCTAACTCCAAGCGTCGCAGGGCCTCCAGACTGCCCATCCAGCCCGTACAATACAGCAGCCCCCAAAGACCCGTCCACCAGGAACTGCTCAACGCAGGGAAATAAACTTCGGTGTATACGCCAACGGCCAGAAAGGGAGCGCCCAGGAAGGCGATTATGGTTAAAAACTTCAAATTCATGACGATAGCTGCCAAATGGTGATAGAGGGTTAAACAGGTTCGATGTCCCTATGGAATCGTGCTCGGCACTCCCCGAAAGCGGGCCGACACGGCAATAGAATTTTTGCGGTCATCGAAGTAACTACCGGCTATCGTACCGCGCATCGCTTTGCCAGGGCCACCATATTCGGTAATGGTCAACGTGATATTTCCGGAGACCCAGAAGTTACCCGGAAATTCCCAGTAACCCTGCACGTAGCCCGTTCCCGACGGAACTGAAGCAACGGTTATATTGGGACCCTTCTGCGGAAAATCATACGTGCCTTTGCCCTTGAAGTTTTCAACCGTGAATGTAACCATCGGGCGTGCTGTCGGCGAAGCCGACATAATGGCTCCCATCAATTTGGTTCCCATGACCGTAAGGGCTACGTTCGGATTGGAGTCGACGATTCCGCCCACGCTTAGCATCGCCACCGACTCAATCCGAATGGTCTTGACAACCGTCAACCGCCCAAACGATTTTAGGTCGAGTTCGGCCCCAATGGCGACGGGGTTGCTGTCCGGCTCACGGCCCGGGGCGTCATAGGTACCTTTGGCCCACGTACGGTCTTCGGTGATTTGCCCTACGTTGGCGTAGTTATCGCCCTGGGTTGTGCCATCGGTGACGCCATTGATGGTCCAGCGCACCAACCGACTGGCCGAAACGACTTCCAGCGGAGTCAGGGGTGCGAGCAGGTCATCGTCGTCGGCACTGCCCAGTTGGTAATAAACCGTCAGCGCAGCCTGTTCGAGGGGAGCCATGACATTCTTGTTGCTTCGGAGGGTAAACTGTTCGTAGAAGGCGTATGGGGCTAGCCGGTCGATCGGCACGGTGACGGTTTTCTTCGCTTTGTCTAACTGAACCTTCTTCCTACCCTGCCACACGCCTTTCTGGTCTTGGTAAGCAATGCCAAGTGCTTCCGGTGCCGACCCATCGATGTCGTCAGGCGTGTAGGTCAGGGTTAGTTGAGCTTCGGTCAGCAGGGGCGGCTCACCGGCCAGCCGTCCGCCCGGTACGGATGCATTGAGCGCGTAGGCCAGACCCGTGCCACCGTGTACTTTATTCTCGACGGGCTGGGCCGTAATGGGCGTTTCGTTCGACAGTGCCCCAGCGGGTATAACCAGTTTAAACCGGCCATCGGGGGTTGCAAGTGTCCCACCTGCGGGGCCAATGGTTTTGGTAACAGGCGCACCGGCGGGTTGTCCTCTTTCGGTCGGTGTGCCCACAGCGGGGACCGGTGGGGTGGTCGGGTCGGTGGGCGTGATTTCCGTCGTGGATTTGCTACAGGCCAACAGGCCGAAAAGGAGTAAAGGCAAAAAGCGGGATGTGTTCATGACGTATTGTTGTTATCTGGTTGTTGGCAGCAGGGTAAGCCATCAGCAAGTGAAGCTCATCCCTTTGCTGGCTCAAAGTTGATCGCCTGGCTCCGCGTTAAAAAGATGAATCAGACTGGGTTGTGGGTTGCGGTGCATCAACTGTAGGGGACTGAGTTTGAGTTGTGTTGCCTACAGGCGCACACAGCCAAGGAAAAGCAGATAAGCAACTATTAATACGGGGAACATCATTCGTCTCGTACCATACGACACTAAACCGGCAGATTAGAAGGAATAGGCGGGAGAAGGAATACTGACCTACTTCAAACCCCAGGCGGCCTTTTTGGCGTTACAGCCGTTCGTTTACCATTTTCAAAATGCGTCATGAAATAGTAAATCAGAATTTTAATGGATGGGTAGGACGCGCCTGGTGGTTGATTTTTGGTTTTTTGAGCAGGATAAAATCGTTACCGACGATGGTAGTGAAAATCCCAAAACCATTATGACGCTCACCGCTTTCAGGAAAAAGGGGACCTGACAATCAAATCTTCTATCGCGAAACCTTTGCCTTTTTAATAAGCGTAATTTAGGAAGCGTAGAATTAAGTTATGCTAGTGTGTAATAGTTTATCCCGTTTACCTTGATTTGAGCCAATCGCCGATTTTTAACGGGTACAGACTAAGCGTTGTCGCACCGGTTGGTTGGTGGAAAGCATTTTTGCAATTCAATCCGGATGCTCTCATGTCCCGTGCTAAATCGGACATTCAATGGCCTATAAAAAGCGAAAAGGCCATACTTCCGTATGACCTGTCCTCTTGGGTAGCGGGAGCTGGACTCGAACCAGCGACCTTTGGGTTATGAGCCCAACGAGCTACCAACTGCTCCATCCCGCGATGTTTGGACTGCAAAGGTACGACGGTTTTCATAAAAAACAATTACCTTTGTGAAAAATTTTACCCCTCCCGCTAAAAATAACAGCCCGGAGGGGAGTTTTTTTCTGTAGTCCCTGGTTATCAAGTCCATGAATAGCTCCATTGAAACCTATGCGCCGGATCACAAAGCCGGGTATGTCAGCATCGTCGGTAAACCGAACGTTGGGAAGTCGACACTGATGAACCAGTTGGTGGGTGAGCGGCTTTCCATTATCACCTCGAAGGCCCAAACCACCCGTCACCGGATTATGGGCATCCTGAACGGGGTACATAACGGACAGGAGTTTCAACTGGTCTATTCCGACACGCCGGGCATTATCAAACCGCAATACCGCCTGCACGAGTCGATGATGAGCTTCGTGCGCGGTTCGCTGGAAGACGCCGACGTGATTCTGTTCGTGACCGACATTTTCGAGAAGCACGACGAAAACGACGTCATCGAGCGGTTACAGAAAACGCAGACGCCGGTTTTGTTGCTGATCAACAAAATCGACTTGGCCACGCCCGAGCAAATCGAGGAAAAAATCCAGTACTGGCAGGCGAATTTCAAAGCCGAAACCATCCTTCCGATTTCGGCCCTGAACGCCCAGAACATTGACCCACTGTTTGAAGCGATCGTAAACCGCCTGCCCGTACACCCGCCCTATTTCCCGAAAGACGAGCTAACCGACCGGCCCGAACGCTTCTTTGCGTCGGAAATCATTCGCGAGAAAATCTTTCTGAATTACAAGAAAGAGGTTCCGTACAGTTGTGAGGTAGTTATCATCGGTTTTAAAGAAAAGGACGACATCATTGTGATTCAGTCGGAAATTCTGGTCGAGCGGGCGACGCAACGGGCGATTTTGCTCGGTGAAGGCGGAAAAATGATTAAAAAAACGGGCATTATGGCCCGCGAAGAGCTGGAACGCTTCTTCGGAAAAAAGGTGTTCCTTGAGCAATTTGTAAAAGTTGAACCGGAGTGGCGCACCAAGGAACGCGCGTTGAAACGGTTTGGGTACGAAGAATAGCGATGGTCCGGAAACCGGCTGAACGAGGAATGGCGAACAATGCTATCCGTTCCTGCTGAAAACCGGCTTTTACGACCGCCCTGTTCTCCTCTTTTTTTGATTATGGCAAATATTGTAGCAATTGTAGGCCGCCCGAACGTGGGTAAATCGACGCTGTTTAACAAACTGGTAGAACAGCGCCAGGCCATTATGGATAATCAGCCGGGGGTCACGCGCGACCGCCATTACGGTTACGCGGATTGGACGGAGAAATATTTTACGGTGATCGATACCGGCGGTTATGTGGTCGGCTCGGATGACGTATTCGAAGAATCGATTCGGGAACAGGTTCAGATTGCCATCGACGAAGCTTCGGTTGTTTTGTTTATGGTCGATGCTATGAGCGGCTTGACGGACCTGGACAAGGATTTTGCCGATGTGCTGCGTCGGTCGAAGAAACCGGTTATCGTCGTAGCGAATAAATCCGAGACGGTTTTGCGGCAGAATTCCGTAGGCGAATTTTATGCCTTAGGGTTGGGCGATCCGTTCCCGATTTCCTCGCTGACCGGTACCGGCACGGGCGATTTGCTCGATGAAGTGGTAAAACACTTCCCTTCGCCGGGCGTCGAAGACCCCAATGCCGGGATTCCGCGCATCGCCATTCTGGGCCGTCCGAACGTGGGCAAATCCTCGTTTCTGAACGTGCTGATCGGCGAAGAACGCAGCATCGTGACCGACATTGCTGGAACGACGCGCGACGCCATCGATACGCGGTACAAAGCGTTCGGCAAAGACTTTATTCTGACCGACACAGCCGGTATCCGGCGTAAATCGAAGGTGAAGGACAACATTGAGTTTTACTCAGTGATGCGGTCCCTGAAGGCGCTGGAGGAATCGGATGTGGTCATTGTGATGCTGGATGCCACCCGGGGTCTGGAAGCGCAGGACATGAATATTATCGGACAGGCGGTCCGGGCCAAGAAAGGCGTCGTGCTGATGGTCAATAAATGGGATGCCATCGAGAAGGATTCCAAAACCGCCGATCAGTGGAAGAAGGAAATCGTGCAACGCATGGCCCCGATCGATTACCTGCCGGTCATTTTTGCATCAGTCCTGGAGAAACAGCGGATTTTTCAAGTGATGGAAAAAGCCATGCAGGTGTTCGAGAACAAAACCATGCGCATCCCGACTTCGAAGCTGAACGACGCCATGCAGCCGGAAATTAACGCGTATCCGCCCCCGGCGACGAAAGGCAAGCAGATCAAGATCAAGTACATGGTTCAGTTGCCGACGCCCTCGCCGACGTTTGTGTTTTTCTGTAACCTGCCGCAGTATATCAAAGAACCGTATAGCCGGTATCTGGAGAATAAAATCCGTGAGCACTTCGATTTTGAAGGAGCGCCGATTACCTTATTTTTCAGACAAAAATGATGAGTACAGGTTCTACCTCGTCCTCCCGGGTGCGGTATTGGATCGGAGCGCTGCTGGTTTTTCTGGCAGCGTTTTGTTTTGCCCTTAAAGGTGTGCTGATCAAATTGGCTTACCAGTATGCTGTCGATTCAATTTCGCTGCTGACCTTACGGATGGTCTTCGCCCTGCCGTTTTATATTGTTATTGCTATCCGTTTATCGCATCAGCTTCCTCCGGCCCAATTATCCCTGCAAAAATGGTTGAAACTGGCTATGCTGGGAATCACGGGCTATTACATCGCCAGTTTTTTTAATTTTCTGGGCCTGGTTTATATCACTGCCAGTTTGGAACGAATTCTACTGTTTGTCTATCCAACCTTTGTCCTCTTGCTGGGTACGGTAGTATTTGGTCGCCGGATCAGCCGGTTACAGGGCGTGGCCCTGTTGCTGACGTATGCCGGTATTTTACTCGCTTTTGTACCTAACATTCAGGCCGGACAGCATAAAGACGTATTTCTCGGGGCTGTTTGGGTCATTCTGAGCGGTTTGGTATACGCGGTTTATCTGGTCGGCAGCGATACCATGATTGCCAAAGTGGGATCACAACGCTACACGTGTTACGCTATGATAGCCGCAACGGCCGTTACGGTAGTTCATTGCGCCGTAGCGAACGGTCTGGATCTGTTTCGGTTTCCGGCTCCGGTGTATGGACTGGCGTTGCTAATGGCGATTGTCGTTACCGTAATTCCAACCTTTTTTATGGCCGAGGGGATCAAACGAATTGGATCGGGGAATACCTCAATCGTTGCCAGCATCGGTCCTATCTTTACCATTGGGCTGGCAACGACGTTTTTGAACGAAACCATTTCGTTATTTCAGTTTTTGGGAACGTTCCTGGTTTTGCTTGGCGTCTTCTTGATTGGATGGAAAGGTCGTAAATAAAGAAAATTTTGCACATTCTTAACCAGAAAATATACTTATGTGCTACAAATTGCTACCGTTTAATTTAAATAATTTAATATATCAATCTTAGCATTGACATTTTTTTGCATAATATTTATAAATAACTAAATTTCAGTTACTTTACGAACCTAAAATGCACTGTGAATCATGAACAAGGAAACATTGACTACCGACGAAAAAAAAATCGAGCGGGCGGCCTATGTCTTAAAGGCCGTTGCTCACCCTTTGCGCATTAAAATCATTCAAATGTTAAATGAGCAAAAGGAACTAAATGTATCTACCATCTATAAAAACCTAAACGCGGAACAGTCATTGATTTCCCATCATTTGATCAATATGCGGGACAAGGGGATTCTGGAAATCCGCCGGAGTGGCAAAAATATTTACTACTTCCTGGTCGACGATTCCATCGCTGAGATCATTGATTGTATTTATCGCAGCAAAGTGCTGGCGTAACAGAAAAGGGAAGCTAAAGCTTCCCTTTTTCATTTTTTATGAGAACAACTCCCCATCCCGATACACAGGAACTACTCCCAGATGTCGATACGCTTTCTCTGTGGCTTCCCGTCCGCGTGACGTACGCTTCAGATAACCCTCCTGAATCAAAAATGGCTCGTACACTTCTTCAATGGTTTCGGCTTCGTCACCACAAGCTGTTGCAATCGTCGACAAACCGACCGGCCCACCCTTGAATTTATCGATAATGGTCGTCAAAATCCGGTTGTCCATCTCATCCAGGCCGTTCTGGTCCACATCAAGCGCCCGCAAGGCAATTTCGGCAATCTCGACCGTAATGATTCCCTTTCCTTTCACCTGGGCAAAATCGCGGGTCCGGCGCAGGAGGTTGTTGGCAATCCGTGGGGTTCCCCGACTCCGGCGGGCAATTTCGTAAGCGCCTTCTTCATCGATGGGCGTTCCGAGAATCGCCGACGACCGCTTGACAATCGAGGTCAGCAAGGCCGCATCGTAGTACTCCAGCCGGGCGTTGATCCCGAACCGGGCCCGCAGGGGCGACGTCAGCAGACCGGCCCGTGTCGTGGCTCCAATCAGCGTAAACGGATTCAGTTTGATCTGGACGGTCCGGGCATTGGGGCCGGAATCCAGCATGATGTCGATTTTGTAATCCTCCATCGCCGAATAGAGATACTCCTCCACCACCGGGTTGAGCCGGTGGATTTCGTCGATGAACAGCACATCGTTCTCCTGCAAATTGGTCAGTAAACCGGCCAGATCACTGGGCTTATCGAGCACCGGCCCGGAGGTCATTTTGATGCTGGCGTTCAGCTCGTTGGCGATGATGTGCGAGAGGGTGGTTTTGCCCAAACCCGGAGGGCCGTGGAGCAGAACGTGATCGAGAGCCTCCCCGCGCTGGGTTGCTGCCTGCACGAAAACCCGCAGGTTTTCAAGGACTTTTGCCTGGCCCGTAAAGTCCTCGAACGACAACGGCCGTAAGGCGCGTTCGATCTCCTTTTCCGTCGCGGTCATGCCCTCGCCGGTTCCTTTCAGAATATCTTTCCGCATGGTTCTTTGAATGAACGTATTTGTTGTTTTTCACGCAAAACCGTATTGATTTTCAATCGGTTACACAAACACTGATTTCATTCAAATATACACATTTCCAGGCATATTTCCGCTATCGAATCAGCAGAATCGAACCCCGTTTTACGGTTTTTGGCCGATCTGGATAATACAGGCTTTTGTAATTGATTATATACGGATACAGCATCGACGGGTAGGCCTGGCCCCGGTATTTTCCGTCCCATTTTTGTTCCGGATCGTTCGAGACAAAGATCACCTCGCCCCAGCGGTTGAAGACGCGAAGTTCAAAATCCGTCACATAGGCCGTAAACACATCCAGCAGGTCGTTGTTCCCATCACCGTTGGGCGTGAAAGCATCCGGTATCAATACACGCGGTTCGCACTTATCCACCACCAGGGCCGTATCGATTACTGTACACCCGTTGGCACCGGTTACCCGCACCGGATACTGGCCAATTTCCAGTACCGTAATTTGGGGCGTCGTATCACCCGAGCGCAGCCATAAGTAGGACTGGTTGGTGCTTCCCGACACTTGCAGTGTTGCCCGGCCATTATCACCCACGCAGAGCGGCACTTCACGGGTCAGACTAAAAGTGGGTAACGGCAGGAAGGTCAACCGAACCTCGTCATTGACCGTACAGGCCCCGGATCTGGCCACGACGGAGTACGTACCCGAAACGGTCGGCTGAATGGACGAAGTCGTGGCACCCGTCGACCATTGATAGGTTGCACCCGCCGTAGCCGTTACTTCCAGCCGGAAGCCCGGCGTTGGGCACAAGGTCGTATCGGGGCCCAGACTCACCGTCGGCGGCACCTGAACGAACACAATTTTCCGGTCGGAAGCCACGCAGCCGCCCTGTGAAGCCGAATACGTCAACGCAATGGGGTTTATACCTGCCAGGCTATCTGCTGGCGTAAAACGGCCCGTGCTATCAACACCCCTACCTGTCCAGAAACCACCCAGCGGAGTAGCACCCGTCAGCGTGACTACGGGGGAGTTGGCGCACACTTCGAGCGGAGGTCCTGCTTCGACCGCCGGTGGGGGGTTAAAACTCAGCACTACTTCATCCGAGCCCTGGCAACCGGTCAGCGGATTCCGAACCGTCAGCCGGTATGGCCCTGCCGTTTCTACGATAATCGAAGGCGTAGTTTGTCCGGTATTCCACTGGTAAATATCGCCGGGCGTTTGCACCAGCGCCGAAAGTTGAATCGTATCGCCGATGCATTTGCCCCGGTCTGGCCCAAGCGATACAAAACCGGTGGTATCGACCGGTATCCGCACATTGTTCAAGGTATCCAGACAACCGCCCGCATCCCGTGCTTCGACGCTATACACCCCACCGTTGACGCCAGTGAGTCCGGAGCCGTTCCCGACCACAGCTCCGCTGGCATCGCGCCAGATGAATTCCGTCGGTCGCCCGCGCACAATGTTTAGTCGGATGGAACCACTCAGCGGAACCGTACACAAGGCAGTTTGTGGTTGAGCTTGTATCTCAATACTGTTGTTGGATCGCAGCGTCAGGGTGGTATCTACCGTACAAGCATTGCTGCTGATGATGCGCACCGTGTACTCACCATCCCGAATTCCCTGCAACAGAGCCGTCGTATCGCCGATGGGCTGTCCACCCTGGCTCCATTCGTACCGTTGCACCGTTGCCGAACCCACGCTGAGCCGAATGCTGCCATCGGTGGTTGTACAGCCGGAGGGGGGCGTCATGAAAGCTGTCACGGCCGGTTTTGGCAAGGCAACCACGGCAATGGTATCGGTATTTTCACAACCGTTGGCATCCCGGACAATCACCGAATAGGTACCGGCCTGCGCAACCGTCGTCGTTCGTTCGGTTGAACCGTTGCTCCACTGGAAGCTGGTCCAGGCATTGCCGCGCGCGGTCAACGTAATCGAGCCGTTCAAACAAACCGTCGTATCGGGCCCCAGCGTAAAATTCGGCGGGGTGCGCAGCGTCACGTTGATGGTGTCGCTCTGAAAACAGCCGCCATTGGCCGCAATCACGATGAACCGTCCTGGGGTAATGCCGTTGTACCCCGGCCTACCCGGGGTCGTTACGGTCAACGTTCGTTCGTTAAACCCTCGAAGTACCTGGCCATTTCGGAGCCAGATGTAGGTGCTGGCCTCCACTTTGGCATCCAGGGTGTGCGTATTCTTACATTCGCTTACATCCGGCCCTAATTCAATCGGATCCGGCGTTCGAACAATGGTTACATCCTGAGTAATCACCGTGTCTTTACAAACACTCCCATCCGAGCGCAGCGTCACAATCCGCAAACTGACGGAATAGGTGCCGGGTTCGTTGTAGGTATGCGTGGCTTGAGTGGCCGTCGTGCTGAACGGGGCACTGCTGTCGCCCCAGTTCCAGGTGTAATTATCCTTCAACGGCGGACACATGGGCGTGGCCGTAAACTGGGTTGGCGAACCGGCGCAGGTGTCGGCATAGGAAAAACCGGGAGAACTCGACGGCTCATTGAAATTGGTTACCATGTTCGGCAAGCCTAATTGGCTGGTATTTCCGCCCAGATCGACCCCATTCGGATCGAAGGTCGCCGGAGCTAGCAGTTCGTCGTTCGGATTTTCGATCACGCCCAACGTCGGCGAGTCTTTAATGGCGACATAAATTCGCCCGTCTGAGCCGATCTGTAAGGCTCCGTATTCTTTCCCTTGCGTACTATCCAAAACCGTCTTGGAGGCTTCGATGGCGGCTGGGTCAGGGTTGCTGATGTCGTAAATTAAAATCTGGGACGCATGGGCCGAGTCACCCTGCAAGGTGACATAAAGTTTCGATCCATCCGGCGAAAACTCGACCCCGTAGGCCTTGGGCGGGGCCGGGCCGACGTCGATGCGTGGTCCGGCTGTCATTACGCCCGTAGAGTCGTTAAAGGTAAAAAGTTCGACGTAGTTGGTCGGCGGACCGGGGACGACCACGGCGAGCGGGCGGTTTCCGTTGCCGGTGGTATCAGCCGGGCCGATTTTCATGTATCCTTCGCCTTCGGTAGTCGTATCGTGGGGCATCCCGAGCGCATATTCCTCCGGCCCTTCTACCCCGGCTTTCGTGACGTGGTAAACCTGAAACTTGTTGTTGCCATAATCGTGCGAAATCACCCAATACGTTGTATCACGGTCGTTCCGAACCGACGCCAGCCGCTCGGTCGTCGTTGTATCGACCAGGGTATTTTTCTCCACGATAGCCCCGGTTCCCTGGTTATAGCGCATATCGACAACACTGACGCTCAGGATTTGTTGCCCATTGATTTCAGAGGTGGTATACACCCGGTAGAGGTATTCACAACCACGACAGGTTGGTTGGGGGACAATCAAGGCCGACTGGGTCGAGTTCTGACTTCCCTGCAACTGGGCTGTATCGGCCGGGTTGAGCGGTTTCATCGGGTTCCCGTTCTTGTCGTAAATGGTAATGCCTTCGGTGTAGAACAGCAACTCCCCTTTAGTATTGGAGATGGACGATGAGCCTTCGATGGTATTCAGCTTGCCATCGTCAAGGGCCGTTGGGCTACCGCCCGAGAAGTCGAGCCCGGCATTGTTTCCGAAATACCATTTAGCACCCTGCTGCTGCGGCCTCTGCCCGCAGACCTGCACATTGATGCGGTTTTCGACCGAACAGGCATTCTGCTTGTCGGCCTGGGTACCGAACCATACTTCGACGGAATAACACCCGGCGCTATCGACCTGAATGGTTTGGGTCGTGTCACCTTTCGGATACCAAAGATAACTGACGCCCGGAGGAGCCCCGTTCGGGTACGGATCGAGCGTGATTTTCTGGCCGTTACAGAGCATTGTATCCGTCCGCCAGTTCTGAAACTGATCGGGCGGTGTACCAATCGTAACCGATTCCGTGGCCGTTTGCGTCGTTCCGTCTTGTAAGGTCCGGGTAAGTGAAACTGTATAAGTACCGGGATTTGTGTAGGTATATTGGGGTTTTGTTGCCGTGGACGTATCCTGGTTACTGAATTGATCGCCAAAATCCCAGACACGCGATCGCACATTTGGGACCGAATCTTCAAACGTAAGAGCCGTTGCGTTCTCGCAGGATGGATCGGGCACACATCGCTTTCCACTAATCTTGATACCCGACTGCGCGTGGGCCATGCCGGCAAAGAGCCCCCAACACAGAAGCATCCACCCCAACCGTCGTACCATACCTGTATAGGTTGTCATTTGCTGCTAATAAAACCGAGTACGTTGCCGACATGCTTTTCGTTGCATACTGTATAAACTAATAGCCGGGCAATCCGTTACATAAACGAATAGGTTGCGGTAAAAATTTTATCGGTAACGTTTCAGGCGATCATTGTTGGCTGCTATCTTTATACAACCCGGTCAATGCAATTTTACGTCAAAAAATCGTTTATGCTTTAGTGTTTGGCCGGAACAAATTTGGCAGGTTGTTTGCACTGAAAGATACAGTTATGTTGAAGCGTTACTTTTTTCTCTTCCTCGGCTTGCTGAACGTCATCACGGTTTGGGCACAGGACCCGCAATTTTCGCAATTTTACGCGGCTCCCCTGTATTTGAACCCGGCTTTTGCCGGTTCGGCCCTGGCGCCCCGGGTGATGGTCAATTATCGTAACCAGTGGCCCGCCGTGACCAATTACGTCACGTCGATGGTGAGCGTCGATCATTACTTCGATCGCTACAACAGTGGCGTGGGTTTGATGCTTCAAAGTGATAATCAAGGCCAGGGGCGTATTCGTTCTACCGATATTGGCCTGCAATACGCGTACCAGATTCAGGTTGCCGAACAGGCTTTTGTTCGGTTGGGTGTGCAGGCGTCGTATGTAAACCGCTCCCTCAACTGGTTTGGCCTGACGTTTGGCGATCAATACACCAATGGCGGTTTTACCGGCAACCCAACGACGGACCCGGTAGTTTCCCAAGGCTCTCCCAGGCTCTCTTACCTGGATTTCTCGACGGGCGGTTTGTTGTATTCCGACTGGTACTGGATTGGTGTCGCAGCCCACCATCTCAGCCGCCCCAATCAGGGCGTATTTGTCCTGAGCGACGAAAGCCGTCTTCCCCTGAAGGGAAGTGTACACGCCGGATTACGAATTCCCTTTGCCGGTTTTACGGGCCTGGGCGACGAATGGGACCGCGAAAAAACGATTTCTCCGGCTGTCAACTACCGGTTTCAGGGCAAATACGATCAACTGGACCTGGGCGTTTACATGACGTATTCACCGATGGTCGTGGGACTTTGGTACCGCGGGCTACCGTTGAAGAAATACGCTCCGAACATTACCAACCGCGAGTCGCTCGTGGCGCTGGTCGGTTTTCGGCAGGATGCGTTCTCCATTGGATACAGTTATGATGCAACGATTTCCTCACTCGGACCCGGCAGCGGAGGGGCTCACGAAATCTCCTTGTCGTATACGTTTGAAAACTGGCCTCCCGGCAAACCCAAAAACCGCAAAGCCCGCAAGCAACTCTCCTGCCCGAAATTCTGACGTATCCACGGACTTCAGTCCGTGTTTTGGGAGCTTAACCACTCTGGATGTTGATACTAACTCACACGGACTAAAGTCCGTGGGTACTAACTAACCTAAGTCTTTCACAACGAGTTGCACCGTATACCGGCTTTTCTGCTCAACCAGCAGCTTTTTATTGACCAATACCCGGTCGATGGTTTTCTCGTCGTAATGGCGGATAGTAATCAGTTCCAGGTCTGCATTGTAGGTGATTTTAAATTCCTCCCGCAACAAAGGCATCAGCTTTGCCAGCCGCTCCGATTGCGTATCCACCACGACCGAGAAGCTGATGGCGGTATTTTGCATCAGGTTGATCTTGACGCCATATTCGGCGAAATGCCCGAAAATTCTGCTCAGATTTTCTTCCGCAATAAACGAAAAGTCTTTGGGGTGGAGCGAAATCAGGGTCTGTTTCATCTTGAAGATGAACGACGGAATCGGCAGGTGTTTTTCAAACTGACCAATCACCGTTCCCGGTTCCTGCGGATGCAGAAACGACCGGACGTACAACGGAATGGTACGGTTTTGCAGCGGTTTGATGGTCTTCGGATGAATCACCGTCGCGCCGTAATAAGCCAGTTCGATGGCATCCTGATAGGTTAGCTGGTCGATCTTGACGGTTTCGTCAAACCACTTCGGATCGGCATTCAATACACCCGGAACATCTTTCCAGATGGTAACTCCCTCCGCCTGAAGGCAGTGGGCAAAAATAGCCGCCGTGTAATCCGAACCGTCCCGGCCCAGCGTCGTCGTGTGCCCTTCTTCCGTACTGCCGATAAAGCCCTGGGTGATGACCACGCTGTTTTCCAGCAACTCCGCCAGCGAGTCAGTAATGTATTCGCAGGTTTGTTCCCAATCTACTTTCCCTTCCCGGTACGTATCGTCGGTTCGAACCAGCCGCCGGGCGTCTACCCAATACGAATCCAGTCCGGTATGGTTCAGGTAGGCATTCACGATGCGGGTCGACAGGAGTTCGCCATACGAAACCAACCGGTCGTATACCTGATCGGGCAGGCTGGATGCATCGGGCTCTTCGTTCAAAACCGCTTCAATGTCGGCCAGCAAATCATAAACCGGCCGGAACGGTTCCTGATCCGAACCGGTTAGTTCATACATAATTTGCTCATGATAGGCCCGAATCTGCTCCCAAAGCTGGCTTTTGTCGCCCTGCCGACGCAGATACGCCCAGGTCAACTGTTCCAGCGCATTCGTTGTCTCGCCCATGGCCGAAATGACAACCAGCAATTGACGGGGACTGTGAGCCTGAATAATACCGGCCACATTACGAACACCCTGAGCACTTTTTACGGAGGCTCCACCGAATTTAAATACGTGCATTGGATACTTTTCTACTGAACAACAGCGCGGTCGGTTTGCTGGTGGTTCCGGGAAGCGAAGCGGTTTTACGCTTGTTGCTCACCCAGCCACCGACAACCCGACCGCGCCTTCTGTTCTAAATTCTTACGCTGTTACGGTTCGTTCCGTATAGATCAGTTCGCGAACGGCATCGGCAATCCCCTGCGGGTCAAAACCGCATTCCCGGTGCAGATCAATCTGTTCGCCATGCTCAATGATGGCATCCGGAATACCCAGACGCTTCACGCGGGCCAGGTAACCGTGGTCAGTCATGAATTCGAGCACCGCGCTGCCAAAACCGCCCATCAGACAACCGTCTTCCACCGTCAGCACTTTGTCGTAGCGCCGGAAGATTTCGTGCAGCATGGCTTCATCGAGCGGCTTCACGAAACGCATGTCGTAATGCGCCGGTTGAATCGTCTCTTTTTCGAGCAATTCGCAGGCCGTCACGGCATAATTCCCGATATGACCGATGGTCAGAATGGCAACTTCCTTTCCATCCCGGATTTTGCGGCCTTTGCCGATTTCGATTTCTTCGAGCGGAGTCTTCCAGTTCGGCATGACGCCTTCACCGCGCGGATACCGGATCGTAAACGCCTGCTTTCCGTTCTGAACCGTATCTGACTGAGCCGTAAACATGAGGTTACGAAGCTCCTGCTCATTCATGGGGCTTGCCACAATCATATTCGGAACGCAGCGCATAAAGGCCAGATCATAGGCTCCATGGTGCGTCGGTCCGTCGGCTCCGGCAAAACCGGCCCGGTCGAGGCAGAAAACAACCGGCAATTCCTGAATACAAACGTCATGAATCACCTGATCGTAAGCCCGCTGCATGAACGTCGAGTAGATGTTACAGAACACCACCTGACCCTGCGTCGCCATGCCGGCGGAGAACGTGACAGCGTGTTGTTCAGCAATGCCCACGTCGAACGCCCGGTCCGGCATGGCCTTCATCATGATATTCATCGACGAACCGGAAGGCATGGCGGGCGTTACACCCACAATTTTCTCATTTTCCCCGGCCAGTTCCACCAGCGTATGCCCGAACACATCCTGGTATTTGGGTGGCTGGGGCGTGTCGTAGACTTTTTTCTTGATTTCACCGGTCACCTTGTCGAACAAACCGGGCGCGTGCCACTTGGTCTGGTCTTTTTCTGCCGGGCCGTAGCCTTTGCCCTTCACCGTCAGGACGTGGAGCAGCTTTGGCCCCGGAATATCCTTGAGGTCATTCATGACGCTGACCAGATGATCGATATCGTGGCCGTCGATGGGACCGAAATAGCGTAGGTGCAGCGACTCGAACAGATTGCTTTGCTTCAGCAGTGACGCTTTCAAACCGGTTTCCAGCTTTGAAACAATCTCCTGGGCACTTTTGCCGAAGTTGCTCATTTTGCCCAACAGGTTCCAAACCTCGTCTTTGACCTTGTTGTAGGTCGGCGAAGTGGTAATATCGGTCAGGTATTCGCGCAACGCCCCTACGTTGGGGTCGATCGACATGCAATTGTCATTCAGAATAATGAGCAGGTCGGCTTCGGTAGAACCGGCATGATTCATGCCTTCAAAAGCCAGCCCAGCCGTCATCGCGCCATCGCCGATGACGGCAATATGGTGTCGTTTCGGATTGTTTTGCAGTTGAGAGGCCACGGCCATTCCCAGGGCCGCCGAAATGGAGGTCGACGAATGGCCCACACCAAACGAATCGTACGGGCTTTCCTTCCGCTTCGGAAAACCCGACAGTCCTTTGTAAAACCGGTTGGTATGGAAATTATCGCGCCGTCCGGTCAGGATTTTGTGACCATAGGCCTGGTGGCCCACATCCCAGACCAGTTGATCATCCGGGGTGTTAAAAATATAGTGCAGCGCCACCGTCAGCTCAACAACGCCCAGACTCGCGCCAAAATGGCCTCCGTACACCGAAACGTTGTCAATAATGAATTGCCGGAGTTCGGCGCAAACTTGTGGAAGTGCGGTTTGATCCAGATTTCGGAGGTCGTCCGGGGTGTTAATCTTGGCGAGTAATTTGCCGGGCGTGATCAACATAGTGAGTCGGATGGTCTAAATATATTTCCCATAAACTGCCTGTACGAACAAACTGTTTTACCGGTTTTGTTCATGGGAGATTTGACGCGCAAAAGTACAAAAAAAATAGCAACTGCCTATTGCTCACCCCAATTCTACGGCACGCATTATCCTTCTCCTAATAGGCAAAAAACACGCCGAACCGGGTTTCCAGCGTGCTTTTTTTAGTAATAATCTCTCTATTATTTTTTTCGCAGTTTCTTTTGGCAAAGCACTGCCGCAAAAAAAATACAATTTAACAGATTCAACCCCGCTGGCTGGCCCGAAACAATTTCTGTTTTTCTTCCCGGGTCAGGCTTTCGTACCCCGAACGCGAGATCTTATCCAGAATAGCATCAATTTCGTCCTGATCCGGCATCGCTACGGCCGAGGAGGAAGACGTAGCCGCATACGATCCGGCGCTCATGCTGGCGCTACTGCGTTGCCGGTACGAGACTTTCACCGGCGGTTTTTTACGGAACAGGCTCTGCCAGCCGTCCATGACCCAATAAATCGGTTGTCCGAGGTCCGTGCCATTCTGGAGCATCTTTACAAACAGAAAACCGACCAAAGCTCCCCCCAGGTGCGACAATTCGCCCCCGGCATTCGGACCAATTGACCGGGCCAGGGACAAAACGATGTAGAAAAAAGCAATGTATTTGATCCGGACCGGACCAAAGAAAAGAAGATGAAAGGTATAATTGGGCAACAGCGTAGATGCCCCAACTGCTACGGAAAAAGCGGCTGCCGAAGCGCCCAGCATTCGGGAAGAGCCGACCTGCCCGTGAAAATACGGGAACAGATTGTAAATTGCCATATAGGCCAGACCGCCCGCCAATCCGCCGAGCATGTACAAGGCCACCAGCCGCCGATTGCCCAGGTATTCGTCCACGAGCCGCCCGAACCAGTACAGGAAGAGCATGTTGAACAGAATGTGAAACACATCTTCGTGGGTAAAGAAGTAGGTGATCATGGTCCACGGCTTCGTAATGAAAGCACCCAATGAAGCAGGCAACTGCAGTTGACTGACAATTAACCCATAAACACCCGACATCTCGGCTACTGTCAGAACCACTTTCAGAATCAGCAGCAGCAGGAAGACAATCGTATTAATCAGAATCAACTGCACCAACGTGTTGTTGGGCTTGTTGAATTCGCTTCGGAAGTCGTCTAACAGTCCACTCATTACTCAATAAAATTTATTTCGTTGCTTCCCCCAATATTTGACCAAAATAAAAGCAAAGAGCATCCCGCCAATGTGCGCAAAGTGCGCGACGTTGTCGGACTGGGCCCGATAGACACCTGAATACAATTCATACGCACCATAAAACGCCACCAAATACTTGGCTTTGATGGGAATCGGTGGAAATAACAGGAAAAGTTCGGTATTTGGGAATAATAATCCAAATGCCATCAATATTCCAAAGATTGCCCCCGAAGCACCGACCATTGGTATACTGATCTGTTGCTGGTAATAACCACTTACCAGTTGTACCGCTGTTCGGATATACGAAGGATCTTTCGGGTTTTCTTCGTAAACACTCAGAAAATTGTCGACCTGGCTCAGCAAACCCCGATCCGACATAAATATTTCCAGCGACTCCGGCGAAGGGCTACTTTGAAACGCAACTACCTGATCTCGTAACTGACTGGCTTCAAAATAGTTTACACCCGAAAATAATAAACCGGCTCCAATTCCGGTAAAAAAGTAAAAAATTAGAAATCGCTTACTTCCCCACACCTGTTCAAGCATCGGGCCAAAGAAAAATAACCCAAGCATGTTACTAAAAATATGCCCGAATCCCGCGTGTAAAAACATGTGCGAGACCAACTGATGAGGAGCAAAGGCCGGTGAAAGAAATGAATATAATCCAAATGTGCGGATAAGGTCAATTCCCGACAATCCGACAAGGTACAAACCAATATTGACTAGCAGGAGGGTCCTGACAACCGGCGTAAGCATCATAAATTCGTAACGTTTTCTTGCATAGTAACTATTCAGGACCGAAACAAGCCTGCTAACTTATCCAACGTCAATACCGTCATAATCGGTTCACCGCTGGGAGTATAAGACGCATTTGACGAGGCCAGGACCTGTTCGACCAAAGCCCGTTGCTCGGGTTCGGTCAGTTGTTTCTGCTGCCGGGAGGCCGAACGCCGGGCCAGCGACCGGGCCAGCACTTCAGCCCGCTCCAGCTTCAGTCGCCCTGTATCTTCCCGAAGCTGAGCCAACAGATTGGCAAACAGTTCCTCCTCGTTTTCGCCTACTGACAAGGCCGGAACACCCCGGATCAGAAAAGCATTCTGGCCGATTTCGTCGAACAAAAAACCCAGGCTCGTCAGATCCTCCCGCAATTCGAGCGCCAGGTTGTAATCCACGGGCATCACCGTAACGGTTTTTGGAAACAGTAACTGCTGGGATACGCCATTCCGCTTCGTCAGGGCGGTCTGGTATTGATCGTACAGAATCCGTTCGTAAGCCCGTCGCTGATCGATGACCAGGACCCCGGCCTGAACTGTCGTCAGCAAAAACCGGTTTTGTACCTGAATAACCGGGCCGTTTCCTTCCCAGGCCACCGCCGATGTTTTCAGTTTATTCACCCGGCTTTCCAAAGTTACGGATTCCGTTTCGGGGCTATCGGTTGCTTCTTCCCGATCAAATAAAGTAACAGGCGGTTTTTCGGGCGTGTCAAGTCCTTCAAACAGGGCTTGCCAATTGGCAGCCGACTTTCTGGGAAAATCAAACGGAATAGGTGCCTTGGGTTCGACGGTTTCGGTCGACCAGCCTGGGTTCATAGAACGCACGGAAGACCGGCTCCGGTTTTCAGGCACCCGTTCAGTTGTCTGTTCTTCTGACGTACGGCGGGGGGCCGGGGTCACCGGCAGAAAATTCACATTGGAATCAAAATCGAGCGACGGCGTCAGGTTGTAGACCCCCACGGCTTTCCGAACTGCCGCCATCACGATGGCATACACCGAACGCTCATCGTCAAACTTGATTTCGGTTTTGGTGGGGTGAATATTGATATCGATGTGCGAAGGATCGATCTCGATGAACAGCACATAAAATGGGTGAAAACCGTCCTGAATAGTCCCTTCGTAAGCCCCGACGACGGCGTGGTGCAGGTAATTGTGCTTGACAAATCGCGTGTTGACGAAAAAAAACTGCTCCCCGCGCGTTTTGCGGGCAAATTCAGGCTTGCCAATGTAGCCGCGCACATTGACATACGGCGTTTCTTCTTCACAAAAAGCCAGTTGTTCGCGGTATTGTTTGCCAAAAAGATCGACAATCCGGCGACTCAGTTTCCCGGCCTGGAGGTTATATACTTCCGAGTCGTTGTGATACAATGAAAACGCAACATCCGGATGGGCGAGGGCAACCCGCTGGAATTCATCCAGAATATGCCGCATTTCGACCGAATTCGATTTCAAAAAATTTCGCCGGGCCGGAACGTTAAAGAACAAATTTTTGACGAGTATATTCGTTCCGGGCAGGCACGAAACCGACTCCTGGGTTTTCAACTCAGAGCCCTCAATTCGGATTAAGGTGCCGAGTTCATCGGTTCCCGAAGCAGCATCCGACCGGCGGGTACGTAGCTCGACCTGAGCTACGGCCGCAATGGAGGCCAGTGCTTCGCCCCGAAAACCCATCGTCCGGATGCGAAACAAATCATCCGACGATCGGATTTTAGACGTTGCATGGCGCTCAAAGCTCATCCGGGCGTCGGTTTCCGACATGCCAGCACCATCATCTATGATCTGAATCAACGATTTACCGGCTTCCCGTATAATAATTTGTACGGTTTTTGCTCTAGCATCAATCGAGTTTTCCAGTAATTCCTTGACCACCGAGGCCGGTCGTTGCACCACCTCTCCGGCCGCGATCTGGTTAGCGATTGAATCTGGTAATAGTTGAATAATATTCAACATTTTGTATTTATCTAATAATTTTAAGCTGTACCAGTCTAACAAATTACGCTTTTTTCGCAACAATAGAAAAAGCAAATGGAACAGTCTGGCTAATTTTGTAAATCTTTTTAATCAATTGTTTGTTATTGAAATAATTCAAGAGTAACTTTAAATATAAGGAGATATTCGCTCGTTTTCTCTTTATAATAATAATGGTCACTTTTGGTGCCAAATGCCTTGAATCAGTAGAAGTTATCCATATTTTACCCTAATACCGAGATGAAGAAGGTCAAATGGAACATGATTTTGCATTGGGTGGTTTTCTTTCCCATTATTCTCCCCCTTTGCATGGTATTCGGAGCCGTTCAGGGCGCGGTTCAAATGGCGGAGCGTGTTATCAACCAAATCTGGGCTGACCTGGCGTCTTCTTCCGTTGAATGAGACTCGGTTTGTCTGATTATTGGGTAATTACAAATTGCCATCTAATGCTGCGTTAACTCTCACTGCTGTCCTGCTTCAATAAATAAAATCCAGATTTTTATCTTTGTAGTCTTCCGGATCAAGGTCCAGGAATTCTTCCCAAAAGGGATTGTTGGGAACACCCGCTTTGCAGATCAACGGTTCTTTTTTGACCGGGTGGATGAAATACAGCCGCCGGGCGTGCAGGTTAATGCTGCTGTCCTGGTTAGGCCGCGGAAAACCGTATTTGATGTCGCCCCGAATCGGACAACCCATGCTCGCCAGTTGCACCCGGATTTGGTGCGGCCGGCCTGTGATCGGATTGACTTCCAGTAAATAATGGTCGTTGACTTTCCCCAGCAACCGGTACGTTAGCTCCGCTTTTTGCGAACCGGGCACTTCGTACTCGTACGCTTTGACAGTATTGGTTGCTTCATCCTTGAGCAAATAATGGATCAACCGGCCTTTTTCTTCCTTCGGCTTGCGGGCCACTACGGCCCAGTAGGTTTTCTGAACCTGCCGCTTCCGGAAAATTTCGTTCATCCGGTCCAGCGCCTTTGAAGTACGGGCAAATACGACCAGCCCACTCACCGGACGGTCGAGCCGGTGGACGGTTCCCAGGAATACATCACCCGGTTTTTCGTATTTCCGCTTGATATAGTCTTTCACCAGATCAAGCAACGGCACATCACGTGTTTTATCCGCCTGCACCAGCACGCCCGGTTCTTTGTTGACTATAATTAAATGGTTGTCTTCGTAGACAACGACATATTTCTGTTTCATTCTTCTGGTACGGGTTCATCAGCCCGCCTTTTGCATCAACCGAACGCCCTCAGTAGGCTTCTTCCTGCGTTGGGAAAGCCAGATCCTTGACATCATCGACATAGTGGCCAATGGCCTGGGTGATGATACCATGTAGATCGGCATACCGGCGCAGAAAACGCGGTTTGAATTCTTTATTGATTCCCAACAAATCGTGTAAGACCAGAATTTGTCCGTCGGCATCTGGCCCGGCCCCAATTCCGATGGTTGGAATCGTCAGGCTTTGCGAAACTTGCTTTGTCAGAACCGCCGGTATTTTTTCCAGCACAACGGCAAAGCAGCCAATGTCTTCCAGCATTTTGGCGTCTTCCAGCAACTTCTGCGCTTCGGTTTCTTCTTTAGCCCGAACGGCGTAAGTGCCAAATTTGTAAATCGACTGGGGCGTCAGGCCCAGGTGCCCCATGACCGGAACACCCGCACTCAGCACCCGGATGATCGACTCCCGCACCTCCAGACCACCTTCCATTTTGACGGCATGGGCCCCCGATTCTTTCATGATTCGGATGGCCGACCGCAGGGCTTCCGACGAATTACCCTGATACGACCCGAACGGCAGATCGACCACGACCAGCGCCCGTTTAACGGCCCGTACCACCGATGTTGCGTGATAAATCATCTGGTCGAGCGTAATCGGCAGGGTGGTTTCGTGCCCCGCCATCACGTTCGAGGCCGAATCACCCACCAGAATCAGTTCGACACCGGCCATATCGACCAGACGGGCCAGCGAATAATCGTAAGCCGTCAGCGCAGAAATTTTTTCGCCTTTGTTTTTCAGTTCCTGAATA
The DNA here is from genome assembly GCF_049445795.1 of Larkinella sp. VNQ87. Classification (NCBI taxonomy): domain Bacteria; kingdom Pseudomonadati; phylum Bacteroidota; class Cytophagia; order Cytophagales; family Spirosomataceae; genus Larkinella; species Larkinella sp. VNQ87. The sequence goes on from NZ_JBMSDT010000022.1 coordinate 24,964, forward strand.
ACGTGGGTCGTAACTCGTTTGATGTCGGGATTATGTACAGACATGCTTTCTAAAACCGTTTAAGCGATCGTGAGAGGATGGGCCGGTTCTGAACCGTTCGTTGTATGCAAACAACCAAGATGCGGTCAAAATGATTCTGTCTGCCAAAGGCGGTTTTCGGTGCGGGCGGAAATCAGCGATCCATGAGCCACGACTCGGGATTCAGACGGCTGGTGCTTTTCCAGACCTGAAACTGAACCTCGGCAACCCCGTCTTTGTCGGTAGCCACGACCCCAATCGGTTCGCGGGCCTTCAGGCGCTGGCCCACCTGCACCGAAACGCTTTTCAATTTGGCATAAACGGTGTAATAATCACCGTGTTGAACCGCCACGATGTTGTGCATTCCGGTCACGTAGGTGGTATACTGCACGACGCCATCGTAAACCGCCCGGACGACTTCACCGGGGTTGGTCTGAATGTCAATTCCCGGATTATCCTGCATCACGCCTTTCAAAACCGGATGCGGTTTTACACCGTAGTGGTCGGAAATAAAGCCTCGGGAGACGGGCCAGGGTAACCGATTGCGCGAAGCGGCAAATGACGACGCCAGAGCCGCTTCTTCGTCGTTCAGCAGGGTATTCCGGCGCTCGTCGGGTTTGCGGGCGGCCACCCGTTCGGCAGCGGTTTCCGTGGCTTCCGAGGGTTTGGCTTCGGCAACCTCGGCTTTTCCGGTTTCCGCTTCGTCGGCATTCGCTTTTTCGGCTTTCGCAGCGGCTGCTGCCGCGGCTCTTTCGCGGGCAATCCGCTCACGCTCGGCTTTTTCACGCGCCAGACGAGCCAGCCGTTCCCGTTCCTGACGCTCCCGGATTTCGCGCCGAATCATTTCCGTAATTGCCGATTCCAGGCGATTGACGGCCTTGCGACTTTCGGCCAGTTCGGTACGCAGTTCCTGTTCTTTGGCGCTCAACTCCTGCGCAACCCGGTTTTTCTCTTCTTTCAGCCCTTCCAGCCGCTTCGATTCGTTCACCTGAACGGCCAGCGTTCCCTGTTGTTGTTTCTTCTTCTGCTCGACAGCCTGTTGTTTAACGAGCATTTCCCCCCGAATTTTTTCAATCTGCCGCACCTGACCTTTCCGGGCTTCGGCGTATTGCTGGAGGTACTTATACCGCGCAACCAACTGATTGAAGCTCTCGGCCGAAAACAAAAACCCGAGCGGATTGACCTGCTGGCGACGCTTGTCGGCCGAGTAGACCATCTCGCCGTATTCTTTCTTGAGTTTTTCGAGGTCTTTCTGCAACTGGTTGGAGGTCCGGCGCAGCTCCTGGATTTCGCTCGTCATCAGCCGGACGTCCTCCTGAAGAAGATTAATTTGCTTCGATTGAACGGCAATCTCCTGGTTCAGCGCTTTCAACTGGCCCAGTGTCGCCTGTTTCTGTGAAGACGTTTTTTTCAGAATGGTCCGAATCTGCGATACCTTCTCAATGTTTTGCCTTTTTTCCTTTTCCAACTGCTGACGACTCCGTTGTTGAGCCATTGCCTGCCCCCCCACTAACCAACTCAGAGTTAGCAAGGTGATCAATGCTCGCCAATCGGTAACCCAATCCACTCTATACATCATAAGCCTGTTGCCGGTCTGTCACGGTCTCCGCTGGTACTTCGGCGGAATGCTGAACGGAAAGCCCGGATTTTTATCGGTAAGCTCTACTTTATTGTGCCGGATTCGCAAGACGGTCTGGTACGGTTGCCCGTCGTTTTTGGATTTGTAATCGACCGTTACCAGACTGGTATATGGAAATAGAAAATTGTTCAAAACTGTAAAATCCTCGTAGTCAAGCGTCAATGAATTCTTGGTTGGCTGCTCGACCACCAGCAGCTTTTTCAGCTTCCGGTTTTCTTCCCCAATGTAATTGTCGATCAACACCTTGCCTTCCTGTTGCCGTAGCAGCAGAAAGTCTTTTTCGTTTTTGACGCGCTGTGCCGGTTCCTGCGGCAAGGGTAGATTGCCGATCAGTAAGGACTGGATCAACCCGAAATTCAGGTTAAAATTAAACCGCTGGCTTAAGGAAGCATAATCATAAACCGAATATTCCCGGTGAATACGATCCATGATCACGACCGAATCCTGGGTAATCAACGCCCGGGCCACCTCCACGCCCACGCCCGAAACCGACAACCAGATCAGGCTGTCTTTATCAATACGAAGGTTCACATTGGCATTGTTGATATCCTGTTCTTTACTTTTGAACGAGACTTTTGATTTGGCGGTCAGGTACGCAAAATCCACCTGATCAACGGTTGCATTGGGATCAACGGAGGGCATCGGCGCTGCCGCAACACTGTCCGGACGGACAGATGGCTGTACGGAGACGGTATCGGACCGCACAGGAGGAGGGGGCGCATTGCGAAACATTTTCCGCCGACCACATCCTTCGGATGTGAGCAGCACAACGATGCACACCCATCCAAGAAAGTATTTACTCATAAATTTTTCCGGTGGCTATTTTCCTGTCCAACCGTTCGGTCGTTTCGCCTTTCTGTTTTGCTTTTTTCCACTGCTCAACGGCTTTGTCACGTTCGCCAAGCTGGTACAACACATCGCCGTAATGTTCGATAATGGTGCCGCTCACGTTCTTATCGGCCTGAATGGCTTTCTCCAGATACAACCGGGCTTTGGCGTAGTCTTTCATGACGTATAACACCCAGGCATAGGTATCAAGATAAGTCGCGTTGTTCTGATTTTTCTCGACCAGACGCTCGGCCATTTGTAGGGCCAACGGCAGTTTTTCTTTCCGCAGCGACAGGAAATAACTGTAATTGTTAAGCACATGGTCGTTGTCGGGATCGATTTTCAGCACTTCTTCATACGCTTCATCCGATTTCTGGTGCTCGCCCATGCCGTTGTAAACATCACCCAGTTGCGCCGTAACACTCTTCATCAATTCAGCGTTGGCGGCTGATAATCGGCGGCTTTCCTCGTAGGCTTCGACAGCTTCTTTGTAGCGTTTCTTGAAATAATTAGCCGACCCGTTGAAGGCCCAGATGACACCCTGATTTGGAAACACTTCAAGCGCCTGCTCCGAATGGACCAGCATGCTATCAATTTGATTCAGTTCACCGTCGAGTTGCAGGATAGCGCCCCACATTTCGTAGGTTGCCTTATCCAGCCGGGCGGCTTTCACGTAGTAGTCACGGGCTTCGGCTTTCTGGCCCTGCTGGACGAGCAAATCGGCATAAATAGCCAGCGAACGGGCATCGCGGGGATGGGCCGTCGCCAGTTCTTTGGCGAGTTTGAGCGCACTTTGTCTCGCCGTTTCATTTTCACCGCCTACTTTGATGTAACTCGATAAAATCCGCGCTTTGAGATCAGCTTCCAAATTGGGGTTGGAAAACACCTTATCCAATTCCTGACTGCATTTTTCCAGATTACCCTGTTTGCGGTAAATATCGGCCAGCATGACGTGAGCCTGTGGCAGGTCCGAATTGACTTTCAGCGCCCGCTGGAGCCAGTCGACAGCCTGGTCGTTGCGGTCGTTGGCAATGAGCAACTCGGCCCCTTCGAGCAGGTAGTCGGTTTCGCCCGGTTCTGATGCGGCTAGTTTCTCAGCTTCCTGAATGGCTTTGTCAACTTTATTCTGTTTCAGATAAATCCGCTGCTTTTGACGGATAATTTCCTCGTTCATCCCCGTCGCTTTCTCCACCTGGTCGTACATGGCAAGCGCCTTGTCGGGCTTATCGTCGAACAGATAAATAGCCGCCAGTTCGACCCCGTACTCGATATTTTCGGGGCTTTTCTTGATCAGTTCTTCGTAAAGATTCTCGGCATCGGCGTAGCGTTTTTGCTTGACCAGCAATTCCGCAAGTTGCAGTATATAATATTTATTCGTGCCGTTATCGAGTTGAACGGCTTTCTGCGCAAATGGCAGCGCTTCATCGGCCTTGTTCTGCTTCATCAGCGCCTGAGCGACTGCATAGTGCGCGGCCGGATTTTCGGGATGCAACTGAATGACTTTCTGGAACTGAGATACGGCTTTGGCGGGCTCGTCCATCATCATAAATTTCATTCCCTCAGTAAACAGCGACTCTTCGACGCCCCGTACCCCTTCGGTCGGTTTTTGCTCTTTTTCCCTGCCTTTACGCTGTGCCTGAGCGGGGGTGATCAACCACACCATCAGGCAACCCATAACAGCCACCAGCCATTTTCGCCAAGTGGGTTTTACCAGCTCGTGCATTTGTGCATCCATGTTAAAATGAATCGAATTTGTGACCATCTGTCCGCGTTCCTTCTGTTCAAACGCGTAGGGTACAGTCTCTATTGCAGCCGAAGGCTACCGTTGGTCACAATATACAAAGGTAGTGGAAAACATCGGATTAGCCATCCGATTGAAGAAGGAGACAATAGGAAACGAAATGGCGAATAATGAATACTGAACAACGAATAGCGAAGTAAGCAAAGCCGTTTCAACATTCGTTATTCAATATTCGCTATTCATTATTCATTGACATTTCTTCACCCCGGCCGGGTTGAAAACCGGTCATTTACTTCATCCGGATGCACCTGCAAGACATTGGCCAGCACAAGTAGTACCAGCGTTCGGGAAGCCATTTTGCGGGGAATCTGCGCAATATTGGCAAACAAATCAACGGTAATACTCTGGTTATGAGCTAGGTGCTGCATCAACGCCCGTTCTTTGTCGCCGTACGTAAACCGGATATTCCGCTCGGCCGCTTCGCCTTTCAGGATCTCCCGAACCTCTTTACTGGCCTGAACGGCCTTGTCTTCGACCCGAATGTAGGCCCGCCGAAAATCATTGATGGGATCGTCGACGTAATGCGGTTTTCGGTCGCTTTCCGGTACGGTGATTACCAGTACATCTCGCTCGTTGGCAAGGGGCACGCGTTCCATGGTGTAGTCGATGGTCGGTGTGCAATACCGTTCGATGGCGCGTTCCAGCAGGTATTCATCTTCATCGACGTGTTTCAGTCCCTGAATACTTTTGTCGTCACCGATGCCAATCAGCAACTTCCCGCCCTCTGTGTTGGCAAACGCGACGATTTCGCGAATGATCCGTTCGGGGTGATTGGACTTTAATTTGAATTCAAGATGCGTTCCCTCACCCTGTCGAACCAGTTCCTTGAGCGCCCTGTAGTCCATCCGTCAGTCGGCTATGTAGGTGTCAGAAAGGTCGCCACCCTTCCCTTGCTTTTAAATATAACCGTTTCAATCCATACGAACCAAGGGTTTTCCCAACTATTTTACCGGGAAAACCGTTATTTTCGTGTCGGTTTCTTCGTATCGATCGATTCGCCGATACGATGGTTTACCGTTTTGTTCGTACCCAACTAATTAACGAAAAAATGCTGTTAAACGTTGTCATTGCACTGGTTACGTTTGTAGTCATGGAAGGCGTTGCTTGGTGGACGCACAAGTATATCATGCACGGTTTCATGTGGCGCTGGCACCATTCGCACCACAATCACCATGACGGTTTTCTGGAGCGAAACGACTTGTTTAGCGTCCTATTCAGTGTGTTCGCCGTTGGGCTTGTGGTAGTCGGGTTTGAAGTCGATGCGCTTTGGTTTTTGGCCCCCATCAGCATCGGGGTGACGCTCTACGGCATTTTTTACTTCATTTTTCACGATATTATCGTTCACCGCCGGATCAGGATCAAATTTAAGACCAACAACCGGTATCTGAACCGCATCATCCGGGCGCACTATGTCCACCACCGGGTGCATAAGCGAGCCGGAGCCGAAGCGTTCGGCTTTTTGTATGCTCCGAAGAAATACGAGCCAAACAAGTAATTGATTCGCGGGCATCAAACAGCAAAACCCATAAAGATACAACCGCGTGGATTCTATCCGCGCCACTGTCGCTTTATGGGTCAACTTAGCGGTCAGACCGGCTAGTACTCGTCTTCGTTGAAGAAAAAATCGTCTTTGGTTGGGTAATCAGGCCATATTTCCTCGATACTCTCGTAGGGCTGACCGTCATCTTCCAACTCCTGCAGATTTTCAACCACTTCTAAAGGAGCGCCAGAGCGGATCGAATAGTCGATCAATTCATCTTTGGTAGCCGGCCAGGGGGCATCTTCCAGGTAAGATGCCAATTCGAGTGTCCAATACATAGGCGTTGCAGCTAAAAAATGACAAGTTATTGTCGTAAATTGTGCAAAAGTAAAAAAATATAAATATCCTATACATCTCCCTGAAAATTCTTTCAGGATCGTTCAGAAGGGTGTTTAGGCCAAATAACCGAGCCATCATTGAAAATGTTTATCCGGCTTCCGTAAGTTTGCCTTTTGATTAAAATTTTCGAAGAAATGGACGTTGAAATTTGTGCCTTTTCGCTCGAATCCTGTCAGATTGCCCAGACCAATGGTGCGACGCGCATTGAGTTGTGCGGTGGGGCAGGGGAGGGCGGTACAACTCCCAGTTATGGCCTGATCGAACTGGCCCGGCAGGCGCTCACGATTTCGCTGTATGTCATGATCCGTCCCCGGGGTGGCGATTTTCTCTACAATACAACCGAATTGGCTGTTATGCGCCGGGACATCGAAACCGCCAAACAGGCCGGTGCCGACGGCGTAGTCTTTGGCCTGCTGAATTCCGATGGCACCGTCGATGAAGCCCAAACTGCCGAACTGGTTCAACTCGCCCATCCGCTGCCGGTTACGTTTCACCGGGCCTTCGACCTCACGCGCGATCCACTGGAAGCCCTGGAAGCCGTCATTCGGACGGGAGCCAAACGCATCCTCACCTCCGGCCAGCAGGCCAGCGCCGAAACCGGTATTCCGTTGTTGAAACGATTGGTTGAACAGGCCGCCGGGCGAATCGAAATCATGGCGGGCGCGGGCGTCACGGCAACGAATGCCGGTCTTTTGGCGGCAACGGGCGTCGATGCCCTGCACTTGACGGGCAAGCAGGTGATGGAAAGCGGCATGATCTTCCGCAACCCCGACGTGCCGATGGCATCGGTAGCCCTGGGCGAATACGAATGGCTCAGCACCAGCAGCACCACGGTACGGGCGGTAGTACAGATCGCTATTCACCGATAAATTGTTACACAGAGTTTATCAGAGGACATCAAAGTCTTCTCTGATCAACTCTGATGTCCTCTGATAAACCTTGTGTAATAGCTCTTCTTACCAGAAATACGCGTACAGGAACGTAATCACGGCAATGATCACGATCGCGCCGAGCGTAAAACCGGTCGTCGTTTTGAACATGCTGGCGTCGATGGCGAGGCCTTTGTTGCTCGGTTTTTGCAGCCCCAACACAATCATCACGGCCACGCAGATCAGGAACACAAAGCCCATCGTATCGAGGAACGGAATCGTGTACACGCCGTCCGGGTTCGGCACGGCGAAACCCAGCGGAGCCAGGAAGCTCAGGTCAACCAGATCCGGCAATACATATTTGAAGAACAGTGAGAGCAGAAAACCGCCCACAATCGCGAACAGGGCTCCGTTAGAGTTCGTCTTCTTCCAGAAAAAGCCCATGATGAACGCGGCAAACACGCCCGGCGACACCAGCCCGGTCATTTCCTGAATGAACTGAAAACCGCCTTTTTTGTCGATGCCCATAAAAGGCGATACCAGAATCGCCATCAGCATCGACACCCAGATCGTCACCCGGCCTACCCGCACCAGGCGTTGTTCGGTAGCGTTGGGCGCAATGTATTTTTTGAAAATATCGAGCGTAAAAATAGTGGAAATGGAGTTGGCTTTCCCGGCTAAAGAAGCCACAACCGCGGCCGTCAGAGCCGCAAACGACAAACCTTTCAACCCGGCAGGCAGCAGGTTGAGCAAAACCGGGTAGGCGTGGTCCTTGTTCACTTCGCCGGTTGCATCGAGCATTTCCTGCTGAAACAGGCCGTTTTGGTACAGCGTGTAAGCCGCAATACCAGGCAATACCACAATAACCGGCATCAGGAGTTTCAGGAAGGCCGCAAACAGGATTCCTTCCCGGGCGGTTTTCAGGTCGGCACCGAGCGCGCGCTGCGTAATGTACTGATTACAACCCCAGTAGTTCAGGTTCACAATCCACATCCCGCCAATCAGCACCGTCAGGCCGGGTAGTGACGCATAATGTGGGTGCCCTTTCGGGAAAATCATGTGAAAGTGGTCTTCCGATTGGGTCAGCATTCGGTTGAAACCGTTCAGAATACCGGTTGTGCCATTTTCCGACGAAACCAGGTTGATGGCCAGATAGGTGGTCGCCAGCCCGCCGAGGATGAGGAAGAACACCTGAATCACGTCCGTATACCCGATTACTTTCATCCCGCCCAGGGTAATGATCACCGCAAAAACCGCCAGCCCGAGCATACAAACCGTGAAGTTCAGGCCCGAGATGGTCGAAACCGCCAATGCCCCCAGGAACAAAATGGAGGTCAGGTTGACCAACACGTACAGAAACAGCCAGAAAATGGCCATAATCATGGCCACCGTGTTGTTGTACCGTTGCGTCAGAAACTGCGGCATCGTGAAGATGCGGTTTTTCAGGTAAATCGGCATGAAGAAAACCGCCACCACGATCAGCGTGGCAGCCGCCATCCATTCGTAGGTGGCAATCGCCAGTCCCATCGCAAAACCGTCGCCCGACGCGCCGATGAACTGCTCGGCGGAGATGTTCGAGGCAATCAGCGAGGCACCGATGGCCCACCAGGTTAGTGACCCTTCGGCCAGAAAAAACTCGGTGGAGGATGCTTCTTTGGTCTTTTTTCGTTGGTAAATCCAGTAGCCGTAGCCCGCGACGATAATGAAATAAATGAAGAAAACAACGTAGTCGATAGTCTGTAATTTTTGCATGACAACGGCTTAAAAAGGATACAATACGAGCGTAGGATTATTTTGGCTCGAAAGATAACGATTTAGAGGACATTTTCTGCCGTTCGGATGACTTGGAATTTCATTATTATTTAGGCAAAATACCGTTTCCCAGTTCAATTTTAATCTGCTCCGGAACGGCTTTCTGAATTCGCGGGCTTACCCGAAATCGCCGGGCCACCGTAAACCGGTAATTCCCCGTATGAATCGTGTACTGGTAAATCGGACTCATAACCGAAACCGCACCGTTAACCCAGCCGAGGGTAACACACCACTGATTGCTGTTGTAGCCAGCCACAACCCTGAACATTAAATCCGGCCGGACGTTGCTATGGGGTAAATAGCCTGTTTCGAAATTTTCCTTGCTGAAAGTAATGTTCAGATTCGTGGTCAGCGAACCCGTGGCAAACCAGTGCTGCCGGTATACGTACGTGTAGGCGTAGCCCAGGCCGGGGCCAAATTTCAGCAGCCTCAGGCGCTGGACGGCTTCAACCGGAAAATCAGCCCGAAGCAGGCCCGGCACAAAGACACTGTCGCCCCGTACTACGCCGTAATAGAGTTGAAAACCGGCCAGCCACGTTCCTGCCGAGCGCTTCTGCCACTCGTTTTGCACCCAGGCTGACCGGAACGAAAACCGCCGGAAATTAAACACCCGCCGAATACCCCCCCCCACCAGGTTGACCCGCAAATCCGGGCGCAGGTAAAACCGGCCGGGGTCGTCGAGACCGTTTCCACGGGGAGCCAGGTAGTAGCCGGTATAAAATTGCCCGAAGCCATCGAGCACCCATTTGCGCATGTACACATGGCTTTGCAGGTCAATATCGCGGGTTTTGCCTTTTGCGGGATTGTTCAGAAACGAAAGGCCGGAAGCCAGGTTCAGCGTCAGGGCGTTGAGCGTTCCGCCAATACCAAAATCAAGCGCTGCGTTGGGTCGGTAGCGCAGAAAAGGGCTATTGGCGGCTGGTGTTGTCAGAAAAAAAGAGGTGTATTTCTGGGAAAGGAAGGTCCGGCCTGTGAGTTTTCCCGGAAACATCCGGATGTACGTTGTATCCACTTCGGGCCGAATACGGGTCCGGACCTGCGCTTTTGACTTGCTACCGGCACACAACCCGATCCCTAGCGTGATGATAAGTGGCCAGACCCAAAACACCGGTTTTCGGGAGCCGACCAGCCCACAGCCTGTTCTAAGCAGTTGTTTCATCGAACGAACGTGGTGTCGATCCGCTGCCGACTCAATTCTGCCCGCCATTCCGAATGCAGCGACTCTTTGTGTGCTTCAAAGTCTCTCCGACCGAATAATTTCATGCGGTATTTTCCCAGATCACGATGTAACAAAAGATGATTTTTCAGCCCGCCAGTCATCCGGGTTGAATCCGCTTCCTGAATTTGCCGGATCCGTCGTTTGTTATTGCCAAACAGTAAATCCGTCAGACTGATTTCGACCAGAAAAGCGGCTTTTTCGTTCAGCGTGTAATCGCCGTTCAGGTGAAGATAGGAAAGATTACTGGATAGATTCAGATCCGGCATCAGAATCCGGTTGTTGTGCAGTAAAAACCGGGCGTCGACATCTTCAAAGTAAATATGGCTGGTTTTGGACTTGGGCAAAAACCGGAGGGCCTGCTGAATGGGCTGCACTTCAATCAGTTCCATTTCCCGGATGGACGCCTTGCTGTAGGCGGTTACTTTTTTGATGTCCGGCAGAAAGTCATTGTTGAGCTCTGTCCGTACCATCATCGAACAATCGACCCGGCCCCGAATGTTTTCGCTTTTCAGCACATCGATGTTCATCTCTTCGGCGGCCCGGAAAAGCTGGTACAGATCCATTCGCTGAAGCGTCAGGTTGAGTCGGGCCGGAAAACCGTCCGGATCACCCAGCGTCATGACGCCATGCGCCCCCAACCGGCCCCCAAAAGCATTCATAGTCAGTCGTTCCAGCCGGGCAGTCTGATCCCGAATCACGGTTTTCAGACCAAAATCGTTACCGCGCAGGGTTTGGTAATCCAGTTTGTGGGCCTTCACCTCCACATCGAACCGGTAGTCGCTCAGACCGGTTTTCTGCTTCCGGGAAGTCGGTCGATTATACGTAGCCTGCATGCTGTTCAAACCGGCCAGCAGACTTACCAGCCGTTGCAGATTCAGTCGTTCATACGACAGTTGCAAGGCCGCGTAGGGCTCCTGAATACCATCCTGATTCAGTTGGAAATGCCCTAACCCGGCGATTTTACCGCCCAACGTTGTCCGGCAGAGGAGTTGCGTAACCCGGACCTGCTCACCCTTTTTCTGAAACCGGAACGACAGATCACTCAAGTCCTCCTGCGAAGGCAGCCGTATCCGGTCAATCTGAACCACCGCCGAATATTCGGTTCCAAAGAGCAGCCCGGCCACCAAACTATCCGTCGCCGACGGTCGCTTTTCCGGTGGAGCCGGGCGGTTTTGGGAGGGCTTGGGTTTCGAAAAATCGAGTTCCTGCCAATGCGCAGCCAGTTTCGTCCGAACCGGGTACGTCGTCTGGCTGGCCCCAAGTACATACCGAAGCAAGTTTGTCACGTCGCCGTTGATCCGGAACGCCTGGCCGTCCAGTTTCCCGACGACTTCCCGAATTTTCAATTGATTATTTTCCGGAATAAACTGAATATCAGCATTCAGGGCCGTGCAGCGCCCCGACGGTTTTGGAAGAATCAAGCACCCGTCGTTAATACGCAGCGAGCCTTTCCAATACGGTTCGATGGGGGAGGGCTGGGGAACATTCGAAAACAGCAACGGGCTCCGAACGGCCAGATCAATGGCCGCCGTGCCCCGGTACAGCGAATCGCCTGGCCAGTTCATCAACTGCGCCAGTTGCAACAGCGACAGATTTCCCTGCATGGTAGCATCGATCACGGGCGACACAAGGTTATTCAGTTTGCCGCGCACGGTCAGGGTGTCTTCGCCGGATTGCAGCCGAAACTGGTCCAGCGTCAGTGTCGTGGTTTCGCGGGAATTACGGTCGCCGTTGTTCCAATTGCCCCGCACCGCCACGGTTTGAAAAACCACTGGCGTTTTGGGCCAGTGATAATTTTGGGCCTGAAGCCGGAAGTCGATCCAGTTGTGGGGCCGAACCGTCGGGCTCGTTACGCCCTCCATTCTAAAATCAAACACGACATCGCCTTTCAGCGCCGAATCACCCGCGTAACGCTTGAGCGAATCCGGTAGCATGGCCTTCAAAAAATCGTGGGCCGGTTGGGTGCCGCTCAGGTTCAATTTCAGTTCCGTGCCGGTTTTTTCGGGTAATTTTCGATGACTTCCGGCCAGTTTCACCGGCAGCCCATTTACCAGCAGTCGGCTCCGGCTGAAGGTGCCGGTTTTCGTCAATTGATCGTACACATATTGCACATCGGCCGTAAACCACTGCGTTTGAAACAGCTTCAGATTTCGATTTTGAATATAGTCGACCGCACCATCGAGCTGACCGCGCAGGTGCAGCTTCGACTGACGAAGCTGCCCGGTCAGGTCGGCTTCCCGGATCGTCATCGCAAAACCGTTCTTTTTGTATTGGTTTTCGATCAATATACTAGCGTTCTCGATCCGAATTTCCGGAATCGCTACGGAGTGCTGGTGGCTGGTGTCGGCGCGGCCTTCGCCTTTCCAGGCAAACCCGGTTTTTCGCCCGGTCGAATCCACCCGTTGATGATACCGAACCCCTTTCAGAAAAATTTTCCGGACCGTCTGGTTATCTCGAAACAGATCGGCGGTTCCAATGACCAGATTAGCCTGATCGATCCCGACGATTTCCATCGGATTAGGTCCCCGGTTGTCGTGAATAGAAATATTCGAAAGCTGAACCGCCAGGTTCGGGAAGTGACTGATCAGCGAGAAGTTAACGCCAAAATCGGCCAGGCGCTGCTCCGAATGGCTGGCAAATTCCTCCCGGACGGCCTGAATGACCCGGGTTTTGTAAACCGTGGTCAGCAAGAGCGGAATCAGCAAGCCCAGCAGCAGCAAAACCCCCGCTACAACCAGCCCTAATTTTATCCAGTGAGCAAATCTCGCCATTGCCTTGACCGACCGATTGATAACAGTTCAAAACCGGCGGATGACCGGCCATACCTAAAACTCCCATCGATGCTCCACTGTTCAACCTTACAGAATGATGGTCCGGTTCTGATGAATAAAAACGCGGTCGTTGAAGACCAATTTCAGCGCCTGTGAAAGCACAATTTTTTCCACATCCTTGCCTTCCGTCGCCATATCGGCCGCCGTGTGACGATGATCTACCTCCTTGATATTTTGGGCGATAATCGGTCCTTCATCCAGGTCATTGTTCACAAAATGGGCCGTTGCGCCGATGATCTTGACGCCCCGCTCGTAAGCCTGCCGGTAGGGATTCGCTCCGATAAACGCCGGTAAAAACGAGTGGTGAATGTTCACGATCCGGTTCGGGAAATTTCTGACAAATTCGGGTGTCAAAACCCGCATGTACTTGGCCAGCACAATGTACTCGGGTTCATAAATAGACAACGTCCGCAGAATGGCTTCCTCGTGTTCCTCGCGGGTGATGTGTTCGTGCGAGATGTAATGAAACGGAATGCCGAACTTGCCCACCAGGGGCTGGAGCGTGTTGTAATTGCTGATTACGGCCAGGATGTCGGCATCCAGCTCATTGAAGGCGTAACGAATCAGCAATTCGGCTAAACAATGATGCTCCTTTGTAACAAAAACAATACTTTTTTTCTTTTTTTTGGGATTAATACGGAGATTGATGCCCCTCGGTAAAGTCTCCCGTAATTTGTCAGACAAAACCGTTGAATCATAGCTACCTTCGAATTCGGTACGCATGAAAAACTGCCGATCGGGGCTGACGTATTCGTTGTTTCGGATGATGTTCAGATGGTGATGGGCCAGCACGCCGGTGACGCGGTGAATGAGGCCGGTACTGTCGGGGCCGTCCATTAACAAAATATGACGATTTTCGGCGGGCATGAACGAATTGATAATTTGAAAGTTACTGTAAATGTAGTAAAATCACCGCGCGAATCGCCTTTCCCGGACTGAATAGAACACTATGTATTCTGTTTTGAGTACTATAGTGCTGTCTTTCAACCCGCAAGAACACCGCCGGACCGGGCGGGAAAGGTGGGCTAGCCACCCCTAACAAATCGTATGGCATTGGAATCTCTGCTCGCTGGAACGAAGCGAAAATTGCTTATTGAAATAGCCTGGGAAGTTTGTAACCAGGTAGGCGGTATTTATACGGTTATTCGGTCGAAAGTCCCTTCGATGGTTGAGAAGTGGGACAATGACTACATCCTGCTCGGTCCGTACTTTCCGCAACGGGCCGCCGTCGAATTTGAACCCATCACGCAAGATGACGGTACTGAAATCAGCCGCGTGGTTCAGTTGATGCGCTCGCGCGGTCTGGAAGTACAATATGGGTACTGGCTCATCACCGGCAAACCCCGCGTGGTGCTGTTTGGCATCCAGAGCCTGGGCGCCGGCATCGATCAGGTCAAATACGGCCTTTGGGAACGGCACGGGATTTCGACGCTGGGGGTTGAGGACCTGGTCAATCAGGTGGTCGGCTTTGGCGAGATGATCCGGATCTTCCTGACCGAACTGGCCGCCGACAGTGCCCGGCACATCGACATTACGGTTCATTTCCACGAATGGATGGCAAGCAGTGGCTTGCCGGACCTGCGCCGGGATAACGTCAAAGTTGCGACGGTTTTTACCACCCACGCGACGATGCTGGGCCGGTATCTGGCGATGAACGAATCCGGTTTTTACGGCAAACTGCCGTTCTTCGACTGGAAGCGGGAAGCCAAACACTACAACATCGAAGCCCAGGCGATGATTGAACGGCTTGCTGCTCAGCAATCGCACGTCTTTACGACCGTCAGCGACGTAACCGCCCGGGAGTGTGAGGTTTTTCTGGGGCGCGTCCCGGACCTGATCTTGCCGAACGGCCTGAACATCATGCGTTTTACGGCCGTGCATGAATTCCAGAACCTGCACGTCAAATACAAGGAACGGATTCACGAGTTCATCATGGGCCACTTTTTCCAGAGCTATTCATTTGATCTGGAAAAAACGCTTTACTTCTTTACATCCGGCCGGTTTGAGTTCAGCAACAAAGGCTACGACCTGACGCTCGAAGCCCTCGCCCGGCTAAACTGGAAGATGCGGGAAGCCAACATGGATATGACCGTGGTGATGTTCATGATCACCAAGCAACCGTTCAAATCCATCAACCCCGACGTGCTGCACAGCCGCGCCCTGCTCGACGAAATTCAGGAGACTTGCAAAGCCATTGAAAATCAACTCGGTGACAAACTCTTTTTGAACGCAGCCTCCGGCGAAGACATCAACCTGCCCGACCTGAACCAGTTTGTGGATGAATACTGGCGGCTCCGGCTCCGGCGGACCATCCAAAGCTTCAAAACGAAGCAACTACCGCCCTTCGTCACGCACGACCTGGTGAACGAAGATGATATGGTGCGGTTTATCCGGCAGGTTAAACTGGTGAACAACTCCTACGACCGCGTCAAGGTGGTGTATCACCCGGATTTTATTGCGTCGACCAACCCGCTTTTTGGCCTCGATTACGGCCAGTTTGTCCGGGGCTGTCACCTGGGGGTTTTCCCGAGTTACTACGAACCCTGGGGTTACACGCCATTGGAATGTGTCGTGCGGGGTATTCCGACCGTCACGAGCGATTTGTCCGGTTTTGGGGATTTTATCATGCAGATCATGCGGGATTACGAAAACCGGGGTATTTACGTCGTCAACCGCAAAACGCAGACCTTCAACGAAGCCGCTGAGCAACTGGCGAACATCCTGTTCCGGTTTGTCCGCCTGTCGCAGCGCGACCGGATTACCCAGCGAAACCGCGTCGAGAACATCGCCGAAGTGTTCGACTGGACCAACCTGCGCTCTTACTATGATACCGCCCACGACCTGGCCCTGAAACGCCGGAAACCGTGAAAGAGACGTTAAGAAAAAAGACAAGAGACAATAGATTCCAGAACGGTTTCTATTGTCTCTTGTCTTTTCTCTTTCTTCTAAAAATCAGTATTGATTCAGTTCTTTGTTGAACTCGTTCAGTATCTGTTCCTTCATTGCGATTTTCCGCTTTTGGGTGTTGATTTTGCTCAGCATCATCTTGTCCATCTCCTCGTTGCCGCTGCGGCCGGACGTATCCATGCTGCTCATCGACATGGCCAGATCGCTTTTCTCGCGCCGAACCAGGTATTCGAGTTCCCGAACTTTGGTCCGGATTTGCTCCGAGCGGCTTTTCAACTCGAAAGCCGGATATTTGCGCATGATGACGCGTTCAAGGTAATTCAACTCAAAAATCTTGTCGCAGGCCGAGCGGAACCGGTCCGAAACGGTTTTGTCGACAAGTTTAAACGGAATTTTGATCTCTTTCCACTGGTTCAGTAACTGTTTGGCGCGTTCAGCCGCTGCCGGAATGTCCGACTGTTTCGCCAGTTTTTCGGCTTCGTCGGCCATTTTCATCTGCTGTTCGACGCGCGGGTCGATCCGAACTTTCGGCTGAATACCCCGCGCCAGGTTGTAGCGGTCGAAAATGGTTTTGGTGGCCCGGCGGTATTTTTTCAGGATTTTGCCCGACTTCTTGATCGGTACTTCGCCCACCTCTTTCCATTCGTTGTTCAGGTTCCGGATGAGGTGATAGGCTTCCGTCAACACTTTCATATACCGCTCTTCGGCGATATTGGCCCGTTCGAGTGCTTCGCCTTCCAGGTTGTCGCGCTTGAAGGGGCGGCTCCGGTCGGCTTCGTAAATCGTCCGGACGGCGCGCTCGGCCTGAGCAATCAGGCTATCGTACTTATCCAGACGTTCCTGAATAACCTTGTTCTGTTCATTAAAGAATTCACGCCGACGCTGGAAAAACCCGTCGAGCGTTTCGGCAAACCGGGTTTCGATGTTGGCATCAAGTTCCTTATCGACCGGCCCCGTTTTAATCCATTTTAACTTGACCTCCTGAAGTTTTTCGGCCGTTTCTTTCCAGTCCGAATTACTCGCAATCGACTCGGCTTCGGCCAGCAGGGCCTGCTTGATTTCCAGGTTCTTGAGCTGGTTGGTGCGGATGAGCTCGACCAGAATCTGCTCCTGCTCATCAAGTCGATTCAGCAGCGGAATAAAGTTGCCGATCGCATCGAAACTCAGTAATTTTTTCCGCAGTTGAACGAGTTTGGTCAGGTAAGACCCTTTGTTCTGGGCTTCCTCAACTTCCTGCTCTAGCTGGTTTACCTTATTTTCGGCAATCGTAAACCTGTTTTTGAAATAATCGAGCGCTTCCTGTTCTGTGCGTTTCACTTCACCGATTTGCCGGTCCGGATAGCTGAGGTAGCCCGATAAGAATACCTTTCCGTCTTTGACGTAACCGTATTCGTCTACCAATTGAGCTTGTTCCATTATTTTACTCTTTAAGACTGAGCTATGGGTTTAATTGTTGATATTTGCCACCTATAACAGTAACCAAACCAATGAGTCAGGAAACGATTATATTCTCCATGGCGGGTGTCAGTAAAATTATTCCGCCGAACCGACAAATCCTAAAGAATATCTACCTTTCCTTTTTTTACGGCGCAAAAATCGGCGTTTTGGGCTTAAACGGTTCCGGAAAATCGACGCTCCTGCGCATCATTGCCGGTATCGACAAAAACTACCAGGGCGAGGTTGTGTTCTCGCCAGGTTATTCAGTGGGCATGCTGGAGCAGGAACCACAACTCGATCCGGCCAAAACCGTGAAGGAAGTGGTGGAAGAAGGCGTACAGGAGACGGTGGATTTGCTGAAAGAATTTGACCAGATCAACGAAGCCTTCGGCGACCCCGATGCCGACTTCGATAAGCTAATTGCCAGACAGGGAGAGGTGCAGGAAAAGCTCGATCACCTCAACGCCTGGGAACTGGATAACCGGCTCGAAAAAGCCATGGACGCGCTCCGTTGCCCACCTTCCGACGCGAAGGTTGCCAACCTCTCGGGGGGTGAAAAACGCCGGGTCGCGCTCTGCCGCCTGTTGCTGCAACAACCCGACGTGCTGCTACTCGACGAACCGACCAACCACCTCGACGCCGAGTCGGTTTTGTGGTTGGAAGAACACCTCCGCCAGTATGCCGGAACGGTTATTGCCGTCACGCACGACCGGTATTTTCTGGACAACGTAGCGGGCTGGATTCTGGAACTGGACCGGGGCGAAGGGATTCCCTGGAAAGGTAACTATTCCTCGTGGCTGGAGCAGAAACAAAACCGGCTTGCCAAAGAAGAAAAGCAGGAATCGAAACGCCAGAAGACGCTGCAACGCGAGCTGGAGTGGGTCCGGATGGCTCCGAAAGCCCGTCAGGCCAAGTCGAAAGCGCGGTTGGGGGCTTACGAAAAACTCTTGAGCGAAGACAACCGCCAGAAAGAGGAAAAGCTGGAAATCTTCATTCCGGCCGGGCCGCGTCTGGGTTCGAAAGTGATCGAAGCGCACGACGTGGCCAAAGCCTTCGGCGACCGGCTGCTGTTCGAACACCTGAATTTTCAGTTGCCGCAGGGCGGTATTGTCGGCATTATCGGACCGAACGGCGCCGGAAAAACGACGCTGTTCAAACTCATTACGGGCAAGGAGCAACCCCAAACCGGCTCGTTCGACGTGGGTGAAACCGTGAAATGGGCCTACGTCGACCAGGGACACGACGGCCTGGACCCCGATAAGACGGTTTTTGAAACCATCTCGGGCGGCAACGAGTGGATCATGCTCGGCGGGAAGCAGGCCAACGCCCGGGCGTACGTCAGCCGGTTTAATTTTACCGGTTCGGATCAGGAAAAGAAAATCGCCAACCTCTCGGGCGGGGAGCGCAACCGCGTTCACCTGGCGATGATGCTCAAAGAAGGCGCCAATTTGTTGCTGCTCGATGAGCCGACCAACGATCTGGACGTGAACACTTTGCGGGCGTTGGAAGAAGGCTTGGAAAACTTTGCGGGTTGCGCCGTGGTCATCAGCCACGACCGCTGGTTCCTCGACCGCGTCGCCACGCACATCCTGGCGTTTGAAGGCGATTCGCAGGTCTACTGGTTTGAAGGCAACTTCTCCGAATACGAAGAAAACCGCCGGAAGCGGCTCGGCACCGATGCCACGCCGAAGCGAATTAAGTATAAAAAACTCGTTTAAACCGTCCTGAACTGGGATTACACGGATTAAGGGATTAACTCGGATCTAAAATAAAAGATTGCGGCAGCAATCCCAGTGAATCTTTTAATCCGTGTCATCCAGGTTCAGAAATTGGATGCTTATGTACGGCTATTTCAACGGCTCCATCCTGCCCGTCGAACAGATTGCGTTCGGCGTGACGGACCTCGGCCTGCTGCGCGGCTTCGGGCTTTTCGATTATTTCCGGACGTACAACGGTCGGCCTTTTCAGTGGGACTGGTATTGGGAACGGTTTGCCAATTCGGCGGCCAAAATGCACCTGCCGGTTCCGATCAACAAGGAAGAAGCCTACCGTGTGGTGATGGAGTTGGTCACGAAAAGCCGACAGCCCGACATTGCCGTCCGGTTTGTGATGACCGGCGGCTACAGCCCCGACAGCATCAGCGTCGTGAACCCGAACCTGCTAATCATGGCCGAAGAGATTCACCCCACCCCGCCGAGCCAGTATGAAGAAGGCATTAAGGTGATTCTGGATGAATACGTTCGCGAAATGGCCGAAGTGAAAAGTACGGACTACAAACGAGTCATTCTGCTGGCGCAGGCCATCCGGTCGGCGCGGGCGTCGGACGTGTTGTACCAAAAAAAGGGGGAAATCAGTGAATTGAGCCGTAGTAACTTCTTTATTTTTAAAGGCGACCGGCTCATCACGCCCAACCGGCACATCCTGCACGGCATCACCCGCCGGACCGTCATGCACCTGGCTCAGAACGATTTTACGGTAGAAGAGGGGCGCGTGATGCTTTCCGACCTTTACGACGCTGACGAAGCCTTTACGACCAGTTCGACCAAGAAAGTGCTGCCCATCGTCCAGGTTGGCGATTTGACCATCGGCGACGGAAAACCGGGCAAACGCACCCAGTTTTTGCTCGATCAGTTTAACGAGTTGATTGGAAACTGGTAGAAAAACCGGTTTTCACCTTTCGTTGTGCAGCTTGAACGGCTCGTCTTTCGTCAGCCACGACAGCCACTTGCCCTGCGCTTTCATGACCTGCTCGATCACATCCCGCACCGCGCCCCGGCCCCCCGGCACCGGCGAAATGTAGTCGCAGACCGCCTTGATCTCGTCGGCGGCATCGGCGGGGCAGGTGCTGAGCAGGTTTGGGCGGGAAAGCACCTGCAAATCCGGAATGTCGTCGCCCATGTAGAGGACTTCGTTTTCGTTGATCAGGTCGCGGTTCAGAAAACCGAGGTACGCGTGAATCTTCTGCTCGGTGGGGCCACCCATGAAAATATCCTTGATCTTCAGAAATTCCAGCCGCTTCCGGACGCCCACCTGACTGCCCGCCGACAAAACCGCCACCCGGTAGCCCGAATGGACTGCCCGCTCAATGGCGTAGCCGTCGCGGATGTTGAACGTCCGAAATTGCTCACCCGATTCGAGGGCGTTCACGCTGCCGTCGGTCATGACGCCATCGACGTCGAAAATGAAGGTGGTAATCTGTTTGAATCGTTCCTGTAAGGCCGTCATGGTAATCGGGTTAAATCGGGGATAGGAACACGGATCGAACGGATGAAACGGATTTTAACGGATAAATCAGTTTTGATCTGTTAAATCCGTCCAATCCGTGTTCCTATCAGCGCGAAAATACGCGTTCAGGCGGTTTAATTTCCATTTGCTCCGATTTTCTTATAGTTTCGGGAAGCCAAACGAGTGCCGATTTCAATGGATTTTAGTAAGCTGGCTGCGCAGTATCAGGAGAGCCTTTTCCGAACCATTATCCCTTTCTGGACGCAACACAGCCGCGACACGGTTTGCGGAGGGTATTACAATGCCCTGACCGAACAGGGCGAACCGTTCGATACCGACAAAGTCATCTTGCTTCAGGCCCAGCAAATTTGGGCGTTTGCGTTTTTGTATAATCAGGTGGATGCCATTCCGGCCTGGCTCGAACTGGCACAGCACGGTGCCGATTTTCTGCGGCAACACGGCCAGCAGGAAGGCCGTTGGCTGGGCGTGGTCGACCGGCGCGGGCGTCCGGTGGCTCCAGCCCAAACCCTCGAACCGGCCTGCGCGGCTGCGATGGCGTTGGCCCAACTACACCGCGCCACGCAGGACGACGAACTCGGGCTGATCGTGCAGGAAACCGTCGAAACCATCCTGGCCGACCGCCAGCAGCAGCGCGAAGAATGGGAAGCGCAATTGGGCGGTTTTCGAGTCTTAAAGTCACTCCGCGAACCGATGTTGTTGCTTAAAGCCTTACTCGAAACCCGTTCGTTACTCGACCCGGATTTGTATAAACAGGCTTACGATGCGGTGTTGAGTGAGATTCAGAGCGAATTTTTCGACAAACGCATTACGGTTTTGCGGGAACATACGTTGCCGGGCGGTTCGTTCTGCGATAGCGCGGCCGGTCGGCGGTTGCACAGCGGTTACGGTTTCGAAACGGCCAGTTACCTGCTCGATGCGGCCGAGATGACCGGCAACCGGCGGCTGACACAGCAGGCGGTTCAGATGGCACTGCATCTGGCCGAGATTGGCTGGGACGAGGGGGCTGGCGGTTTTTTTCAGTATTCGGATTTAAAGGAGCGGCCCAGCATCTACAGCGAATGGGATCGCAAGCTGTGGTGGGTACACTCGGAAGCCCTGGCGGTTTTTTCCCGGGGCTACATCCATACCCGGCAGAACGATTGTTTGAAATGGTATCGGAAAGTCCACGACTACACCTGGGAGCATTTCCCGGACAAAACAAATAAAGAATGGTTCGGCGTACTCGACCGGAAAGGCAAGCCGGTTTCCACCAGTAAAGCCAGTCCGGAAAAGGGCTGTTATCACCTCATCAAAGGACTGCACGAAACCTGGCGGGCGCTGGAGCAAATTGCGGCCCTGACGGCTAGAAACCGCCCGGAAACGCGGCTGACCCGGTTTTAACTCCGCTGCTGGATGCCGTCGGATAGCAATCGGTAGACTTGCAGCAAGGTCGGCTTGTCTGACAAATAAGACTGGTGCAGACGCAGCGTATTCAAATCGCCACGCCGGGCCGGGCCGGTTTGCACCAGGGCGGGGTGCTCGGCATCCAGCGCTTTCTGCACGGTTTCTTCGATCAACGGCCGCAACAGATCAAACTCCAGATCTTCGGCATCGGTCAGGTCTTTTGCCAGTCCGAGCAGGTAATTCGTGAAGTTGCAGGCAAAAACCGCAGCCACGTGCAGGACCTTCCGTTCGTGCGAGTTGACGAGGTACACAATCTGACTCATGCTCTGGCCCAACGCTACCAATTCCGTTTCGGTTTCGGGATCGCTGGCTTCAATGCACAGCGGAATGATGTCGAAACTGAGCGGTTTGATACCTTTGCTGAACGTTTGCAGCGGGTAAAACACACCCGTCCGAACCGGTACGTCGCTGTAAATATCCATCAACCGGCGCAGACTTTCCAGCGATTTGCTGCCCGAGGTGTGCACTACCATCGCGTTTTCGGGCAATACCAGTTGGGCCGTTACCTCATCAATCGCATCGTCAGGAATCGCCAGCACGAACAATTCCGCTTCACTTTCGGCAAAATTCAGGTCCGGACTCGGCCGGGCATCGTACAGCATCGAAATCAGTTGCCCGGCGTGTTGGGGGGTGCGGCTGTACACTTCGCAGATGTAATGCCCGGCGTTTTCGAACGCCATTGCCAGATGCCAGGCCAGATTTCCGGCTCCAATGAAGGATAGTTTCATGCGATAAAGATATTTCTCCGCAGCAAACAAAAAACAGGTCGGGCGGTTTTTCCGGAGTTATGTGAGGGGAGAAACAGACCATGGAAGCGTTCGTTTTAGCGATGTACAGTTTTGTTCTGCTGTTGTTGTTTGCCTACAATTGCGGACAATTAAGCTTAATTATCAGTTACCTGAAATCAAAGCGACGGCCTGCCACCTTTCGGCAATACACGGAAAACCAGCCCGATGCCCCGCCCGTTACTGTTCAGCTTCCTATTTACAATGAACTTTACGTAGCTGCCCGGCTTATCGACGCCGTAGTCCAACTGAAGTACCCCCGAACCAGACTTGAAATTCAGGTGCTCGACGACTCAACGGACGAGACCGTGGGCATTATTGCCGAAAAAGTGGCCGAATACCAGCGGCAGGGGCTGGACATTCAGCACATTCGCCGACCCGAGCGCAAGGATTTCAAAGCCGGGGCACTGGCTTACGGGTTGGAACGGGCCAAAGGAGAGTTCATCGCCATTTTCGACGCGGATTTTATGCCGGAACCGGATTTTTTGCTCAAAACCGTCCCGCATTTCGAAAACCCGAAAATCGGGATCGTGCAAACCCGTTGGACGCACCTGAACGAAGATTATTCGGTCCTGACGCAGCTTCAGGCTTTCGGGCTCAACGCGCATTTCTTCATCGAACAGGGCGGGCGGAATGCCGATGGTTATTTCATGAACTTCAACGGCACGGCAGGCGTCTGGCGCAAAACGGCGATTCTCGACGCCGGAAGTTGGAGCAGCGATACGTTGACGGAAGATTTAGATTTAAGTTACCGCGCCCAGTTAAAAGGCTGGCAATTCGTCTACCGCGAAGACATTGGCTCCCCGTCCGAATTGCCCGTAGCGATGAATGCGCTCAAATCGCAGCAATATCGCTGGATGAAAGGGGCTGCTGAATGCGCCCGGAAATTAATGGTCAAGGTCATTGTGGCTCCGCAAATTCCGTTCCGGATTAAAGTGCACGCGTTTTTCCATCTGCTCAGTAGTTCCACGTTTATTCTGGTGTTTTTGCTGGGTGTTCTGAGCGTGCCGGTTTTATACATTCGAATCCGTCACCCCGAATACCAGTCGGTTTTCTACCTGCTCGGTTTTTTTCAGTTCAACCTGATCATCCTGTTGCTCTTTTACGGCATCCCGTTCTGGCTCGATCGCCGGGGCAAACTCGAACAGTTGGGGCTTTATTTTCCGATGTATTCGTCCCTGATGATGGGCTTGTCGCTGCACAACACGATTGCGGTGGTGGAGGGGTTTATTGGCCGTAAAACGCCCTTTATCCGAACGCCCAAGTTCAACGTCAAAACCGGCGATAAAACCTGGCGGGCTAACAAATACCTCCACCTGGACCTGAATCCGGCCATCAACTGGCTAACGTTTACGGAAGGCTTGCTAATGCTGTATTTTCTGTTCGGCATTGGTTTGGGGTTTTATTTTCACCAGTACAACATGCTGGTTTTTCACGTCATGCTGGCCATCGGTTTTGGGCTGGTTTTTATTTACAGTCTCTTTCACGCCCGGTTTATGAACCGGTGATAGGCTAGTCAATAGTCGCATGTTTGCACATCTAACGATGTTAGGCTTTTAACTTTTTACTGAGAATCAGATTGTTCGTAAAAGTTATTGCTGTTTAGTAGGCACTTACTGGTTAATTAAAGTCATTTGCGTTTGAAAAGAAGGCCCAGAAGGAGTTTCCCCACCTAACACTGTTAGATGTACAAGCACTTGTCTGTACCACTGTCAGGGTATTCGACCGCTGACAGCGGCCGGCGGTTTTCAAGGGTACATTTTCCTTCCTCAAAAGCAAAAACCCGCAGCGCTATCAGGAGCCCTGCGGGTTAAGACGTATAAACCTGACTTACTTAATTTGAGACACAATTTCGGATTAGTTGCCGGAAGGCTTCGGCCACGTAACGGCCTTTTTCGATATCATCAACCTGAATTTTCACGGTGTGGACGTAGTCGGAAGGCTTGCCGTCTTTGTAGGTTTTGACCAGCTTTTCCTTGCCTTTAGTCACCAGACTGACGTACACGTTCCGACCATCGACATCAAACTGGGTCGCGTCGGCATTGAGGTCTTTTAAGGCCAGATCATAAACGAGTTCTGACACTTTCTTGCCACCCTGTGCTACGGTCAGTTTCAGATCGCAGGTGCCGTTGTCAGCGGCCAGGGCATACGAAAACGGTTCTTTTTCGCCCAGATCTTTCGGCAGTTGCTCTTTGATCCAGTCGAGCCGCGCCTGCTGGCTACCAGTCGGCACCGGGCTTTTCCGGGACTGCGCACAGGCCTGAACGGCTTTCTCAAACGCCTGCGACATATACCGAACATTCTCCAGGTTATCGGCCGCCAGCTCGATTTCGGAGACGAAGCTCTGCCGAACCCCGTTTTTGGTGTAGCCAATAAACCGGCGGTTGTCGCGGGTTTTGAGTTCGATCGTATATAGTTCTTTGTCGACACCAAGTTTGGCGCCCTTCTCGGCCAGATCGGCCAGGTTGAATTCGTAGACCTCCTCCGTGTTGTTTTTGTTGTAGGTTTCCCGCCGGGTGTACGTACAGATGCAGTCCGGTTTCAGCGTTTGCTCGATGGTCCGGTCGTTCGTTTTGGCCGGGGTCACACTCGATTCCAGGTATTTCTGCGCCCCCGCCATGTTGGCAAACGCCGGCTTCCGCGATTCGAGTTGCCTGATCGCCAGCGGGATCAGTTTACGCCAGGCGGCTGCAATGTCCCGGACCTTGTCGGGATCTCCGCTGATGATTTCGAACGACTGCACGACATTATCCAGCTTGCCGTTTTTCGCGTAACCCATTAGCTTTTGTTTCTGCTGAACCACCAGCGACAGTTCCAATCGCTTGCCTTTCGCTTCGATTTGCAGACCCTCCAGGCCCAGGTCGCCGAGGTTAAACGAGAACGTTTCCGACGAAGCCGATCCTTTCGCGCCCACTTCGCTCCGCCGAAAAACCGCCCGCAACGGGTTGTCGTAGTCGAACGTCAGGGCCTGTTCGTATTTGTCAGAACCGATGGCTTCGTTGCCGATGTTGGTTTTCAGCCACTGCCGCAATTCGTCGAATGTTTCCGGGGTTCGCGTCGGTTTGTACGCTTTTTCGGCCGCCAGAATCACTTTCTTCAGCGATTCGACCAGCGCCTTGGCAATATCCGGGTTGTCGGCGTAGAGCTTTACACGGTCGGTCAGGCTCTTGAGCTCGCCGTTCTCGCTGTAGCGGACAAATTTGCGGTGTTGCTTGGTATCGGCCAGCACGGCGATCACATCCCGTTCGACCTTGTACGTCACTGTCGATACGTCCAGGTCCGACAAGTTCAGAAAGTACGTGTTTTCATCGCCTTTGCCTTTGTCACTGGTTTTGGTGACCGAAAACGTCGCGCGGTAGTTCGGCTGGGCGGCTTCCAGCTTCTGGACAAACTGGGCGTTGCCGGTTTTGACGGGCTGGAGTTGTGCCGATACGCCGGCCAGGGGGCCGGTCATGGAATCCTGGGCATTGGCGGCCACGCAAAACGTAGCAGCCAACCAGAGCAGTACTGGTTTTTTCATGAGGTTCAGTCAGTAGTTGTTGTTCGCAGGTGGTCTTGAAAACCACGGTTCAAAAGTAGCTACACGACCTTCGGACCGAAAGCCCACTGGTCAGCAACCGGAAATTCAGCCTTCTCAACTGCACATTTTACCGATTGAACCGTAAACAGAAAACCCGCAGGAGTTGGCTCGCTGCGGGTTTCCGGTAGTAAGTAGGCGACTGAGTTAGAGGTGAATGGCTTCGCCGTAAGCCGCTTCCGTCGCATCTTTGATAGATTCGGAAATGGTGGGGTGGGGGTGAACGGCTTTCAGGATTTCGTGACCGGTCGTTTCGAGTCGGCGGGCCGCAACAACTTCGGCAATGATTTCCGTCACGTTGTAACCGATCAGGTGCGCGCCGAGCCACTCGCCGTATTTTTTGTCGAAAATGACTTTTACAAAGCCTTCCGGTGCTCCGGCGGCTTTGGCTTTCCCCGAAGCCGACAGCGGGAACTTGCCCACCAGAATGTCGTAACCAGCTTCCTTCGCGGCTGCTTCCGTGTAGCCCACCGACGCGATTTCGGGCGTGCAGTACGTACAACCCGGAATGTTGTTGTAGTTCATCGGCTCGACGTGATCCAGCCCGGCGATTTTCTCCACGCAAATAATGCCTTCCGCCGATGCCACGTGCGCCAGCGCCTGGCCTTTCGTGCAGTCGCCGATGGCGTAATAACCGTCGACGTTCGTGCGGTAGAAATCGTCGGTAACAATTTTACCCCGCTCAGTTTTGATGCCGGTTTCTTCCAGTCCGATGTTTTCGATGTTGGCAACCACCCCGGCCGCCGACAGTACGACATCCACGTCGAACGTTTTCTCACCGTCCGGCGTCTTAACGAACACCTTCGCGCCTTTGCCGCTCGTATCGACCTTCGTTACTTCGGAGTTCGTGTAAATATCGACGCCCAGTTTCTTGTACTGCTTGGCGAGTTCTTTCGAGATTTCCTCGTCTTCAACGGGTACAATACGCGGCAGAAACTCCACGATGGTCACTTTCGTACCCATCGAAGCATAGACGTAAGCAAACTCGACGCCGATGGCCCCGGAACCAATCACAAGCATCGACTCGGGTTGTTTTTCCAGCGACATGGCCTTGCGGTATTCAATTACTTTTTGGCCGTCGATGGGCACGGCGGGCAGTTCGCGGGCGCGGCCGCCAGTCGCAATGATAATGTGTTTGGCTTCGTATTCGGTGGTTTTACCGTCTTTATCGGTTACATCGATTTTCTTACCCGGTTTTACTTTCCCGTTGCCGAGCAGCACATCGATTTTATTCTTTTTCATCAGAAACGTGACCCCCTTGCTCATGGAGTCGGCCACGCCCCGGCTGCGCTTGATCACCGATCCGAAATCGGGCTTGGCTTCACCGCTGATGGTAATTCCGTAATTCTCCGAATGTTTGATGTATTCAAAAACCTGGGCGCTTTTCAGCAGGGCCTTGGTCGGAATGCAACCCCAGTTCAGGCAGATTCCACCCAGACTTTCACGTTCAACAACGGCGGTTTTGAAACCCAGTTGCGACGCGCGAATAGCAGCAACGTAGCCTCCGGGGCCGCTGCCGAGAACAATTACATCATATTGTGATGCCATAGTTGAGGAATGTTAATAAAAATAGGAAGACTAAACCGCTCGGACATTCCCACGTTCGGACAAGCCCGAGTCTACTCCATCAGGGGAACGCAAAGTTAGTTTGAAAAGTTGATTTCCCTACGTCTGTTCGACCGTGGCGCTTTCGATCCTGTCGGTTTCCGGGATGACTTTGCAAGCCATTCTCCGTCTAAGGACAAAAACCGTGTTGGTATGGCGCAGGATTACGACAAGATCTTTCGGGAAAACCTGGCCGGAATTGTTCTCCCGCTGGTTCGCAAGACCGTCGGTCTGAATCCCGTTCACATCGAAAATCTGCCCGAAAAACTGCAGCGAACCGTCGAGCGGATTCCGGATTTTCTGAAAAAGGTGGTTGACCCTGACCAGGAACCGTACATCCTGCACGTCGAGATTCAGACCACCGATACGCCGGACATGATATACCGGATGCTGGAATATGCCGCCATGACGTTGCGGAAGTACAAACTATTGGTTCGGCAATACGTTTTTTACATCGGGGATGGCCACGCCAAAATGCCCGTTCAATTAAACATCGGAACGGTGCGCTACAGCTATACGCTCATCAATCTGAGTGAAATTCCGTACCTACAATTTCTAAACACCAATCAGCCGGAAGAGTTGATTTTAACGGTTTTGGCCGATTTTCAACGCGAAAAACCGCGGGAAGTTATTGGCGAAATATTACAGAAACTGCACCGGCTGGCACCCGACCATTTGCAGTTAGGCAAATTCATTCGTCAGTTGGAAATTTTGTCACAACTCCGTAATTTTCAATCAATCGTTACAGAAGAAGCAGAAACCATGGCACACGGATTCGACATCACCATCGACCGGCTCTATATCAAAGGCCGTGAAGAAGGAATCAAAGAAGGGGTTCGGGAAGGAATGGAAAATGGCGTTAAAATTGGCGAAACCCGGGCTCAACGCCATTTAATTCTCTCCGCCCTTCGAAAAAATTTACTATCCATTGAGCAAATCGCCGAGCTACTGGACGTTCCGCTTACGCTGGTTCTTGACGTCCAACAAAAGGGCGCGTAACCGGTTTCTATAAAATTGTAGAGCGGATGAATCCATCCGCTTTTTTTGTTGCATTCGGATAGCCGTTTGCAAAACCGTATCTTTGCGGGCTGATTATCAGAAATTTTACCATAAATCATTGTTTCACGCATTATGACGACCGACCAATTAAAGGACGTGAGGGCCAGAGTAGAGGCCCTGAGGGGGTATCTTTGACTACGATAGCAAGAAAGAACAACTCGCTGATTTAGAAGACCGAACCGCCCAGCCCGAGTTCTGGCAGGACGCCGAAGGAGCCGAAAAAACCATGAAGCAGGTCCGCGCCCTGAAAGGCTGGACCACTGGCTATGAACACGTGGCTTCGCTGCTCGGTGACCTCGAAACGCTGTACGAATTTTACGAAGCTGGTGACGTTTCGGAAGAGGAAATCGATGCCGAAGGCGAAAAAGTAAAAGCGGCCCTGGATGACCTGGAGCTGAAAAAAATGCTCAGCAATGAAGAAGACCAACTCAGTGCGGTGCTGGAAATCAACTCCGGCGCGGGTGGCACCGAAAGCCAGGATTGGGCCGACATGCTCTACCGGATGTATTTGATGTGGTCGGAAAAGCACGGCTACAAAGTCAAACAGGTGGATTACCAGCCCGGCGACGGTGCGGGCATCAAGTCGGCCACGCTGGAAGTGGATGGACCGCTGGCTTACGGTTTTCTGAAGTCGGAAAACGGCGTTCACCGGCTCGTGCGGGTTTCGCCGTTTGATGCCAACGCCCGGCGACACACCTCGTTCGCGTCCGTTTACGCGTACCCACTGATCGATGATTCGATTGAAATTGAGGTCAATCCGGCTGATATTGAGTGGGATACGTTTCGGTCGGGGGGCGCGGGTGGTCAGAACGTCAACAAGGTGGAAACCGCCGTGCGGCTGCGCCACAAACCGTCGGGCCTGATTATCGAATGTCAGCAGGAGCGGAGCCAGTTGCAGAACAAGGAAGTGGCGATGCGTCTGTTGAAATCGAAGCTGTACCAGATCGAGGTTGAAAAGCGCAACGCGGCCCGGGCCGAAGTAGAAGCCAGCAAAAAGAAAATTGAGTGGGGCTCGCAAATCCGGAGTTACGTGCTCGACGACCGGCGGGTGAAGGACCACCGAACCGGTTTTCAGACTTCGAACACCGACGCGGTCTTGAACGGCGATCTGGACGGTTTTATCAAGTCGTATCTACTGATGCAGGATTAACGGTTTTTGTCCCCGGCGGTTGACCACTTGCCGGGGACAACTGTTTCTTGTATGTTTGGCTATGCTCCCGGTTTTCAAACTGTCCGACGGCCCCGTTCCTTTACTGGCGTTTCACGGCATCGGTCAGGATCACCGGGTTTTTGAATCGCTGGCACAGGCCTTGTCCGGACGCTATACCGTTTACGCCTTTGATCTGTTTTTTCACGGAAAACCGCCCGTCCAAGCTCCCGGCGAGGTATTAACCAAACCGGTTTTCCAGGAAATCATCCAGTCTTTTTTACGTCAACATCAGCTTGAACGCTTTGCCGTCCTGGGCTTCAGCATGGGCGGCCGGTTTGCGCTGGCAACGGCCGAAGCGTTCGCGGACCAGGTTGACGAACTGATGCTGGTCGCGCCCGACGGCATCACCATCAGCCCGTGGTATACGCTGGCTACCGGCAGCGGTTTCGGGCGAGGATTGTTTCGTTATTTTCTGAAACACCTGCCGCTGTTACACCGATTCGGGCAGTTTTTTATCGCTATTGGCCTGATCAACCGCAGTGTGCTGCGTTTTGCCGAAAACATGCTGGTCACCGCCGAGCATCGAGAAATGGTTTACAACTCCTGGATTTATTTCCGGAAGCTCAGCTTCAATCACCGACATCTGAGCGACGTTTTTAACGAAAAACCGATCCGCATCCGGTTTTTCACCGGCCACTTTGATCAGGTGTTGCCCACTTCCTACCTCAATCCTTTGATAAACCGCCTGCACACGTATGACCTGACGGTGCTGAAAACCGGACACAACCGGCTGATTGAAAAAGTCGCCCGGCGGCTTTAACGGTTTACTGACCGGTTCAGAACAGAAAACAAGCCCGCGACTGAGGCCAGCAACAACACGCCGATGGCGATCTGGGTCCAGCTCCCTGAATTGGGATTTTCGATCAGCGTCCGGATTTCTTTACCCTGCTGGGCCGTCCAAACCGCTAGCAGCGTTCGCGGAATCATGCCCAGAAAACCGCCCAGCAGAATATTCCGCAACTGTGCTCCCGACAGCGCAAACACCAGATTCGTCACGGCAAAGGGCAAAACCGGCGATAGTTTGGTGTAAAAAATTACTTTCAATTCCTGATCCCGAATGCGTTCAAGCACATTCCGGGCTTTGGGGTTTTGCTCGATAAACCGCACAAACCGGTCCTGATCGAACCAGGTTACGATCCGGTTGACCAACAGAATGCAGATCATGTTGAGCGCAAACAGCGGCAGCAACGCATTCCAGCCCAGAAAATAGCCAAAAATGAGCGCCAGGAAGGTCGGCGGGGTGAGTGCAAATGCGGAGGTAATACAACAAACGATCGTCAGGCCCAGCCATTCCCAGGCGTTGAATTGGGCAATGAGCGGTTCGTAGGCCAGCGTCAGGTAGGTCAGCACTGAACTGAACAGAACGGGAGCCACTGACAGGGCAAGGCCCGCCAACGCCGGACCGGATAAGGTATTGAATGGGGTACTTTTCACGCGGCAAATTTACCCCATTTCCTAACAAGGTCTGGCACGATTTCTAAAACCGTGTTACATTCGGGAATGAAATTCGCCACGAAAGCCATCCACGCCGGCGTTGAACCGGACCCCACCACGGGAGCCATCATGACGCCCATTTACCAAACCTCGACCTACGTGCAGGAATCGCCGGGGAAGCACAAGGGCTATGAGTACGCCCGGACGCAAAACCCGACCCGAACGGTTTTGCAAAACAACCTCGCTGCGCTCGAAAACGGCAAACATGGTATTTGTTACGCATCCGGCCTGGCCGCAACCGACGCCATTCTGAAGCTGTTTAAGCCCGGCGATGAGATCATTGCCAGCAGCGATCTGTACGGCGGCACGTACCGGATTATGGTCCGGGTTTTTCAGGAATTCGGCCTGAAATTCAAGTTTATCGGGTTGGAGGATCCGTCGGCGCTGGAAACAGCCATCACGCCCGCAACCAAAATGGTCTGGATTGAAACGCCCACGAACCCGCTGCTCCGGATTGTGGATATTCAGGCCATTGCCGCCATCACGAAAGTCAAAAATGTGCTGCTTGCTGTCGACAACACGTTTGCATCGCCGTATCTGCAAAATCCGCTCGATCTGGGCGCCGACATCGTGCTGCATTCCGTCACGAAATACCTCGGCGGTCACTCGGATACGGTTATGGGCGCGATTGTGCTGAACGACGACGACATGGCGCAGCGATTGGCATTTATTCAGAATGCCTGCGGGGCCGTGCCGGGACCGCAGGATTGCTTTCTAGTCTTGCGGGGCATCAAAACGCTTCATCTCCGGATGCAGCGTCACTGCGAAAATGCCCTCAAAATTGCTCACTACCTGAGTCAGCATTCCAAGGTCAGCCGGGTGAATTACCCGGGTCTGGAAAACCACCCGCAGCACGAACTGGCCAAGCGACAGATGCGCGGTTTTGGCGGCATGGTGTCGTTCGAACTGCACGGAGACTCGCTGCCGGAAGCCGTGCGGGTGATGGAAAGCTTTCAGGTCTTCTCGCTCGGCGAATCGCTGGGCGGGGTGGAGTCGCTCTGTACGCACCCGGCTTCGATGACCCACGCCAGCATTCCGAAAGCCGAACGCGAAAAGAACGGATTGAAAGACACGCTGATCCGCCTGAGCGTTGGCGTTGAGGATGTTGACGATTTGATCGCGGATTTAGCGCAGGCGATTGGGAAATAACACCTGGAATTTGAGTTATCTCGTCATGCCGTTGAGCAAATGCACCTACGCGGCATATCTGTAGAAAGTGTTAATGAAGTTCTGATGAGCCCAGATAAAATTATTTCGGATGGAATTGGACAGGTGATTTATCAAGCTGTTGTCGTTCAGAATGGTAAAAATATCTTATCAGAATTTTTGTTAACTCCGAAAAGACGCCGAACTTGGTTAAAACGGTATATCGAACTTCTAAACTGAACAAATACTTATGAAAGTAAAATATGATAAGGAACCCGATATACTTTACATCCGTTTGAGCGATGAATCCGTAGCGGAAAGCGACGAAGAAAAACCGGGTTTTATTCTAGATTACTCAGAAACAGGGACTTTAGTAGGCATCGAGGTCTTGAACGCTTCAACAACCCAAATTAACCCGACTAAAGTTGAAATAGAAATGGCATAAAAAAGGCTGGCTTGCTGCCAGCCTTTTTTACTAAAACCGTACCCGAATGCCAGCCAGAAAATTAAACCCGGCTTGGGGATAGTAAAAATTCTCGGTAACGGTTTTGCTTTCCGAAATGTAACTGAACGTGTAGCCGTTCGATTCGTAAAGTTCGTTCAGGAAATTGTTCAGCAGCAGCGAAAACGCGATTTCGTTCATGCCTTTGGGCTTGACGGTATAGATAAACCGCAGGTCGTTGACAAAATAGGCGTCCAACTTCCGGTTTTCGTTGGATGTATTGTCCAGGTACTGCTTCCCGACGTATTTCGATAACAACCCGATTTCCAGCCCTTTCCACGGCGTGTACAGCAACTGAGAGCCCAAAATGGTGTTGGGCGCAAAGGCGATGTCGGTGTTCGTGTAGCGGTTGATTTGTTGCTCACCGGTGTCGTAATTGTCCAGAAATTCGGTAAACAATTTTACTTTGTTCTGGCTGAAGGTCGCGTTGACATTCCAGCGCAGGTTTTTCGCCAGCACTGTTCCGGCTTCGAGTTCAATCCCGGCGCGGTAACTGCTCGGAATATTCACGCGATTGTAAGCACCTACATCGTTGATCTGGCCCGTCAGGACCAGCTCGTTTTTGTACTTCATGTAATAGACGTTGGCCGAAAACGCGAGCCGTTGGGTTTGCAGCTTGTAACCCGCTTCCCAATCGTTCAGGGTTTCGGCTTTCGGGCGGCTGGCGGGTGTCGATTGGGTGTAATCGTTCCGATTCGGCTCGCGGTGGCCGACGCCGTACGACGCATACACACTGCTGCGGTCGTTCAGCGCGTAGGTAATTCCGGCTTTCGGGTTAAAAAAGGTCAGGTTGTCGTCCTGCTGCACATTCCGGAGCTGGTTATCGAAGCCCAGGAAGGAATAGCCGACTGTTCGAACCTGCAAATCGACGTAGGCATTGAATTTCGGTGTAAACTGGTAATACGCTTTTCCGTAGAGGTTAAAGTCGGTTTTGGTCGCGTCATTGTCGTAATACCGTTGCCGGATGGTGCTTGAGCTGGCAAACCGGGCCCAGATCACTTCGCCGTAATGTTTGCCCTTGTATTGGTTCCAACCCCCGCCGATGTTGGCCGTCAGCTTGCCGAAACTGTTGTAGTCCAGCGAAAAAACCGCCCCGTAGAAATCATTGTCCAACCAACGACGACGAATCAGGTCGGTTTGAGCGATCGTCGAATCGCGAATCACCACCGGAGGTAATCCGTAGTCAGCTAGATCATCGTTTTCTCGGTATTGTTCGTAATACCCCCGGCCCTGGGTGTAGTGCAGCGAGGCATTCAGCCGCCAGTTTCGGCTCAATTCGTGCGAGCTAATCAGTTGATAATGATCCTGCTGGTAATTATCGACTTCGTTATCGTAGGTGTAGGAGTTGTACGTCCGGTTGGTTTTCAGCAAATTTTCCGGCACACCATTCCAGGCCTGGTAGGTCCGTTCGGTTCCCGAAAAGACGTTCAGCCGGACGAAACTCTTTTTACCGTACCAGCCGCCCGAGACATAAAACGACTTCAGGTTCGACGACGCCCGGTCGATGTAGCCATCGGAAATAATGCGGGAAAGCCGGGCGTCGACCACAAAATGATTATTGAGCAAGCCGGAACCGGCTCTTACGGTGGTTTTCAGCGTATTGAACGAGCCGCCGGAAACGTCCGCTTCGCCGTACGGATTCTTCTCGAAGCTGTTGGTTTGTACGTTCACCGAGGCTCCGAAAGCGCCCGCTCCATTAGTCGAAGTACCGACACCCCGCTGAATCTGAATGCTGCTGACCGACGAAGCAATATCCGGCATATTGACCCAAAACGTTCCCTGCGATTCGGCGTCATTGTACGGTATTCCGTTGACCGTCACGTTGATCCGCGTCGCGTCCGAGCCCCGAATCCGAAAACCGGTGTAACCAACACCTGCGCCCGCGTCCGAAGTCGTCACCAGCGAGGGCGTAAAGTTGAGCAGCAATGGAATATCCTGCCCCAGATTCTGCTTGGTTAGCTCTCGGGCCGAAACGTCGGTATAGGCAATGGCCGACTTCTGGTTAGCCCGCGTCGCACTCACGACCACCTCATCGACCACCACGGCGGTTTTGGTCAGTGACACCGTAAGCTGCTGGTCCTTTGTTAGTTCGACAGTTTGTAAAACCGGTTCGTATCCGAGCAACGAAACGCGCAGGTGCAGAGTACCCGGTTTAAGATTAGTCAGCCGGAAGGCCCCGCTGGCATCGGCAAAGGTGCCTTTGTACGTCCCTTCGAGGGTGATAGCCGCGCCCGGCAGCACACCGCCGTCGGCATCGTTGACGGTTCCGGAGAGCGAAAATTGCGCCCAGACGGGCAGGCAGGAAACCAAAAAAATGCCGATTACGGCGATCAGATAGGCTGTAATCTTTTTCATCAGGCATGAAAAGTTTACAATAGGCAAGGGGCCGACCTATCTTTTTGATTTTTATGATTCGTTAACATCGTGCAACTCACGGACTTTAGTCCGTGGGTACGTTGCGTTCCCTTCGCCGGCATTATCCGGTGCAGGTTCAATGGGTATAATCTCAGCCCGTTGTTTTAAGGCACCCCTTATGTAAGATTAGCGGTGCAAAGGTAATGCGTCTACGCTCACAAAACCGCATCTCTTCGAAAATATTCAACGCCGATGAACTTAATCGAAAAATTAAATGTATATACATTAAATGTAATGACATTTAAAAAAATTCATAAACTGACTCTCACGATGGAAACGCTCGTCAATGGATTGCACCATGTAACGGCCCTGGCCGGTGATGCCCAAGGTAATGTCGATTTTTACACCCACATTCTGGGATTACGGCTGGTAAAAAAAACCATAAATTTCGATGCGCCGGATGTCTATCACTTATATTACGGGGATGAAACCGGTTCGCCGGGGAGCATCCTGACGTTCTTTCCGTACGGCAAAGGCATTCCGCGCGGCCGGAAGGGTGGGGGACAATTGACCTACACCTCGTTTTCGGTTCCGGCGGCTTCGCTGAATTACTGGACCAACCGCTTGCAGGAATTCAACATTCCCTTCTCCGGCCCGTACCAACGGTTTAACGAAACCTATTTGCGGTTTGACGATTTCGACGGCATGGGCATCGAGCTGGTCGCCCACGACAACGACCAACGGCCGGGCTGGTCGAACGGTTTTATTCCCGTCGAACACGCCGTTAAAGGGTTCCACACTGTCACGCTGAACGAGTTTAAGGTGGACGATACGGTAAAATTAATAACCGAATCCCTCGGTCATACGTTGGTATCGGAAGAAGCCGGGTTGTTCCGGTTTCAGGCCGGAAAAGGCGGTTCGGGCAATTACGTTGATGTGAAGCATTCGCCGAACGACATCCGGGGGCATCAGGGGGGCGGTTCGGTCCACCACGTGGCGTTCTCGACGGATACCGACGAAACGCAAATCACGTTGCAGCACCAACTGCTCGAAGCCGGTTATCAGGTGACGCCCGTTCAGGACCGCAACTATTTCCACAGCATTTATTTCCGCGAACCGGGCGGTATTTTGTTTGAAGTCGCCACGAACCCGCCGGGATTTGCCGTCGATGAACCGGTTGCTGAATTGGGGAAAACGCTTAAATTGCCGGAGTGGTACGAACCCCGGCGCGCCCGGATCGAAGCGGCTTTGCCGAAAATTGAGGTGAAATAAGTAGCATTGGGCATGGGGCTTAGGGCATAGGGTGGCTGACGCGTTCTGATACTGCGAAGCAACCCTCTGCCCCATGCCCAATGCCCAATGCCCCAAAACGCTATGATACACAACCCTAATAACTTCCTTACGGCCGGAAAACCGCTGGAAAAAGCCGCCCGCGTGATGGTCATGGTGCACGGCCGGGGCGCTTCGGCCCGCGATATTCTGTCGCTGTCGAATTACATTGAAGACGATGAATTTGCGTTCGTGGCGCCCCAGGCCAGCCAGGGAACGTGGTATCCGTATTCGTTTCTGAGCCCGCTTGAGCAGAACGAACCGCATCTGTCGTCGGCGCTTCAGGTGCTGACCAGCCTCCGGGCGCGGCTGCAATCGGACTATAACTTCAAACCGCCCCAGATCTTCTGGCTCGGTTTTTCGCAGGGAGCCTGTCTCGCGCTCGAATTTGTAGCCCGCAATGCCATGCCCTACGGCGGGGTGTTCGGCCTGAGTGGCGGGCTCATCGGCCCACCCGGAACGCCCCGGTTATACGAAGGCGATCTGGAAGAAACACCGGTTTTTCTGGGGTGCAGCGACATCGATCCGCACATTCCGAAGGAGCGCGTCATTGAGTCGGAGGGCGTATTTCGGGCGATGGGCGCGGGCGTGACGATGAAATTATATCCAAATTTTCCGCATTCCGTCAACGAAGATGAGTTAAAGATTGTTAACCAGTTGATTGCCGGTTCGCCCACGTCCGGCGCACCCATTCGTGAACTATACACGTAAACCTACCACGTCCTATGAGTCAGTTTATGGTAGAATTTGATCTCCCGGCCGAGATGACCGAGGAATTTACGGTGAAAATTCCGCACCAGCGGTTGAAAGTAAATGAATTGATGGAAAGTGGCAAACTGCTGACGTACGCGCTGTCGCTCGACCGCCAGAAATTGTGGTGTGTGGTGAAGGCCCAGACGGAGTTTGAAGCGATGGAAATCATTTCCGAATTTCCGCTGATCAACTTCATGGACCCGACCATTACGGAACTGATGTTCAATAATATCGTTTCGTTACGCGTGCCCTTGTTTTCGTTGAATTGAGTACTTTTGCCAGCATGATCTTCCCGATTCTTCATGGCAAATTTTAGATTCGTTGCGTCGGACGCCGACCTGAGACCGTATGCCGGTTTTCGCATCGCCCGGATCGACGGGCAGCAAGCGCAGACGTTGAAGGCGTTTTATGAGCAAATCGCCCAAGAACTCCGGTTTCCCGACGATGAGTTCGAATACAATCTCGAATCGCTCGACGAATTACTGAACGATCTGGACTGGCTGGAAGAGGACAAAATCGCGCTGTACATCACGCATTCAGCCGCTTTTTTGTCGCAGGAAAAGAGTGAAGCCAAGAAAGTTGAATTATTGAATATTCTGGACGTAGCCGCCGAAGACTGGAAATGGGTCGACGAGGAGGAAGAGGGCGTCACGCCCCGCCAACTGGTCATCCTGTTTGAGCCCGATGATGCCCTGGCCGACTTGTTCGATCAGGAAGGGTTTGCCTACGACCGCACCATTTAATGTTGCAACCAAAACCGCCTTTGTGCGGTTGACGAGTTGCTGTATGCCGCATGGAGAAAATAGTCCCTGCGGCTTTTGGTATTTTATGCTTGTATGAAAGTAGCCGATTTAATTACGCTATACACCGAAGATAGTTTCATCAAAATCATTGGTGAACAGTTCCGCCACTCCCCAACCCATGAGCCTTCCCGGATTCAGTTGAAAGGCATTACCGGTAGCCTCGACGCCGTGCTGGCTGCGGCTATTTACCGGATGCAGCCTTCGACGTTTTTGTTCATTTTGAGCGACAAGGAAGAAGCTTCGTATTTCTACAACGACCTGCAAAACCTGCTCGGGCAGGAGGTGCTGTTCTTTCCGATGTCGTACAAAAAACCGTATCAGTACGAGGAAATTGAGAATGCCAACGTGCTGATGCGGGCCGAAGTGCTGAACAAGTTGAATTTGGATGCGAAAGAGCCGGTCGTGGTGGTTTCGTACCCGGAAGCTTTGTCCGAAAAAGTAATTAACAAACGGTCGTTACGGGCAAACACCTTGTCGGTGCAAACCGGCGATAAGCTGGACGCCAATTTCATCAACGAACTGTTGAACAGCTACGATTTCGAGAAAACGGATTTTGTCTACGAAGCCGGACAGTTTTCGATTCGCGGGGGCATCATCGACGTGTTTTCGTTTGCCAGTGAGTTTCCGTACCGGATCGAATTGTTCGGCGACGAAGTAGAAAGCATTCGGACCTTCAACCCGGAAAGCCAGCTTTCGACCGATCCGGTGGAGCGCATCAGCATCATTCCAAACATTGAAAACAAGCTGATTCACGAAACCCGTGAACCGTTTTTGGAATTTCTCCCCAAAACCGCCACGCTCTGGTTCAAAGACGTGGAGCTGACGCTCGAAATCATCGAGAAGAATTTCGAAAAAGCCGAGCAAAGCCTGGCTAGTCTGGTCGGCGGCAAAGGTGGCATTCAAATCGTGTCCGACCCCGACGCCTTGTTCGAAACCCGGCGGGGGATTTTGAACCAGATCAAAGCCTTCCGGACGGTGGAGTTTGGCAGACGGTTTTATTTTAAGAGCAGAGGGGTAAGGGCAGAGGGCAGAGGGAATGGGGCAGAGGGAATGGGGCATGGGGCAGAAATTGCCGATGAGCAAGCTGGTTTACCCTCTGCCCCGCGCCCTCTGCTATACACCTCCAAAGCTCAGCCGTCGTTCAACAAGGATTTCCGGCGGTTGGTTGATAATCTGGCGGATAACCAGTCGAAAGGGTATACCAACATCATTGCGGCCGAATCGTACAAGCAGCACGAGCGGCTCAAAACCATCTTTGACGAGCTTGATCCGTTTGTCAAATTCCAGCCGCTGAGCATTTCGCTGAAAGAAGGCTTTATCGACGAGCAGACGAAAGTGGCGTGTTACACCGACCACCAGATTTTCGACCGCTACTACAAATACCGGGTTCGCGATAAGTTCTCGAAGTCGAAAGCGCTGACATTGCGGGAACTGAAAACGCTGCAACCGGGCGACTTCGTGACGCACGTGGACCACGGCATTGGGCGGTTTGCGGGCCTGGAAAAAGTGGACGTGGGGGGCAAGGAGCAGGAAGCGATCCGGC
Source organism: Larkinella sp. VNQ87 (assembly GCF_049445795.1). Lineage (NCBI taxonomy): Bacteria > Pseudomonadati > Bacteroidota > Cytophagia > Cytophagales > Spirosomataceae > Larkinella > Larkinella sp. VNQ87. Next base: position 65,054 of record NZ_JBMSDT010000022.1, read on the forward strand.
TGATTTACCGCGACAACGACATTCTGCTGGTCAGCATTCACAGCCTGCACAAAATTGCCAAGTACACCGGCAAGGAAGGCACACCACCCGTGATGAGCAAGCTCGGTTCGCAGGAATGGGAACTGAAAAAATCGCGGGTTAAGAAGCAGGTCAAAGACATTGCTAAGGAATTGATTTCGCTGTACGCCAAACGGCGGCAGGCACCCGGTTTTGCGTTTTCGAAAGACAGCTTTTTGCAGGCCGAACTCGAATCATCGTTCATTTATGAGGATACGCCCGACCAGGCCAAGGCGACCACGGATGTGAAAGTCGACATGGAGCAGTCGCACCCGATGGACCGGCTGGTGTGTGGCGATGTGGGTTTTGGAAAAACAGAAGTCGCGATTCGGGCGGCTTTCAAGGCCGTGACGGACAACAAGCAGGTGGCGATTCTGGTGCCAACGACCATTCTGGCCATGCAGCATTACAACACCTTCCGGGAGCGACTGGCCGATTTTCCGGTCAAAATTGAATACATCAACCGTTTTCGGACCACGGCCCAGATTCGGGAGACGCTGAAACGGGTCGCGTCGGGCGAAACCGGGATTCTGATTGGCACGCATCGGATCGTTAACAAAGACGTTAAATTCAAGGATTTGGGCTTGCTCGTCATCGACGAAGAGCAAAAATTTGGGGTAAAAACCAAAGACCGGTTGAAGGAGATGCGGGTCGATGTGGACGTGCTAACGCTGACAGCCACGCCCATTCCGCGCACGCTGCACTTCTCGCTCATGGGTGCGCGCGACCTCTCGGTGATTGCGACGCCCCCGCCCAACCGCCAGCCCGTAACCACCGAGGTTCATCCGTTCAACGAAGCCCTCATCCGGGATGCGGTCAGCTACGAAGTCCGGCGGGGGGGGCAGGTATTTTTTGTCCATAACCGGGTCAACGACATTGAATCCATCGCCAACCTGATCATGCGGCTCGTGCCCGACGCCCGCGTGACGGTGGCCCACGGCCAGATGGAAGGAGAGCGGCTGGAGCGGGTGATGACCAAATTTATCGAAGGTGATTACGACGTGCTGGTGTCGACCAACATCATCGAATCCGGGCTGGACATTCCGAACGCCAACACCATCATCATCAACCAGGCGCATATGTTCGGCTTGTCGGATCTGCACCAAATGCGCGGCCGGGTCGGGCGCTCGAACAAAAAAGCGTTCTGTTACCTGATGACGCCCCCGGTGTCGGTGCTGACCTCCGACGCCCGCAAGCGCCTGCAGACGCTTGAAGACTTTTCGGAACTGGGCGAAGGGTTCAAGATTGCCATGCGTGACCTGGATATTCGGGGCGCGGGGAACTTGCTCGGAGCCGAGCAGAGCGGTTTTATCAACGACCTCGGTTTTGAAATGTACCACAAAATTCTGGACGAAGCCGTTCAGGAATTGAAGGAAACCGAGTTCAAAAACCTCTTTATGCCCGATGAGGACAATCTGAAAACGTTGCTGCCCGATACCTTGATTGAGACTGATTTACAGGTGCTGATTCCCGAAAAATACGTCGCCAATATCTCCGAGCGCTTGTCGTTGTATAATCAGTTGGATAACATTCAGACGCAGGCCGAGTTAAGCAATTTCCAGCGTTCGATGGTCGACCGTTTCGGGCCACTGCCGGAAGAGGTCGAAAATCTGATCAAACTCGTCACAATTCGCTGGAAAGCTGAGCGTTTGCAGTTCGAAAAATTGACGCTGAAGAATAATATCATGAAGGGTACCTTCGTTTCATCAGGGAATGACGTTTTCTTCAACTCCGGGCAGTTTGGCAAAGTAATTGATTACGTCAAGAAACATTCGTCAACCTGCTCATTAAAAGATCATAAAGGAAAGCTGATTTTTACGCAGCGCGACGTTACTACAGTCGATCAGATGGACGAGGTGCTGAGCCAGCTAGTGGAGTAACGGCCGGAATGAAAACCGGTTGTTCGGAATCGTGAAAGTTTGCCTGACATACTGTAATTTTGAACTTCTATTAGTTACCAAAACGCAATGAATCGAACACAACCATTACGCTCAATGGTCTACCTGCTGGCATTTGCCGCAGTTTTAGGCGCGTGTAAATCCAAGCACCCGACCAGCGTGAAGCCAGGGAAGCAGAGCACGGCCACCGGTATTAACTACAATAAAGAGAATGGTTTTCAGGTCGCGAAATACCGGGGACAATCGGCCGGTCCGAACCTGGTGTTCATCGAGGGTGGCCGTTTCACGATGGGGGCGCTGGAAGAAGATGTGATGAACTCGCGGGACAACCGGGAGCGGACCGTCAGCATCCAGTCGTTCTACATGGACGAAACCGAGATTGCCAACATTCACTACCTGGAATACCTCGATGCGATTCAACGCGATTCATCCGAAGAAGTGTACACCCGCGCCCTGCCTGACACGAACGTCTGGAAAAACCCGCTGTCGTACAACGATCCCTATGTGACGCAATACCTCCGTTTCCCCGGCTTCCGGTATTATCCGGTGGTGGGCGTAACCTGGGAGCAGGCCGTCGACTACTCGACCTGGCGGACGGATGCCGTCAATGCCAACATGGCGCAGAAGGGCAGCACCGGTACGAAGAAAAAAGGCTTCTCGCTGAAGCGGAAGAAAAAAGAAGAGGCAGCTCCGGCGGGTGAAGCGGAACAGGCTGTTGCTAAAAACTCGCAAACTACCTCGGCGATGGAAAGCGGCAATGTATTGCCAAACTACCGGTTGCCGTCGGAAGCGGAGTGGGAGTATGCTGCAAAAGCCATGATCGGTACGCAATACATCGACGAGAACCAGTCGAACCAGCGGATTTACCCCTGGGATGGTTCGTCGGTTCGGAACGCCAAGAAAGGCCGGAAACAGGGACAGATGCTGGCTAACTTCAAACGCGGTCGCGGTGACTACGCCGGTATTGCCGGCAAATCGAACGACGCGGCTATCATCACGGCTGAAATTTACTCGTACCCCGCCAACGACTTCGGTTTGTATAACATGGCTGGAAACGTGAATGAGTGGGTGTATGATGTATACCGTCCGCTTTCCTACCAGGATATGAACGACCTGAACCCCTTGCGTCGCGACGGTTACCAGGATGAAGAGAAGAACTACGATACCAAGAACGGTAACTCGATCATCAACGATAAACTCCGGGTGTACAAAGGTGGCTCGTGGGCTGATGTGTCCTACTGGCTGGCTCCCGGTACGCGCCGGTTCCTGGCGCAGGATTCGGCCACGGCGACGATCGGTTTCCGGTGTGCGATGATTGCCGGTGGACGGAACAAGTAATCCTTTCTTTTTTGGACCCTTCTGGCGGCCACTCGATCATCGGGTGGCCGCTAATGTTACGATCCCTACCGACTGGCAACCGGCGGCCCGTAAAGCGACCGTAAAGGCTTCCAGCGTGGCTCCGGTAGTCAGCACGTCATCCACGAGTAAGATGCGCTTATTTGCCACCAAATCGGGCTCTTTTACCACGAATACATCGCTAACGTTTTCCCAGCGTCCCATCCGGTCTTTGCCGGTTTGGCTGAGCGTGAATTTTGTCCGGCTTAACGCCCGATCACTCCACGGAATTTCCAGTGCTTCCGAAAGCCCTCTCGCAAACCAGTCGCTTTGGTTATAGCCGCGTTGCCGTAGCCTGGCCGGATGCAGCGGAACGCCCACCATTAAATCGAGTTGTTCATTAAGTTGACAGTCGGTTTTGAGTTGGTAGCCATACCAACGACCGAGTACACAACCGATTTCCTTTTTCTCCTGGTATTTCAGCGCGTGAATCAGCCGCTGTGTTTTTCCCTTTTTGGTAAAATACAGGTAAGAGTACACAAACGCGACCGGCACTTTTCCCGCAAATTTCAGCTGATTCGTTATCAGGGCTTCACCCCGGTGCTGGCCGGTTTCGGGCAACTCAAGCCGACAGGCTGTGCAAACGAATTCTTCGTGGGTTTGCAGCGTATTCCGGCACAACAAACAGGGGTTAGGGTAGAACAGGTTCAATAGGTCATTTAACCCCGCTTTGAATAGTTTTGCAATGGTTTTCACGAACTTAGTTCACCAAAAATGTTTTAATGCAACGAACCGTTTCCGACGATCCTCTTTTGTTCTCTATATGTGACGAACGAGGGCGTAAAAAGTCATAAAACCGAGTCTCAGAAATTTTTAGCGACAATGATTACACAGGAAATAGACCAAGAGTGGGAGCAGGTATTGGATTACCTGGAAAAGGCGGTCGGCAAACGTCCGGCCGATTTAAACAGCGTGTTATTCCTTATTGGCGTGCAGGAATTGGGGCGCGGCACGCAGGTTTTTACTAAAGAACAGAAGCAGGATCTGATGCACATTGCTATCTGCAAAGTTTTGAGTTTGTCCGGCTACTATGAACTGGTCGGAACCGATCAGGATGGCTGGCCCCACTGGCGGCTCGTCCAGAAAGTACCGCACATCGATCTGCTGACGCAGGAGAATTTTTTAAAGCTCCACGTCGTCAAATATTTCTCCGATTACCTAGACTCCCCCGAAACGGGTGAAGTTAGCCCTTCTGATAAAATTGCGTAACGATCTTTTTCGTTTTAACAAGGAAGTTACCTCGTAAATGAGTATATTCATCTACGAATTAGAACCCTGATTTCCAGAGCCGTATTAACCCTTTACGAATACACCGATGCAGATGCAAGAATCGATTCAAACGCTGCTCCTGCGTATTGACGAATACCGGAAAAAGTTTTACATCAACCAGATTGCCAAGGGCGCCATTTTCTTTATTGCGTTTTCGCTATCGGTTTATTTGCTGATGAACACGGCCGAGTTTTTTGGCCGGTTTAGTTCGCCTGTACGGGCCGTTCTGTTCTTCGGCTCGCTGACGGTTATGTTGCTGGCCTTATACTACTGGATCATCAACCCATTGATTCATTTGTACGGCATCGGCAAGTCACTGACCAACGAGGAAGCGGCCCAGCAGATCGGCCGGTTTTTTCCGGAAGTAGGGGACAAGCTGCTCAACACCCTGCAACTGCGGGCGCTCAACCGGCAGGAAAGTGATCTGCTTGAAGCCAGCATCAACCAGCGGTCGAAGCAACTGCTGATTGTGCGGTTTGCCGATGCTATCCAGATTAACCAAAACCGGCGGTTTGTGAAGTACGCGGTCATCCCGGCTTTTATTATCGGCGGTTTGTTGCTCCTGTATCCGGCGTTTCTGACGAGCACTTCAAAGCGCATCATCAGCTACGACCAGGAATTTGCCGAGGAAGCGCCGTTCCAGTTCCTGCTGCGTAACAAAACGCTCCAGGCATTCCGCAACGAAGATTACACGCTGGAACTGCAATTGAAAGGCAGCGCCCTGCCGCAGGATGTCTACCTGGTTTCGAACCAGACCCGGTTTAAGTTGAATACCGATGGGAAAGGCCTTTTTACGTACACCTTCGACAACGTTCAACGCGATATTCCATTCCACTTCGAAGCGGTTGGTTTCAAGTCGCCGGGTTATGAACTGGCGGTTTTGGATCGCCCAGGGTTGCTTTCGTTCGATGTAAGCTTGATTTATCCGGCCTACCTGAACAAACCGTCGGAGCAACTCTCCAATGTAGGCAACCTGCTGGTGCCGGAAGGAACGCAGGTGACCTGGCGGTTTTCGGCCTCCAACACCGACTCGGTTCTGGTCCGGTTTGCGGGCGAACCGCGTGGGCTGGTGGCCGACAAACAGTCGTCGGATGAGTTTGAATTCTCGCGCATGGTAAAGAAATCCTCGATGTATTCGGTGTCGCTGAAGAACAAAGTAGCCGCCAGCCGGGACAATATTCAGTACACGCTGAACGTCGTTAACGACAAATTCCCGCAGGTGTCGCTGGAAAACTTCAAGGATACCACCTTCTACAACTACGTCATGCTGGGCGGGACCATCACGGATGACTACGGTTTTTCCAACCTGAAGGTGATGTATAAGGTAATTCGGGCGGGACAGAGCGCTCCGGATAAATTCCTGACGCGCGCCATTCCATTTAACCGTTCGGCTTCTACTCAGAATTTTTATTACCAGTGGGGCCTAGATAGTTTGAAGATGCAGCCCGGCGACCGGCTGGAGTATTTCGTTCAAGTTTGGGATAACGACGCCATCAATGGTTTCAAAAGCGGCCGCTCCAGCTTCGCTCAGTTTGCGGTTCCGGATCAGTCAAAGCTGGCCGAAGAAGCCGATCGTTCGGCTCAGAAGACCGAGAATCAGATTAGCAAAACGCTGTCGAAAGCACAGCAGTTGAAGAAAGATCTGAATTCGTTGGAAAACCGCCTGCAAACGAAGAAAAACCTTGATTTTCAGGATAAAAAGCAGGCTGAGGAATTGCTCAAAAAGCGGGAAGAGTTGATGCAGGAATTGAAAGAATTGCAGCAACAAAATCAGACTAACAACGAACGTCAGCAGCGGTTTAACAACCAGAATCCGGAATTGCTCCAAAAGTTTGAACAGTTGCAGAAGCTGATGAACGAACTGATGGACCCTGAAACGCAGAAGCTGTACGAAGAATTGAAGAAGCTGATGGAGCAAAAGCAGGACGACAAAATGATCGATATGCTCGACCGGCTGAAGAATAAGGAGAAGAACCTGGAGAAAGAACTGGAGCGGGCCTTGGAGCTTTTCAAGCAATTGCAGATGGAGCAGAAGATGGAAAACGCCATCAAAGAACTCGATAAGCAGGCCGAGAAACAGGAAAAATTGGCCACCGAAACAGAAAAGAAAGAGAACCAGGCGTTGAAAGACGAGAAAATGCAGCCTAAAAAAGAGGATGCCCTGTCGAAAAAGGACGAGAAAACGCAGTCGAAAAAAGACGATGCACAATCGAAAAAGGACAGTGCCCAGTTGAAAAAAGATGAGAATGCGGCATCGAAGAAAGACGAAAACCAGCAGTCGAAAAAAGACGAGAATGGCGATAATAAGAAAAATGAGAGTGATTCTTCCAAGAAAGAAGACAATGCTGAGTTGAGCAAAAAGCAGGAAGAACTAAGCAAAGAATTCGAAAAAACCCGCGAAGAACTGAAGGAGGTCGAGAAAATGGCTCAGGAGATGAAAGACAGCCAGGAGCCGGATACGCATAAGGATCTTCAGCAGGAAATCAGCAACGAGCAGAAGGAAAGTCAGCAGCAACTCGATCAGAAGCAGAACGACAAAGCTTCGAAATCACAGCGGAATGCGGCCAAACAGATGAAGAATCTGAGCCAGCAATTGCAACAACAGATGCAGTCGCAGGAGATGGAAGAGTCGCAGGAAAACATGGATGATCTGCGGGATATTCTGGAAAATCTGATTCAGCTTTCGTTCGATCAGGAGCGGGTTATGAAGGATTTTAAAGCGGTTTCTTTGCAAGATCCCCGCTTTGTGAAGCTCGCTCAGGACCAATTAAAACTGCAGGATGATGCCAAAATCATTGAAGATAGCCTGTATGCGTTGGCAAATCGTGTGTTGCAAATTCAGTCGTTTGTGACGCGGGAGTTAAACAACATGAAAGGCTACATGGATGAAAGTGTCAAATACATTCGTGAACGTCGATTGAACGTTGCTACATCCAAGCAGCAATTTGCAATGACGTCTATTAACAACCTGGCTCTTATGCTTAGCGATGTATTTAAGCAAATGCAGGAACAGATGAATCAAATGGCGTCTTCTAGTTCAGGTAAGGGTAAGAAAAAAGGCAAGGGGAAAAGCATGGCGATGGGGGAGATGCAGAAAAAGCTTAACGAGCGGATGCAACAACTCATGAAGCAAGGCCAAAATCAGGGCCAAGGTGGCAAGGGAAATCGGGGCATGTCGGAAGAATTGTCTCGTTTAGCCGCTGAACAGGCCATGATGCGTAAAATGCTGAAAGAATTACAGGATGCGCAAAAAGGCACTGAACTCGGTAAAAAACTTGGCAATGAACTGAACGAGTTAATGAATAAAATGGACGAAACGGAAACGGAATTAGTAAATAAACGGCTGAATCAGAACACCATTAAACGTCAGCAAGATGTTCTCGTTCGATTACTGGAATCCGAAAAGGCCATTAAAGAGCAGGAAGAAGACATGCAGCGGAAAGCCGAATCGGCAAAACCGGTTATGCGCAATCCACCTCCGCAGTATGAACAGTTGGTGAAAGATAAGCAGAAACAAGTTGAATTGCTTCGTTCTGTTCCCCCCGACTTTTCGCCTTTTTACAAACGAGAAGTTGATACGTATCTAAAAAAGTTAAAGTAAGTTAAGGGGCTTCGGCCCCTTTTTCTTTTTTGGGGACTATCGCAATAACCGTGTAACTTTCCAATCGGGGGTGGGCGAAGCTTACAGCCTAACCCTCTCTTCAAAAATAGTTAAAAACTGATTTAGAATCATACCCCAGTTCCGGATGGGCATCG
>NZ_JBMSDT010000023.1:0-69149 GCF_049445795.1 Larkinella sp. VNQ87
ATTGAGTACTAACAACTCACGGACTAAACGGGGCCGCCCGGCGGTCCGTGGGTACGTAATATGCTGGAAGAAATACAAAAAGCCGCTGATTTTATCCGGGCCTTCGAGACGCCCCTTCCCACCGTTGGGATCATTCTGGGAACCGGTTTGGGCGGTTTGGTCCGGGAATTGGGCATTGAAGTTTCCATTCCCTACGAAACCATTCCGCACTTTCCGCTGTCGACGGTTGAGTCGCACTCCGGCAAGTTGATTCTGGGCACGTTGGCGAGTCAGCCGGTCATCGTCATGCAGGGGCGTTTTCATTTTTACGAAGGCTATTCGATGCAGCAGGTCACGTTTCCGGTGCGGGTCATGAAGCAACTGGGCGTCAAAACCCTGCTGATTTCCAACGCTTGCGGAGGGCTAAACCCCGATTTTCAGGTCAGCGATCTGATGATTATCGAAGACCACATCAGTTTGTTGCTGCCGCAGAATCCTTTCACGGGTCGTCATCATCCCGAGTTTGGCGACCGCTTCCCCGACATGAGTGAACCGTATGACCAGGAATTGATTCGAAAAGCGGAGGTCATTGCCCAAAAGCTGGGGTTTCCGGTCCGGAAGGGCGTGTACGTCGGGGTAACCGGGCCACAACTGGAAACCCGAGCCGAATACCGGATGCTGCGGCAATGGGGCGCGGATGTGGTCGGCATGTCGACGGTACCGGAGGTGATGGTGGCGCACCAGATGGGCTTGAACGTATTTGCCTGTTCGGTTGTGACGGACCTTTGCATCCCCGAAACGCTCGAAAAAGCCAGCCTGCCGAAGATTCTGGCCGCTGCCGCCGTAGCCGAACCTCGCCTGACCGCATTGATGAAGGAACTGGTTGGGCAGCTTTAAATCCTTACTTTCACGGCCTTAGGTTTATAACAAAATCGTCTGGTTTTTGCCATTCATAAACCGGGCGGATTTTACGGCTCCGGTCCCGTGGAAGGTGTACCGAACCCCGACTATTTTTCCCGGATCCCCCTCGAATCGGCCCTGATACGCCTGGTTTCCGTTGACAAAAACCGTAACGGATTTATTGACCACCTCGCATCGAACCGTCGCCCAGTCGGAGAAATCGACGCCAAAACCAGATAGGTCGTTGGTTTTACCCGATACGGAATTGCCCGCGAAAGAAAGATTCAACTCGCCCACGCACCCTTTGACCGACAGTTGAATGAAGTGCATGCCATCCGAGCACAGGAGCATAATACCGGTTTTCTGGCACACGGCATCAAAGCGATTAAACGTATTTTTCAGAACCGTTTCAAACACAAAATCACTGCCTGAAATTTCTCCAAACGGTTTGACGCAATGCAGGCTGGTGAAGGGCACGTTTTTCTGAAAATCAACACCCTGTTCGGTTAAATCCGCTTCAGTGAGCGCAATGGCACCGTTCCGGCGAAGGCGTCGGTCCGGGAAATACACCGGAATGGAATCGTAATTGATGGTCCCCAACCAGCCGTCTGTGGTGATGTATAGATCGTGTTCGCGCACAATGGAGTCATTCAAAATCAGTTTGGCGCGAAAGTAACCGGGGTAAAAATAGGTACTTGCATATTGTCGGCCCGCTTTATCGACCCGATGACGCAATTTAGGGTTCCAGCTTTGCTGAATAAACACACTGTCGGCATTCGAATCGCTTGCGTCGTATTCAAACAACACCGTGTTGGGCAATCCTTTGGCCAGCGGGCGACTGGAGAACGTTACGGCTCCGTAGTGTAGCGGCTTGACCCGGTTTTGAAAGGCCCAGATACCCACGAGTGCCAGGACCAGCAGCACACCTGCCACCCAGGGCCAGCGGTTGCCGACCGACCGGCTTGGCGGAACCGGCAATGGGGGTTCAGGAGTCAAAACGGCGGGTTCCGTGCCAGAAGGAGCCTGCCGGAATGTCCGCCAGTTTTCAAAACCCAGAAACTGAGCGAGGGTGTTGAGCGTCGTGGTTGTCGGCGCACTGTCGTAGCGCACCTTTCCCCAGATACGTTTAAGCGTGCTGACACTGAGCGATACGCCGGTTTCGGCCAAAATTCGCTCACTCAGGGCATCATAGTCCTGATTTTGCCAGTGCAGGCTGTCGCCCCAGCCCAGTTTTTCTTCAATCAGCGACCGGCAACGGGGCAGCGCTTCCTCCTCTGTGATCATTGAAAATCAGCGTGAATCCAACTTGAACCATCTTGAACAGGTGCACTTTTGGGTCTTTTGCCCTCTTTCCCCATCTTTGCCCCGATTCTTCAATTCCTTCAACCAAAGTTACGTAAACCATCATGAAAAAATTGCTCGTTCTCACAACATTGCTGATGATTGTCCAACTCGCTTTTGCACAGGATGACAAATCCAAACGCCCGAGTCCACCCGCCCAGGCCAAACAAACCGTTGGCGGTAAAACCATCACGATTGATTACAGCCAGCCATCGGTGAAAGGCCGCAACGTCTGGGACCCGGCCGGAAAGGTGGCCCCTGCTGGGCAGGTCTGGCGTACCGGAGCCAACGAAACAACGTCCATTGAGTTTTCCGACGATGTTAAGCTGGAAGGAAAAACCGTTCCGAAAGGAAAGTACGCCCTGTTTACCATTCCCGGCGAGAAAGAATGGACGATTATTCTGAACAAAACCATCAAGTGGGGCGCTTTTAGTTACAAACAGGACGAGGATGTGCTGCGGGTAACGGTTCCGGCGAAAAAAGCCAAAGCGTTCCAGGAGAAGTTTACGATTGACATCACTTCCAAAGGGGTGGTGTCGCTGGTTTGGGCGGATACTAAAGTGGATTTCAAAGTCAGCTAACATGAGCTATCGTGTGTATGCGCTGAGTCTGCTGGCCTTTCTGTTTTCCTGGCGGATCGTCGTGGCACAGCCGGGCAACCCGATCAAACCGGATTTGGCGGCCCTCGTCCGGTCGGCTGGTCCGAACGTTCCGAACCGGACGCTCCAGCCGGTTTCCGAAAAAAACGGAATTCACTTCGATCAGAAACCCAACGGGGGCGTGGTTTGGCTCGACGGGGTATCGTTCGGAAATGGCACGATTGAATTTGACCTGCGCGGAAAAGATGTGCTTCAGCAGTGTTTTATCGGCATGGCCTTTCACGGCGTCGATGACACGACTTACGATGCGGTGTATTTCCGGCCGTTCAACTTCAAAAATGCCGACCCGGTTCGGCGGAGCCACGCCGTGCAGTACATTTCGCATCCGGTGCATACCTGGGAAAAGCTCCGGAAGGAACAACCCGACCGGTTTGAACAGCCGATCAACCCGGCCCCCGATCCCAAGGCCTGGTTTCATGTGCGGGTGGTGGTGCAGCGTCCGACGGTTCAGGTATTTGTCGATGGACAGCAAACCCCCAGCCTCGTCGTTTCCAAACTCAATGAGCGGACCTCGGGCAAGCTCGGTTTATGGGTCGGCCCGGGGCTGGGCGGTGACTTCGCAAACCTGGAGATTAAAAAGGACTAGATTGGGTTGTTACACAGGGTTAATCAGAGATGATCAGAGGTTATCAGGGAAAACCTCGATCAACTCTGATTAACCCTGTGTAACAATTCGTATCTTAGCCCGTATGACGACTGAGGATACGCTTTCTTCCGGTTCTTTCAACTTGATTCTCTGGGCCGCCCGCCAGCGCGGGGCCGATCCGGAGTCCCTCCGCCGGTCGGTTGGCGTCGATTCGACGGTGTTGCAGCATCCCGATGGCCGTGTTCCTATTCGGGCGGTTCAGCAGCTCTGGCAGGAAGCCATTCGGGCAACCGGCCAGCCTGACCTACCACTGCAACTCGGCGAATTAATCAATCCGCTGGCGCTGGGCGTGCTGGCTTATGTGTTGATGAATTGCCCGACGCTGGAGAAAGCCCTGGAAAAACTGTTTCATTACCAGGATATTGCCTGTGAAGGCGTGCGCACGATTGGTCAGCGGGAAGGCAACCATTATTACTTAACGTTAACCCTCACAAGCCCGGCCATACAGTACCCGGATTACACCCTGACCTCCGAGCTTTCGGTGTATCTGTCGGCTTTCCGGGCCCTTACAGGCCAGCCAGTGGTAGCGGAAGAGATCCGGTTTTCGTTTCCGGAACCAGGCAACCTTCCGGCCTATGCGCGGGTTTTCGGCCCGGCGCGGTTAACCTTTGGAGTAAAAAAAACCGTGTTAGTGCTCAATGCCGACTGGCTTACTACGCCCATTCTGAATGCCAATCCGGCTCTTTTCGCCCTTTTTGAGCAACATGCCGATGAGTTGCTTGGTAAACTTCGGCCCGGAAATCCGGACCCCCCCATCCTAGCCGACCGAGTGAAGCAGGAAATTGTGACCTTGTTAAAAGGTGAAGAACCGACGCTGGCCTTGGTGGCCGACCACCTGGCGATGGGCGTTCGGACGCTTCAGCTTCATTTGAAGGATGAAGGCTATACCTATCAGCAGTTGCTGGATGAAGTCCGGCACGATTTGGCGGTACGACACCTGCGCGAACCGCATTTCAGCACCACGGACATTGCCTACCTGCTCGGTTTTTCGGAACCCAGTGTATTCTACCGCACCTTCAAGAAATGGACAGGCTCGACGCCGGGCGCGTTTCGGACTTCGGTGCTTCGGAATTCGGCTTAGCGGCCTTTTTACCGATGCGACCCAGGTGGGTGTTCGTAAAATCGTCGGGATATTTCAGGCCGTAGCCCATCATGCGGTCCATTGCGGCATGCCCAAACAGGATCACACCAGTCAGCATTAAAACCGGGTTGTTCAGCCACAGGCCCGCGATGCCGAATGCGATAGCCACTGCTTTGTGGTGAGCAACATTGTACGTCCAGGCTCCGACGCGCGGATTGATCAAATAGCCGAGCATACTCACATCCGGCACCAGAATCAGTGCCGGAAACCACCACCAGGTAAACGGCAATTGGTTAAAGAGCACAATCGACAAGATAAATTGGGCGGCTTCTTCGAGTTTCAAAACGGTTTTCATGGCAGTTCTTTGTGTTTGTACAGTACAAAGGTCCGCCAAAACGGTCGGTTTGAGGATGACCGAAGATGAAAATCTGGGTGACGAAAAACGAAAAAAGACCGGTGATTGAAATGATGCAGGATGATACTGGATGCTCCACAACTTCGTTATTCGGTGTTTAACATTCGATATTCGTTATTTATTAACCGCTTCCGTTATTAGGAGGGGTACTCGATGTTGGCGCCGGTTTCGAGGTGGCCTTTGGGTTCGCGCAGCCGTTTCCAGCCTTCTTTGAGAAATCCGATGCCGTAGCCCAGCAACTGAACAAATGCCGCTTCTATGCTCAGAAAAGCCACCTTCAGGCTTTTTTCTTTTCGAAATGCATCGCCGAAAACCAGTACTGAAAACAGCAGCAAGGCCGAAACCGCTATTCCAAACAAAACCGGATGAATGAACCACCAAACCGGTACCGAGAAAACAAACAGGGTAAACAGCGCCGGAAACGTGTGGACCAACCGGAGTTCGGAGGGGTAAAACCGGGCAATGTTGATGCGCGCCCGGCCAAAAAACCGGGTCTGCCGGTAAAATTGCCCCAGGTTCGTCCGTCGTTTGTGGTAAATAAAGGCTTCCGGGATCAGGCCGGTTTTGAACCGGTTTTCAATGATGCGAATGGCAAACTCGATGTCTTCCCCCATGCGGCTGATTTTATACCCACCAATCGTTTCGTACACCTTCCGGGAAAAACCCATGTTGAAACTACGCGGATGGTATTGGCCACCCAGGTTTTTCTTGCTCCCCCGAATCCCCCCGGTCGTAAAGGGCGAAGTCATCGAATAGCTGATGGCTTTCTGGATGGGCGTAAAACTTGGGTGAGCGGCATCGGGGCCACCGTACGCATCGAGCCAGTCGGTGGTCAACCGTTGCTCGACCGATTCAAAATAGTGCGGAGGTACCAAGGCATCGGAGTCGAAAATTACAAAGTAATCGCCCGTAGCCCGCTCAAAACCGTAATTACGCGCAAAACCCTGACCTCCGTTGGGTTTGAAATAGTACTGAATCGTCAGCCGGTTTTTGAATTGTTCGACCACCTGATCCGAGCGGCTGACGGAACCGTCTTCCACGACCACGATTTCGTCGGGAATCCGGGTTTGTCGGCACAGGCTGTCGAGCAATTCGCGCAGTTCGTCCGGGCGATTGTAAACGGGAATGATGACGGAAAAACGCAGGGCCATGAGTAGTAGTCTATTCCGAAGTTGGTTTATCGTTCTCCAACCTATCTGTCAGCCAGCGCTTTAACTCATCCACAGAATATAACAACGCATCCGGTTCCAGGGATCGCAAGACGTCCGGTTCGGCGGTGGGTGCCCAGGCGGCTGCCAAAATCGGAACCCCGGCCGCCCGACAGGCTGCAATATCACTCGGCGCATCGCCCACGTATACTGCTTCATGCGGTTGCAATGTCCACTCGGCCAGAATCCGCTGAATATTTTTCGCCTTATGTCCTTTCGTCAGATCACCATATCCGATCTGCTCGAAATAGTCCTTAATCTGGTAGAATTCCAGCGAAATCAGCGCACTTTTGAGCGCCTTTCCGGTCACCAGCGCCAACCGGATGCGGTTTTCACGCAACAACGTCAGAATCTCTGCCACGCCCTCAAACAGCGTCGGGAACTCCGGATGAAACATTGTATAATAGTCGTGATACGCGCTAAGTCCTTCAGTAAACTGGTCCGGAATCAGGGATTGGATCGTTCCTTCTTCCGACGGTCCGAAGGTGGCAATAATCTCGGCATCGCTTACGGTCCGTTTTAGGTGCGGCTCAATCGCCATCCGGAACGCCTTGATACACAGCGGTAAGGTATCCGCCAGGGTACCGTCGAAGTCAAAAATGACAGCTTTCAGCATTTTCTTGCGCATTACGGCTATGCAATCACTTCCTTCAACGCTTCTTCATTCGCCCAGATTACCTGATCGACCAGTTCATCCGTCAGCGCCACCGACAAAAACAGACTTTCGAACTGCGAGGGAGCCAGGTACACGCCCCGCTTCAGCATACCGTGAAAATACCGCCCAAACAACGGTAGATCGCAGCTTTTCGCATCCGTAAAGTTCGACACCGCGCGCTCGGTCATGAACATCGTGTACATCGAACCGAGGTGATTGATCGTAAAGTTCAGACCCAGTTTGTTCAGGGTATTCCGGAAACCGCCGACCAGTTTGTCACCGATGGCTTCCAGTTGAGTATATACCTCCGGATGCCCGTTCAGGTACCGCAGCATCGCCAGTCCAGCCGACATCGCAATCGGGTTTCCGGATAAGGTTCCGGCCTGATACACCGGTCCGGCGGGTGACACCACGTCCATGATCTCCCGGCGACCGCCGTATGCTCCTACGGGCATTCCCCCGCCGATGATCTTGCCCATTGTCGTCAGGTCCGGACGAATGCCGAATCGTTCCTGCGCTCCGCCTTTCGCCAATCGGAAACCGGTCATCACCTCGTCAAAAATCAGCAGAATCCCGTGCTTGTCGCACAAGTCCCGCAGTCCTTCCAGAAAACCGGGAGCGGGCAGTACACAGCCCATGTTCCCCACCACCGGTTCCAGAATAACGGCGGCAATCTGGTTGGCGTTAGCATCGATCAGCTTTTCGACCGCGAATAAATCATTATACGGAGCCGTCAGGGTATCCAATGCCGTCGCTTTGGTAACACCTGGGCTGTCGGGCGTTCCCATTGTGATGGCTCCACTCCCGGCCGCGATCAGAAATGAGTCGCCGTGGCCGTGGTAGCAACCTTCAAATTTGATCAGTTTATCGCGCCCCGTGAAGCCCCGGGCCACCCGAATAGCCGCCATCGTGGCTTCGGTACCTGAGTTGACCATCCGCACTTTTTCGACCGAGGGCACCATTTCTACGATCAGTTCGGCCATTTCGACTTCCTTGCGGGTTGGCGCGCCGAACGAAAACGAATGCTGAATGGCTTCCCGCACCGCTTCTTCGACCGGTTCGAAGGCATGGCCGAGAATCATCGGGCCCCAGGAGTTGATCAGCTCGATGTACCGGTTGCCGTCTTCATCGAAAATATACGGTCCTTTGGCGGATTTGATAAATAACGGATTGCCTCCTACGGCCCGAAAAGCGCGTACCGGCGAATTGACTCCACCGGGAATTAAAGTCTTGGCTTTCTCAAAAAGATGTTCGCTCGTGGTCATGTTTCAATGAGTGAATGAGTGAATGAGTGAATGAGTGAATAACATGCGGAGCTATTCACTCAACCACTCATTCACTCATTCACAATTTAACGTGTACAAACCGGGTTCCGTCGTATTTGACAATCGGAACCACCTGATTTTCGTTGCTGCTGGTGTAATCGAAACCGGAAAGCAGGTATCCTTCTTCCGGGACTGTTCGAAACTGTGAGCGGTTGGTGAGCTGGCCCTGACTGCGGGCCAGCGCCCGGCCGAAAAACAAGAGCATGTCGTAGCCCTGATACGCATAGGTCGACGGGATCAGGTTGCGCTGCTCAATGTATTGCTCCTCAAATTCATCGGTTACGGGTCGCTGGGGATCGACAAACTCGGGGTACACCAGGTACAGATCGCTTTTAGAGAACACCGAAATCGGATCTTTCACAAAATCGAATGCCGACGAGGTAGCCACCAGCGGAACGCTGACTTTCCGCTGCTCCAGGAGCCGAACCAGCCGCGACCCGGTTTTTTCATCGCTGCTGGAAAGAAACACATGCCCCGGCGTGTTGGCTTCCGAAAGCCGGATCGATTCCAGTCCGGGACTGATCTTTCGAAACTCCGTAATCGTAAATCCTGCCCGTTTCAGTTCATTCTGGTACAAAGCCGCCAGCGTCGAGTCTTTTCGAGAGTTACCGAAAAAAATAGCGGCTTTCCGTGCCGTAGATAGTGTCCGGGCAAAGTAAGCAGTTTTGACGGCCTGCTGATTTAGCGACGGAGCCGCCAGAAATGCCAGGGGCTGATTGGCAACCAGTTCACTGCTGGTTGAAATTGGGTTGACCAGTAGGATGTTATGCTGATTGGCAAATTCGGTAGCCAGTCGATTGGGTTCGGCGTAGAGCGGGCCAATCAGCAAATCATTCTGGATGAAACCGGGGTTATTGACGAGGGCCGTCATCTTCGAGATATCGTTATCCACGTCATAGGCAAACAAATTGACCGTGATTCCCTCTGACTGTAGTTTGGCTTTCGCCAGTTTCATGCCGTTGTACAGATCCAGCGCATACTGATTGGAGCGGACGGTTTCATCAGGATTGATTTCGTGGATCCGAAACGGAAACAAAACCGCCACATTATAATAACCTTTGTTCCGCTTTTTCTCCGGCTTGCTTTCTACACTCGTTGGCGAAGCTGTTCCGGCAGAAACCGGCCGGGCGGTGGTCGGAACGCCAAACCGGTTGGTCAGCCGGTCCGACAACTCCAGATCGGCCGTTGCCGTCGAGGTTCGCTGAATCAGATCGATGAGTGCCAGCGCCAGATTCCGGTTGTTGGGATACTCCTTTTGCATTAGTTTTAACCGGTTCAATTCGTTGATTCGGCTAAAATGATACGTTTCCAGGGTGTGGATGTCCGTTTTAAGAGCCGGATCGCCAATGCGGCCCAAGCTTTCAATGCCGTCTTCATATTGCCCATCTTCCAGGTAGGCCGCGCCCATCAGGTAATATACGTCGTCCATTTTTTTCCAGTCCGGAAACCGGTCCATCAACTGTTTCAGCATCAGCCGAACATCCGAATACCGCTTCAGGTTGAAATCGGCCAGTGCGTGGTAATAATGGGCAAACGGGGCTACACTCCCGCTCCGTAGCTGGGTCAGGGGGCTTAGTTGAGCTTTCGCTTTTATGTATTCTTTTTGCTGAATAAAACGTACCGCATCCCGTAACCGCCGGTCAGGCGGATCGCCTTGTGCCCGGGCCGTACCAACGGTAGTGGCCCAGAGCATGATAAGGCTTAGAAGCCGTAAACAAGAAGAAACTCGTGATATTTGATTCATTGGGTCGTAGACAAAGCTGGCACAAAACTAACAAAACCAACGCAGACGCGTTGGTTTTGTTCCTAATTCCATCAAGCCGCTCCCTATCTTTTGACCCAGAAATTCAGGTAAGTCGGGCAGGAAGACAATTTGCTCATTTTTTAGTCCGTTTTTTCGCTTCTTCAGCCTGCTTTTTCGCTTCTTCGGCCTGCTGCATCGAACGTTGGAGAATTTCCTGAAACTTAGATTTCTTCCCTTCGCCCTTGGCAAACTTCTTCCGGTTTTCTTCCAGCACGGCCTTAATCTTATCCTCATCGACAAACTTCCGGATCAGCAACTGCTGCGCGATGGTTACGACGTTCGACACGAAGTAGTAAAATGTCAGACCGGCCGGGAACGAGTTCAGCACGAACATGAACATCAGCGGGAACACGTATCCCATCGCCTTCATGTTGATCGGGCTGTTGGGCTGCGCGGGCGTCATTTGGTTGTTGTAATACGCATACGCCAGGCTCGACGCCGTCATGAAGATCGTAAACAGACTGAGGTGTGACCCCAGAAACGGAATCTCAAAGGGGAACCGGATGAACGAATCGTACGTCGATAAGTCGCTTGACCACAGGAAGTCTTTCTGCCGGAGTTCGATCAGGTTCGGAAACAGGAAGAACAGCGACATCAGGATTGGCATGGTGGCCAGCACCGGGATACAACCACTCAGCGGACTGACGCCTACCTGCTGGTACAGTTTCATGGTTTCCTGCTGTTGCTTGGCCATATCATCGCCCACTTTTTCCCGAATTGCATTGACTTCTGGTCCCAGCACCCGCATTTTGGCCATACTGACGTACGAACGATACGTCAGTGGTGTCAACAGCAATTTCACGAAAACCACCAGCGCGATGATCAGTAAGCCGTAGTTTGAGATAAATTTCTCTAATAGGTTGAAAACCGGCACGAAGAAGTACTTGTTGATCGGTTTCAGGAAGGCGTATCCCAGGTACACGTTGCGGTCGAATTCGGGGGCCACTTCGTCGAGCAACTGGTAGTCGTTCGGGCCGAAGAAAAACCGGTAATTGCCTTTTCCCCGCTTCACGTCATCCATCGGAATCAGCACGTCGGCAATGGCGGTTTTTACCGTTTGAGTATCCTCCGGGTTGACCACCGTTTTGAAAACCGCTTTTTTCAGCGGGCTGTTTTCGGCGATAAAACCGGCCAGAAAGTATTTGTGCTTGATCGTAAACCACTTCACGGGCTCTTCCAACGTCGCTTCCTGGTCGCTGGCCCCTTCGGCCAGGCCGTCAAAATTTTCGTCGGCCGAGAGGTAGTTGATGGTGGCCGACTTGCGGTTTTCGGCCATGTCGTTCTCAAACTGCCGCATCTTGTCCTGCCACAGAAACCGGATGTCGTTGTTGGTCACGACATTATCCAGCCCGCTCAGTTTCAGGTCGTACTCCACCACAAAGCCTTTCGCCGGAATGGTGTACGTTTGTTCGACGGTTTGGGTTGGCGACAGGGCCAGCTTGAACGTTACTGTCTGGGCATTACCCTGAACGGTCGATTGCGCCGGAGTAGCGGTTTCGAAATACAGTTTTTCGACGTTGACCTTACCCTGATTCGTGGGAAGTTCGAGGGCCATTTCGCTGCTCTGTTCGTTGATCAGCACCAGCGGTTTTTGGTCATACGTCTTATAATTCTTTAGCAAAACTTCTTTTACGCGACCGCCCTGTGTGCTGAACGTCACCCGGATGTCGGGATTTTCGACCACAATATCACGGCTTTGACCGGCTGCAGCTGCGGCAAAATCACCATACAACCGGCGGGAAGCGACCGAATCGAGAGGTTGAGCAGTGGCTGCTTTTTGAGCCGCATTCGGGGCAGAAGCTGTCGTAGCGGCTTTTTCCTGCTCGGGTTTTTGTTCGGGGGCGGGTTTGGGAACCAGCAACTGGTATGCCAGCAACATCCCCAGAATCAAGACAATACCAGTAATGTAATTACGATCCATTTTTTTGGTTTAAGGTCTAAGGTTTAAAGTCTAACGTGGCCCGGGAGCACTTTATACGTTAAACCTCAAACCTTAAACGAAACAATTTAGTCCGCAAAAGTACGGAGAAGCCGGTGGTTAACCAACATGCGCCGTGGTATCCACCATGCGTTTTTCCTGCGAATGTGCCTGCGAGGCCCGCACGAACTGCACAAACAGGGGGTGCGGGTCCATCACGGTGCTGCGCAGTTCGGGGTGGAATTGCACGCCCACAAACCAGGGATGGTTTTTCAGCTCCACAATCTCCACCAGCCCGGTTTCGGGATTAATTCCCGTGGCCATCAACCCGGCTTTTTCAAACTGGCCGATAAACTCGTTGTTAAATTCATACCGGTGCCGGTGCCGCTCGCTGATCTGCGCTTTCCCGTAAATCTGAAATGCCAGCGAATCCTTTTTGATTTTGCAGGGATACGCACCCAGCCGCATCGTGCCGCCCTTGTTGGTCACCTTTTTCTGGCTTTCCATCATGTCGATAACCCGGTGCGACGCATTTGGGTTCATTTCGGCCGAATGCGCTTCCGGCCAGCCGATTACGTTCCGGGCAAACTCGATACAGGCGCACTGCATGCCGAGGCAAATCCCGAAGAAAGGCACCCCATTTTCGCGGGCATACCGGATGGCGTTGATCTTGCCTTCGATGCCACGCTCGCCAAAACCGGGTGCGACCAGAATACCGTCCAGGTCACGCAATCGTTCGGTCACCTGGTCGTAGTCGCCCAGCGTCTCGGACTGAATCCACTCGATGTTGACCTTGCACTCGTTCTTGGCTCCCGCGTGGATGAACGCTTCGGCGATGGATTTGTAGGCATCCCGCAATTCGACGTACTTCCCGATGAGCCCGATCGTAATGGCATCCGTCGGATTTTTCAGGTGGCTCAGGAATTCCTTCCAGCTATCGAGGTCGGCGTCCTGATCGTTGTACAGATCAAGCATGTAAAGTACCCGCTGATCGAGTTTTTCTTTCTTCATCAGCAGCGGCACGTCGTAAATCGTTTCGGCATCGATGGCTTCGATCACTGAATTGACCTGGACGTTACAGAAGAGCGCGATTTTCCGGCGGATGTCATTTGGCAGCGGGTGTTCGGTACGGGCCACGATGATATCGGGCTGTACACCGTTTTCCAGCAGCATCCGAACCGAGTGCTGCGTCGGTTTGGTTTTCAATTCGCCCGCCGAGGCCAGGTAGGGCACCAGCGTGAGGTGAATCACCAGCGTGTCGGTTTCACCCAGCTCGAATTTCAACTGCCGGACAGCCTCCACAAACGGCAGCGATTCGATATCGCCTACACAACCTCCAATTTCGGTGATGACAATGTCATACTCGCCGGTTTCGCCCAGCAACCGAATGTTGCGCTTGATTTCGTCGGTAATGTGTGGGACAACCTGCACGGTGCGTCCGAGGAAATCGCCTTTCCGCTCGCGGGTAATAACGTTGTTGTAAATCCGGCCGGTCGTCACATTGTTGGCCTGCGAGGTACGGATATTCAGAAAGCGTTCGTAATGGCCCAGATCGAGGTCGGTTTCTGCGCCGTCATCGGTGACGTAGCATTCGCCGTGCTCGTAGGGATTGAGCGTACCGGGGTCGATATTTATATAAGGATCAAACTTTTGAATCGTGACCGACAGGCCGCGAGACTGAAGCAATTTTGCCAGCGAAGAGGCAATGATGCCCTTGCCCAAAGAAGAAGTTACACCGCCCGTAACGAAAATGTACTTAGCGGTTTTCTGACCGGATGGAGCCATGTCTGAAAACGAATTGTGGTTGTTACGGGATATAAAGGTACGTAAACTTCTCCACAATCGGCGTATAGCGCCCTGTAAAAAGTTGCGATTCGACGGTAAATAATTGAGGGTCAGTAGGCGAGCAAATCAGGCCAACGCGGCCACTTTGTTGTATTTGTTGCGGTATTCGATGGGCGACAAACCGGTTATTTTTTTAAAGATGGTCCGGAACGCTTTCGTGTCGGAATAGCCCACCTCATACATGATTTCGTTGATGTTTTTCTGGGTGATCTCCAGGTTTTTCTTGGCCGCTTCGATTTTCACCCGCTGGATGTATTCGGCCACGGTGTTAGCAGTGGCTTTCTTGAACCGACGCTCCAGGTTCCGCCGGCCCAGGGCGTGCATATCGGCCAATTGGTCGATGGTGATTTTATCCTGAAAATTCCGTTCGATAAACTCCTGTGCCCTCCGGACCGGCTCGTCTTCGTGTTCTTTCTGCCCCTGAAAGATCGTGAACGGTGACTGTGTGTCGCGGTCAATTTCAATCGCAAACACCTTCGCCGACAGCACGGCCAGGTCGCGACCGGCGTACTTTTCGATCAAATACAAAATCAGGTTAAGGTATGAGAACGCCCCTCCACTCGAATAAAGACCGTGTTCGTCGGTGATGATTCGCTCGGTCACCAGGTTCACTTCCGGAAACCACTGCCGGAAATCATTGGCAGCCATCCAATGTGTGGCACAGTTCCGCCCCTTCAGCAAACCGGTCGACGCCAGCAGAAAGGCTCCCAAACACAGGCTGGCAACCTCCGCTCCGTTTTTGTAATGATCGGTAATCCAGGGAATAAAATCCCGGTTATTTTCCACGGCCTGCCGCAGATCACCATCCAGCGCCGGAATGATGATCAGATCGGTCTTCTTCACATCGTGGATCAACGTGTCGGTGTGGGCCGTGAAGGCTCCGCCACTGAGCGGTGTTTCTTTCAATAGGCCCACCAACTGGACCTGAAACATGGGAGGAGCGCCTTTTGCGGCCACAAACTGATTGACCTGCGTAAACAACTGGCGGGTTCCTTCCAGACTACCCAAAATAGCCCCTTTGGGGACTAAGATCGATATATGCTTCATGGTTTCAAAAGTAAATGAATGTTCTGTCGTAATCAACCCCGCTGAATGGCGCGTTTACCCCCCATTGATTTCGGGAAGTTGCTGTAGGTTTGTCTCATTATGGTTTTGTCGGCATGAAAAAGCTCGTTTTTGTCGTTCACAGCGCTGGTCCGCAAGGTGATCACCTGGGCAGTGGTGATCTGGTAGCCCATCTCCAACGGGCGCTGGGGAAAGCCTATCGGGTTGTCTGCCCTCGCATGATTGACCCGGACAATCCCCGGTATATTACCTGGAAAGATCAGATTGACCGTGAACTGACCGAATCTGAAGGGCGGATTGTGCTGGTGGGTCATTCGCTGGGCGGATCGGTACTGATTAAATACCTCGCCGAAACCTACGTTGAGAAACCCATTCTGGGCCTTTGCCTGGTGGCGGCTCCGTATTGGGGTCGGCAGGGTTGGGCAATTGCCGACTTTGCCCTGCCCGATGATCTCGGGCGACTTTCTCAAATACCACACATTGCCCTGTACCACAGCCGGGATGACGCGGTAGTCCCATTTTCGCACCTTACCTATTATGCTACTAATCTGCCCCATGCTACGGTTCGCGAACTGGATGAATATGGGCATCTTTTTGTTGAGGGCTGTAAGGAACTGTTAAGTGATATAAGGCAAATATATAGAAAAAATAAACAACACACTCTTGTATCATACTAACAATTTTTAAATATATTTGCAGCATTCCTATCCACCGGTTTTGTGAGCCTGAAACCGACAGTTTAATGGATTTCGTATGGCTGTGCTATTCCGGTTTGTGTCTTAGAATTTCATTCATTTAATCCAACCATAGATACAATGACCGCTTGCAACATTTATCTGAATTTTAACGGACAGACTGAAGAAGCGTTCCGGTTTTATCAATCCGTTTTTGGTGGAGAATTTGCCGCCCTGCAACGTTTTAGGGAAATGCCGGACAGTGAAAAACTGCCGCCCGAAACCGCCGAGCGTATTCTGCACATTGCGCTTCCACTCGGAAAGAATGCGGTTTTGATGGGTTCCGACACGATGGAATCTATGGGGCCACCGTTGGTCGTCGGCACGAACTTCTCAATTTCGATCAGCACCGAAAGCCAGGAAGAAGCTGATATGTTCTTTAAGGGACTTTCATCCGGGGGTATCATTACCATGCCGATGGAGAAGGTGTTCTGGGGAGCCTATTTTGGAATGCTTACCGATCAGTTCGGGATTCAGTGGATGATCAGTTTTGACGAAAATTACGTTTAAGACTTTACCTATTTCTTTACGAAAGCTCCATAACAGCTACTGGAACAGCCCGCAAACTCCTGTATATTTTGGCTTCCATGCCCTGATTACCTGTCTGTTTTCCGGTAACCAAAAAGGTACTAACCAGAATGACGTTCGTCCTTAAGTGCAGCTTTATTTAGCTGTACTTAAGGACCGATATCAAGTATGATGAATGCTTATGAGAAAGGTAAAACTACAAATGCAGGTATCCCTGGATGGGTTTGTGGCCGGACTCAACGGAGAACAGGACTGGATGTGCTGGGATTGGGATGATACTCTGAATCAGTACGTCGATGGGCTTCTGAATTCCGCCGACGCCCTGCTGATTGGCCGGAAAACCTACGAAGGAATGGCCTCTTACTGGCCGGCCGCAGCCGCAAACCCCGAAGCCTCCGCCGAAAAAGTTGCGTTTGCCAGCCGGATGAACACTATCGAAAAGGTGATTTTTTCCAACACACTGACAACAGCCGACTGGACTAACGCTCGCGTGGCCCAAAACAACCTGATCGATGAAGTGGCAGCCCTAAAACAGCAAGTGGGCGAAGACCTGATTATCTACGGTGGTGCCGGAATTGTTTCGGCCTTTATTCAGCATAACCTGATTGACGAATACCATCTGTTTGTCAACCCGGTCGCGCTCGGAACCGGCCTGCCGATCTGGCCGACAGATAAAGCTCCGATTTTTCTGCGGCTAATCAAGACCACTGTAAGCTCATCAGGAATCGTCATTTTATGCTATGTACCCGCCTGACCGGGTCAAAATGCCAGGTAAAGTCAACCTTTTAGCCACGTCGTTGATATGGTAGAAGTATTCAAAACCAATGTCGAAGACCACCGACAGGCCGAGCGACTGATCGACCAGATTCATCAATCGTTTAGGGGTTACCGTGCGAATTTTGACCTGGAAGACTGCGACAACATTTTGCGCATCAAATCACCATCGGGTTGGGTCGAAGCGGATGGCGTAATTACCCTTTTGCTAAATTCCGGTTTTAGGGCTGAAGTGCTGCCCGATTGAATTAACTCAACCGGTCTTTGAAGCTTTCGTAGCCGTACGACCTGACCAGCCGAAACGTGTTATCTTCCTGCCAAATGCCAATAGAAGGCAGGTTTACACCGTTAAATGTGGTTGTTTTGACCATTGTGTAATGAATCATATCGTCGAACACCACCTTGTCGCCAACCTGCAAAGGTGCGTCAAAACTGTAGTCACCCATGAAATCACCCGCCAGACAGGTCATTCCGCCCAGGCGGTAGGTTGGCTTTCCGGCCACCGGTTCGTGGTACGCGTTCAGAATACGCGGTTTGTAGGGCATTTCGAGTGTATCGGGCATGTGGGCCGCAAAGGAAGTGTCGAGGATAGCGACGTGAATCCCCTGGCTGTCAACTACATCCAGGACTGTTGACAACAGTACCCCCGTTTGC
Source organism: Larkinella sp. VNQ87 (assembly GCF_049445795.1). Lineage (NCBI taxonomy): Bacteria > Pseudomonadati > Bacteroidota > Cytophagia > Cytophagales > Spirosomataceae > Larkinella > Larkinella sp. VNQ87. The sequence goes on from NZ_JBMSDT010000023.1 coordinate 17,532, forward strand.
CAGCCAATGGCCGAACCGGGTTCCAGAATCACCTGCACCTGGTATTTTTTCCGAAAAGCCGTCAGGAGGTCGACCAGATGGGTCGTATCATAGCCTTCCCGAGTCATCAGATGGCCCCCTCCCATGTTCACCCACTTAGCCTGGTGCAATAAATCGGCAAACCGACTTTCCAGGGCTTCGAGCGTACGTTCGAGTGTGTACGAATCGTTTTCGCAGAGCGTATGAAAATGAATGCCTTCAATTCCGTCCGGCAAACGATCACCGATCAGATCCTGTGTAACACCCAATCGCGAACCCGGTACGCAGGGATTGTACATATCCGTGGCAACTTCCGAATACTGCGGATTGACCCGAATGCCGCACGAAACGCCCGACGACTGTGCCCGATCCCCAAACCGCTCCCACTGGCTGAGCGAATTAAAGGTCAGATGGCTGCTGCGTTCCAGAATCTCCTCAAATTCGTCGTCGCGAATAGCCGGAATGTACGTATGCGCTTTTACGCCCATGTATTCATTCACCAGCTTGATCTCATTCAATGAACTGGCGGTTGCGCCCGATAGATATTGTTTCACTAGCGGAAACGCGCTGTACATCGAAAATCCTTTGAGGGCCAGAATGATCTGAACACCCGCCTGTTGTTGAACGGAATCAATCAACGTTAAATTGGCGCGAAGCTTTGCTTCTTCCAGGATGAAACAAGGCGATGGAATGGACGTGTAATCAATCATCGGAAAATGGATACCGTGGCTTTTCTGAGCCACAAAACTAGCAAATACCGTCTTTGGAACCATAAAATAACCCCGCCGGTTCCAAAACTGGCGGGGTCTTCACCTTGTCTCCGGGCAAAACCGGCCTTTACTCCAGCGTGAAGGTTATCGGCAGCGTAAAGCGCACGCGCACCGGGCGACCCGCCTGTTTGCCGGGTTGCCAGGAGGGCATTTTCTTCACAACCCGTATAGCTTCCTCGTCGCATCCAAATCCAATACCTTTTACCACCGACACATCGACAATGCTGCCATCGGTATTGACTACAAACTGGAGATAAACCTTTCCGGATATTCCGGCCCGCGCAGCCGAAGGCGGATACTTCAGGTTTTTTTGCAGGAATTCACCCAGATTCCGCATCCCACCGGGAAACTGCGGGTCCTGCTCCACTTTAATAAATACTTCATCTGGTTTACGCTCGACCTCAAGCGCCTTTTCCATTACCGGCGGACCGGCGGTTTCGGAAGGTGCTTCAATCACTTCCTCGGCATTCGGGTCACCTTCCTGGGTTTTGTCGCTGGATACTTTGTCTTCCAGGTCTTCAACCGTCGGAACGGTCACATCCTCCGGCGCTTCCGTGACAACTTCGGGCGGCAGATTCCGAATGGTGGGCACCTGTGGCAATTCGACCTTCGGGGGCGGCACCACCACGGGCGGTTCTTCCTGCGGCAATACTTTGATATTCTCCAGTTCCATTGCCTTCATAAACTGATCTGGTGCCTCCGCTGGTTTTAAGCGATTGTAGAGCATGGGCGTTGCCAGGGCCGCTCCGAAAAGGGCAATGCCTAACCACAGCGCCCGGTTGGCGCTGCGGTTGTAAAACCGGCGTAAATCGTAGGCTCCATACAATTTATTGCGGTTTTCGAACACAATGTCGTCCAGCGACGCGAATTGAAGTTGCTCAGGTGTCATAATGATCCGAGATAAAATGATGGATACAAATATATATCAGAAAATTATATATACAAGAATATACTGAATTATTTTCAGTCGTTTCCAGTATCTTTCGGTCATCTAGCGTTGCACCGCATTTATGATACTTGACGGGTTAATCGACCGAAAATGCTGGCAAAGGGGCTTTAGGCAAGCTCTCCGGCTGGGAAACTTGCTGCTCATTGGGGTTTATCTGGCTGGCCTGGCCCAGGCCCAACCGCGTGGGGTAGCCAGGTCGAAACGGTTTTTGGATTCATTGCAACGGGATACGTTTCACTATTTCTGGGACTTGGGCGATAATCCGCACGGGCTGATTCCTGACCGGTATCCGACCCCTTCCTTTGCCAGCATTGCCGCCACCGGTTTCGGGTTGACGGCTTATATAGTGGGCGTCGAGCGAGGCTACATTACCCGCCAGCAAGCTGCCGAGCGAACCCTGCGAACCCTGCGGTTTTTCCATACCGCTCCCCAGTCTACCGAGGCAAAAGGGGTAACGGGCCATCGCGGTTTTTTCTACCATTTTCTGGATATGAAAACCGGGCATCGCTTCAAGCAGGTCGAATTGTCGACCATCGACACGGCCCTGCTACTGGCCGGAATGCTGAGCAGCCAGACATATTTCAATCAGAATTCGCCCGTTGAGAAGGAGATTCGGATGTTGGTCGACCGCATTTACCGGCGGGTCGACTGGAATTGGATGCAGGTTCGCAAACCGCTGGTATCGATGGGCTGGCATCCGGAAACCGGGTTTATCCGCTCCGACTGGAAGGGCTACAATGAAGGGATGTTGCTGTATGTCCTGTCGCTGGCGTCGCCCACGCACCCGGTTGAGCCAGCCGCCTGGGGCGCCTGGACAGCCACGTATGCCTGGAACGAATTTCAGGGATTTTCACACGTTAACTTCGATCCGCTGTTCGGTCACCAGTATTCACACATCTGGATCGACTTCCGGAACATTCAGGATGCGTACATGCGGCAGAAAGGTCTGGATTATTTCGAAAACAGCCGCCGGGCCACGCTTGCCAACCGGGCGTATTGTCTGGCCAATCCGGGAAAATTTACGGGGTATGAATCCGATAGTTGGGGCCTCACGGCCTGCGACGGACCGAAAGACACCCTCATCGACGGCCGGGCGTTTTACTCCTACCGCGCACGGGGAGCCGCTGCCACACAAATTGTCGACGATGGCACGATTGCGCCCACGGCAGCAGGCGGTTCTATGCCGTTCACGCCCGAAGAAAGTATTCGGGCTTTGCAATGGATGAAATACCGCTATGGCAAAAAATTGTATGGCCCCTACGGTTTTAAAGACGCCTTCAACCTGACCTATCCGGGCCAGTGGTTCGGCAAAGACTATCTGGGCATCGACAGCGGCCCAATTCTGCTGATGACCGAAAATTACCGAACCAACCTCATCTGGAACCTCATGCTCCGCAACCCCACCCTCCGCCGGGGCTTGCTCCGCGCCGGCTTCCGGGGAGGCTGGTTGAGGAGTTAAGAGTTGAGAGTTAAGAGTTGGCTCCGCCACATTATTAGGAAACGGCGGAGCCAACTCTTAACTCTTAACTCTCTACTGAGAGGGGTTGGTTGACCTGGTCCTGGACGGGGAGGCCTTGTTGGTTCATTTGTTCGATGAACGGGTCGGGGTCTAGTTCTTCGCAGTTCCAGACGCCGGGTTTCATCCAGGTGCCTTTCAGCATCAGCATGGCGCCGATCATGGCCGGAACGCCCGTCGTATAGCTTACTGCCTGCCCACGAACCTCTTTGTAGGTTTCGGCGTGGTCGCAGTTGTTCCAGATGAAGTAGGTTTTCTCCTGACCGTCTTTGATGCCTTTAATCTGACAACCGATAGAGGTCTGGCCGGTGTAATTTTCACCCAACGTGTCGGGCGCTGGTAGAACCGCTTTCAGGAACTCCAGCGGAACGATGTCGATACCCTGGAATTTGATCGGTTTGATGCTGGTCATGCCCACGTTTTCCAGCACTTGCAGGTGGGTGATGTACTGCTGTCCGAAGGTCATCCAGAACCGTGCCCGTTGGAGGGTTGGGAAGTTTTTCACCAGTGATTCAAGTTCTTCGTGGTACAGGACGTATGACTCGCGCTCGCCGATGCCGGGGTATTCGATCGGTTTGTGGATCGACATGGGCGGTATTTCAACCCACTCGCCATTTTCCCAATACCGGCCCGGCTGCGTGATCTCGCGGATGTTGATTTCCGGGTTGAAGTTGGTGGCAAAGGCTTTGCCGTGGTTACCCGCGTTGCAATCGACAATATCAAGCGTATGCATCTCGTCGAAATGATGCTTGGCAGCGTAGGCTGTAAACACCTGCGTCGCGCCGGGATCGAAACCGCAGCCCAGCAACGCCATGATGCCCGCTTCCCGAAACCGCTCCTGGTAGGCCCACTGCCAGCTGTACTCAAATTTGGCCACGTCTTTCGGTTCGTAATTGGCCGTGTCGAGGTAATGAACCTTGGTTTCCAGACAGGCGTCCATAATCGGCAAATCCTGGTACGGCAGGGCCACATTGATCACCAGCACCGGCTGGAACTGCTTGATCAGCATAACCACTTCGGCCACAATGTCGGCATCGACCTGCGCGGTTTTGATTTCCACACCGTGCATTTCGCGGATTTCGGCGGCAATTTTATCGCATTTCGCCAACGTCCGACTGGCCAGCATTATGTCGGTAAAAACACCGGCATTCAGCGCGCATTTATGCGCTACGACGCTGCCGACTCCTCCGGCACCAATAATCAGCACTTTAGCCATTGTGTAGTGTAGTCTGTTTGGGATGGATCAGGCTTCCGGTCGGGCGACGGGTCTCCTGACGTGGGTTGAACAAATTCGCGCAAAGATAGACAGACCAAGCGTGCAGACACCCGAAAAGTCGGAAAAAGTTACGATCGGGCCGTTCAAAAGGATTCGAAAAACCAGGTTGTTTCCCATGAACGCATTACATATATTTGATATCAGACCGAACCCGAACATAGACACAAACCACTCCATTTTAGCGTTATGAAACTCAAGAGCAACACCGGCTCCTTCCAACTCTCCATCAAAGGCTATGGGGTAAAGGGCACCCACTGGCGGGATCGCAACAGCCTGCAATGTGAACTTTCGACCGAATGGCAGAAACAGTTCCACACCCAACTAGCTCCGCTGCAAACCTGGGAAATCAAACGATTGATCAACGGGCTGAAACTGCTGGTCAGTCGGGCGGTCAACCACGTCACCATCTCCTTCAATGAACCCGGTTTAAATGTCGAAGCCAAGTCTTTGTCCAACGAATCCTTTCATTTGCAGATCCAACTCGACCATTCAATGGCTCCCTCCTGGCATCCCTACCCCGACTTTCCCCTACTCGTGGACGTCACGCTGACGCGGATCCAATTGCGGGACATCATCCGGGACCTTGTCCGACAATTAGCTCTTTTTCCGGAGCGGTAAAATTTAGTATACCAAATTACTGGACTTACCGTTTTCTATCTTTTTCTAACATTTTATCCTTATTAGGCTGTGTATAGCACCGGCTTCGGTAAGTTATGCCTACCTTTACCCTTATAACTCAGAATTTTTCTGTAGGATAACCAATCCGGGAGAAGTTATTTTATTCCGGCCAGTGTGTGGATAATTAATGATAGAAGTTCGAAAAAGGAATCGTACTCAGACGATGGCGCGTATCCTCCAGGCCGTTGGCGAGGTTATTTCTGAGCGGGGTGTAAACCGGGTCGGCATTAATGCCGTTGCCGAAAAGGCGGGAGTCAACAAGGTACTCATTTATCGGTATTTTGGCGGGTGGGAAGGTCTGATGCAACAATTCCTCAACGAAGGGCATTTTCTGACCAATTACAACCGGCAATTTCTTGAAACGAAGCTTTCAGCCGGTAAGACACCTTGTTTGCCCCAAACCCGCATCGCCTATCTCCTTGGGTTGCTCCGGGAGTTAAAGGAGCGGTCATCAGCCCAGGAGTTACTGAAGTGGGAAATCAGCAATCCCAGCTCGTATTTAAACCAGCCTCTAGTCATGGCACGCAATGAATCGTTCCGGCAGGTGCTGGATCGACTCGTCGGGGATGAAGCAGAAGAAGATTTGACCGCCGTCACAGCTTTGTTGGTTTCAGGCATAACGATGCTGTTACTAATTGCTCCCTACCAGAGTCCTTTCATGAACATCGATCTGCAATCCGACGAAGGCTGGCAACGGATTGAATCCGCCATCCAACGGATTTGCGCCGAAAAATGACCGACCGAACCGTGTTTCTGGTACGATCAAGGCAACATCAGAACCACGTCTCTTTCCCTGCCAGGTATTTCGACCGCTGACCCAAAAATTATCATAGTTTAAATATTCCGGCTACATATTGAGCATCGATTTTGGCACCGCGTTTTGCTGTTGCCGTTGCGATGTCAATTTCCCAAATGTACGTGCCTTCTGTATAACTGCTCACCGGTAGGTACACCTTTCCATTTTCGCTAAGCAACGACAGCGTGACACCGCCCTGGCCGGCATGAGCCGGAATATCACCGGTTACCTCTTTGATCGTCTTGTTGTTCAGGTCAATGAGGACGGCATTCAGGTTGACATCTTCGTAGGCCCACTGCCCACCGGAAAATGGGAAACGCCCCATTTCGGCCAACACCAGCCCATTGCCCAGATACTGACTGAAGTAAATTTTTCGGTTGTTCGAACTATCATCCAGGTTGAAAAAATACGTCGGGTCAAAAGTCGTCTCGCCGTTTTTTATCCGCAGAAAACCAGACGGTTTGGTCCGCTGGGAGAACGTAAAGCCCGACGAAGCAACGGTATAAATGTCCCCGTTTTCAGTTTTGATCAACCCACTGCTGCTATTCGCTGAACCTGCGGGTCCGGTCCGGGTATCCTTGATCACCTTTTCGAGTGTAAAAGACGGATACGTATAAACGGCTACGTAGGCTGTGTCGGTGAATGGGGTCTGGCGGTCTGTCCGGCTTTGGAGATAATACGAAACGAACGCTTTGTTGTCACGAATGCTCATTCCGGAAGGCCAGACCTGATCTTCCCGAAACAAGGGAAGCAGTGAACTTTTAACTTGCCCCGTCAGGGTAGCATTACCCGCGTTAACGGTGTAAAAAGTTGCGGTTCGGTTATCGGCAGCCGCGCGGGGAATCTGAATTCCGGCCAGGGTATTGTCGTCAACGGGGGTGATGACATCGAAGTACTTTTCAAAATTGAAGGTGCCTTTCTGCACCAGTTTGTTCGATCCGTCGAGGCCATAGCCAATGCCCGTAGGTGTCCCCTGCCCGGCATCACTGCCGCCGATGCTGAAGAGAGTCGATCCAGTCTGTACGTACGATCGTTTCCCTTGCTGGGCCATTCCGTTTCCGCCCGTTGTCAGGGTGCCGCTCATCAATGAGGTGGTTTGAACCAGGTAATCGGCCGTCTGACCGTTGGTCCCCGCACTACGCACTACCACGACATAGCGCCCCGCGTCAACCGGTTCTGTCGGGTCCGGCTCTTTTTCTTTAGTACATGAACTCAACAGCGTCGTCGCGCCCAGAGCTGCCCAAATCAGTAGCTGTTTCGGTTTCATACTGGTGGAATGTATTATTCCACGAATTTAGTTACTTTATCGATACAATAGCCTCCGATCATTCATCGACACAGCTTTCTTTTCATTTTGATCGGACATACTATCCGTATAATCGAACGGAAAGACCGTTAAGCCCTTCATCCGTTGCTATCGGCGCGCTCGATGATTTCGGCCGCTTCTTCCAGATCGTCTTTTTCGGGCTTGGGAGCTTCCTTCACGACGGGTTCCGGTGCGTAAGCCAGCGTAATCAGAATCGGAAAATGATCAGACCCGCAGTTTGGCAACCGGCGAATCCGACGCAGTTTAAAATGGTGGGACACAAAAATGTGGTCGAGCGGCCAGCGAAACATGAAATACTGGGCATGAAACGTGTTGTACAATCCCCGGCCAATGCGCGGATCGAGCAGCCCGCTGACTCGCTGAAAGAGCCGCGTGGTATGCGACCAGGCTACATCATTCAAATCGCCCGAGACGATCACCGGTTCTTTCTGCTTCCGGACTTCCTTGCCAATCACCAGCAACTCGGCGTCGCGTTCGGTTGAGCGGTAATGTTCGGTCGGGCTGGGCGGCATGGGATGAATCCCGTAAAAATGCACCACCTGTCCCGAATCCAGTTTCAGTTGGGCATAAATCGACGGAATGTCATCCTGAATCAAAAACCGCACTTCGTGGTATTGAATCGGTAGCCGCGAATAGAACAGCATTCCATAGGTATTTTCGAGCGGGTGCAGAATCCGGTGCGGATAATCGCCTTGGAGCGGCTCCAGGGCTTCCCGCCAACGTTCGTTCCCTTCCAGAATCAAGACTACATCCGGCTGATATTTATCCACCAGCTTCAATACATCGGGGCAGTGCGTGTTGTCCATAAACACATTGGCGTTCAGAATCCGGATCAGATTCGACTCTTTACGGCCGTCTTTCGGTCGGCGGATGTAGCGGACCTGTTTGCGGTGCAAGGGTGTAAACGGATAAATCAACCAGCCCTCGTAAAGTAGCGCGGCCAGCAACCCGGTCATGGCCAGAACCATCGGCCACTCGGTATTGCGACTAAAAACCGCCCAGGCCAGCAGTCCGATACCCGACAGAATGGTAAGCTGAAGATGGGGAAAGTCCCAGATGCGAATCCACCAATAGTCGATCCGAATGAGGTGAATAAACGAAATAACGGTAATGAAAAGGGCATAGCCAATGAGAATCGACTCCAGGGTGCTCATTTCAGATTGCAGGTTCCAAACACGTTGTTCATGGGGAAACAAGATACAGGATTCGTCCTGAATCATTGATTCTACAGCAAGAAACCTGTTTGAATGTCTAAAGGTTTTGGCGGTTTTTAGTATGTCACCGCATGTAGAAGCATCATCCCTTTGGAGTGTTAGTTCTCCGGGTTTGAATAATTGATTAGCAATTGTTCAATTTCTGTCTTAAGCATCGGTAGATGATTCTTGATGATACTCCACACAATAGCCGGGTCAACGGAATCATAAGCATGGATCAAAATATTTCTGGTTGCAACAATCTGACGTAAGTTTGAAATGGCAATCGTGGCATCCTGCTTCCTAAGACTGTTGGCCGCTTCACCAATTATTTCTAAGGCTCGTTGTACAGCATATTGCGTCGCTAAATCCCTCTGAAAAGATGTAAAATCAGATTTATTGCCCAGGAAATCTTCAATGTATCCGATATGAATTTGAATATCTCTCAGATATTTCCGAATCTCATGCGGCATAAATTAGTGTTTTACTTTTATGTACCGAAGCAGCGAAATACGTATTTTTAAATGATTGGTTGGGAAGCAAATCGATTCTCCGTTTCAAGTGGTCTTCAAGATCAAATAGCAAATTGAAGTAGGTTTCACCTTTCTGTTCCGGAGCCATTTGGTCCGGGAACTCCACTAAAAAATCAATATCACTTTCCTCGTTAAACGTCTCATTGGTAACTGAGCCGAACACATACAATTTTTCAACCCTGTGCTTTTTACAAAGTTCATGTAAAATCTGACCGTATGGTTTCAAAAAGGCGTACATAATCGTTCTTTTCTGGCCGAAAATACATAAAAACCTTCAACTCTAACACATCAGTCGCCCTTTTTCAAGCCAGCATAATAATCACAATGCCCCTTTAGCACACACTGCGGACAGCGGGGGTAACTCCAGATGCAGACCCGCTGTCCGTGCCAGTAGAAGTGCTTGTGAAAATTGAACAGCACCGTCGCATCCTGGGGCAAATAAGCCAGCAAGATGGCGTGGGCCTTCTCGGCGCTGACCTTCGGGCCAATTACTCCCAAGCGCTGCGTCACCCGGTGGACGTGCGTATCGACGGGCAAAACCGGTTTTTGAAAATTAAAGAGTAAAAGCAGCGTCGCGGTTTTCAGGCCAACGCCCGGTAGAGCCGTCAGCCACTTCATGGCGGTTTCGGTGTCCAGCCCACGCAGAAAATCGATGTCGGCTTTTCCCCGTTCAGCCAGAATACGGGTCAGGATTTGTTGAATGTAAGGCGCTTTGACTTCCGGGTAATTGGCGGTTTTGATGGCATCCGTCAACTCGTCGACCGGGGCATCACGAATGGCTTCCCAGGAACCAAACCGCTCCCACATCGTCCGGAAAGCCGTCACTTCGTTGGCGTGCGTGGTCCGATGCGACAAAACCGTCGCGATTAGTTCGTGCATCGGGTCAAGCCGCGCATAAATGGACTGCACGCCGTAGTGTTCGTTGAGCAACTCGTGCACGAGTCGGGTTTTCGCTTCCACATCCAGGGTCGTCATCAAAAAGAATCAGATGATTTTTGTCATTACAACCGATTGTTCGTCGACTTGGTTAATTGTCGTTGTACTTTTGCGGTATCATTCTGACTCATACAATGACACCAGTTTTCCGTAATGTATTCCTTTTCCTTTTTCTCCTGACCCTTTTAACGTATGCCGGTTTTTGTCAAACACCCACCCAAACCCTTCGCGGCACCGTGACGGATGCCAGTCAGGGCCGACCGCTGGCCGGAGCCTCCGTTCAGCTACGCAGCCTGTCGTCCGGGACCTCCGACATTGGAACCATTACCGATGAGCAGGGCCGTTTCCGGTTACCGAACGTGCCGGTGGGTCGCCATCAGGTAACGATTTCGTTTCTGGGCTACGAACCGACCGTCATCAACGAAGTGTTAGTCGAATCCGGCAAGGAACAGGTTCTTGAAGTACAGTTGCAACCCGGTGTGCAGCAACTGGGCGAGGCCACGGCGGTGGGTGCCCGTACCGACCGAACGATCAGCGCCGAAAACATCACCATCGAGCAGGTGTTGCGGTTTCCGGCCTCCTACCTCGATCCGGCCCGACTGGCCACGGCCTACGCGGGCGTAGTCACGACCAACGACGGCACGAACAACATTTCCGTGCGCGGCAACTCGCCCAACAGCCTGCTCTGGCGGCTCGAAGGCGTCGAAATCGTCAATCCGAACCACCAGAGCAACGCCGGTACCATCGGCGACCGGCCCACGGCAGCGGGCGGGGGCGTCAACATGCTGAGTGCTCAACTACTCGGCACCACCCGGTTTCTGACGGCCGCTTTTCCGTCCGACTATGGCAACACGGTGGGCGGGGTTATGGACATGAGCCTGCGCCCCGGCAACAACGAACGCCATGAATTCATCGCCCAGGCCGGTCTGATCGGGCTGGACCTGGCCGCCGAAGGGCCGCTTTCGAAGCAAAAAGGCTCTTCGTATCTGGTCAACTACCGGTATTCATTCACGGGTTTGCTCGCTGCGATGGGCGTAACGTTTGGTGGGGAAGATATCCGGTTTCAGGACTTGTCGTTCAACCTGACGTTTCCGACCCGAAAAGGCGGGCGGTTTACAGTGTTCGGGCTGGCGGGCAACAGCAGCAACGATTTTATCGCCAAGGCCGTCGATGAACAGGAAGAGGACAAAGACCGGAACACCATCCGTTTTACAACCCGAATGGCCGCCGGGGGCCTGACGCTGAGCCAGCCGCTGGGCACGCGCTGGTTGTGGAAAACCGCCCTCGTGGTTTCGGCCAACCGGGCCGCCCGAACGCTGGACTTTCCGGGGGACACGCGCTTTCGTCCGAATTACGAAATGGACACCCAAAAAGCTGCCCGCTCAACACTCACCACCTCGTTCAATTACCGAATCAACGCCCGAAACAGCTTCCGAACCGGCGTCTATCTAACCTACACCGACAACCGCTTAGACGTCTGGCGGGGCATGATGCCGCCCGTCATCAGTTCCGCCAATGGTTCGCTGATTAACGGTTCGGTGGAAGGGTGGATGATTCAGCCGTATGTCAATTACCAATGGTTACCCGTTGATAACCTGACGATTAACGCCGGTTTTTTCTACAACAGCTTTACGTTCAACCAAAGCCGGTCACTGGAGCCCCGCGCTTCCGTTACCTGGGATGTAAAACCGGGTCGTGCCTTGACGGTCGCGTACGGTTTACACAGCCAGCCACAGTTGCCGCAGGTGTACTTTCGCCTTCTTGATCAGCAAACGGGACCGCGCCCCAACCCAAACGTGAATCAATCGCTTGGATTTACCAAAGCACACCACGTCGTTTTAGGCTACAAACACCAGCTTACGCCGGACAGTTACTGGAAGCTGGAAGCCTACTCGCAACAGCTCTTTGATGTGCCGATCAGCGCGGTGCCCGGCAGCGCGTTTTCGGCCCTGAACCTCATCGAATCCTACGTCGACGAGCCGCTGGTGAACGCCGGGAAAGGCCGAAATCAGGGCGTTGAACTGACGTATCAGAAATACCTGTCGCGAAACTTTTATGTGCTGGCGTCGGGTTCGGTTTACGAATCGAAATACCGGGGATCGGACAATGTCTGGCGCAGCACGCGGTTCGATGGCGGTTTTACGAGCAATCTGACCGCCGGGAAAGAATGGACGAAAAGCCGGGAAGGCCGCAGCCGCATCTGGGGCCTGAACGGGCGGCTAACCTACGCGGGCGGTTTTCGCGACCGGCCGATCGACCTGACGGCTTCGCAACAACAAAGCACCACCGTCTACAGCAGCGAGGAATTCAGCGTCAAGCTTCCGGCCTATTTCCGGACGGATCTTCGCGTTTACTGGAAAAAAAGTAAAGCCCGCTACAGCCGCACGCTCTCACTGGACCTGCAAAACCTGACGGGCGCACAGAATGCCTTCTACAGCTACTTCGACGCGTTCCAGGGGAAAGTCGTGCAACGCTACCAATTGGGCCTGATTCCGATTCTAAATTACCGCTGGGAATTTTGAGGAACCAACGTGCGCTGTGAATCATCCCTGTCAGGGTCGTTGACCGCTGACAGGGATCTACACCCGCATCTTCGCCGTGGTGTCCAGCACCTGCTTCACGTCTTGGGTAGAAACTTTCTGGCCGGTTTCGGCGGCCCGGTAAATGGCTTCGATGAACTGCACATCGCGCAAGCCCATCTCTCCCGGCACGGTCGTCTCTTTGTTGTTCAGGATGCAATCCGCAAACGCATCCATCTGGCGGGCTTGTTGCGGCACGTTTTCAATGTCCATGTCGCCCTGGCTTGTTTTGCCTTTCAGCCCTTCATATGCATAAGCCGGCGAAAGTTCAAACCAGCCTTGGTCAGCTTCGGCCCGCAGCAGGTTGTATTTTTCGTTGTAGCTCGTCCGGCAATCAGCCATTGTTCCATCGGGAAAGTGCAACTGAAAATCCACCCCCTCCTCGACATTTTTGAATTTTTCCTTGTCTGTAATCGGGTGAAATTTGGCTGTCACCGCAATCGGAATTTCGCCTTTCGTGTATATAGCGCCCTGCAAACAATAAATCCCCACATCGGGCAGCGGACCGCCCCCGCCCAGTTTCCGGTTTAGTCGCCAGGGCGTGTCATTGCCTTGTTTTTGACCATTCTGGGCGTAAATTTTCTTCACGGGTCCGTACACTTTCTGCTGGCCTAACCGCATCATTTCCAGGTTATGCGGCTCAAAATGCAAGCGGTAACCGATGGACAGTTTTTTACCTGCCTTGTTGCAGGCTTCGATCATTTTCTGCGCATCAACGGCGTTAGTTGCCATCGGTTTTTCGCAAATCACATGCTTCCCGGCTTCAGCCGCCCGAATCACATATTCCGCGTGCATCGAATTCGGCAACACCACGTAGACAATGTCAATGTCGGGGTTATCGGCTATTTGATCGAACGTCTGGTAGTTGTAGACATTCTTATCCGGTATTTTGTATTGATCTTTCCACTTCTCCACTTTGTCGGGCGTGCCGGTCACGATACCCGCCAGCCGACACAACTTGGTTTTTTCCAGCGCGGGCGCCAGTTGTCCTTCGCTGTATTTTCCCAATCCGACCAGCGCAATGCCCAGTTTGCGGCCTCCGGCGGTTTCGGTAGCTGCCGATTCTTCGGTGTCGGAAGACGTTTTATTTTCTCCATTCCCGCAAGCCAGCGAGACGATACCCGGCAACCCGATCGAAGCGAGCCCGACATGGCGCATGAAATTCCGGCGGGAAAAAGGCGACTGGTTCATAACGTGCAGTATTTTGGGTTTAAAAACCGAGTGTTAACGGTTTTTAAAACCGGGTGTTCACCAGTTTGTTCGGGTAACTGCGACAACGGCCCGGTTTTGTCGAGCACCAGCATCTCCTCCGAATCTGATTTTGATCACCTAATTCCGGTGAATTCTGCCGTAGATTTGCCAAAATCCAAACAGACCATTCGCTATCCCGTTTATTGGGAAAGTTCGCACGTTATGAGCAATCTGGTTCCCATTGTCAGTCCGGAACAAGCCGTTCAGGTTATTCAATCCGGCAATCGCGTTTTTATCCATAGTGTTGCCCAAACCCCACACCGCCTGATTGCCGCGATGGTCGACCGCGCCCGGGCCGAACAGCTTCGCGACATCGAGGTTTGTCACATGCACACCGAAGGGCACATCCCCTACTGCGACCCGGAGAATGCCGAGCACTTCAACCCCAATGCCTTTTTCATCGGGGCCAACATGCGGAAGGAAGTCAACACCGGGCTGGCCGACTACGTGCCGGTTTTTCTGAGCGAAATACCGCTGTTGTTCCAACGAAACATCCTGCCGATCGATGTAGCGCTGATCCAGGTTTCTCCGCCCGACCAGCACGGCTATTGTTCGCTCGGCCCCTCTGTCGATATCTCCCTGAGCGCCGTCAAATCGGCCAAGTATGTCATTGCGCAGATCAACCCGAACGTGCCCCGGACGCACGGCGATGGCATTATCCACGTCAAAACGCTGCATGCCGCCGTGGAATGTAACGACCCGCTGTACGAGATGGCGCTAAAACCGGCCTCACCGACCGAGCAGCGAATCGGCCGGTTCGTGGCCGAACTGGTGGAAGACGGCGCGACGCTGCAAATGGGCATCGGCGGGATTCCCAATGCGGTGTTGTCGGAACTGATTCACCACCAGAAACTGGGCATTCACACCGAGATGTTTTCCGACGGCGTGATCGACCTGGTCGAGCGGGGTGTGATTACCAATGAATTGAAGAAGGCGATTCCGTACAAACTGGTTTCCTGCTTCGCGATGGGCACCCGGCGGCTGTACGATTTCATCGATGACAATCCGGGCGTGGTCATGAAAGAAGTGACCTACACCAACGACACGGCCATTATTCGCAGAAACCCGAAAGTGACGGCCATCAACAGCGCCATCGAGGTGGATCTGACGGGACAGGTTTGTGCCGATACCATCGGGACCTACCAGTATTCGGGCGTGGGCGGACAAATGGATTTCGTGCGGGGCGCTTCGCTCTCGGAAGGCGGAAAACCGATCATCGCCCTGCCGTCGGTAACGAAGAACGGGGAGAGTAAGATTGTTCCGTTTCTGAAACCGGGTGCTGGCGTTACTACCACCCGCGCGCACGTTCACTACATCGTAACCGAATACGGCGTAGCGTATCTCTACGGCAAAAACCTTCGCCAGCGCGCCCGGGCCCTAATCAACATTGCCCACCCCGACCACCGCGAACTACTCGAACGCCAGGCCCATGAGCGGTTCAAGGTATTTTAAAGAGCGAAAGAGTAAAAGAGCGAAAGAGCGAATTGCTCCGCCAGATTGTAACTTTTGCGGAGCAATTCGCTCTTTCGCTCTTTCACTCTCAAGGCGCTTGCCTTGCATAGTCGGCGATGGTCATCGTTGGTTTGCCCAGTTCGGCCCAGGTCGATTCAGCTTCGAATTGCTCCGGGTAGTGGTTGAGCGCTTCGACGATGTGCGCACCATAATTCAATTTTTGACTAAACCGCCCGAAAAACCGGAGGACGCCTACCGGCGCGTTGATGATACGGAGCTTTCGTTTCGGATACTGCTGCACGAACAACCGGGCTGCGGCTTCGTAGGTGTGGGCTTCGGGTCCCTGAATGACGTACGCCCGGTTTTCGTCGCCCGGCAGTTGCAGCGCCCGGGCCACCTGCCGACCGTAATCTTGTCCGGCAATGAACCACATTCGTACGTCGGACTGCCCGGCCAGCGGCAAAAACCGCCCCTGCGTTTGCATCGAGAAACTTTCCATAAACGTCGAGGGGTAAAAAATTGTACTCGGAATACCCGACGCTTTCAGCAGTCGCACGGCTTCGTGCTTCCGATCGAATACCCACCAGCGAAAACCGTTCTGGCCCTGATACCGCATCACGAGCGACGACAGGTAGCCAATCCGCTGAATACCGGCTCGTTGCGCTTCGGCCAGCAGTATTTTCATTCCATCGGTTTCCGTGTGGAAGTCCGCCGGTTTTTCGTCCTGCCGGACGGACAAGTTCAGATAAACCGCCTGCTGGTTGTGCATCCCCGCCCGAAGGCTCTCAGGATTCTGCAAATCGGCGGCCACGACCTTTACCCCCGGAAATAAAGCCATCGCTTTCACCGGATCGCGGGCCAGAATCGTGACGGTATATCCGGCTTTGATGAGTTGCTCCGTCACCGGTTTTCCAAGTAGGCCCGTTGCACCCAAGACAGCGATATTCATGACTATCAGTCTGATAAGTTATCGGTGAAAAGCTATTTGGTTCTGGCTTAATCACCAGTTAGGACACAGTGGAGATCTTTGCCAATGATAGAAGTCGCCGGATGGCCCGGGTATAACGGGGTCGGTTGTAGCGCTGTACCAGAATTGGGTAAATATTCAACAAGACGTTGAACACCAGCAACCAGACAGTCCCGGCAAGGGAATACTTTATGGCGACAAAAACAGTAATGCCCAGAACAATAAGGGCAATAAGAGTATGTCCTAGCTCCGAAACGCGCGTTGCCCGTTCACACTGCTGAAGCGCAGGCAGGGCCTTTTTTACGGGATTGGCCATCCGGCTTTGTTTCTCCCAACCCACCAACCGCAGGAATCGTCGGTAAACATGAACTCCCAGGCTGTTGTAGAGCTTGCCCTCTTTTTCAAAGGGATAACTGGCAAAATACCGGTAATCGAGTTTCGGCTTGAACTGTGATTCGATGATCGTGAACCAGAACATCAGCGCAAAGTTTACCACCCAACTAAAAAGCGGAGAGGTTACACTCATCCCGTTGGAAAGGCTAAATTGAATCAATACAAGGGTTCCGAGCGTCGTTACCAGCGCAACAAACCATTTGGTGGCTATTTTCATTGAATTCCTCTTCTGTTGCTTTCAGTTCTCATTGTTTCGATTTTCGCGGATATCCTCGCCAAAAACCAACTCAGCCGAATCAAATAAAACTGCCAGCATTCGCCCAAATTCGGCCTGCCAGGAAGCCGTGATGGTAATCTCCTCCCCCGAAACCGGGTGCCGAAACCGAATCTGTCGGGCGTGCAGCAGCATCGTGTGCATCCCGAACCGCTCCTTGAAAAACCGGTTTTGTTTGTTGCAGCCGTGGGGTCGGTCGCCAATGATGGGGTGAAAGACGTGCGCCATGTGCTTCCGAAGCTGGTGCAGTCGGCCCGTCCTGGGCGTCAATTCCACGAGTGAATACCGGGACGTGGCATGTTTGCCAAACGGAATGGCGAGTTCGGCTTGCCGCAACGTTTTCACATTCGTAAACGCTTCCTGTTCAACCCCATCTTCGCGACGGAGCGGGTAGTCGATGGCCAGTTCATCCGGCGTAAAGCCCCGGACAATTGCCAGATAGGTCTTCCGGACGAGGCCCTCGGCAAACTGCTGCTGCATGAGCGAATTCATTGTCTCGTTGAGGGCAAATAGCAACACTCCGCCAGTTTTCCGGTCCAGCCGATGCACCGGATATACCCGCTGGCCCAACTGATCCCGCAGCAACTGAACGGCAAACTCGCTGGCGTCGCTGGCGATCATCGAGCGGTGGACGAGCAAACCGTGCGGTTTATTGATCGCCACCAGCTCAGCCGACTGATACAGAATCTCCAATGACGGTCTTGATGCAGTTTCGACCACCGTTTTTACATCCTCCATCAATACTTCGCCAGCAAATTCAACAGTTTCCGGTCTAGTTTGTGGCCGTGCCAGTCCTCGTAGGCCACATCGGTCCGTCGGGAATCCAGTATGCCGAAATCGCCGATGAACTCCCAGAGCGCAAAGCCGATGCCGTTGCTGGTCAGGATATCGAGCACGTCGCCGAACCAGGCCAGAAAGACGTCGTGGGGTGTTTTGTTCCAGCAGCCGCACTCGCCACAATGGACGCCCACGCCCTGGTTGACGAGCGCAATCCAGGGTTTGTAAAACTCCTCCAGCATGGCGCGGCTGAGGTACTTGTCGCCCACCTGCCCAGGCCACTTGGGTTCCGGCAGGTTTTCGGGGTCTTTGTTGGCCCAGGGCGCTTTGTAGTGCGAAATAATGCCCGGATGGTAGCCCCGGCAACTCTGGGCAATGTTCAGGTCCGTTATCTCAGGGATAACGGTCGAGCCGGTATTGTTGCCATCGGCAACGACCAGGTGGTTTGGGTTTTCCTTTCGAATGGCTTCCGAAGCGGCCTTGGCGACTTTCCGGTATACGTCGCCCGGCACGGCTGAGCGTTTGGAGTGCTGGTCGTTCATGTCTTCGCGCATCCCCGGTTCGTTGACCAGGTCGAAGCTGATTTTTTGCGGAGACGTATTTTTATACCGCTTCGCCCAATAATTCCAGTGAAAATTAAAGGCATCCTGCGCCTGCTGATCGCGCCAGAGGTTGTACGGCTCATGAAAACCGGCATTGACGCAGTAGCCCGGCGCACGATGCAGGTTCAGGCTAACGTGAAGCCCCTGCTGGTGGGCCATCGCAACGAGTCTGTCGATTCGCTCCACGGCCTGTTCATCAATCTGATAGACTTCTTCGGGCGTAATATTCCGGCTCCGGTCGAACTTGAGGTAATACGGATACGCCATCGGCAGCCGGACAAAATCAAAGCCCCAGTCGCGCATCCACTTGAACTGCTCTTCTTCGGTCGCCCGGCGGCTCTGCGTGGGGTCGGGCGAAAAGAAGTCGAGCAGGTTGAAGCCTTTCCATTTGGGGAGCTTATTTTTTAACGGTGCTGGTGGTGCGGAAGCAGCTGCCAAAACCGCCGGTCCGGTCGTGCTGACGGCCGCAGCCAGTGCCCCCGTCTGTTGAAGAAATAGTCTGCGTTGCATGAAGGGTTGGAAAAGTCCTTCACAAACTTAGTCAAAAACGGGGTGCGGTTTACGGTTTTTCCAAAACCCTGTCAGCGCCGGGCCGTCGCACGGTTGAAGACCCTGACAGGGTTTTGTCACGCCGGATCGTGGCCCCAGTTTTTGAGCGAATAGGCCCAGTTGCTGCCTTTTACTTCTTTCGGGCGTTGCGCGCGGTGACGCTTGATGTAGCCGACCACCTTCCGCATGTGGTCAAAATCGCGGTCGGTGAGGTCCGCACGCTTTTTGCGTTTGATCTGAATGATTTTTTCGCCCGATTTGTGCCCGACCGATTCGCCGTCACCACTGTCCCAGCCCACCGATTTCGACTCTTCGGTTTTCAGCCATTTTTCGAGTTCGGAAGGGGTCATGTTCACCAGTTCGTTAAACTCGTCAAGTACTTCTTTTTTCTCTTCCTCGTTCATACCCGGTTTTGGTTAGTTGTGAATTTTCTCGACTTCGCTTTCCAGTTTCAATACCACCTGCTTGTCGTCCTGCTCGATGACCAGCGCCGGATTTTCGTCCGAACCGTTCCGCTTGATTTTCGACCCTTTAATGGTCTTTTCAATTTCCTTTTTGTGAACTTCCACGACCTTCCCTTCGGCGTGCCCACTGGCGTATTTCCAGCGAACCGCATCTCCTTTTTTCAACATGATGCTGTTTAAATTTATGATTAGCAGGCTAACCGCTTGTTCGGAATAAATGTTCGAAAACACAAAACCTTAAACCTCCACCCGGTCTGGCTCGTTATCGGAGTGGACATCTACTCAACTCAACGCTATGAAAGCTGCTGTTATCCAACGATACGGCGAACGCACCGAACTGCATGTGCAGGAAGTGCCGATGCCAACTGTCGACCACATCGACGATCCACACCGGGTACTGATCCGCGTCCACGCGGCCAGTGTCAATCCGGTTGATACAAAGGTGCGCGAAGGCGGTTTAAAGCTGATTTTATCGGGTAATTTCCCGAAGATTCTGGGTGTGGAATGCGCCGGAGTAGTCGAAGCGGTGGGTCTGATGGTCAAAAATGTCCAGCCCGGCGACCGGGTAGTGGCCTCCCTGGGGCCCGAAGGCGGAGGGTATGCTGAATATGCTGTAGCCAAAGACACCAATGTGGTCAAATTGCCCGACGAAGTCAGTTTTGCGCAGGCAGCCGCCATGCCGGTGGCGGCCGGAACCGCTTTACAGGCCCTGCTCGATAAAGCCAAAATTCGGCCCGGCGACCGGGTGCTGATCAACGGCGCGACCGGGGGTGTTGGCACCTTTGCCATCCAGATTGCCAGGTTGATGGGCTCTCAAGTAACCGCCGTGTGCAGTTCGGACGGGGTGCCCCTTGCCCTGCAATTAGGCGCAGAGCAGGTAATTGATTATTCCGTTGCTGATTTTACGAAGAGCCTGGAACGGTATGATGTCGTTTTCGACGCCGTAGGTAAAAGTTCTTACGACGAATGCCGTCCCATTCTAACCGAAACCGGCCATTACATTACGACAATTCCTTCGCCGAAACAGGTGCTGGAACAGGCGTTGACGACCTTCTCCGGTCAGAAAGCGGAGTCATTGCTGTTCACATTCAACCAGGATCAGATGAATTGGCTGTTAAAACAGGTAGCCGATGGCAAACTGCTGCCCGTCATCGAACGTACGTACCGCCTGGAAGAACTGGCGCTGGCGCATGGCGACAGCGAAGCCGGTCATGTCAAAGGGAAATTAGTGATTGAAGTTGTAACTCCTGAAATCCATGAAAACGTATCTTAATTTGCTTGGCCTTCTGCTGCTGCCAGGAATTTCGGTTCTGGCGCAATCGAAAACCGCCCCGACGGCCCCAGCGGCCGTTGTGACGACGATCGAAGGCATTACCAACAAACAGTTTCAGACCGACACCACTTACGCGGCTTTGTCGAAGGAAGATGAAACCCTGCTGGCGAAAGAACCCGTTGCCAATTGGGGACTTCCGCAGGAATCCGACGGAATGCAGTACTACAACCTCGTGATCGGCACCCGATCGTATCAGTTGCTGGTTAACAAATCGCCCAAAGCCGAGTTTCCGACGGCCACGCTGCTGCGCTACGCCGACCCCAAATCAAAGCCGGAACCCATTGCCCGGGGGTTGTTAAAGCCAAAAACAGAGAAAGCAAAGTAAACCCGTCAAGTCGCTCGGCAGAAGTTGCCTCAGGCTAACATCCGGTGGTTGTGGGCGGATCCATCCTGATCAGGATGCCAGGGTAACTGCGGTCCTGCGGTTGTCCGGAACTGGGGATTGGGCATACGAATTGGCCTGATGCTCTTCTCAGAAAACCGGCTGTGCAAATAGCTATCGCAGATAAATCGACTCGTGGTCGGACCGAACCCCAACATCCGGAAGTGAGCGACGGTTATTCGCAGCGAAAATGTCGTCAGAGAAACCAGGAGTAGAACCCCGATAACGAATCGAACGGGTGCGAAACAAGGTCGGATGAAACCGGATAACGGCAAAACCACGTCGTGCGTCTTCATAGCTTAGTGTACGAATTGAGTGAACAGAGAAGCAGAATGCTGCTGCACAAATCTGTCAAGCCTACGCTAAACTTTTTACTCCATATTCGACAAACTTTGTCTCATTTTTACCAAAATCGGCTTAATTGGGTTAAAATGGGGCTTCTGGAATGGAAATGAAGTTAAATCCGGGAGTAGGCCGAAGGAAGTTGTCCAAATTTTTCCTGAAACATTTTCGTAAAATACGATACGCTCTCAAAGCCGACCCGGAAGGCTATTTCCGAGATCGTTTGATCATTTTGCCGCAAATACAGAGCCGCCTGTTCCAGCCGGTGATTCCGGATAAACTCAACGGCCGTCTGGTCGGTTAGGGCTTTTAGTTTGCGAACCAGTTGCCGCTGGCTCAGGTTTATTTCCTGACTGAGTTGTTCGACGCTAAAGGCACTTTCGCCCAGGTGTCGATCGATCACGGCCCGCACTTTTTGCAGAAAGACTTCCTCCTGACGCTTTTCCGGTTCAACGACAATCCGAACATCGCGTTCTTGACCGCTGAAATAAGTCCGCAACCGATTTTGGTTCCGGATCAGATTTCGCACCCGCACCCGAATTTCCGATGGTAGAAACGGCTTGGTCAGGAAATCATCCGCTCCCTGTTCAAAGCCTTCGATGCGATCGGCCACCTGCGCCCGCGCCGTCAGCACCACCACCGGAATATGACTGGTGGCCTCCTGGGCTTTCAGCATCCGGCAAAAGGCGTAGCCATCCAGCCGGGGCATCATCAAATCACAAATTACCAGACTGGGCAGGGTGGCAGTAGCTTTTTCCAGCCCCTCCTGTCCGTCGGAAGCCTCCAGCACGCGGTATTCACTTTCGAAAATGCTCCGGACATACGCCCGTATATCGGCATTATCGTCAATGATCAGGAGCAGATCGTCGGCATCGGTTACTGTTTCACTCTCCGGTTCATGCACCCTGCTCTCTCCCATTTCCAATCCGACAGGCTGTTCCTTCCCAACAGAATCCGATGGGAAAGCAACGCCGTTTGCAGTCTGGTCGCCAGAAACCGCCAGCAAGGGTAGTTTCACCGTGAAAGTCGTGCCAACACCCTCAGCACTGCTGACCTCAATCGAACCCTCCTGAACACGCACCAGCTCACTGACCAGCGCCAGCCCGATGCCTGTTCCCGTATAGGCAAACCGGGCGTTATCTTCGATCTGATAAAATCGATTGAAGATATGATCGAGGTGTCCGGGCGCGATCCCAATCCCGGTATCCTGAACTTCCAGAACCAGGCCCGCGTCCGCCTGTAGCACCGGATACCGAACGATCAACCGAACGTCATGCTGAGCCGGCGTAAATTTGAACGCATTAGACAACAGATTGGTCACAATGGTTTCCAGGTGATCGGGGTCGAAATATGCCCACCACTCTGCCTGGTTCTGGTCAAACTGGAACCGGATGTGTCGCTCTTCGGCCAGCGACCGAAACGAACCGGCAATGGTGCGAAAAAAAACCGCCAGATCACCCGATCGGGGTTCGGGACGGAGTTGCCCGGCTTCCAGCTTACTCAGATCCAGAAGCTGGTTGGTCAGGCGAAGGAGTCGCCGGGCGTTTCGTTGCAGCATCGGAAACCGATCGTCTCTGGCATATTCTTGTGCCAGTTGTTCGATTGGCCCCAGAATGAGCGTCAACGGTGTCCGAAGTTCGTGGGAGATATTGGTAAAAAACTGGGTCTTCAGGGTATCCAGCTCGGCCAGTCGCAGTGCTTCCCGTTTTTCGAACACCACCTGTTGCTGCAGCAGAAACCGTTGAGTTTGGAAGCGATATACCTGCCAAATGACCACCCCCAGTAGCCCGGCATACACCAGATAAGCCCACCAGCTTCGGTAGAAAGGCGGATGTATCCGAATCCGTAAATCCACGGGCGCACTCCAGACTTCACCATTAGCCGACCCCATTACGGTAAATCTGTAATCGCCGTCGGGCAGGTGTGCGTAATTGGCAAAACGGTTTGAACCGGCTTCTACCCAGTCCTGATCGATCCCCGAAAGCCGGTAGCGATACCGGTGACGGGCCGGATTGGCATACTCCATCAACCCAAATTCAAGCGTTACCAAATTCTGATCATGCGCCAGATCGATCCGCTGGCTGTATTCAATACTTTGCGGCAAAACCGACCCGGAGTGCCCTGCCTCAATGGCTTCGTTATTGATTTTCAGTCCGATAATGTTCAAACGCGGTTTTTGACGTACCTGATTGCCTACTTCACCGGGCCAAAAGGCCGTCAGACCGTTGATTCCGCCAAAAAACAACTCCCCCGATGCGGCTTTAAAAAACGCGCCTGTGTTGAATTCATCATCCTGTAAACCATCCTCCTTTGTGTATGCCCGAAGCTGACCGGTTTTCGGATTGAACTGGGCCAGCCCCCGGTTGGTACTCACCCAGAGGTTTCCCGATTGGTCGGGCAGTATTCCGTAAACGACCCGGTTTGGCAACCCCTGTGTTTCATTAAAATGCGTAAACCGTCCCGTTCGTTTGTCCAGCCGCTCCAGCCCTCCGCCTTTCGTTCCGATCCACAGGAAACGACCCGGTTCGGCAGGGTCAGCCAGCAGGCACGACACAAAATTGTTACTCAGGCTCTGGCGGTCTTTAGCGTCGTTTTTATAAATCGAAAACTCCGGTCGGCTCAGACTATTCCGAACAATGACGAGTCCGGCCGGGGTACCTACCCAAAGCGTACCATCCGGATCAAATTGCATCGCATAGGTTTCAATTCCGGCCCCCTGTTGCGGCAGCAGGTGCTGGTACTGGTAAATCTGAAAGGTCTCGGTTCTGGGGTTAAACCGCAGTAAATGTCCATTGGCAGCTCCAATCCAAAGTGTACCATCGGGGGCTTCAAGGGTTTGGTTGCCAAAAAAACCAAAGGAAACCGAAGCTGGCAAGGCGTATTTCTTGAGCAACTGCCAATCCTCCGAAAACTTGAAAAGCCGGTGTTCGTGTGTTTGAAAATGCGTGCTGGACACCCAGAAATTTCCCTGACGATCCTGAAACAGATAGCGTTGCCGCCGGTCGGCCGCTGGCAACGCCGGGTTCAGAAAGGAAACCCGGCGGTTGTTGTTACGGTCGAGCCGGTCATAAGCATACTGGTAGCGAATATAAACACGGTTCTGCCGGTCGACATAAATCTGCGATAGGGAAGTATACGGCAAATAAGCCCGGAATTCCTTGATCTGGGGGTTGAACGTCCGCAAACCGTAGCCGCTGGTTCCGGCCCAGACCAAACCGGCCCGATCTTTGAGCAGACTGGTAATCGTCGCAATGTTGGGTGGTAAGGCCACATACGCCCGGCGGGCGGTCAGACTATCCTGTTGCCATAGTTCCTTTGGTGACAGCAGCCACAAGTGATCGGGGGTGGCAATTGCGATTGTCCTGGCATCGATCGCGCTGATTTTTACGCCAAAATAATCCCGTCTTGGTAAGGCAATGGTTTTCTTTTTCCCCTGGTACCAACACAAGATCTGGCTGCTGGTACAGGCAATCCAGAGATCCTGCTCCGGCAACGAGTATACATCGTGAAAGTCAGTTTTTCCGGCCGAAAACCGGGTTTGTACCCCTCCGTGCCCTGGCCGTTTCCAGTCAAATTCCGAAATGGCATATTGGGTGCCAACAAACGCCCGGCCATCCGATCTGAACTGAAGGTCACGAATGTAATCACCGGATTGAGTTTGCCTGAGCGTAACCGATGTAATCCGGACCTTTGTCGTAAAGTTCGACGCCTTCGGGAAACCAGTGTCCAGGCTGGCGGGTAATGCTATTCGAAACAGTTTGCCGGTATTGGTCCCGACCCAGATGTTCCCTTCGGGGTCCTCCGTCAGGTGATTAATTTCATAATTCCCTGCATTGGTGTCGGCTCCATCGCTGATCGTAATGTGGTAAAACCGCCGGGTGCGGTCGTCAAAAAGATTCAATCCCTGATTGTGGGTTCCAACCCACAAACGTCCGTTCCGATCAAGCAGCAGGGCTGTACAGTAATTGTCAGATAGACTATTGGAATTGTAGGGATCATGGGTAAAAACAGTAAAATTGTGTCCATCGTACCGATTCAGGCCATCTTTGGTTGCAATCCAGATGAATCCGTTTCGGTCCTGTTTCAGATCAAATACCATCCCCTGCGAAAGCCCATTGGAAATAGTAATTTCCCGCCAGCCTTTCGGCTGAGCCAGCAATGTGAATGACAACAGCATCAACCCCAATAGCAAGCGCATTCTAAAACAGATTTTAGCAGAAACATACGTAATTTAGGAAGAAACCGATGAAAGTTGAGTGTAATCTATTCAAAAAACGTCAATTTATCAGACTAAGTGGTTTTCTTTCGAGCACCGTCTGGTAGCACAAAATCTGTCTGTTATATTGAAGATAGCGAGTAGTTCAGCTAGTTGTTACACAGTGTTTATCAGGGAACCTCAGAGGTACCCTGATAAACCCCTGATAACCTCTGATGCTCCCTGATAAACACTGTGTAACAACCCAAGCTAAAACGTTATTATTCTGTTAACTTAGGGCCTTTTTTTGGCGAAACGGAGTAAAGTAAAGTAACTTTACTGATCCACCTTTTTGCCCTCCGTCATGACCGACACCCGCAGAGAGTTTCTTAAAAAAGCCGCCCTCCTGGCCAGCGGCACCAGCCTGTTCCAGGGCCTGCCCGAATCGATTCAGAAAGCCCTGGCCATCGACCCTAAACCGGGCAGCACGTTTCTGGATGCTGAACACATCGTGATCCTGATGCAGGAAAACCGCTCCTTCGATCACTGCTACGGTGCGCTTCAGGGTGTTCGGGGCTTCAATGACCCCCGGGCCATCACCTTGCCCAACAAAAACCCGGTCTGGCTCCAGAGCAATGCGGCCGGTGAAACCTACGCACCGTTCCGGTTGAATCTGAAAGACACCAAAGCGACCTGGATGAGTTCGCTCCCCCACTCCTGGACGAACCAGGTGGACGCCCGCAACAACGGGAAATACGATAAATGGCTGGATTCCAAGAAGTCAGGCAACAAGGAATACGCCAAAATGCCCCTGACAATGGGCTACTACAACCGGGAAGACATCCCGTTTTACTACGCCCTGGCCGATGCGTTCACGGTTTGCGACCAGAATTTCTGTTCATCGCTGACCGGCACGACGCCCAACCGCCTGTACCTCTGGACCGGTACCATCCGTGAAAAACCCGAGCGTTCGTCGAAGGCCAATGTCCGGAACGAGGACGTGGATTACGGCGACAACGCCCGCTGGACGACTTTCCCCGAACGGCTGGAGGATCAGGGTATTTCGTGGCGAATTTACCAGAACGAACTGAGCCTGCCCGTCGGGTTTACGGGGGAAGAGGAAGGCTGGCTGGCCAACTTCACCGATAACCCGATTGAGTGGTTTGAGCAATACAACGTCGGTTTTTCAGAAGCCTACCAACGTTACCTCCACCAGCGAATCGAAGCACTTCCGACTGAAATTCAGGAGCTTACTGACAAATTGAAAACATTACCCGAAACTGGCGCGGAAACCGATTTGCTGAAGAAGAGTCTGGCCCGTAAGGAAGCCGAGTTGAAAACCAGCCGGGAACACCGCGAAAAATGGAGTCGGGAAAAGTTTGAGAAATTGTCCCAACGCTCGAAAAACCTGCACGAAAAAGCCTTTACTACCAATAAAAACGACCCAAACTACCACTCGCTGACCTCGCTGAAATACCACGACGGAACCACGGAGCGTGAAGTAGAAATCCCGAAAGGCGATGTGCTGCACCAGTTCCGGGAAGACGTTAAAAACCGTAACCTGCCGACGGTTTCGTGGGTGGTGGCCCCCGAAAACTTCTCGGACCACCCCGGCGCGGCCTGGTACGGGGCCTGGTATATTTCGGAAATGCTCGACATCCTGACCCAGAATCCGGAGGTCTGGAAAAAGACAATTTTCATTCTGTGTTACGACGAAAACGACGGTTATTTCGACCACGTTCCGCCCTTTGTGGCCCCGCATCCCGACAAACCCGAAACCGGCCGGGTGTCGAAGGGCATCGATACCAGTGTCGAGTATGTCTTCATGGAGCAGGAATTGCAGCGAAAAGTGAGCGATCCGAAAAAAGACGCCCGCTCGGGGCCCATCGGACTCGGTTACCGCGTGCCGCTCGTCATTGCTTCGCCCTGGAGCCGGGGTGGCAAGATCTCGTCGGAGGTGTTCGATCACACGTCCATTCTGCGGTTCCTGGAGGTTTATTTAAGCAAAAAAACCGGTAAGAAAGTCGAAGAATCCAACATCAGCGCCTGGCGTCGGACAGTTTGCGGGGATCTGACCTCAGTGTTCCGACCCTATAAAGGCGAGAAAATACCGCTACCGGCTTTTGTCGAAAAAAATGAATTTGTCGAAACCATTCACAAAGCGAAGTTCAAGGAATTGCCGTCGGGCTATCGTAAGCTGACCAAAGCCGAAATTGAACAGATCAAGCGATCGGGTGTGTCGTCGCCGTTGCTGCCGAAACAGGAAAAAGGCGTTCGGGCGTCGTGTGCCCTGCCCTACCAGTTATACGCCGATGGGAAGCTGAATGCTGATAAACAATCCTTTGACATCACGTTCCAGGCGAAAAACGAGGTATTTGAAGCCCGGTCGGCCGGTTCGCCATTTGTGGTTTATGCGCTGGACAATTACGAGTCAGAAGCCGAGAAACCGGTGCGGAACGTTCAGGTGCGGGATTATGCCGTATCGGCCGGTGACAGCCTGACCGATGCGTGGAAGCTCGGCGACTTTGAAAACCAGACCTACCAGTTTCGCGTGCATGGCCCCAACGGGTTCTTCCGGGAGTTTATCGGCGACGCCAACGACCCGCAACTGGAAGTAGTAGTTGATTACCAGCGCAAGGCACCCAAATCGAAGTCGCTCACGGGTTCGGTCGAACTTACGTTGATCAACCTGGACAAAGCCAACGCCCTTACGGTTGAAATTCGGGATAATGCCTACAAAGCCCCCGACCAGTCGAAAACCATTCCGAAAGGTGGCCGGGCGAGTCTGGTGCTGGATCTGGGCAAGAGTTTTGGCTGGTACGATTTCAGCGTCAAAGTAACGGGCCACACGGCTTTTGAATATCGCTACGCAGGACGCGTCGAAACCGGCCTGGACAGCTTTACGGACCCGGCAATGGGGGGCGAACTGGTTTGAGCGTAGGAAAAACGTTGAATGTGCCGTAATATGCGCCGTCAATCGTAACCCTGCCCCTCCTTTTCGTATGAGACCGTCGAACGCTGGCTCAGCCCAAAACCGCACTTTTTTTCAACGCACGTTCCGATCAGAACGGCTTTTCACGTCCGTTCTGGTCGTTCTTCTTCTGGCTTTGTCAACCCCGGTTTTGGCCCAACCCTCAACCGATCCAGCCAAGGCCGAACGCGAATACCTGGTCCAGACACTGGTTAAAATTGCCGACCCGGTTCTGGTGTCGCTCAGTCAGAACCGTTTGCGGCAGACGATGCCCGTCGAAGCCTCCTCCGATAATCGCCGGGACTATTCGCATTTGGAAGCCTTCGGTCGGCTGCTGGCCGGGATCGCTCCCTGGCTCGAACTCGGACCGGATGCCACCCCCGAGGGCCAGCTACGCCAAAAGTACATCAACCTGACGCTGCTGTGCCTGCGCAACGCGACGGATCCGAAGTCGCCGGATTTTATGAATTTCACGAAGGGCGGTCAGCCGCTGGTCGATGCGGCTTTTCTGGCGCAGGGCCTGTTACGGGCACCTAATCAACTCTGGAACCGGCTGGACGCCAGTGCGAAAGCCAATATACTTGCTGCCCTGAAATCAACGCGGGTCATTACGCCCGGCTACAACAACTGGCTGCTGTTCAGCGCCGAAGTGGAAGCGGCCTTGCTAAAATTTGAAGGTTCCTGCGACCGGATGCGGATCGACTATGCCCTGAAATCACATCAGTTATGGTACAAAGGTGACGGCGCTTACGGCGACGGCCCGAATTTTCACTGGGATTATTACAACAGCTTCGTCATCCAGCCCATGCTGCTCGATGTGTTGAAAACGCTCTCGGAAGAAGCCCCCAGCCCATCCGTCAAGAAAGAGTACGAAACCGTCCTGAGCCGCGCCCAACGTTACGCCGAAGTGCTGGAAAGCCTGATTTCACCCGAGGGCACGTACCCGCCCCTGGGCCGGTCGCTGGCCTACCGGTTCGGCGCGTTTCAGTTGCTGTCGCAGATCGCCTTAATGAAAACCCTGCCGGAGGGGCTGGCCCCGCAGCAGGTCCGGGCAGCTTTGTATGCGGTGATCAAACGGCAGGTCGAAGCGCCGGGAACCTTCGACAAAACCGGCTGGCTGCAGATTGGACTGGTTGGCCACCAGCCGCTCGTGGGTGAAAATTACATCTCAACGGGCAGCCTGTACCTTTGTGCCGAAGCCTTTTTGATGCTGGGCCTACCCGCTACCGATCCTTTCTGGACCGGCCCCGACCAGGATTGGACTACCCGACGGCTCTGGAAAGGTGAGAATATTCCGATCCGACACGCCAAAGACTGATGGCTGGAAATCAACACCCATGAATCCTACCCTTGGATGAAATACAAACTGGTTATTTTCGATTTTGACGGCACCCTGGCCGATTCGTTCCCTTACTTTATGAGCACGGTCAACATCCTGGCGGAAACCTATCATTTTCCGCCCATTGATCCGGTCAAAGTTGATCAGATGCGCGGCATGGATGCCCGGCAATTGCTTAAAAACTCACGGATACCGGCCTGGAAAGTCCCGCTGATTGCCAACGCTTTCATTCGCATGATGGGCCGGGATATCGGGCAGATTCCGTTATTTACCGGAATAGCTGACCTCATCAAAAAACTGACGACTCAGGGCGTACGGATCGCTATTGTCAGTTCGAATTCGGAACAAAACATCCGCCGGGTTCTTGGTCCCGAAACCGCTTCCCTGATCACCTACTACGGTTGCGGAACTTCGCTGTTTGGCAAACAGCACAAGTTCAAAAAGGCCATGACCAGCCTGGGACTGAAACCGCACGAGGTTCTGTGTGTCGGCGATGAAATGCGGGATCAGGAAGCGGCCGAAAAATCCGGGATGGCCTTCGGAGCAGTTGCATGGGGCTACACCCGCGCCGATGTATTCGAAAATCAGCCCGGAATTGCAGTTTTTTATTCCGTCGAGGATATTGCCAGAGCGTGTTGGGGTTAGATGCCTGATTTGCTCAAATCCGAAAAACCCGGCTTTACAACCGGGTTTTTGAAGTATCTGGCTATTTTGTATTAGGACTTCTTCGCCACCGTTACGGCTTTTTTCGCCGGATTCGGTTTCTTGCCTGGCGAAGCTTTAGGTTTCGGAGCGGCCGGGTTTTTCTGAGTCATCGTTACCGGATCCCAGTGTATGACCTTATTCTCGAAATAACTTTCGTTGCAGGCCAAAACCGGTGCGGCCGCGCGGAACCCGAATACCGGGTCTTCAATGGTGCCCTGGCTTCCGGCCCGGACATTGGCGAAGAAGTCGCCGAAGTGTTTGGCGTGTGCATCGTCGTCCTTCGGCGCTTCGAACTTTACTTCCTTCACGGGTTCAGCCTTGCGGGTTTCGGGCGGATACTTGGCGTCGTATTCCTCCACAAATTTCTTCTGTACGTCTTCCGTAAACGTAAAGAAACTGTCGTAATTGCCGTAGCCCGGCGCAATCGGCAGCTTTTTCTTAGTCAGAATCAGGTTGTTCTCCGAAAATTCGACCGTCCCCTCATTGCCGATGATCCGCGTCACGTTGCTGATCTTGCCCGCGTTGGCAAAATTCACCCGCAGAACCATCTGGAACGCTTCGTGCTGCTCGGTTTTCGGATAATCCATGATGCTTGTCATCACATCGGGCACATCGCGATGCTCCTTCCAGTACGCCAGGTTGCCGGACGAATAAATCCGCGTCGGGCCGAGCGTATTGGTCACGTAATGCACACCCGTGATGAGGTGAACAAAGAGGTCACCCGCCACGCCCGTGCCGTAATCTTTGAAATTTCGCCAGCGGAAAAACCGGA
Source organism: Larkinella sp. VNQ87 (assembly GCF_049445795.1). Classification (NCBI taxonomy): domain Bacteria; kingdom Pseudomonadati; phylum Bacteroidota; class Cytophagia; order Cytophagales; family Spirosomataceae; genus Larkinella; species Larkinella sp. VNQ87. Next base: position 48,871 of record NZ_JBMSDT010000023.1, read on the forward strand.
TCGGGTCGAATGGCCGCTTAGGTGCATCGCCCAGGAAGCGATCCCAGTCGACGGTTTGGGGCGAGGCATCGGGAGGAACAGAATAATTCCAGGCCCCAATGGCGTTAAACCGGTCGTTGTTCGATTCAATGTAGTTAATAGCCCCAATCTCACCCGCTTGGATCAGCCGTTTGGCTTCCTGAAAAGACGCGCTGCTGATCCGCTGGCTACCCACCTGCATCGTTTTTCCCGATTTTTTCCAGGCATCGATGACGGCCTTGCCTTCGTTCAGGTGCTGCACCATCGGTTTTTCGCAGTAAACGTGCTTCCCGGCTTTCAGGGCCGCAATGGTGATGTGATCGTGCCAGTGGTCAGGCGTGACGACCAAAACCGCATCGACATCCGGCCGAGCCAGGATTTCTCGGTAGTCGCGGGTGGTGAACAGTTGCTGCCCAAAGGCGGTTCGCGCGTGTTCAAGCCGCCCGGAATACAGATCGGCGACGGCCACCAGTTCCACCTCCGGGTTGCGCAGGGCCGCCTGGGTGTCGTAATTGCCCTGGATGCCCATGCCGATGGTGGCAATCCGGATTTTGTCGTTCGGGCTGATTTTTTTCAGATCCCGGATGATGTGAAAAGGTTTGGCGACACTTTGGGTAGCCAGCAGCGCCGAAGCCGCCGTCAGCCCCTTGACGAAATCGCGACGGGAAGATTGCATAGGGTTTATCGGAAATAAACGAATCGAACATTAACTGGTTAAAGGTACTTTAAACCTTGCTTAAATGCTATAGATCATCAGGGAGGTCCGTTGGCAAAACAGGCTAAAGAAAATACCGTAAACCCTGTAAGACAAAGCTATTCAGGCGAATTGGACCTTTTCCGGCCGTCGATACAATATTAATATTTTTTAAAATAGCTTTCTTTACTGCGTATCTTACAAAAAAGCACCCCTGCGTCTGCATGTACGCAAGGGTGCCTGACTACTAAAAAACCACTCTCAACCTCTACTCGTCATTATCGTGTATACAAGGCTCCTTTCGCGATGGTCGATTCGTATTCCCCGCTGATGGTTTCCAGAAATTTACCGGTCACCCAGCCAATGTCGGAATTACGAATAAAAACAAATCGTTTGGGAGCCGATGGTGTGGAATAGGCTTTCATAATGGCATCCAGCCACAAAGCACCGGCGATGAGCTGTTTTTCACCCACCTGATCGCGCACGGTGCGGATCTCCTGTTCGGCCCGGCTACGCAGACCGGGATCGGTAATGACTTTCAGATCCGGATGGGTCAGGGCTTTGTAATCGTCCAGCACGAGCCGTTTAAACCGCTCCACATCATCCGACGAAATCGCCACCGCCGTAAGGCCCGTTTTTTCGGGATGAAGGTAAGTTACCAAGGCCCAGGCTACCTCTCCGCCTAAACCCACTGTCCGCCGTTGCTGCAAGCCAGGGTTACCGGCGGCAAACCGACGGGTAAGGGCGGTATCGGCTACGGCTTTAACAACCCGCTGGGATTCTTTTTTGAAAGCGTCGGCCGACAGGGTGCCCTTTCTTTCAATCCTATTTACAAGAGTATTGATACCCACCGGAGTTTCCACGGGGTGAAAGGTTTTGTCCGGGTCAAAATAACCGCCAGTACTGGCATCACTGCCAATGTACAGAGAGGAGGTGGTCGACCAGACTTTCCGGGGGATGGAACCTATCGTAAACAGTTCGGCTTCCCGATCCACGGAGAGAGTTGTGTCGATGCGCAGGTTTCCGGCGGGCAGCGTCCGCGACAACTGCTCATAGAGCCTCTTTCGGGTAGCCGGGGTTTTTGCCAATCCTTCCTTCATTTCGTTGCTGAATACGATAAAGATTCGCTCGTTCGGAATGTTGTACCGATTGATGGTATCCAGGCAAATTTTCAGCGCATCCTGTCCGGCTTTCAGAGAATTTGAAGCATCGGCCACAAACGTGACGTTCGGCACTTCGAATTTGGTTTTGATGTCTTTTTCGTAAAAATCGCTTTCGTAGCGCGTTTTGAAAATCGCCAGCCGGACTTCCGACGCGCCGAACTGAATACCGGCATACAGGTTTTTGCCCGAAATCTCGCGAATCAGCTCGTTGACGCCCCAGGCGCTGGCCACATAGCGCATTTTTTCGTAGCGACTCCGAGCAATTTTCAGGTAATACTCGGCATGCTCGGTGTTGTTGTTTTCATAATGGGCTAAACCCAGCAGTTCGCAGGCCACGGCTTCCCAATACCGGTTTTGGCCCCGAACGGCTGGCAAAGCCCGTTCCAGCAGGTTAATCGCATCCTGCGGTTTGTCCAGTGCCCGCAGCGTATTCGCCAGTTTGATGTACCGAATAGCCTCCCCGACGCCAGCCGCTTTTTGTGCCCAACCCACTGAAACAGATAGTATTAAAAAGTAGAACAGAGAAAAGAATCGTTTCATACGCAAGTAATCAGTTTCCTGGAACTGCTCCCTGCCCTATACGTACGAACGAGTGCTTCAAAACGATTGCCAAAAGCGTATTTTTTTCTCTCTTTGTTTTCTAACTATCAGCCTCCGGGCAATAATTTTCCCCATCATCTGATAGACATTTTCACCTGCTGAAACAAAAATGCCGGGGATTGATTACGTTAGAAAACCGTTTTGACAGCATGAACGAAAAAATCGTAAAAAAAGCCGCCCGAATCGGGTTGGGGGCTAGTCTGGTCTTTGCCGGAATCAGCCATTTGACATTTGCCCGAAAAGAATTCAAAGCCCAGGTGCCGGATTGGGTTCCGTTGCCCGTTGACGATACCGTAATTTATTCCGGCATTGTAGAAATAGCGCTGGGGAGCAGCCTGGTGTTGGCGTCGGAAGCAACCCAGCAAACCATTGGGCAAGTAACAGCCGGTTTTTTTACCGCGGTTTTTCCGGGGAATATTTCCCAGTATGTCAATCGTCGGAATGCCTTTGGGCTGGACACCGACCGAAAACGGTTTTTACGTCTTTTCTTCCAGCCGGTACTGGTATACTGGGCATTGAAAAGCACCGATAATCTTTGAGAAAACATCGTTTTTTGAATACTTAGCCATACAAACTGGCATTTGTTTTGAGGAAAAGGAAGCGTTAATTAACGCTTTCCAGCATGAACCTGCGTTTTATTGGCCTTACGCTCCTGTCCTGTACCTTATTCAGTTGTGATCCTCTGAATAAAAAATACGACCGGCAAAAGTCGGTCGAAGTGATTGCGAACGAGATTGATCTTGAAAACCGATCAGCACTGATTCGGGCCACCGTTGCCAACCAGCTTCGGAATGTGCCGAACGAACACTTCACGTACCGCGAACTGATCGCTCAGGGGAAAGCGATGGAATCAGTGAAAAAGTAAGACTCGACTACCATTGATTTTCGTTTAAATGAATTGGTGAACGATATTTGCCAGATGGCAAAAGGGACCGGTTTTAAAAACCGGCCCCTTTTGCAACATAAAATCAATTCCGGATTATGCCTGTTATTGCTGGTAACTGACCCGGTAAATCACCCCGTTGTTATCGTCCGTAAACAGCAGCGAACCATCCGGCATGGTGGTAATCCCCACCGGGCGGCCAAACTGCGCCTGGTTGTTGTTCACCAGAAAACCGGTCACGAAATCGTCGACGCGGGCGGGTTTCCCGTTCTCGAAATGAACCCGCACCACCTTATAGCCCGACGGCCGCATCCGGTTCCACGAACCGCGCATGGTGGCAAACGCATCGTTCTGGTATTCCGCCGGAAAACCGTTGGTAGCCCCCGAACCCGTATAGAAAATCAGGCCCATCGGCGCGGCATGGGCTTCGTACAGGTGCTCAGGCAAGGTCGTTTTGGCCAGAATCTCCGCGTAAGTCGTATCGCCCATTGGTCGGGGATGCGGGTTGTAGTTACCATCGGCGTAGATGTACGGCCAGCCGTAAAAACCGCCCTGTTTGATCTGGTTGAGTTCCTCCTTCTGCTGCTCGTCGCCCAGCCAGTCGATGCCGTGGTCAAAACCGTACAGCGCCTGGGTTTGCGGGTGCCAGTCGAAGCCAATGGTGTTTCGCAGTCCGCTGGCGTAAATGATCCGTCCGCTACCGTCGGGATTGGCCCGCAGAATCGTCGCGTGTTCGGCATTCGGTTCGGCGCAGGCGTTGCAGGTGCTGCCCACCGTAATGTAAAGCAAACCATCCGGGCCGAAATCGATGGTTCGGTTGGGGTGCTGGCCGCCGTCCGGCAAATCATTGATCAGTTGCTGGGGTGTACCGAGCGTTCCGTCCGAATTGATGTCGGCTCGGTAGAGTTCCTTAACGGCCACCAGGTACATTTTTCCGTCGTGAATCGTCAATCCATGCACGGCTTTTATGTTGGCTACCACCTGCTTCTGGTCGGCTTTTCCATCGGCGTTTGTATCCCGCAAAAGCGTCACCGTACCCGCCTGGCGACTCGTGACGTACACATGCCCTGACTCGCTGACCGTCAGCATCCGGGGTTTTTCGAGTTGGTCGGCGAACTTGGCAATCCGGAAACCGGCTGGCAGTTTCAACTGAGCCACCCGCTCGTCGGTGGCATCGACCAGGGCCGGTTCGAACACGTTGCCCTGAATACTGGCCGAGGTAGGTTCTTTGTTGGTTTCGGGTACTTTGGCATCAATCTGATGATCTTTGGAACAGGAGCTTAAGGCAGCGGCAGTCGCCAGCCCCATCAGGAGAGAAGTAACGGGTTGTTTTTTCATAAAACCGGATCGAAAGTAAACGTTGCGTGAAATTCGCTCGGTACGGCTGCGGTGCCGTTGCCGATCCCGATACGCTTTCCCAAACCGGTTGCTTAACCCGCTCCCAACGGGTTGGTTCCGAAAAAGTTTGTGAAGTGATAAAATGGGCTCAACACCTTAACTCAGTACATAACTTAACGCCATGACCCCCAGCAGCCCCGTCACCGACACCAGCGTTTCCATCACCGACCAGGTTTTGAGCGTGTCGGCCATCGACAGTTGAAAGTATTCCCGAAACAACCAGAAACCGGTATCGTTGACGTGCGAAAACATCATGCTGCCCGCGCCGATGCTTAACACCATCAGGTTGGGTTCGACACCGGTTGCGGCTAGCATGGGCGCGACAAAACCGGCCGTCGTAATGCCCGAAACCGTCGAGGAGCCCGTGCAGACCCGGATCAGCGCGGCCATGCCCCAGGCCAGCACGTACGGATGCAGGGTCGAGTCTTTCATCATCCCGGCGATCGATTCGCTCACCCCGCCGTCGGTCAGCACCTGCTTCAGCGCCCCGGCCCCGCCAAAAATCAGGAACAGCATCGCTACATCCTTGATCGCATCGCCGAATAGAACCGTCACCTCTGGGACGGTTTTTCCCCGTCGGACGCCCAGCGTATACATCGCCACTAAAACCGAAAGGAACATGCTCACCACCGGTTCGCCCGCAAACACGATGACCTGCTGAACCAGCGGCCCTTCTGGCAACAGCGAGCTACAGAAGGTGCTGAGGCCAATGAGTAAAATGGGCAGCAAAACCGTCAGAAAGCTGGTCGCGGCCGAGGGCATCTGATCTTCGCGCAGGTCGGGGGCAATGAACGCCGGGTTGGCGGGCGTGGTGTAGCGTTTTACGGTGGCCCCAAACAACGCGCCGGAAATCAGAATGGCCGGAATCGAAACGATGATGCCGTAGAAGAGTGTCAGTCCCATGTCGGCGTTGAACTGTTTCAGAATTGCCAGCGGAGCCGGGTGGGGTGGCAAATAGCCCTGCGTGACCGACAACGACGCCAGCATGGGCAATCCCAGGTACAGAGCCGGTAGTTTGTAGCGGTACGAAACCGTGATGACCAGCGGGGCCAGCAGCAGAAAACCGACCGAGTAGAAAAGCGGTAAGCCGACAATAAAACCGGTGACCAGAAACGCCCAGCGGGCGTGCCGCGTCCCGACCAACTCCATCAATTGAATGGCGATCCGCTGAGCGGCCCCGCTTTGGGCGACCAGTTTCCCCAGCATGGCCCCCAGCGCAATGATGGCCGTAATGGAACCGAGCGTACCGCCGATGCCCTTCTGAATGGAATCCAGAATGGCCAGCGGTTTTAGGCCCAGCGCCAGGCCAACGCCCAGCGAAACCGCCAGAAATGCCAGGAAAGTATGTAAGCGGACAAGGGAGATGAGCCCGATCAGGGCCAGGATGGCGAGAAAGGTGATGGTTAGGAGCATCACCAAACATAAAAAATATTACAATTCAACGAACAATTTTGAATCAGGAAACAAGATCCGGGCCACTTTTCGGGCCTGCAACACGTGCCGTTGTTCGTGCGCAAGTAAAAACCGGAACGTATCGCCCACCGACAACCGGACAAACCGGGCGATTGAAATTGGCACTCTAAGTTCCTGAATGTCGACTCGTTTTGCCTCCTCAAGCAGAGCGATTATCTGATTCTGTTGATCGAGAAACACCCACAACACGGCCCTTGCATCCAGGTCTGAAGCCGGGGTATGGTTTTTCACAGCTTTCGACTTCATTCCAATGGAACCATCATCGTTGGGACGCATCGAGTTGGTGAAATAATTGCCCAGCCAACCGCTCCGAAACCGGGCCGCAGGCCGACTTCCCTTTTGTGCCCCTTCCTGAATGGCGTTTTCGAGTCTCGGAAGGTAATACGTCCCGTAGCTGTTGAGGTGTTCGAGACACTGCGCCACGCTCCAGCGGTCCGGCGAAGGCTGGCGGTTTAACTCCCGGTCCGTCAAGCTATTAAATTCTCCCTGAACCACCTGAATCAGTTCCCGGGTTTCGGCGGCCAATTGTTCGAGCAGCACGTTTGTATCAAAAGTTGGCATGGTTTTCTGGTTCTTCTGATGCAAACCTACGCGGCTGTGGCCGGAATAATCTTGGGCCAGACCAAGATTCTGTGTGTCCGACTACAGTTTCACGGATGCCAGCAGTTTGCTGAACGTGGTCGGATCAAGACCGAGGTAGGAAGCCAGGTACTTGTGCGGGATCAGTTGCAGCACGTGCGGACTACGGGTCAGCAGAATCCGGAATTTTTCCTCGGCGCTGTACGTCATCAGTTCAATGTAGCGCTCCATCAGCCCCGACATGGCAGTCGCCGTGCCCAGCCGCCCCCAGCGTTCGAGCGTCGGAAAGGTCGCCAGTAGTCGGTCAAAATCCGGGTACGAAATCCGGAGCAACCGGCTGGCAGTCAGCGTTTCGAGATAATACCGCGATGGTTGTTGCAGTTGAAAGGAGTCAATGATGCCCGACATGGAATCGGCGTAGGAAAAAATCAGCGTGGCGTCCCGCTTGCCATCGCCCAGGTAATAGGCCCGCTGCACCCCGTCGAGCACAAAATAAAGGTAGCGTTCGATCTCTCCGGCCGCAGTCAACACGGTTTTGCGCCGGTATTCGACCGGATGCCAGCAGGACGCAAACGCCTGCCATTCGGTTTCAGAGGGTTCAAGACCCGCAAAAGCCGCCCGTTTCAGCCGATTCAACGCCAGTTCCCGTTCCCTCATGCCTTTTGCGGGTTGGCTAACTGCGTCTGCGGTTGGTTCAGCAACGTCAGAATCACCTGAAACCAGCCATCGGCTTCCCCCACGAGCGGAGTGGGCTGGTTCAACAGCCGGTATTTGTGCTCGATATTCGACAGGCCGACTCCGTTCGATTCGATGCGCAGGTTTTTCCGTTGCAGGTTGTTCTCGACAATCAGCAAGTCCGGATTGGTAGTCCGGATGTGAATGGAAAGCGGCTGTTCGGGCATCACGATGTTGTGTTTGACGGCATTCTCAACCAGTAATTGCAGCGTCAACGGTGGCAGCAGGTACTCGTGATACGGTGGGTCAATCGAAAGCTTCAACTGAATGCTCGACCCAAACCGGGTTTGCAACAGGTGAAAATACGACCGAATAAACCGCAGTTCGTCGCTGAGCGTCACCAGCTCGTTTTCGTTACTCCGCAACAGATACCGGTAGACGTTCGACAACTCATCGACGAACTCGCTGGCCTGCCGGGGACTTTCGTCGATCAGCGAAGAAAGCGTGTTCAGGCCGTTGAACAGAAAATGCGGGTTGACCTGGCTTTGCAGCGCCCGCATCTGCACCTCAGTCTTTTCCTGCTGCATCCGCTGTAAGGCCAGATCGGCTTCGAGGTGTTCGCGGTGCCGCTGCTCCCGCTCCCGTTCCAGGTCTTTTTCCACAACCGCCTTCCGAACCGCTTCGCGACGATGCCGGTACGAGATGCCCAGGGAAAAGAAAATCAGGTCGATTACGACACCGGCCTGCAAGTACAAATCGGGATGTTTCCAGAATGGCAGCGACAGACTCAGATCCGGAGAATGCAGCAACAGAGCCGCGGTGATGGAATGATTGATGAGCAACGATGCCGTACCGGCCACGAAAAAACGGGCCACCACATCCTTCGAGCGGAAAAACGAGTAAACGATGTAACCGCCTACTGCCAGCATGGCAAACCGGATGGGTTGCAGCAGAATGTGGTGTAAGGGCGTCTGCCAGAAATCCGTAAAAAGGTAGATATACGTTTTGACGATACAATAAAACGCCTGCATCCACTGAACAATGACCACCCACCGCAAAAACCGGGGCCGTTCGCGCAGGTTCAGGAACAGTTTCGCCAGTTCGAGGTACAGAATGTAGCCAACGTAGGACGACAGCTTGTAAAAGTTACCCAGGTTGGTCGGTAACTGAAAATGGTTGATGACGAAGTAAAAGGCCCAAACGAGGGTATAAATGGTGTAAAGGCCATAAATCCGCTCCCGATACATGAACCACTGGATGGAGTTGGCCAGGAACATCGCCAGTACCATCCCCCAGAAAAGAGGAGACAAGGCTTCGTAGGTCATGTCAGGGGTAAGGGTGCCATTAACACATCTTCAGCGGAGGATGGAAGTAAAGGTACGAAAAAGCATCCAAACCTGTTTGCTCCGTGCCGACCCTCCTCCGACCGAACCAATTTAGACCCGAATTCCTTATTGGTGTAACAACATTTTTCTTTCGGTCAATACCGGCCTCCCCCGGGCGGCCCGGATTCCGAAAATTAGACACGTAGCTCAGTATGAAAGTAGAAATCTGGTCGGACGTGATGTGTCCGTTCTGTTACATTGGAAAACGGAAATTTGAAGCCGCGCTGGCTCAGTTCCCGCAAAAGGATTCGATTGAAATTGTCTGGAAAAGCTTCCAACTTAACCCCAGTCAGGTGACTGATCCGGACAAAAGCGTGACGGAGTACCTGGCCGAAGTAAAAGGCTGGACGCTGGGTTACGCCCGGCAAATGAACGATTATGTAACCAACATGGCGAAGGAAGTTGGCCTGGACTATGATTTTGACAAAGCCGTCGTCGCTAACTCGTTCGACGCCCACCGGCTGGTACAACTCGCCAAAAAATACGACCAGGGCGATGCCCTGGAAGAACGGTTATTCAAAGCTTACTTCACCGAAGGATTGAACACGGCCGATCACGAAACCCTGCTGCAACTTGGAACGGACATTGGTCTTCCGGCAGAGGAAGTTCGTCAGGTGCTGACCAGCAGTGCCTATACGACCGAAGTGAAACGTGACATTCAGGAAGCCCGGCAAATCGGCGTGACCGGCGTCCCGTTTTTCGTCTTCAACCAGAAATACGCCGTCTCCGGTGCTCAGGCCCCCGAAACGTTCCTCGGCGCTTTGCATAAATCGTTTGGCGAATGGCAGGCAGCGAATCCGGCCGGAGAACCGGTTACGATTGACGGACCGGTTTGTACACCGGACGGTGATTGTGCGTAATTTTGCAAAAAATGCCCGCCATGACTGATTCATCGAAATCCTCTGCACCTGGTAACTCCTACGCTCCAGCTCCGTTTTTGGACCGTCGGCTAGCCCTCAATGCGGTTATCATTCTGGCTAACAGCGCCATGTTGCTGTGGGTTATCAAATGGACAGATGTGGTTCACTGGCCGTATCTGTTGGCGGCCATTTCGGCAGTCATCATCGGTTTTCTGGAGCCCCGGAAAGGCTGGCTGCTGGCGGTTTTGCAGGCCGTCAGCCTTTGGATGGGATACACCTTTTTTACGGCTACACCCGACTCCGGCGCCGACCGCGAACTGGAGCTGTTTTGCCTCTATGGCTCCATGATCCTAACGTTTCTGGGCAGTTTTGTTGGCGGTATTCTGAAACGAGCCGCCAGCCGGTGACGGTTTTCATTTCGTTATTCGGTGTTCGATATTCAATGTTCGATATTAATTAATCTGATAATATCGAACATTGAATATCGAACACCGAATAACGAAGTTGGTCGGGGCGGCTAACGTAGCGGCTGCGCCTTGACGCCCTCGAAGGTAATCTGTACCGGTTTGATCAACCCGTTCTCGTCGAACTCCATGCGGTCGATGCAAGTTTCGCGGTGGTTGCCGTCGGTTTCGGTCAATGGACGGCGGTGGTAGACGATGTACCACTGGTCTTTCCCCGGTGCCTGAATGACAGAGTGGTGCCCCGCGCCGGTGGCTACCTTCGGGTCCTGCTTCAGGATTTTATCGACCCGCTCGAACGGCCCAAACGGCGAGTCCGACACGGCGTAGGCTACGGAATAGTTCGGCCCCGTCCAGCCACCTTCCGACCACATGAAGTAGTATTTGCCGTTGCGCATGAACATAAACGGTCCTTCCACGTAGCCCTTGGGCGTGATTTCCTTGAAGGTTGTTCCGTCCGGGAACGGGACAAAACCGGTGAAATCGTCGTTTAGTTTGGCGATGTTGCAATGCCGCCAGCCGCCGTAAATCATGTAATACTGCCCATCTTTGTCTTTAAACACAAACTGGTCAATGGGTTGAGCGCCGTTGATAAACCGGTCGATCAGCGGTTTTCCCAGGTGATCCTTAAACGGTCCCGACGGTTTGTCGGCCACGGCCACCCCAATTCCGCCGACTTCCTGGTCGTTCTGTATGTCGTTGGCTCCGAAGAATAGGAAATATTTCCCGGCTTTTTCCACAATAGCCGGTGCCCACATCGCCCGCTTGGCCCATTTTATGGCCGTCGTGTCGATAATCCGGGGGTGTTTGGTCCAGTTTACCAGGTCGGGCGACGAAAAGGCGTCCATAAACACCTGCTGGTTATACGGGGCCGAATAGGTCGGATAAATCCAGTAATTCTTACCGAAAATGATGCCTTCCGGATCGGCATACCAGCCCGGAAAAACCGGATTGCCGGACAAGGATTTATTCTTTTTTTGCTGGGCCAATGCCGCAAAGGATGCGCTGAACAACAGCGCCAAAAGCATCAATCGTTTCATGTAAAGGAGTGAACTAGTTTTGTTGGTTGGAAGATTTGACCGGCAAAAAAACCCGGACCTCGGGATGCATGGTGTACAGCCGGTAGGCTTTCCCGTCCGGCACCAGAATACCGCTGGAGGTATTCTGGCCCATGATTGGATTTTGATTGTATTTTGTCCAGTGAATCAAGTCGTTGGAAACGGCTACGTTCGTTGACCATTCCCGCCAATCTTTAAATGCCGACGCGTGGTAATACAGGTAATACTTATCCTTGTGCCGGATGATCTGGTTGGCCGCGACCGCAAACTGGTCGTACGCTTCCGGTCCGCATTGCAGAACCGGCTCGTCCTGCACATTTTTCCAGACTTTCAGGTCTTTCGAAGTAGCCAGCCAGACGGCCGCATCGTTGCGTTCGTAAAACAGATACCAGACATCGTTTTCTTTCCAGACCGCAGGCGTCCCATACGGTCCTTTGCTGAGCGGTTTTCCGTCAACAGTCCGAATGTCGAGCGGTCCCCGCTCCTGCCAGTGAATGCGGTCGGTCGAGGTCATCAAATGGGCAATGTCGTCTTTCCCTTCAGCAAAAAGATAATAGGTGTTGCCCTCTTTTAAAACCGCCATGTCTTCCACCCAGTTGGCAGTGTGAATGGGATTATTTCCGTAGCGTTTCCAGCTCAACCCATCCGTTGAAGTGGCGTAACCGAGGTATTTGGTTTTGTCTTCTCCGTTCCTGTAGCCGGTATACCACAGAAACCAGTTATTACCTTCCCGCAGGATGTAGCCCCGCTCCCGGATTTTCTGGTCCCAGGTTGCCATGCCGGTTCCGGTAAAAACCGGGTTATTCGGATGCGGCTGAAAATGAACGAGTTCGTCTGGAAAATCCGGATCGACCGGTTTTCCGGTTAGCGGTGGTTCAAAAGCCATCCAGCCCGCGCAGAACAGGGGCAGAAGGAAAATGAGGTATTTTTTTGTCATACAGGGTTTAGGATAATTAGGTATTCCGGATCATCCGGAGGTACAACTCCTCCACTTTCTGCCGCGCCCAGGGTGTTTTCCGCAGAAAGGTCAGGCTGGATTTGACGCTTGGATTTTCGTTGAAACAGCGAATCGTGATCCGCTGACCCAAGCGTTCCCAGCCGTAGTGATCGACCAATTCGTTCAGGATGGCTTCGAGTGTTTTTCCATGAAGCGGGTTGTTGGGCTGGGTTGGGGTCATGGTTAAGCAAGCTGATCCGGCGTAAAGATAGCTCAAGTTGCGGAATCAGACTTTTATGAATAAACCTTAATTTTTATTACTCCTTTCGTTCTTTTTCTCACCAACTAACGCTACCTTTCTAAATAACCATACCCCTACTACAATGGCCCAGCAAAAAGCCCCCACAAAAGGAAGCGGCAAAAAAGAGGCAGCGAAGACGCTGAAGGAGAAGCGGGCCGACAAACAGGCCAAGCGCGACAGTAAAAAAGACTATTGATTTTACACCACCAGCAGCCCGTTCTGTCGCAAACTTCGCCAGACCGCCGACTGTTGAAAGGCCCTGAAACTCCCCAACCCGGCGGCTTCAAAGTCCGCTTTTAGGCCGTCGAGGGAGTAGGGTTCGTGCTTTCCCACCAGCAGTTTCGGCAAAACCGCTTCCAGCCAGTCGGCCACCGGCAAGCTCGTTTCAACGGCCCACTCTTTCTTTCTCGAATAAAAAACCAACTCGGCCAGTTCGGTCACTTTCTTCCCTTTTTTCAGTTCCAAAACCGAAACCGTTGGCAGACTTCCCAACCAGATTGCGATGGCATTGGGCCTAAACTCGCTGTCTGGCAATACCTGAATACTTTTCGCGATGTAGTTCGGCGGAATGCTCGTTGCGGGCGTTTTGAAATCAAACCAGCTTTTGAGCGGAAACTCAAACCCGACGCCGTGCATGTAGTTGAAAAGCGACTTCCGTAAGCCTTCCGAAAACCGGCCGTGGTCGGTGCCCAGCGGGTCGTCGTGGTCCAGGTCGTTGTCGGCAAACAAACCGGTTTCCGGACCAATCCGCATCACGTCGAAACCGGACGGATGCATCCCGACCGGGCTGTGGGCGGTCATGGCAAACCGGTGCCAGAATCCCGACTGCACAATGCCGGTTTCAAACAATTGCCGCACCATTTCGAGCGAATCGATCGTTTCCTGGGCCGTCTGTGTCGGAAAACCGTACATCAGGTACGCGTGAACCATGATCCCGGACTGCGTAAACCCATCGGCTACACGGGCCACTTGCGCCACCGTCACACCCTTTTTCATCCGGTCGAGCAGCCGGTCGGAGGCCACCTCCAGCCCGCCCGACACCGCGATGCAGCCCGAAGCCTTCAGCAACTGGCAGAGGTCGGGCGTAAAGTTCTTTTCGAACCGGATGTTGGTCCACCACACCACCGTCAGCTTCCGGCGGATGATTTCGAGAGCCAGGTCCCGCATGAGTGCGGGCGGGGCGGCTTCGTCTACAAAATGAAAACCGTTCTGACCCGTTTGTTCGATGATTTCCTCAATGCGGTCGCAGAGCAGGCCCGCCGTCAGCGGTTCGTACCGTTTGATATAGTCCAGGCTAATGTCGCAAAACGAGCACTTACCCCAATAGCAGCCATGCGCCAACGTTAGCTTGTTCCAGCGCCCGTCGCTCCATAGCCGGTGCATCGGATTGACCAGTTCAATAACCGATAAATAGTCGTTCAGACGCAGGTCGCTGTAGTCGGGTGTGCCGGTTTCGCGCTGGGGCACATCCCGCTCCCGGTTCTGGTTGTGATACGTCACCACTCCACCCATTCGAGCATAAACCCGCTTTAGGCCATCGCGTTCCCGCTTTCCCGACAAATAATCAAGCAACGACAGCAAAGGCGCTTCGCCATCGTCGAGGCAAATGTAATCGACGTAATCGAACACGCGGGGTTCTTTCAGCGAGCGCAGTTCGGTATTGGCGTAGCCCCCACCCATGATTATGGCGATATCCGGATGGTGTTTTTTCAGGTGCTGACCGATTTCCAACGCCCCGTACAAATTGCCCGGAAACGGAACCGTCAGGCAAACTACCGTCGGTTTCCACTGACTAATTTTCTGTTCCAACAGGTCGGTCGTGATGCGCGAAATCCGGGTTTCGGGAGCCTGCAAAGCCGCGTTCAGATCGTCAAAATGCGTCGCCGACCGCCCAAGCCGCTCGGCGTAACGGCTGAATCCGAAGTGCGGATCGACGGCTTCGGTGATCAAATCGCCCAGGTCTTCGAGGTACAGCGTAGCCAGGTGCCGGGCCTTGTCGTGAATGCCCATCGTGCCGAAGGCCCACTCCAGATCGTCCAGTTCGGCAAACCGTCCGGCTTCGGGCAAATACGAGCGGTCGGCGATGGGGTGGGCCAGCGTCGGATTCTTATTCTGCAAAAACCGGATGACCGGATCGATGGTGTTGATGTACTCGTCGCGGAGCGAAAAAATGCGAAAGCTGTTGTCGGTCAATTCGCAGTCGGAGTCCTCCAGGTCGGCAAACATTGCCTGCAACCCTTTCCGGGAAAACAGGTTAAGAATCACTTCAATGCCCAGATCGGCCTGGTACGACCGAAAGCCTTTCGTATTCAGAAACCCTTTCAGATACGCCGTGGCCGGATAGGGCGTGTTAAGTTGCGTAAAAGGCGGGGTGATAAAAAGAATCGTGGGTTCCAAGGCGCTCCGGGCTTCGTTCGCTACAAAGGTACTTCTTGTTGGGCAGAATAGCTCTTTTGCCAACAACCTCCTATTTTAGCGAAACAGAATACAGCCATGAAAAAAACGCTCCTTCCCTTCGCCCTCTTGCTCGCTTCGCTGGTCCAAGGACAGCCCAAACCCGCTGCGGGTGACCGCGCCCCGGTCTCCTACTCAACCCACTACCAACCCCCGGTTTTTGCCGATCCACAGCGGTTGGAAAAAATTCGGGCGGTGTTACCGGTGGTGGAGACACTTTACCGCGACCATGCCGCTAAAAACCACTTTCCGGGCTTGGCCTACGGCATCGTGGTCGATGGACAACTGATTCAGGCAGGCGGTTTTGGCTATACGGACGTAGCGAAAAAAACCGCCGTGACGCCAAAGTCTTTGTTCCGGATTGCGTCGATGAGCAAGAGCGTGACGACGATGGCGATTCTGAAACTGCGAGACGAAGGCAAGCTCCGCCTTAACGATCCGGCGTATCTGTACATTCCGGAATTGAAAAAATTACCCTACCTGACGGCCGATTCACCCCTGATTACGGTCCGAAACCTGATGACACATTCGGCCGGTTTTCCGGAAGACAACCCCTGGGGCGACCGGCAACTCGACGATAGCCCCGCCGACCTGACCAACTTGATCGCAGGCGGTCTGTCGCTGTCCAACGCGCCGGGCGTGGCCTACGAATACAGCAACCTGGGTTTTGCAATGCTAGGGGCCATCATCACGAAAGTATCCGGAAAACCGTACCAGCAATACATCGATGAAGCGATCTTCAAACCGCTCGGCATGACGCACACGGTTTGGGAGTACACCAAAGCCCCAGCCGATCAACTGGCGCACGGCTACCGCTGGCGGTATAACGAGTGGGTGGACGAGCCACTGCTGCACGACGGTTCGTACGGCGCGATGGGCGGTTTGATTACGTCTATTGAAGATTTTGCCCGGTACATGGCCTTCCATGAAGCGGCCTGGCCCCCGCGCAGTCAGGCCGAAGTGCCGCCCCTCAAGCGCAGTTCGGTACGCGAAATGCAGCAACCGTGGACGTTCAACAACCTGGCGGCTGGCTTCAAATACCCCAACGGCCGGGCCTGCCCGATGGTGAGCAGCTACGGTTATGGCCTGCGCTGGAGCCGTGACTGCGAGGGCCGTGTCTACGTCGGGCACACGGGCGGACTGCCCGGTTTTGGCAGCCAGTGGTGGATCATGCCCGAGTACGGCATCGGCGTGGTAGCCTTCGGAAATCTGACGTACGCGGGCATGGGTTCGGTCAACTGGGCGGTGCTGGACACGCTGATCACGACGGCAGGCTTGAAACCGCGGGCCATCCCCGCTTCCAGCATTCTGAAACAACGAAAAACCGAACTGCTGTCTCTCCTGCCCGACTGGCAGAAAGCCGCCGAAAGCGGGATTTTTGCCGAGAACTTCTTCCCGGACCAATCGCTCGAAGACCGCCGGAAAACCGTGCAGGCGTTGTACGCCAAAGCCGGAAAAATCATTCGTGTGGGCGAGCTTATTCCGGAAAATCAATTGCGGGGGCGTTTTCTGCTCGAAGGGGAAACCGCCAACATCGATGTATTTTTCACGCTTACACCCGAAAATCCGGCCCTGATTCAGCAACTTGATTTCCGGGAAGTCAGCAAGTGACAAAACCGCTAACGTTCCATTCCTAACCCCTTTGTCGTATTTATGAAACTCGAAGTGCGTAGTTGGAAAACCGCCGTTTTGCTCCTGTCTATTTGCTTCGGCCTGTTTTCGACAATTCAGGCACAAAACCAACAGGCCCGCTTCAAAGTCGTTGCGTTTTTTACCGCTAAAAACGACAAAGCGCACATCAGTTTTGTGAACGAAGCCAATCGCTGGTTTCCGAAAATGGCAGAGAAGCACCATTTTACGTACGACACAAGCTCGAACTGGACAAACCTGAATGCTGCCTTTCTGGCGAATTATCAGGTGGTCATTTTCCTCGACACCCGGCCCGAAGCACCGGAACAACGAGCCGCTTTTCAGCAGTATATGGACAAAGGCGGTGCCTGGATGGGCTTCCATTTTGCCGCCTTTGCCCTGACACCCTCGGCCTATCCACAGAACTGGGACTGGTACCACAACGCATTCATCGGGGCTGGTTCGTACAAAAGCAACACCTGGCGGCCCACATCGGCGATTTTGCGCGTCGAAAACCGCAACCATCCGGCGACCCGGCATTTGCCCCAAACCTTCCGATCGGCGCCCAACGAATGGTACCGCTGGACGAACGATCTAACCCAAAACCCAAACATCCGGATTCTGCTTTCCATCGACCCGAGCAGCTTTCCGCTCGGCACCGGCCCCAAACCGCACGAAATCTGGCACGAGGGCTATTATCCGGTAGTCTGGACAAATAAGCAATACCGGATGCTCTATGTCAACATGGGCCATAACGATATTGATTACGCGAACAAAACCGACAAAGAACTCTCGTTCACATTCGACAACGAGACCCAAAACCGGCTTATCCTCGATGGCTTGCGGTGGTTAGCCAGCGGCAAAAATTAATACCGATTAAAACCGCCAGCTAACCTCCGGTGCAAACACAATACTTCGCGTTAACCCATCGGGCCGAACCGGACGAACCACCAGCGGAAGCCCGGCCGTGAAGCCCATCCGTGTTTTTGCCGATAGCTGCCACCAACCCGCCAGGGTCGCATTCAGGGTCATTCCCTCCGAACCGGCGATGCGCTGCGAACGGCCCATGGCGTCACGGTAGGCATCTTGTCCGAGGTGATAAATTCCCAGCAGACCGGCATTCAAAGTGACTTTCGTCCGGTTTACGAGCGTGTAAGCGGCCCGCGCCAGTACATCCGCCCGCCGGTCAAACCGGTTGGACGGCGGATAAGCCATCGACTCGGGCCGGTTGTCGATTTCGGGCAGAAACGTGTTCCGGTTGGCTCCGGTTAACGGCTGTTGCCAGCCCGCCGACACTTGCCAGCGGGCCGAATTCAGCGAATAGCCCGCGATGAGATCGAGGGTTCCGAGGCTACTTTGGTACTGCATCGGCAACGCCTGGCCGTTGCTCGTCAGGTTGCCGTTGTTCAGCGGGACTTTTACCCCCAGCGTAAACGATGAGGTCCATCGGCGTCGGGAAGGGACGGTGTAGATACCCGTCAGAAACCCATCGCCCAGCCCCGATGCGGAACCCAGATTACCCCGAGCATAGTTGGCCGTCAATTTAGCCTGAATGGACCAACGGGTGCTAAGCTGGCGGTCGTACTGAATACCGGGGGTAAACACAAACACCGCCTGATCGCCCAGTCCGACGGGCAAAAGCAGTGACCACTGCTCCCGGAGCGAATCGGTGTTGGCCTGCTGCTTCAAACCGCCAATGCTGCAAAAACCGGCATCGCTGCACCCTTGTGCCCGCGACGACACCTGATGCAGTAGAAGCAATAGAACGGCTAAATAAGTCCACTTGAGTTGTTCCATGGCGTTAGTTGAATAGCTTACTTGAGTTCCGCATTCCCGAAATGGACCGCAAACCGTTTGCACCAGATCAACACATAGCGTTGCTGACTTACGGGAATCCCGGCCGGAAGCTCCACGAAAAAATGCCCGGTCGAGGTGAGCATCTGAACCTCCGTGAAGTTCCGGGCCTGGGTATCGGTGGCCAGGTAGATGCGCAAATCCGGCCCGGTATCCGTGCTGAAATTCCGGAAAACCAGCGTTTGTTTGCCGTTTCGTTCGTAGAGATCGACCGTACCCGAAACGGTATGCACGCCGTTTTGGAATGTTCCCGATGCCCGCCGTTGCTGACCCGTCGAGTCGAAGACGACGGTGTTATCCGTGGCACTGACCGGCTGACCGGTAGTTCCGAGTGGTGTCAGGTCTTTGTCTTTCACACAACCCACTACGGCCAGCAAACTAAGTCCCAGCAGATAGATTACGCTTTTCCAGTTTTTCCCGATTGCCTTCATTTATTTGGTGAGTTTAATTTTTTGCCATTGTTGATCGGCTTTTTCGATGTACCCGGCGCGGTCCTTGTTCCACTCCTCGCGCACCTTCGTGTTGTAATTCAGGTAGAGCTTTCCGCCGTCAATCGTCCAGGCATCCGGCTCGGTCGGCGCTTTGTATCCCCTCGATGTGCCGTAGGCGCAGTAACCGCCGTATTGGGGGGCATATTTCGTGGGATCGCCCATGAAAAGGTCACGGTTTTGGGCGG
Source organism: Larkinella sp. VNQ87 (assembly GCF_049445795.1). Lineage (NCBI taxonomy): Bacteria > Pseudomonadati > Bacteroidota > Cytophagia > Cytophagales > Spirosomataceae > Larkinella > Larkinella sp. VNQ87. Next base: position 67,969 of record NZ_JBMSDT010000023.1, read on the forward strand.
TAGCAAACTGCCAGGTAGCACCTTCGTAGACGTACGAGAGGGACGAATCGCCTTTTACGGGTTTGCCATCGGTAAAATAGGCAACGGGATCATAGCCCCGAATCGCTTTTCCATCGGGGCTAAAGACCACCGGTTTTTGGGCGAAAACCGCCGTGAACGATAACAGGACCAGAAACGTAGCAAGCAATACACGCGTTTTCATAAATTTAAATGTGTTAGAGTTAACTAATTGGATAAGATTGCCGCCCGAATCAGTTCGGGCCGACGCCACGGAATGAAGTGATTCATCCCCGGAACCATCATCAGCTTAACCGGTGCGTTGATCAGCATTCGGCGGGCATAATCGGCATTGCCGGGTGGGACCAAGTCATCCGCCGAGCCCTGAATAACCGTTACCGGCACCCGAATGGTCGCCCAAAGCGGCCGCATCGTTTGCAGTTCGCCTTTCAGGGGAAGAATTTCCTGGTTGCTCACCCGCAGTTCGGTCGGTAGCCAATATCGAACTGGAAACGCATCGCCGACGGCCCGATACCATTCCTGTTTCTCCAGGTCAGGGTCGACCGACGGCGCCACCAGTACCAGCCTTCCCACCGCATCGGGATAATCCATCGCCAGCCTGACCGCCACCGGACCGCCCAGCGAATGACCCACCACAATCGGCTTTTGGGGAGACCGCGATAACTGCAGCAGCGGGGCAATGGCCGCAGCCTGTTTTTGGAGCGAACATTCGGTTTTACCCAGATTCGATTTGCCAAAACCCGGCCGGTCGACCGACACTAGCAGGAAACGGGTCAACAGCGTTGTGTCGGTGAAAAAGTCAATAAACGCATCCCAAGAACCGGGTGAACCGTGAATAAAGAGCACCATCGGCAGGGTATCGGCCCCGATTCGGGCGTAATGAACCGAGTGGTTTTGATCGGTCGAAAAACCAAACGTTGGCTGCATGGGCTTTCCGGCGAAATAAGCGCGAACTTGCTGGTCAGACATCCGGATTGAGGCACATCGGGGCAGAAAAAGACCGGCGAACAGTACGATCAGCAGCCTGTTTTTCCGGCGAAAAAACCCTTTAAGCGGTTGCATGGTTCGGGTTTGTTTAGAGCTCCCCCCAAAGTCGAATGGCCTGCCAGACCGCCATGGCCACGAAAACCCCGCCCCCCAGGTAATTGAACCAGCGACCGCGC
>NZ_JBMSDT010000024.1:0-65963 GCF_049445795.1 Larkinella sp. VNQ87
GGCTTGGGCTAGTTCCAGCACACTGAGACGGTGCTGAGCGAGTTTTTGATTAGCATTCATTTTCTTGGTTTTATTCAAAGTTAAAAATACTAACTTTGTCAAGCAAGAAAGTTAAGAATACATTTAAAACCATCGGGCATTTCAGTGTGATAAGCACGGCCAGCAATACCAAGTGACGGTTCTATAAAAAGCCTATCTTTAAAGAGTTTAATATGATAGCCAACTCGAAACGTGTTGAATATAATGAAACCGTTACCCACCTTATTACCGTTGTCATTCACAAATGTTTGCCACATAGGCATTACGTGTACTGCTGCGTAAAGACCTTTCCAAAAATACCGTTGATAAGCAAGACCAATACCATACTCACGGATATTGCCCGGAAATCTTTCTTCCGGCTTTCCGTATGATTTGTTTAAAAAGGGGTTGATACCGAGTGGCCAGGAATGTTTCCAGGTTATTAGCTCAAGTGAAATTACATCTTTTCCTGTAATCCGATAGCCTACATTGAGTTGAGCGAAACCAGGAGGATTCACTTTATCAAAATTACCCAATAAAAATACCGTGCTCCCAACGAACCACCGTTTGTATGTGCTGTCTGTTTTGGCGTATTGTGCGTTGAGGTGGAGCGTACTTGTCATTAGGAAGACAAAACCGATGAATAAAATCTTCTTTTGCATTTCTTTCTGCTTATGTGAAACGGTACGGCAAAAGTAGATGGGCAATAGCCTTAAAACCGTTCACTTAAGTTAAGAAATGCAGTTACACCTTACTTTTTTCCAGAATTCTCGCTCGTAGTCGGCTTAAAGATTGAGGTTTAATGCCTAAATAGCTCGCTAGTTGGTGCTGTGGCACACGTTGAATAAGGTCTGGTCTTTTTTGTAGCAGGTTAAAGTATCGTTGTTCAGGGGAAGACGTTTTAAACGCGTCAAAGTCGATCCGTTGCTTGGCTAGAAGTTCCTCCGATAAGAGTTTGCACATGATGTCAAACTTTGGGAATTTACTATTCACTTCTGCTTCCATTTCCGTATTGGAAACGGTCAGTATCGTGTCTTCGACACAACTTACATAGTAGTCGGACGGCGTTTTGCTGATGACACAGGGAGGAGTCAACGCTTCCATTTCGGTGTAGAAAGCTGTTGTTTTTTCTTCACCATCGATGATGTAATAGGTCCGGATACAGCCTTTTAGAACAAAGTAACTATCTTTCGATTTTTGTCCTTCTTTGAGTAACGCCGTCCCTTTCTTTACCGAGCGAAAGATGTCCACAGAAACGATGGCGTTCTTCTCCTCTTCTGTCAGCGAAACGTATTTTGATATAAAGTCAAATAGGATGTCTTGCATTGGTTTTTAGGGGTAGTGTTTTCTGTGGTACTCGCCAATAATGTTCTGGTGCTTGGCGCAGTGGCTGATTTCGGAGCGCAATACTGTCGATACACTAAAAAGTTGATGCGATGTAGAATGTTCAGTTAACTATGTAAACCGCCATTGAACCAAATGCTTGTTAGCACCGGTTTTTTATTCCCATACTTTTTCAAATTTCAAGTTAAGGTCTGTCGGATGAGGATAGACAACAAAAATTGGTGTTTTTGGGAATTTTAATTCTTGAATTTCCAAAAGCATTTTGTATGCACTTTCATTCTCGTCAGGAATTTTGTGTCCAATGTAAATTGCTTTTATTGATTCTGGATAATATTCCATTTCACGGTCATCACAGTTTAATTCAGCTATAATTCTCCATTCTTTTTCATAACTCCAATGTTTAAATTTTGTAGTCAATATGTAGTGGTAAGCAAATGGAAAATCTTTATTAATTTTAACTGGTATTTCTGGATATATTACTCTTGTCAATGTGTGTCGAATTATTTCAGATCTATTAAGCTTAATATCGATTTTTTTACCGCAAAATTCAAGAGCAAAACCATTATAATTGTTCGTATAATGCGCCCACATCAGATGATTGTCAATAGTTTCAGAAAAAGAACAAACTCCTATATTATTGAAATTATTTCTTTTTACCGTTTTCATACTGTCTAACTCTATAATATCTTTGGCTAAGTTTATATTACAGTCAAAAGGGTCGTTAAATTGTCCTGGATTTGCTAAATGAAAGTACGACCTTAAAAGTCCATCGATACTATAAAGATTTAAAGGGAAATATTTGAACAGCTTGTCAGTACTTTTTGATAACAATTCTCCATGTTGATAATTGTCCCAGAGTTTAGTCTTGGAATTAAGTTTTAATTGGTATTCTCTGTCTATTATGAACTCATCCATAAAATTGGCGCTAACTCTTAAATGTACGAATGTTTTGCAATATTTTCCGCTGTTTTTTAATATTTAAAATTTTTAAATATATTATTTAGGGTAAATCTAATCTTTTCATTACCTCATTTTTTAGTTTCAACGCACCAAGCGTATCTTAATGTTGTCATAGGTTTGTCGGCACTCTTGTGTACACGCTAGCTTCACCTTCAGATCGTTGTGTCCCGGAAGCTCCTGAATAGTGTTGCTATCAGTGCGGTTTTTAACCAATAAGGAGCAACGCCAGGCCGCAGACCGTCGTAAATTCTACTATCCGAGCCGGGTGATTTCGGGCGCGCCATCGGTATCAATGGATAAACAAACCATTGCATCCAATGACAACCGAAACAACCAAAGCGGTTTACGCAACCGATCAGAACTGGGAAGATCTTCTTCAAAAACCGGGTGTGCTGCTCGTCGATTTTAGCGCCGAATGGTGCCCGCCCTGCCGCCGACTCGAACCCATTATCCACGAATTAGCCGGGGATTTCGCCGGTTCGGCGACCGTCGCCACCGTCGATGTCGAAATGAACCCCGCCGTGACCGCCCGCTACAACGTCCGGAACATGCCGACGATCCTAGTTTTCAAAGATGGCCAATTGGTCAACCGGCAGGTTGGTTTTGCGACGAAACCGGTATTGACTAACTTGATTGAGAGCAGTTTACCGCTCAGTTAAACGTTTCGACGCTGGCTTCGGCCGTGCCGTCGGGTCGGATCACCAGTTTGAAGAGATGCTGATAGTCCTCTTTGCCAATCTTTTTCAGCGGGGGAGTCGCTCCGGCGTTGCGGATGATGGGCAGAATGTTGTCGCCGTGGCCGCAGAACAGCAGCGTTTTGCCCTTTTCCCGCGTCAGAATCTGCCGGATGGCGTCGTAATCATGCCATTGATAGGTCTGTATCGTCAGGCTCCTGGCATCGGCAAGGGGCTTGACGGTGTTGATGTTCCGTTGAAAAGGTGTGCTGTAAACCGCGTCAAACTCCACCGAAGCCAACCGTTCGGCCAGGTGCTGCGCCCGAACCACGCCCGCCGGGGCCAGGGGCGGGTTGCTGTCTGTGGAGTCGGTTTGCACTTTTTCGGCGTGACGAACCAGGTAAACCGTCGTCGTTTGGGTGTTGTCAGATTGGCAGGCGGTGAAGCCCAGCCCGATCAACAGCGTCAGAAAAAGATAGATGCGTTTCATCGAAGTAACTAAGTTGATTTAACGAACGACAGCAATGACGGTCTGGTCTGGTTTTCGTTCTTCATTCGCCGATTTCAACACCGTATCCTGCTCCGCCAGCGCGCCGAAGACTTCCTGTTTGTCGCCGACGCCAAAACCGGTGCTGACATCGACCCACTCGGTTTTGCCGTTTTTCACCCGAATCACAAATTTGCGCTCCTGCGACGTAACCACCGCCGAGGGCGGCACCAGAAACGAGGAACCGGCACGGTTCAGGCCCAGTTTGGCGTCGGCAAACATCCCGGCTTTCAGTTCGCCGGAAGGGTTGTTCACGCGAAATTCCCACAATTCGGTGCGGGTTTGCGGGTCGATGGTTTCGGCTTTCCGGAAGAGTGTTCCGCTGAAGGTCCGGCCCGGAAACGCCTTGACCTGGAAGGCAAGCTGCTGGCTAGGCAACCGACTGCCGGTGAGCGCTTCCGGAATTGAAACCCGCAGCCGTAGGATCGCATTGTTTTCTATTTCTAGAATGGACTGCGTTGTGCCGACTAACGCGCCGGGATCGACGGTTCGCCGGGTGACGATGCCGGAAAACGGGGCCGTGATGGTCAGATACGCCTGTTGATCCCGTTGTGCCCGCAGGATTTGCTGGGCGGCCGTCCAGCCCGCGCTGTCGGCCCGCATCTGGTTCCGGGCGGCTTCGACTTCCCGCACGGAAACCGCTCCGGCGCCCTGCCGGGCGGCCGATAACCGCCGGTACAAATCCTGGCTGTTCTGGTAGCGAACCAGGGCGGTTTGGACATTGGCTTCCGTTTCGGCGACGCGGGCGACGAGTTCCGGCGCATCGACTACGGCCAATACCTGCCCCTGACGCACCCGGGAACCAATGTCCACCGAAATCCGGCGAAGGTAGCCCGGCACTTTGGCGAACAACTGCACCCGTTCCAGCGGCAGGAGTTCGGCGGGCAAAGTGACCTCTTTCTGAACGGATTCGGATTTTAAGACCAAAACCGGCACTGAGTCGGGCCGGCTGGGACTGGCCGAGGTGGTGGGGGTGTTGGTGGACGGGGCGTTGCAACCGAGCAGCCACCCCGTCAGGTACAACGAGCAAAAGAAGGTGATAGAACGGAATACGAACATGGCCGGTGAGTTAGAGAGACGGAAGCGTTGAATCATAGGATGAACTGGTCGGGTCACTCGGGTCGAGCGAGACGCTGTGGGCGTTTCGGCTACCAATCGCCCCTTGATACACCAGCGGCAACAGCAGGAGGGTTACGGGCGTCGAAATCAGCAAGCCACCGATGACGGCGATGCCGAGCGGGGCGGTTTGTTCACCACTTTCGCCCAGGCCGCTGGCCATCGGAATCATCCCGGCAATCATCGCCAGCGTGGTCATCAGAATCGGCCGGAGCCGGGTGGTCGCACCGGTTAAAGCCGCATCGCCGGGTGCCCGGAGTCGGACGGTTTCGGCATTGGTTACCAGTAAAATAGCGTTCGAAATGGCAACGCCCAGCGCCATGATGCACCCCATGAACGATTGAATATTCAGGGTTTGCCCGGTCAGCAACAGCAACCCCAGCGAACCGACCAACACCGCCGGAACCGTGGAGAGGGCGACCAGAGCGAGCCGGAACGACTGGAAATTGGCCGCCAGCAGCAGGAAAATGACACCAATCGCCAGCGCCAGGCCGGTTTGTAATTCGCCCAGCGTTTGGGCCAGCAATTCGGCCTGCCCGCGCAGGTTGATTTTCAGTCCTTTCGGCAACTCTCCCAAACCGGCAATCTGCTGCTGAATGTCGGAAACCGCCCGACCCAAATCCTGACCCTGGACGTTGGCGGTCAGGGTGACAAACCGTTGCTGGTTCAGCCGGTCGTACTCGCCGACGGTATTGACCCGCTTCCAGTCGGCCACTTCCCGCAGCGTGACACCCGCCGGGGAACGGTTGCCCGAAGCCGCCCGCCCGGACCGAATCAGCGTCTGTTCAATGGCTTCGGGCTGGGTCAGGAGGTAAGGCGGTATGTCGATCTGGACCTGATACGCGTTGCCCGCGGCCTGATCGATCCAGTAATTGGGTTGCACAAACCGGCTCGACGAGGTGGCCGTCACGAGCGACTGCCCGATTTCGCCCGCCGTCAGGCCCAGTTGTCCGGCCTTCACCCGATCGATGGTCACTTGCAGGCTCGGATAGTCCAACGGGGTTGTAATCTGCACATCGCGCAGGTAGGGAATGGCGTTCAGGCGTTGTTGCAGGCGGGTCGCCACCTGTCGGCCATCGGCCAGGTTTTTGCCGACTACCGCAATTTCGATGGGGTTCGTGGAGCCGAGGTTGATCACCTGATCGACCAGATTGCCCGGTTCGAACGATAACCGCAACGTCGGCAGCGTCCGGCGCATTTCATCCCGGAGCCGCTCGGCAAACTCGCGGTAGGGGACGGCCGATTGATTAGTCAGATTGACCTTCAAAACCGCTTCCTGCGGACCACTGGTCCAGAGGTAAATGGTGTTGATGGGGTAACTCGACGGCTGAGTTCCGACAAACGCCGACGAAATGGCGACTCCGCCCGGTCCGGCGATGGTGTGAATGGCGCTCAGAACCTGCTGCGTCGCGCTTTCGGTCCGTTCCAGTCGGGTTCCGGTGGGCAATCGTAGCCGTACCTGAAACTGGTTGGTATTGGCACGTGGAAAAATGTCGGTCCCCAATACGCTAAACAAAACCGCCGTCAGCAGAATAGCCACCAGCGTGTAAACCGGAATAATCCACCGTCGTTGGTTCAGCAAACCGCTTAAGCTGCGTTGAAACCGGGTCTGAAAACGCGAGAAGCGGCCTTCCCGGTGTTGCGTTGTCGTTTCGTTCAACCAATAGTTGGCTAAGATGGGCACCAGCGTCTGCGAAAGCAGAAATGACGCAATCATCGAAAAACCGACGGCCAGTGAGAGCGGTAGAAACAGGGCGTGGGGGACGCCCGTCATGAACAACGCGGGGACAAAAACCGCCAGGATGCTAAGCAAAATCAGGAGTTTTGGCCCGGCAATTTCGCGGCAGGCTTGCCAGATGGCCACAGATTTGGGTTGTCCTTCTTCCAAATGCCGGTGAATGTTTTCAATGGTTACTGTGGCTTCGTCCACCAGAATGCCGACGGCCAGGGCCAGCCCGCTCAGGGTCATGATGTTGAGCGTCTGGCCGGTTAGGTATAACCCGATCACGCCCGACAGAATCGCCAGTGGGATCGTCACGACCACGATAGCCGCGCTTCGGGCGTCGCGCAAAAACAACAGCACCATCAGTCCGGTCAGCAAAGCACCCAGACTGCCTTCGATCAGCAGGTTCTTCAACGCGTTGATCACATAGCCTGATTGATCGAATTCGTACGAAACCTTGATGTCGTCGGGAATGGCGGCCTGCATGTCGGGCAGGGCTTTCTTGACGGCCTGAACCACCTGCCAGGTGGAGGCATCGGCCCGCTTCGACACGTTCAGATACACCGAGCGTTTGCCGTTGATGAGCGCATAACCCGTCGTGATGTCTGAGCCTAATTCGACCCGCGCCAGATCCCGGACGTACACCGCTGGTCCGGAACCGGTTTGCACCGGGATGGTTTCCAACTCCCGGATGTTGTCGACCATCGTGTTGAGGGGCGTCGTCAGCGTTTGATCTCCGACCCGCAGGTTTCCGGCCGGGCTGACGGTGTTGCCTTTTGTAATGGCGGCAATTAGTTCATCGGGCGAGATGTTGTAACTCCGTAACCGTTCGGGATCGGCCCGGATCAGCACCGACTTCTGGTTGCCGCCAAACGGGGGCGGGGCCGAAACGCCGGGGAGCGTCGAGAACATCGGCCGGACTTTGAACAACGCCAAATCCTGAATTTCGCCCAGCGAGCGCGTATCGCAGGTAAAAACCAACTGCCCGACGGGCACGCTTCCGGCATCGTAGCGGGCCACAAACGGCGGCACGGTTCCGGGTGGCATGAACGCCCGCGATCGGTTGACATAGCCAACCACTTCGCCCATCGCCTGCGCCATGTCGGTGCCTTCGTGAAACTGGATTTTGACCAGCGAAACGCCCTGCACCGACTTGCTTTCTACGTACTTGACGCCGGTTACGTAGAGAAAATGGTATTCGTAATAGGACGTAATGAGCGCTTCCACCTGCTGGGGCGACAAACCGCCGTAGGGTTGGGCGACGTAGATGGTCGGCAGGCTGAGATTGGGGAAAATATCGATGGGCATTTTCCGGATCGTCAGCACCGACGCGCCCACGAGGCCAATCAGGGCCACCAGCACGGTAATGGGTCGGCGAAGGGCCTGTTGAATGAGTCGAAGCATGGGTTACAGGGCCTGAAGAAAAGGGGTTAGGGTTCCGGTTGCGTAGGATTCAAGCAGCAAACTCCGCCAGACAGCGAGCACGGCGGCTTTTTGGTCGGTTTCGGCTCGCAGCAGGGTGTACTGGGCCTGAAGAACGTCGGTTAGATTGACCAAACCGGAACGGTACCGCAGTTCCAGACCCGTCAGGGCCTGCCGGGCTGCTGCCACTTGCCGGGGCAGTTGTCGGGCCACGGCTTCGGCCTGCTGGCGGAGTAGTGTCGCCGACCGACGCTGGCTGCCGAGCGTCAACTGGGTTTGGGCCAGTTGCTCGGCAGCGGCCCGAATCCGGAAATCCTGTTGCGTGAGCAGAGCCGACCGTTCGGCACCCCGGAGTAAAGGCCAGGCCAGGTGGACCCCCGCGCCGTAGTTGTACCGGCTGAAGAGCAGCCCGTCGGCAAACTGTACGTCGCCCCGGTAATCAATGCCGGAGCCCCGCGCGTAGGCCGTCCCCCAGAAAGTCAGTTTGGGCCGGTATTGATGCCGAATCTGGTCGATGCGGGCGGTTTCGACGGAAATCCGACTTTGGAAAATCCGTTCGGTCGGGTGGGGTCCGTCCGTGGGTGCTGTCGCTGAGGCCGGTGTTCGGGTCAAGAGTAAGGTGTCGGTCAGGATCAGGGCGGTATCGGGTCGGGCCAGCCACTCGGCTAGCCGGATTCGGGCGGCTTCGGCCTGCGCCCGGGCGTTGATCTGCTCGGTTTCAGCCCGCGAAAGCTCGGTGACCGTCAGCGCCGTATCGACTTCAGGGCGTAATCCCTGGACAACCAGCGCTTTCACCTGCCGCAGCAGCGAATCGACCCGGGCGGTATTTTGGGCGGTTATTTTGACCAACTCCTGTCCGAGCAGCGCGTCCAGATACGCTCCGGCGGTGGCGACCTGAATGCGCAGTTGCTCGTCGGTTTCCTCGGCCAGCCGGGCGTTCAGCTCCGCTTCGGCCACCGCCAGCCGGCTATCGAGCGCGCCAAACGTAAACGGCGACCAGTTCAGCAAGCCGCCGAGGGCTGTGCCGGTGACCGGCGAAAAGTTGTTGCCGGTGGAGGGCGGTCCGCTGATCGGCAGGATTCCGGTGGGATAGAACATCCCGGTCAGGTTGTTGTACGTCGCCACGTTGGCTTGGGCGGTGGCATCCAGGGTCGGGAGCCGGGCGGTTTTCAGAATCCGGCTTTGCTGCCGGGCGGCTGCGGTTTCATACTGCCGGGCTTTCAGGGAAGGAGAACGTTGGAGATAGTCCTGTACCAGCAGCCGCAGTTGGGAGGGCGGTTGGGCCAGCAAGGGGCACAAACTCAGCAGCCAACCCAGGCCAGTCAGGAGACGTTTCAGAGGTACAGAAGGGGGCACGGGTGTTTTTGGGTTATCATCAGGAATACCGGCCACAAATTTATCGGGATAAAGCCTAGTGAAATGGTATGGATTAGCTTGTCTTTGGTATATTTGAAAACTAAACCTAAATTCCGGCTATTTAAAACCGCTCATGGCATTCGACTCCGTCAGTCCGTTTCTGCTCAAAAGCAAGCTGGAAACCCCAGCCTTGTTCAAACTTTCCCGGTTTAAGGAAGTCATTAAGCGGACAAAACCGCACCAGCACGATGGTTATTTTGAACTGATTGTTTTGCTGGAAGGAGCCGGTTTTCACTGGGTCGATACGCAACTGATTCCGATTGCACCCCCGATGGCGTTCTTTTTGTCGCCCGGCCAGGTGCATTGCTGGCAACTGACGGCCATTCCGAAAGGGTATGTGTTGCTGTTTCGGCCCGATTTCATCGACCCGTTGCATAGCCCGGATTTGTATCCGCTGGTGCAGCAACTGGAGCAAGACCGGGAAGTAATGTTGACCGATACCGTTTCGGTGACGGATTTACTGACGGCGATCGAGAAAGAATACCAGACCCCCACGCGGCATTCGCCGGTGGTGTTGCGCGGGTTGACGCAGGTATTGCTGGCCCGGATTCTGGAGTTTCGGACGAGTGAGGCCCCGGTTCGGACGGGCCGGGAAGCGGTTTTTCGGCGGTTTACGGACTTGCTGCGAAAACCGGTCAACCAGACCATGCGGGTGTTTCATTTTGCCGAACAACTCGGCGTTTCTCCCCAGCACCTGAATGCGATCTGTCGGCGGGTCAGCGGTCGGTCGGCCAGCGAACTGATTACGCATCAGGTTATTCTGGAAAGCAAGCGCCATTTGCTCCATACCGACCAGACCATCACCGAAATTGCCGACCGGCTTTGCTTCAGCGACCCGTCGCACTTTGTGAAGTATTTCAAAAAAAAAACGGGCCATACGCCCGTCGCTTTCCGAAAAATGAATGGGTATTGACGACGATCAGACTTCCATGACCAGCAGAATGGCGTCGTTGGACAGCGCTTCGAATTCCAGTTCGTCCACCGGCCGGAGTGCCAGCCCGTCGCGGGGGTGAAGCAGGCGGTTTTGTACTTCAAAGGCTCCTTCAATCACAAAGACAAACACCTGTTTTTCGATCCGGCAAGGCGAGTAAATTCCTTCCTGCCGACCGCCGTACTTGCCGATCAAAACCGGGTGTTCGAGCCGGTTTTGATCGGCAAGTACCGGAAGCAACTGGTTGCGGTTGTTCAGGTCGAACGATGTTCGTTGAAACAGTTTTGAATCTTTCTGGACGGGTTTTTGCCAGATTTGCAGAAAGTTAACGGTCTCGGTTTCAAACGGGTTGACGATAAAATACGCCTGTTCCGGATAGGCCGTAAACCGGAGCGCATCGCCAGCTCCCAGAAAAACCGTCTCGCTTAAACCGTATACCAACTCAATGCCGCCCACGACTGGAATCAGGGTGACTTCGGTCGGTTCCGTCACGGTCAGGGTATGGCTTTTTCCGGCCAGTAACGTATCGTCGTGCAGCCCCTGCAGCGTCCCGAACGGCTGGCGGCTTTCGGGCTGGTAAGCTTCAAAGGCAAAGGTGTGAAAGCTTCGATAATCGGCGGATTGCGTCCGGCCCCGCTGATCAGCCAGGTAAATTTGTACTTGCGTTTGAATAGTCATACGAGTTGGTGGCGGTTCAGGCTTCCACCACGATTGCCCAGGTCAGGACATAACCGGCTGAGGGACTGCCTGTAACGACCGACATGTTGGTGGTTGTACCATCGCTAAACACATTGTCTCGGGCATTGGTGGTGTCGGCCTGCCCGTGGCTGGCGTAGACGCCCTGAGCATACACCACTTTGCTGATGTCTTCCGGAAAGGCAATCTGCGAAACCTTCAGTGATGTACCCGTGGCGTTGTACACATGAACGTGAATATGGGTTGCCCGGCCCGAATACCAGCCCGGGTAAATACTCGTAAAGGTTACCAAACCGTTACTGTCGGAAACCTGACGTCCGCGCAGAAAATGAACACTCTGGTAATTGGTCGACTGCATCTGTGTACCGCCGTATTCGGAATAATTCCCGGCTGCATCACAATGCCAGATGTCGACCAGCGCACCGGCAAGCCCTGCGCAACTGTTGTTTTTGTTTTGTACGGTGATGTTGATGGTCAGCTTTGTGCCTTGCCGGTCGGAAGTAATGTCGGATGTTACCAGACTGGCGGGCGTTTTCGTCGGGAAGGGGCCTTCGGTTTCGTTCGAGGTAACCGTACAACTGCCGGTGCTGGTCCCGGTGCCCGTGGTGGTGTCGGTGGTCGAAGCCGGTTCAACGGCGTCTTCGGTTGTGCAGGAGGTGAGCATGGGGGCGATGGCGGCAATGCCGAGGGCCGAAAAACTCCGTTTCAAAAATTCTTTGCGTTCCATAAGCAGGTTTACTTGTGCGTAGCGTGAAAACAGCGATGGTGTTTTCTACTAGATCGTTGGCGAGCCGGTTTTCGTTGCGTGGCCCCGGTATTTAGCGGTAAACCAGATGAATTTGTCGGCGAATGATGGTGAGAAACCAACGAGTACGATCGGCACCCCGGCCCGGTTAATCGGTTGAAATAAAGCCGAGCCAGGGTTTCATTCTCTGGTATTCCTGTTTTATGGTTTGTTCCAGCAATGGACTCCGGGCAATTAGCTCCTGCATGGCCTGCCGGGTAATCGTGCGGTTTTCGGGCGTATCCTCCAGCGGAGCCAGCCGGTTTTGCAGACTCCGAACTTCCTCCATAAAGCTGGAATCGTGACGGTATTCCTGCCAGTCCCGACTCATCGTTGCAAACCAGACGGCCTGGTGGCTAAAAGCTTCGACAAGCGGCTGGTTAGCTACTTCGCTTCGGTCGTTACTCAGATTAAGTTGATAAACAACGTGTTGATCATCAATGAGCTTAATGCTTCCAAAAATGCGGGATGACAGTTTTAGGAGCGTGGTGTAGGAAATGGCCGGTTTGGGCGGAGCCGTGTAATCGTTGATGCGGATGCCTTTGGCTTCCAGATAATAAGCGGTCATGTCCAGAAAATGCCGGTTCAGTAGAGTGTCGTTTTGCATAGCCCGGTGCAGGGCACTGTTCAAACGGGCGAGGGTATCTTTCAGATAGGCCTGTTGTTCAAGCTTCGTTTTTGACGAGAGGTTGACTTCTCGACTGGCTACCGTTTCAGGAGGAAAAGCGGAATAGCGCCCGAACAAATAACTAACGTAGAAGGCATTCCGGTTGTACAAATCGGCCAGAACGTGCTGGTCAGGCAGGGTGTCCAGCACCGGCGTCAACAGATACCGGCCGTCGCCGAGCGGAATTTCCTGAAATTTGGTCAACAGCGGGAGTTGTTCCCGAATGCGCTGCTTCGTCCAGAGCTGGCAAAAACCGGGTTGGTCGAATAGAAGTAAAAGACCCAGGGTAAGGACTAAACGGTTCATCCTGATCTGTCGTGAGTTCAGGATGAAAGATAGGAAACCAATCTTCTGATTCAGACTCTGTTAACAAACTTTAACAGACGTTTTTAGAAAAACAGGGAGTGGTTAATTCGTCAGATTTACTTCTTTTCCCGCCTTCAGCACGAGCTTGACCTTGGATAGGGTTTGCGGGAAGTTCGTTTCAAAATCACCGTCAAAAACAACCAGGTCGGCTTTCATTCCGGGTTTGAGAACACCGGTTTGCTCCGAAATCCCGAGCACTTTAGCCGCATTGTACGTGGCCATTTGCAAAACCGTCGTTACCGGAATGTTGGCTTCCTGATACGATAGCAGCACGTCCATAGCGCCCGCGCCCCGGTTCAGATTTGGAATGTTGTTGTAATAATCCGAACCGGCTACCAGCCAGATGCCTTTTTTATGCGCCCGTTGCAGCCGGTCGTGAAAACCGGTGAGTGCCTGCTTCAGGTACTCTTCGCCTTCCGGGCCTTTCATCCCGACGGCGGCTACCCGGATGCGCCCCTGTGTCCACGACGGATCGGTCGGAACGAGGTAGGTGCCGCGTTGCGCCATGAGCGACAAGGTGCTGTCGGACAGAGTGTAACCGTGTTCGATTCCATCGACACCGGCCAGCACGGCATCGCGCGCCGATTCGTCGTAGGTGGCATGGGCCGTTACCGGAATTTTGTTCTGGTGAGCCGTCGCAACAATGGCTTTGATCTCTTCCGGAGCCAGCACCCGGTTGTCGGTATTCATGCAAACCTTGATCACACTGACCCCGCGCCGGATGTGCTCCAGCACGGCGGTTTTGGCATCATCGGCCCCACGAATCACGCGGTATTCCTGATTAATCAGAAAGCTATCGGCTGGATACAAACGGCCAAACTGCCCGCCCGGCGGACTCAGAATCGGTCCGGAACCGTATAATTCCAACGCCGGTTTTCCAGACTTCGCGAGTCGGTTTTTTAGTTCAAGATCCAGAAACTGACCCGAATTACCCAAGTCGCGGGCGGTCGTAAAACCGACCCGTAGGTAATCGTCGGCAAAAGCCAGCGCTTTGCTCAGTCGCTCGGTGGCCGGAATCTTGGAGGCTACGGCCATCGCCTGCTCGTCGAAAAGCTGATTGAGCAGGAGGTGCGTGTGGGCGTCGATCAACCCCGGCGTAACGGTTCCGCTCGGCAGGTCGATGACACGCACGTTTCGGGGCCGTTTCAGCTTCGTTCCGACGGCCACAATTTTATCATCGACAACCAGAATTTCCTGATTGGTCAAAAAAACGTTTTTTTCGGCATCGTATAGCTTACCCGCCCGAACCAGCAGGGCGGTTTTCGGGGATTGGGCCGGGGCCGAAAAGAAAGCAAGAAGGAGGGGTAGGAGGAATAGGGAACGCATGAAATTGGAATTAAGACGGGGCCGCCCGTGCGGTTATGAATTAAGAGTTAAGAGTTGGCTGACGCAGCGCTACAATTCATAACCGCACGGGCGGCCCCGTCTTAATTCATTTATCGCAGTGATCGGACAAAACGGCGCATGGAATCGCGGTAAACCTGTTCGGAAAGTTCGAGTGATTGCCGGTCGCGGAGCAACATGGCGAGCGTAATCATACCGTGCGACAGCGACCACCACTCGTAGTACAGTTTTTGAATGCTTTCCTGCGATTTGGGAATGAAGGTGAAAATAATTTCGCGAATCAGGGCACTGAGCGCTTCCATTTCGCTGGATTCGCAAACCGGGCGGGTGCAGTAGGCGCCATTGAGGTTATACATGACCTGGTAGATCTCGGGCTGACCAAGGGCAAACTGCCACTGCGCAACCGACATTTCGAACAGGCGTTTCTCCGGATCGCGGTATATTTTTTTGATTCGTTCGTATTCTGACCGGAGCTCGCGAAAGCCGTCGTTGCGGATTTCATCGAGCAAGATATCTTTACTATCGAAGTATTCGTAAACAATCGGGGCACTGTAGTCGATGGCATCGGCAATTTTACGAATTGACACGGCCTGCCAGCCTTCCCGGCGAGCGATGTCCTTAGCGGTCAGCACAATACCGGAGCGGGTTTGCTCGCGGTTGCGTTGTTTGCGCTCAAGTGTCTCCATTCGGTTATCGTCAAGTTAACAGTGTTAAATTGGCGTTAAACTACACATAAGTCCCCAAAACGTCTAATGAAATGGTAGTTATTCTTTAAAATATTCAATACAAGCAGTAAATAGTGAACATAACATATTCTTTTTGAGAAGCTTATCGAATAACCTTCCCGACTGCTTCAACGGGTTCTTTTCTTAGCAACCAATAGCAGACGTTCATCGCCGACCAAGAATTCTGAACCATCTAGATTTCCGAACAATTCCGAAATGGTCAGACCCGCTTCCTGAAACAGCCGTTGTAATTCGGCCACCGTATAAACATAGTGTTCCGAATGGCGTTCAACCCGTTGATTTTCCCGCAGATACGTCAGGTGGGCCCGGATGCAACTCGTCCGAACGTCGTATTCATTTTCCACCAGAAAGGTGATGTCACCCACCTGCATCCAGGATCGTTCCTGAAAATCTGGCAAGACACTTTCGGCCACCAGCGCGGTGTCAGCGACAAACCGCCCACCCGGTTCCAGCAGTCCGGCGACTTTTCGCAGAAACGTCTGCATGGTATTGTGCGGGAAAAAGCTGAAACTGTTGCCCATGCAGTAAGCGGCCTGAAAACCGCCTTCCAATTCAACCGCTAAAAAATCTCCGGCCCTGGCTTCAATGGGTAATCGTTCGCGTTGGGCGGCCGTTTGCAATTCCTGAATCGACTCGGTGGCTATATCAACGCCGGTTACCGCACAGCCGGATCGGGCCAGTTCGAGGGCGTGCCGACCGTATCCGCAAAAAATATCGAGCACACGCTGCCCGGGCCGGAGTTCGAGCATATCCAGTAGAAAATCGCATTCGAGTTCGGTTTGCTCGTCGGTCTGGGCGGTTTTCCAGGCTTCCTGAACCAGCCCATTAAAAAAGTTGTCGTACCACATCAGGAGTTAAGAATTATGAGTTATGAATTAAGAGTTAAGAATTAAGAGTTAAGAGTTATGACGGGGCCGCCCGGCGGTTGCGCTGCGGCTAGTGAATGCGTCAGCCAACCGCCGGGCGGCCCCGTCATAACTCTTAATTCATAACTCATAATTCTTTTATTTTTGGAGTTAAAATTCTTAAATCCATTCATGCAAACCTATTGGGGGATTGATCTGGGCGGTACGAAAATCGAGGGTGTGGTGTTGTCGGCGCCTTCACCCGATGCCGTCGTTGTTCGCAAGCGCATTGATACAGAGGCCGATAAAGGCTATGGCCACATTATCAGTCAGATAACTAAACTGGTCGGATTACTGAAGGCCGAAACCGGTTACCAGCCTGAGCACATCGGTTTCGGGACGCCCGGCACCTTCGATCCGGCCCGCCAGGTGATGAAAGGTTGTAACACAACCTGCCTGAATGGGATGCCGTTGCCGCAGGATCTCGAAAAGACGCTGGGCGTTCCGGTGTCCATCGCCAACGACGCCAACTGTTTTGCCCTGGCCGAGGCTACGATGGGCGCAGTTCCGGAGGTAACCCCGGACTTTCGCGTGGTTTTCGGCGTCATTATGGGTACCGGCGTTGGGGGGGGCGTGGTTTTGCGCGGGAAAGACGGCCAATCCTTTGTGCAGAACGGCTTGCAGGGCATCGGCGGGGAGTGGGGTCACATTATCCTCGAAGAGAATGGCTACCCGTGTTACTGTGGCAAACGGGGTTGCAACGAGCAAGTGTTTTCGGGACCCGCCCTGCAACGGTTTTACCAGGATCTTAGCGGAGAAAGCCGGAAGCTGAAAGAGATTGTCGAGCGCCATGATGCGGGCATCGATCCGTACGCAACGCAAACCATCAACCGGTTGTTAGAGAACTTTGGCCGAGCCATTTCGGTCATTATCAACGTGCTGGACCCCGACGCCATCGTGCTCGGCGGGGGCGTTGGCAACATTGACCTGCTGTACACGGAAGGCGTCGAACGCGCCAAAAAATACGTCTTCAACGAAGGCCAACTCAACACCACGTTCCTCAAACCCAAACTCGGCGACAGTGCCGGTGTCTTCGGCGCAGCGCTTTTATGAGTTAAGAATTAAGACGGGGCCGCCCGTGCGGTTAAGAATTAAGAGTTGGCTCCGCCGTTTCCTGTAAAGTGGCGGAGCCAACTCTTAACTCTTAACCGCACGGGCGGCCCCGTCTTAATTCTTAACCGAATTGTCTCCTCCGTCTTTGACGTCGTCGTTGTTGACGGATTTTTTCCGGCGTTGGGGTTGGTCGAAGCTCATTTTACCGATCCGGTAGCTGAACGTCAGGCGAACCCCCCGGTTGTAGAAGTAATTGGTATTGCTTTGCAGGAACGTGGGCGAGGTAAGCTCCGTGCGTAGTTTAATTTGGTTTGACAGGAAGTTTTCGCCCGCCAGTCCGAGGCTGCCCCGGGTTTGTCCTTTGTCATCTTTAAAGTCTTTCTTGATGCCCAGGCTGTAGAAGCCAAAACCGGTCTGATAACCCTGCAACTGCACACTGCGGCCCTGCATAAACCCAAAACCCTGGATACCCCAGCCTTTTTTCAGCGACAGGTTCGTAAACAGGCGACCGGTGACGACCCAGCCGGAATTGCTGGCGTTGAGCGTCGGCGTCGGGCTGTTGTTGGTGATGTAAGAGTAATACGCATCCGTACCGCCCCCGATCTGCCACTTGGAGAACAGGTTCAGGTTCCCGAACAGGTTGATCCCATAGTTCTCCTTGCGGCCGATATTCTGATACGTGGTGGTAATGACCCCATCCTGGCTGGTTGTCCGGACGTTTTCGATGGAATTGTTCGTCCGGCGGGCAAACAACGAGACGTTTAGGTAAGCTTTCTTGATGCTGGCGCTGGTACTGAGTTCAACGTTGTCGGTCAATTCCGGTTCTAGAAACGGGTTCCCGAAGGTGATGTTTTGGGGGTTGGCCGCATTCACGTTCGGGTTCAGAAACTGAATCCCGGGGCGTTGCAACCGCCGGTTGTAGGCGATCTTGACAATTTTTCCACCCTTCAACGCCTTCGAAATGTTGATGCTGGGGACGAGGTTACCGTAATCCGGGATGTTGATGGCCTGCCCCGGCGTTTCGGCCCGGAAGTTGGCGTCAATCATCGTGTATTCATACCGCGCCCCGGCTTTGATCGTGTATTTGGTCTTGGTGGTATAGGTGTACGACAAATACGTAGCGGCTACGTTCTGGTTGTAATCAAGTCCGTTGTTGGGACGTAGCGGGTTCGGACCGTATTCGCCGTTGGGGCCTTCCGAGACATAATATTCGTAATCGCTGTCGACTTGCCGGAAGATGCCTTTCCCCCCAACTTCAAGCTGCTGATTGGTTTTGATGGGTGTCTGGTAATCAATCTGAATTGTTGATTCCTGGTTGTAGCTCAGGTTGTCGTTGCGGTCCCGGCCGGTGATGATTGCAGTATTACCAAACAGGTCGGCTTCGTAGTCGTTCGTCCGGTTATTACGGCTGAACTGCGTCAAGATGCTTAGTTCCTGCTGCGGCTTAAACGTGCGGGTGTAATCGACGTTCAGGTCGACGGTGCCGGAGAGGTTCTTGATGTCGACATCGCGCCGGGAGGTTTCGCTGGGGACCAAACCTCCCGGGAAGAAAACCGTTGCCAGGTTCTGCGAAGTTTTTCCGTTTTGAGCGCCGTACCGCAACGAGGCCGTCAGGCTTTGGTTTTTGGCAATGTCGTAATCGAAACCCAGTTGGTAATTGCCAAAAATAAACTGGTTTCTGGTGTCGGCCGTTTGGCGGGTTTCGGTCGTGACTCCCTCGAAAAGACTGCGTTGAGTATTCTCAAAACCGCCTTTGATGTTGTAATTGGCCCGGCCAAAACCGCCCAGGGAGAAGCCCATTTTTCCGGCGCGGTAGTTCCCGTTCAATCCCAGGTTCGAGCCCCGGTTTCCGACACCCGCGTCCATGTTCAGCGTCAGTCCCTGAAGGGTGTTCTTTTTCGTAATGATGTTGATGATACCGGCTGAGCCTTCGGCATCGTACTTGGCGGAGGGCGAGGTGATGACTTCTACCGACTTGATCATATCCGCCGGAATCTGCTTGAGCGCATCGCCCACGCTGGCGGCCACAATGGTCGACGGTTTGTTGTTAATCAAGACCCGAACATTGGAACTTCCACGCAGCGATACGTTCCCATCGAGATCCACTGAAAGCATCGGTACCTTCCGCATCACTTCGGCAGCGTCGCCACCCCGGTTGGTCACGTCCTTGTCGGCATTGTAGACCAGTCGGTCAACCTTTTCTTCCAGAACCGCAGCCTGGCCTACCACATTCACTTCGTTCAACGTCCGGACGTCAGGCGCCAGGGCGATGTTGCCGACGTTAATATCGGTCCCTTTTTCAATTTTCAATTTGCCGGTTTCCTTGTTTCGATACCCCAAAAACGACACCTGAAGCCGGTATTCGCCGGGTGCCAGTTTGGTCAGCGCAAATTTCCCTTTTTCATCGCTCGTCGTTCCGTCGACCGGCTTGCCGGTTTGGACATTGAGCAGCGCAATGGTCGCAAACTCGACCGGTTTGCTGGTGGTCGAATCGACCAGAATGCCCGTGATTTTTCCGTTCCCGCGCGGGGCGTCGGGGTTGACGGTGCCCGGAATAGCCGGTGCTGGTCGGGTAGCACCCTGTGGGGGACCAGCAGGAGGCTGGGCAAGCGAAAGCGTCGTGCAGAGAATAATAATAAAAAGTATAAAATATTTCATAATTTTAAGATGGTTGTATTCAAGAGGGAAGAAATTGACGGGTTAAATTGAACTATACAAAGATATTGCTAACTTCAAACAATAAGACAAGTGCATCGGTCATAGTTCGTCTAGTAATGGCGGAACGGTAAAATCAGACCTTTAAATGGTACGGGGACAGGATGAATGGAGAGGGCTAGCGGGTTGCTTTATCAACCACCTGCAAAATTACTGAAAGGCGGTTCAACGGCTGGTTTTCGATAAACAGGGGTTTAACCAGCTAGGCTACCGGTTCTTTGGGGCAGAAAAAAGGAGAATTTAATAAACGATGGGCAACGAGCTCAGACTTTCAGTTGATCTAACTCGTGCAAATCTTCTCTCAATGCTTTGCCGTGGGTATCTTCAAAAACGTTGAGCAGCCAGCGGGCCGCCCCGTAAATGAGCAGAATGAGGGTCAGTTGCATTCCCAGAAACAAGGCTACTTTTGTTGGGCCATACGTTTCGAACTTCCGGGCTACCATCGAGACGCCGAACAGAAAACCGGCCAGCATGCATAGCATCCAAACCCGCGATAGGGTGGCCTGGGCCCGCTCGTGCCAGTGCAAAACCGTTGTCAGGCTATCGTAAAGGTTCTGCTGATTCAGGGTCACGCGGCTGAGGGCGCGCCGAGTCCGAACAACAACCGCCAGGGCAACTGTTGCCAGACCGATGTACAGAACCGACGGTATGTACATATACCAGCTTGTGTAGTCGAAGGCGTTGCCCAGGATGGCGGCAGTAAAGAATAGAAGCACCGCCGTCATGATGATTCCGGCCCGTTGCAGGCTGCGGGCCATGTTGGCTAAAGTTCCTTTCGAGCGGTCTTTGATCATCAGCCTGATCATTTGTTCACTCAGTCGTTGGCTTGACCGGATTTTTTCGTCGTAGGCTTGCCAGGTAGCTTTTAATTCGTCGAGGTTCATGAGTCTTTTTTTAACGGGTTGTCGATTTGAGTAATTTTTCGAGCTTGGTTTTGATGCGGTTTAGTTTCACCCCGACATGGGTTTTTGAAATGCCGATGATGGCGGCCATTTCTTCGTAACTTTTATCGTCCAGGTACAGCGTGATCACCGCTTTTTCGATGGGCGACAGATGCTCGATGGCAGCATACAACGCTTTCACCTCATCCGCCAGCGTATCGTCGCTCAGGTCCGGAATCTGAAGGTCGGAGTCGGAAAAAGGAACGGCCTGCACCCGAACGGTCTTGCGTCGGTAATTCGAGATGGCGGTATTCAGGGCAATCCGGTACAGCCAGGTCGTCACGCTCGATTCGTGTTTGAACGTTGGATACGCTTTCCAGAGTTGCAGCACGATTTCCTGGAAAAGATCTTCGCGGTCTTCCGGTTTTGGGCCGTACAAGGAGCAGACTTTGTACAACAGGCCGGGGTGCTGGTTCAATAAGCGAACAAATTCCTTTTCCATCGCAGCGCGTTTGAGTGCTTTCCCGGTATTAGTCGCAGGAAACGGGGAAATATTACAACCAGACTGAAAAAAATAGGAGAGGAAACCAAACCGGATGGAAGCGGTTTAGACGGTACAACGCTTTATCCGATGAAAACCAACCCCAAAGCATTTGATTATTCGCTGAATTACCGGGAATTAAACCTGCGCGAACGACCGGAACTCTACCGCGTGGGCAAGGGCGAACAGGGTGTATTGCTCGTGCAGCCGTACAAATCCGAAATTTTGCCCCTCTGGCGGTTCAAAACCCCGGACATTGCCCGGCAATCGTCGGAGAAAATCTACGAATTGTTTCTGGACTATAAGGCGAAAGGCGATTTTGTCGGGATGGATATGGCCCGGAAATTCCTGCAAATGGGCGTCACACGCGCCCGGCGTTACGCCAACCACCGCACCGGACAAAAATACGACGGCCCGGTTCCGGCCGATCAGAAAGGCCGCAGCGGGAGCCACGGCCGCGATACCTTACCGCTCGACACCGACCCTACGAAAGCCGAAAGTGCCTCTATCTTCCGCGAAAAATACCTCCTCGCCCGCGAAGACCCGGATTACAAACGGCTACGGAAGGAATGGCAGGAAAAGTATGGCTAAACGTACCCACGGACTTTAGTCCGTGTGAGCCAGCCCATCATTAAGTTGATACCAACTATTAGACCATATAAGCTCACACGGACTAAAGTCCGTGGGTACGCGCGTCAGCCAACTCTTAACTCATAACCGCACGGGCGGCCCCGTCTTAATTCTTAACTCATTTCCCTTGTGCTTCGACGACGGCGATGGCGACCATGTTGACGATCTCTCGCTCGGAGCTGCCGAGTTGCAGGACGTGAACCGGTTTGCGGAGGCCAAGCAGAATCGGGCCGATGGCGTCGATGCCGGCCGACTCAGTCAGGAGGTTATAGGCAATGTTCGAGGCTGCGAGGTTGGGGAAAATCAGGGTGTTGGCTCCTTCGTCGACCAACTTGCTGAACGGGTGGTTTTGCTTCAGCAACTCCGTGTTGAAGGCCAGGTGCGCCTGAATTTCGCCATCCACGATCATTTCCGGGTGTTTCCGTTGCAGAATTTCGACGGCCTGGTTCATCTTCTGGGCGTCTTCGCCTTTGGCGCTGCCGAAGTTGGAGTAGGAAACCATCGCAATCCGGGGCTTGATGTTAAACCGTTCGACGGCCCGGGCGGTCAGCTCTGTAATTTCGACAATTTCATCAACTGTCGGGTTGAAGTTGACGGTTGTATCCGAGAAAAACAGCGGCCCGCGCTTGGTCAGCAGGATGTACATCCCGGCTACCTTTTTTACCCCGGCTTCCTTCCCGATGACCTGCAAGGCCGGTCGAATCGTGTCGGGGTAATTGCGCGTCAGACCCGAAATCACGGCGTCGGCATCGCCCGCTTCCACCATCATGACGCCGAAGTAATTCCGGTAGTACATCTGTTTGGTCGCTTCGGTGGCATTAACGCCTTTGCGTTTCCGCTTCTCATAATACAGTTCGCTGAACTTTTGAATCAGTTCGTCCTGCTCCGGCGCGCGTGGGTCCAGAATCGGAACAGTGCCCAGATCCAGGTTATTTTCGGTGATCAGCGCCTGAATCCGGCTGACCTCGCCGAGCAGAATCGGGAAGGCGATGCCCTCGTCGCGGACCTGCTGGGCGGCTTTCAACACCCGCAGGTTTTCGGCATCGGCAAACACCACCCGTTTCGGGTCGGATTTGGCTTTGTTCAGAATCACCCGCGAAATCTGATTGTCCTGCCCCAGACGCCGGTCGAGCTGGTGTTCGTAGGCTTCCCAGTCGGTGATTGGGTGTTTGGCGACGCCCGATTCGATGGCGGCTTTGGCCACGGCGGGAGCGACCGTACTGAGCAGACGCGGATCGACCGGTTTGGGAATAATGTACGTGCGGCCAAACATCAGGTTGGCCTCGCCATACGCCAGGTTGACCAGATCCGGGACGGATTTTTTAGCCAGATCGGCCAGGGCATGCACGGCGGCCAGTTTCATAGCCTCGTTGATTTCCGTGGCCCGCACGTCGAGCGCACCCCGGAAAATGAACGGGAAGCCCAGTACGTTGTTAACCTGGTTAGGATAATCCGAGCGGCCCGTCGCCATAATAATGTCCGGGCGGGCTTCAATGGCTTCCGGATAGGAAATTTCCGGTGTCGGGTTCGCCATCGCAAACACAATGGCGTCTTTGGCCATCGAACGAACCATGTCCTGCGAAACCACATTCCCTTTTGATAAGCCAATGAACACGTCGGCATCTACCATGGCTTCTTCGAGCGTACGCAGGTCGCGGCTGGTGATAAACTTGCTCTTGCGGTCGTCGAGGTCGGTGCGGTCGGCGCGAATCACGCCTTTGCTGTCGCACATCACGAAGTTTTCAACTCTCGCGCCCAGTGCAATGTATAGTTTAGAACAGGAAATGGCCGAAGCTCCGGCTCCATTGACCACGATTTTAACGTCTTCAATCTTTTTTCCGACAATTTCGAGCGCGTTGAGCAAAGCAGCCGCCGAGATGATGGCGGTTCCGTGCTGGTCGTCGTGCATGACCGGAATATTGAGTTCGCGTTTCAGGCGCTCTTCAATTTCGAAGCATTCCGGCGCTTTGATGTCTTCCAGATTAACCCCGCCAAATGTCGGTTCCAGAATCTTAACGGTGCGAACAAATTCGTCGACGTTCTTGGTATTGAGTTCAATATCGAAAACGTCAATGTCGGCGTAAATCTTGAATAGCAGCCCTTTGCCCTCCATCACCGGTTTTCCGGCTTCGGGGCCAATATCGCCCAAACCAAGCACGGCGCTTCCGTTGCTGATCACGGCGACCAGGTTGCCTTTGGCCGTGTATTTGTAAACATCTTCGATGTTTTCGGCGATGGCGAGGCAGGGTTCGGCAACGCCCGGGGAATAAGCCAGCGTCAGGTCACGCTGGGTGTTGTACTCTTTGGTAGGAACGACTTCGATTTTACCCGGGCGCCCCTTGGCGTGGTATTCAAGAGCGTCTTCCCGGCGAATTTTTTTTTCCATAGACAAATGCTGGTCAGGGGTAACAGATGGTAGTAATAGACCCAACTGGGCTGCAAGGTAAGAAAAACGCATCAAACCAGTGGGAATTTATACCATCCGGAGGTGTCGGGCAAATGTATCTCTGACATGCTGCCACATGGCTTCGGTCAGGACATGCCCCTGGCCGGGTTCGATAAACGAGGTGAAGTTTTCGGAGACTCCGGCTGCTGTGTAGGCTTTCGAAATCCGGTCCAATCCTTCCCGAACAAAACTGATGGGCGACCCCTCATCCAGTTCGCCGAAATTCAGGTGGAGGGCGCGGGGAGCGATCAGGGCGGCAATATCCGGCGTGTCGCCAAACTGCGTCCAGCCGGGAACAAAGTTGGGAAAGCAATGGAGAATGTGCGTTTCTTCAATGGCCGCGTAGGTGGGCAAACAGCAGTTGCCCACCAGACACTTCAGGCGCGGTTCGAGCGGCCCCGCCAGCCAGGTATGCGTCGAGCCCATCGAGTGCCCGTAACATCCGATTTGGTCGGCCCGTACTTCCGGTCGGCTGCACAAATAGTCGATGGCCCGGCGCATGTCCAGAATATTTTTCCAGGCCATGCTGCGCCCCCGCACCACCTGGCGCAGAAACTCGAACCGTTCGAACTCGCCGTTTTTGAGCTTTTTCGTTGGATCCTGCCGTTCTTCAAAGCATAGGGCATCGGGGCAAAGCACCACGTAGCCCTCCCGGACGAGCGCCACGGCGGTATGGTGCATAGGATTGCCAGCCAGGCCGGCCGGTTCGGATTTGCCCAGGTGGTATTCTCCATTGTGCTGGTGCCAAACCGCAATACCGGGCACGGGCCGCTGGGCCGTAGCCGAATCCGGAATCAGCAGCAGCGCCGGAACGGGCTCGTTGGCTTCGACTTGGTAAGTCAGAGACTCAATCCGGTAGCCGTCTTTCCGGATGGTTTCGCGGTGTTGGGGAAGCAGCGGAACCGGGGTTGGGAAAGGACCACCCAGGCAGGTTTGATACTGGTTGCGTAACGTTTCAGAGGAAGGGTTCGCGGGCATGACAGCCGGTTTTGGGTGATCGGTAAGCAAGGGTCGACTCGCCGTTGTCAACAGGCTCAACCCACCCAGGAGCTGGGCTTTCATGAAATTGCGACGGTTACGGGATGACGATAAAGCGTTCCGTTTCATGGATTTTCATCGGTTTACGAGTGTGACGCACGGGGCAGCGGAAGGTACTAAAAAAAGGTTTAGAAGCCGGTTATAAAACAAAAGCGGTGCCTGATTTCGGGCACCGCTCATGGGTAAAGTAGGCAGATAATCGCTTCTTGAAACAGATGTTAGATCCGGTGGGCGACTCGATGGCTATTGCCGGATTTTGCGGGCCACAGCCTGCTCCATCGTTTTAGAAACCGGGATATGGTGATCTGCCGATGCGAAGGTACTTAATAGGGGATTGCCCGTCTGGGTCGGAGGTAGAATCTGGTCGTACTGGACTTTCCAGAAAATCATACCGGCCAGGAGGGCGGAGAGCATTGACAACTGAACGATTTGCCAACGCGACAAAGTTGGACTAGGCCATTTACGGGTTTGGGTTAACTGATTCATTGTCAGTAAGGTACAGGTTAAGTAGTTTAAATAAACGGGTGTCGCTTCAAGCGCTTATCTAACGGTGGTGGAGACTTGTACCAAAAATAAAAAAAATAAATATATAGTTCTAAAAAATCATTAAAAAATTAAAGCCGGTTCTGCTTTTCGGACAGAACCGGCTTAAGTAACTATCAGTCAGTGCGGTTATTACAACTGCGGCTGCTGTGAAACCAGCTTTTCGTCAACGTGACCCGCCTTGCGGTTCCGCATCCAGAACCACAGAACCGTAAAGGCAACGATCAGGATAAGGGGAAATGCGGTCATCTTTGCCAGTGTAGCTTGCCCGGCGGCCAGTTCGAGTGCGTCGCCTGACAGACCGGCCGCAGCTTTCTCAGCCCGTTCGCTATCGATCCAGCCACCGATAAACGGCTGGAAGATCGAGGTCGAGAACATTCCGACGCCCCCGATGATCGACATGCCCAGGGCTCCGCTCAGCGGAATCCGCTCGGCCACAAAACCGACCATCGTCGGCCAGAAGTAACAAACGCCCAATGCGAAAAATACTGCAGCAACATAAGCCATCGCCCCGGTTTGGGTGCTAAACAGGTAGATACCAATCAGGGCAAAAACCGCCCCGCCGAGCAGCACACCCGTCTGGTCGAGCCGGTGAATGAGTGGCCCACCGAAATACCGGCCGATGGCCATCAATAGCGTCGTCAGCGCCAGAATCAGCATCGGAGCGGCTCCGCTTTTCGCCATGATCAGACCCACCCACTGTTGCGGACCAAACTCCGAGATAGCGGTCAGGGCCATGCAGCAGAACATAAAGATGTACAGGGGCGTTAGCATGGCTGCGAAGTTTTTCGAGAGCGACGTTGCACCTTCCACTTTCGAAGCCGGGAAAGCCTGACCGAAGAACAAAAACGCATACACCACCGTCGGGATCATGATTACCCAGATCTGAGCCTGCCACGACATTCCGGCATCCGTCATGAATTTGGAAATCAAACTACCGATGAAAATTCCGCCGGGGAACCACATGTGGAAGCGGTTCAGCATTTTGTTCATGGTGTTGCCGGAATACATATCGGCAATCATCGGGTTACAGGCGGCTTCCGTACAGCCGTTACCGATTCCAATAAAGAGCGTTGAAATCAGCAGCGTTGTGTAACCACCGGCATAAATGGTCAATAGAATGCCCAGGGTGTGGCAAACAAAGGCAACTGACATAATGATTTTCGGACCAACGGAATGGTAAACGAGCCCACCGACGATCATCGAAATGGGAAAGCCCAGAAACCACATGGAGTTGATAAAGCCCAACTGCTCAGCCGATAGACCGAAGTCGGTACCCAATTGAGGCAAAATTCCCGCTCGAATGCTGAAGGAAAAAGCTGTGGTAATAAGCGCGAAACAACTGGCATTAAAGAGTCGGGACGCGTTGACATGGGTTGTCGCCATAAGGGTGCTGTAGGGGTTTAGTTGAAAAAATGTCGGTCGAAAGTAAGTTTTATTGAAGGGAAATATACAAAATTTCCGAAAAATAAGTAAACCTGCTAATTTCCCGCCCAAAATCCAGCGAATTTAAATTTTTAGCTTTTTCATTTGCAAGAAGTAGGATCGGTTTTTCCGAGCCTTCACCTTTCAAAAGCCGGTTTTCCGGAAATGCTAACCAAAAATCAGTATTACTACACTTATGGCGCACAGAAAAATGCGGATGGGCATGATCGGCGGAAGCCTTGAAGCCTTTATCGGAGCCGTCCACCGCCGGGCCGCCGTCTTCGACGGAGAAATCGAGCTGGTCTGCGGGGCTTTCAGCTCCAATCCGGAAAAATCAAAAGCGACCGGACACGCCCTTTACCTGCCCGACGATCGGGTTTACGGGAGTTTCGAGGAAATGATTTTGAAAGAAAAAGAATTGCCGGAGGGCGAACGGATGGATTTTGTGTCGATCGTGACGCCGAATCACATGCACTTTCCCCCGGCCAAACTGGCACTGGAAAACGGTTTCCATGTGGTTTGCGACAAACCGATGACGCTGAACCTGGCCGAAGCCAAAGAACTAGCCCAGATTGTGAAAGAAACCGGCAAGCTCTTCTGCCTGACGCACAATTACACCGGCTACCCGATGGTGAAGGAAGCCCGTGAAATCGTGCGCAGCGGCAAGCTGGGGAAACTTCGCAAAATCGTGGTCGAATACCCCCAGGGCTGGCTCTCGAAGCTGGAAGAAGCTACGTCGTACAAACAGGCCATCTGGCGGACTGACCCGGCACAATCGGGCGCAGCGGGTTGCATGGGCGACATCGGGACGCACGCCGAAAACCTGGCCGAATACATCACGGGCCTAAAAATTACCGAGTTGTGCGCCGACCTGACCATTTTCGTCGAAGGCCGGAAGTTGGACGATGATGGGAACGTACTGCTCCATTTTGAAGACGGCGTGAAAGGCGTGCTGCACGCCAGCCAGATTGCCAACGGCGAAGAAAATGCCCTGAACATCCGGATTTACGGCGAACTCGGCGGGCTGGAATGGCACCAGATGGAGCCGAATACGCTGATTTACAAAACCCAGGAAGGGAAGCGGATTTTCCGGCCGTCGGTGGGCGAATTGTCGGCGGCTGCCAAGGCGCACATCCGCGTGCCGTCGGGCCATCCGGAAGGGTTCTTCGAAGCGTTTGCCAACCTGTACCGCAACTTCGCGGTAACGCTCCGGAGTGTGATGGAAGGCAAGGAACCCGACCCGCTCTACGCCGACTTCCCCTCGGCCGAAGACGGTATCCGTGGCCTGGCCTTCATCGAAACCGTCATCCAGTCGAACAAGTCCAATGAGAAGTGGACGAAGTTTGTGGAATAATGAAAGGATTAGTTACCCAGGGTTAATCAGAGGACATCAGAGGGAATCAGAGACTACCCCTGATAAACCCTGATTGCCCCTGATCAACCCTGTGTAACAACACACAAAACATCTCTTTTTAACCGCTTAAATACACTCTTTAAATCTCACAAATGGAAAAAATCAAAGTTGGTGTAGTGGGTACGGGCTTCATCGGTCCGGCACACATTGAAGCCCTGCGTCGGCTTCCGAACGTCGAGGTAGCGGCTCTGTGCGAAGTGACGGCCGAACTGGCCCGGCAAAAAGCCGACTCGCTCGGCATTGCCCGTTCCTACACCTTTGACGAATTGCTCAAACAGGACGACATTCAGAGTATTCACATCTGTACGCCCAACTTCCTGCACTATTCACAGTCGAAAGCGGCTCTGGAAGCGGGCAAGCACGTCATCTGCGAAAAACCGCTGGCCAAGGATCTGAAAGAAGCCGAAGAACTCGTGGAGCTGGCCGCCAAAACCGGGCTGGTCAACGCCGTTCACTTCAACCTGCGGTACTATCCTCTGGCCCGGCAGATGAAGGTGATGCGGGAGAAAGGGGATTTAGGTGAGGTGTATTCGATCATCGGTTCGTATTTGCAGGACTGGCTGTTCTACGAGACCGACTACAACTGGCGGCTCGAACCCGACAAGTCGGGCGACTCGCGGGCCATTGCCGACATCGGCTCCCACCTGATGGACATCATCGAGTACATCACGGGCCTGAAAACCGTAGCGGTTTTGGCGGATTTCAACACCATTCACAAAACCCGCAAAAAACCGCTGAAAGCCGTTGAGACATATTCGGGCAAGATGCTGCAACCGGAAGATTATGCCGATGTGCCCATCAATACCGAAGACCACGCCAACGTGCTGCTGCGGTTCGACAACGGCAACAAGGGCGTCATTACGGTTTCGCAAGTCTCGGCGGGCCGCAAGAACCAGATGAAACTGGAGATTGCCGGTTCGAAGAAAACCTTCGCCTGGAACTCGGAAGCGCCCAACGAAATGTGGATCGGGAACCGCGACGGTTACAACGAAAACCTGATGCGTGACCCATCGCTGATGTATTCAGAAGCCCGTTCGGTCGTTTCGTTCCCTGGTGGCCACAACGAAGGCTTTCCCGACACCTCGAAGCAGATGTTCAAGGAAGTCTACGAAGCCATCGCGGCCGGTAAGCAACCCGAAGCGCCGACGTTCCCAACCTTCGCCGACGGCTACCGCGAACTGCTCATCTGCGAGAAGATTCTCGAATCGAACCGCAAGCAGGCGTGGGTTGAAGTATAATTTTGAATGAGTGAATGAGCGAATGCCTTGATCATGGAGAATCAACCACGGGATTTGGCTAAAGAAGAATTCGTTGAAGAGTTCAAAAAAAGAACAAAACAGTATGTTCTTCGGAGCGTCCGCGTATTTCAGGCTCTACCAACCACGGATGAAGCCAAAATCATTGGTAAACAATTCCTGCGAGCTGCTTCTTCCACAGGAGCAAACTATCGGGCAGCCTGTCGGGCAAGGAGTAAGGCTGAATTTTATGCGAAACTGAGCATTACGATTGAAGAAGCTGACGAGTCATTATTTTGGATGGAAGTTTTAACTGAAACAGGTATTATGACTTACCAAAGAATGGAAAGCTTGATGCAGGAAGCGACCGAAATCGTGAAAGTTCTCTCTAAAGCCCGAAAAAACACATGATTCACCATTCCTGCATTCGCTCATTCACTCATTCACTCATTCAAAACTTATAAAACCATGAAAACCATCCAAGGCCCCGCTGTATTTCTGGCCCAGTTTCTGGGTGATACAGAACCGTTTAACTCACTCGAGTCGATTGCCAAATACATGGCGGATCTGGGCTACAAGGGCATCCAGATCCCAACCTGGGACCCGCGCTTGATTGATCTCAAGCAAGCCGCCGAAAGCGCGGGCTATTGCGACGATCTGAAAGGCAAACTGAAAGACATCGGCGTCGAAATCACCGAATTGTCGACTCACTTGCAAGGCCAGCTCGTTGCCGTTCACCCGGCTTACGGCTCGATGTTCGACGGGTTTGGTCCGGCGGAACTGGCCGGGAAACCGAAAGAACAGCAGGAGTGGGCCACGCAGCAACTGAAGTGGGCGGCCAAAGCCAGCCAGAATCTTGGCCTGACCTCGCACGTCACGTTCTCGGGTGCATTGCTGTGGCCGTTTGTGTATCCGTGGCCCCAACGCCCGGCCGGTTTGGTCACGACGGCCTTCCAGGAACTGGCGAAGCGCTGGACGCCGATTCTGGATGCGTTCGACGAAGCGGGCGTCAACGTCGGCTACGAACTGCATCCCGGCGAAGACCTGCACGACGGCATCACGTTCGAGACGTTCCTCGATCACGTCAACGGCCACCCGCGCGCCGGGATCAACTACGACCCGAGCCACTTCGTGCTGCAACAACTCGACTACCTGCAATTCATCGACTTCTACCACGACCGGATTTACGCCTTCCACGTGAAGGATGCCGAGTTCAATCCGACCGGCAAGCAGGGCGTTTATGGCGGGTACCAGGGCTGGGTCGAGCGGGCCGGGCGGTTCCGTTCGCTGGGCGACGGGCAGGTCGACTTCTCTGGCATTTTCAGCAAACTGTCGCAGTACGACTACGACGGCTGGGCGGTGCTGGAGTGGGAGTGCGCCATCAAGCACCCCGAGCAGGGCGCAGCGGAAGGGGCTCCATTCATCGAAAACCACATCATCCGCGTGACGGAACGCGCCTTCGATGACTTCGCCGGAACCGGTGCCGATGAGGAGTTC
This sequence comes from Larkinella sp. VNQ87, assembly GCF_049445795.1. Taxonomy (NCBI): domain Bacteria; kingdom Pseudomonadati; phylum Bacteroidota; class Cytophagia; order Cytophagales; family Spirosomataceae; genus Larkinella; species Larkinella sp. VNQ87. The sequence continues at coordinate 31,078 of NZ_JBMSDT010000024.1, forward strand.
AACAAGAAGGTGTTGGGCCTGTAAACGGGATAAGAGGGCTTTTCGGCAGGAACCGGCAACCCGGTTTTTCCGAAAAGCCCTCAAAATTTATAACCCGACCCGGTTTTTGGCAGTTTAAAGAGAAGGACTTCCGTTTGTCACAAAGCTGGCGGAAGCCATTCGTTACAAACGCTACTTTAGGGTAGTAAACAACTCATTAAACGCGCAAAAAACATGGCAGGTCAAGGATCGGGCGGCAACGTGATAGCGGCCCTTTGTAGCTTCTTCATCCCCGGTTTGGGCCAACTGTTGCAGGGCCGGTTGCTGATGGCGATTGTTCATTTTGTGCTGGCCGGAGTCCTCTGGTTTTTCCTGCTCGGCTGGCTGATTCACCTCTGGTCCATTCTCGATGCGGCCCGGTTTAATCCGGGGAGGTGACGGCAGGTCACCACTCAATCCCCTCTTCCCGCAACAGTTCCGCCAGGTTCAGCACGCAATCGTCCAAAACCGGCGCGGTTACATCCCAGTTGTGCGTTGTCCAGGCTGCGTCGCGGGTGGCAACGAGCAATTTTGGAGGTTGCGTCGTGATCCAGAGGACTTTTTCAACGCCAAAAGCCAGCAGGCGCTCGGTTTTTTCGTAGACGTAATTTTGTTCCTGGCTCGGTTGGTCTCCCACCTCAATTCGCACATCAATTTCGATGGCCACTTTGGGGGCCACATCAAAATATTTGTTGTTTAAAACCAAACCGGCTCGTTCAAATAGGGCAATGTCATTGGATAAATTACTGCCTTTGTCCAAATGGACACCCGATTCATTCGTGACCAGGAGATACTGTTTACGGTTTATGTGAGTAAATAAAAAACCGTGAATAAGTGACACGAGAGCCGCTTGTAACGAACTACTTCCCATAATCTCAGCGGGCGTTTTTTTGCCGGACAAAACTTCCTTATAGCCCCGGTAATAGCGGGGCTTCCCGTTGAGTGTTTCGTAAATCAGGTAGGCCGGAACCCGCTTTCGGCGTTTGGGCTCCTCAAAGACAATCGGTATCGCCATCGGCTGCGTCAGTACGTTGCAATCAATACTACTAATTATAATCCATTTTTTCAAGAACTCGTTATATTTGAAAAACCATAACGAGTTTCCATGCGCATCGGGCTCCTTTTGTTGTTTACGGTAATGGGCTTTTCGGCCGCTGCTCAGAAAATCCGGGTCGCCGTGGCCGCCAATGCGCAGTTTGTCATGGAAAAGTTGCAGGCGGGTTTTGAGAAGAAAACGGGTTTAACGGTCGAACCTATCGTCAATTCGTCGGGCAAGCTGACGGCGCAGATTCAGCATGGTGCACCGTTCGACGTCTTTCTGTCGGCCGATCTGGACTATCCCGAAATTCTTTACAAAGCTGGACTGTCCCAAACCGTTCCCCGGATTTATGCGTACGGACTGCTGGTGCTCTGGACGCAGACCGGTTTTAATCCGGCGAAAGGGCTGGCGGTTTTAACGGACAAGCGAATACACAAAATCGCCGTCGCCAATCCAAAACTGGCTCCCTACGGTGCGGCTGCCGTGGATATGCTGACCCGGCAAAACCGCCTGAACGCCCTGCAACCCAAACTGGTCTACGGCGAAAGCATTGCCCAGGTGAATCAATACCTGCTCTCAGGGGCCGTTGAAGCTGGTTTTACGGCCAAATCCGTAGTGCTGGAGCCGGCCTTGCGGGGAAAAGGGCGGTGGGTCGAGGTGAAGGATGCGAAGCCGATTGCCCAGGGCGTCATTCTGCTGAAAAACGCGCAACCCAAGGCCCGCAAATTCTACGAATACCTGTTCTCGGCCGAAGCTCAGGCTATTTTCCGGCAGTACGGCTACCAAACGCCTTCGCGCCTATGACGGATTTCGACTGGCAACCGCTGTTGCTTACCCTGCGCCTGGCTACCATGACCACCTTATTGCTGATTTTGATCGGTATTCCGCTCGCGGGCTGGCTGGCGTTTACGCGCTGGCGAATTAAGCCCATAGCCGAAGCGGTGATCAGTCTGCCCCTGGTGTTGCCACCGTCGGTGCTGGGCTTTTACTTCCTGCTGGCGTTCAGTCCGACCGGTTTCCTTGGGGAAAAGCTGCTGACCTGGTTGAATCTGCGGCTGCTGTTTACGTTTGAAGGGCTCGTGATTGCGTCGATTGTGTACAGTCTGCCGTTTATGGTGCATCCGGTGCAGGCTGGGTTGGAGAACCTCCCGGCGTCCCTGCGGGAAGCTTCCTACACACTGGGCAAATCCCGTCGGGAAACGTTTCTTCGCGTGTTGTTGCCCAATATCAAACCGTCTCTGCTGACGGGCGTGGTGCTGTCGTTCGCACACACGATCGGCGAATTTGGTCTGGTACTCATGATTGGCGGAAACCTGCCAGGTCAGACCCGGGTGGCGTCCGTGGCGATTTACGACGAGGTTGAATTGCTGCATTACGATGCTGCCAATGCCTACGCCTTGTTGTTGTTGGCGGTCTCCTTTGGTATTTTGCTGATTGTTTATGCCGTCAATAAAAAATGGGTGATCTTTTAATGGCTTCCATCTACCTGCGTGCGCGCATGGAGCTGCTGTTTGCCGGTGGACCGGATGCGCTGGATGTGGAGTTGGTCCTGGAAGCCGGTAGTCTGACCGGTTTGTATGGCCCATCGGGTTCGGGTAAGACGACGCTCCTCCGGATTCTGGCAGGATTAACGCCCCCCGCGTTCGGGGAAATTCGGGTCGGTGAGCAAATCTGGTTCGATTCAGCGCAGCGGATTAATTGGCCGCCACAACAGCGAAATGTCGGGATGGTATTTCAGGATGCCGCCCTTTTTCCAAACATGACTGTCCGACAAAATGTGCAGTTCGCAGCCGGAAACCAACGCGATCCCTTTGTGGACGAACTGCTTGAGCTGGCCGGACTGACGACCTTGGCCGAGCGGAAACCGGCGACCTTGTCGGGTGGTCAGCGGCAGCGGGTGGCTCTGGTCCGGGCGCTGGCCAGGCGTCCTCAAGTGTTGCTGCTGGACGAACCGTTCTCGGCCCTGGACGCCGATACCCGCGAGCCGCTGCTGGACGAGCTTCTGCGGTTGCACCAACGGTTTGGGACAACGACAGTTTTGGTAAGCCATCAGCATGAGGAAGTTCAACGGATTGCGGATCAATGGATTGAACTAAAGCAGGGAAAATTGGTTAGACACGGGCAAAAAAAGCCACCTATACGTACCGGCCTAGCCTATACGATAGAAGGAAAAATAATCGCAGTCGGAAAGGATCCCAGCCAGGTTTCAATTCAACTACTGACCACGGGCATCGTGATGAACACGCATTCTGATGGTTTCGAATGGCAAATTGGCGATTTAGTAACCCTGAATGTGGAGCCGGCGACGGTCACTCGCCAGGATCAGTAGAAAAAGAAAAATCCCCGAAAGTCGGGGATTTTTGCTACCATTTTTCTCTGTCCTACCTACCTTACCCCGCGAAGGGTAAGGCTTAAAAAGATCAGTATAACCATTTCATATTATTGTCCGGCAAGCCAAACACAAAACTATGAAACCTCTATACCGGCCTTTCCGATTGATCACTTATTTGCAAGCGAAAATTTTAAATATCGTTACTCCAACGCATTCAAGGAAGGCGAAATCATTTATGACAACCAGCTACCCGGTTGCTGCTTTTCTTCCAATCAAGGTTGGAGGTGAAATCAAACGCGAAACTACCAGAAATTCAGCAGCAGTACTAACTCGGATCGAGTAGCATGACAGGGGAATTCATCAAGTTCATACACGTCAAGTATTTATATTAATGCCTAAAAGTAATCGGTTTGTCTGGTAAATGCAAGGTAAATCAAACTTTTTTGAAATATTTGAAAGACTTTTTTATGATCATTTTTAGTAAATCTCTCATTGGAATCACAAATTTAGTGAGGAAAATTGATTACTTATTCAATTTTTGAAATCATGCAACTACATACAATTGATACCGGATTTTTCAAGCTTGATGGGGGAGCGATGTTCGGCGTCGTTCCGAAGGTACTCTGGAATAACCTTAATCCGGCCGACGAACGGAACTTGTGTACGTGGGCGATGCGGTGTCTGCTGGTGGAAGACCGCGACCGTCTGATGTTGGTCGATACCGGGCTGGGCGATAAGCAGGATGCCCGGTTTTTCAGTTACTACGAACCGCACGGCGATGCATCCCTGCTGGGCTCTATTCAGCAGGCCGGTTATTCACCCAAAGAAGTGACAGACGTGTTTCTAACGCATCTGCATTTCGACCATGTGGGCGGAGCGGTCCGGCGGCAGGCTGATCTGTTAGTGCCTACTTTTCCAAATGCAACGTACTGGAGTCATAGTGCGCACTGGCGGTGGGCCATCGATCCGAATCCTCGTGAAAAGGCGTCGTTTTTGAAAGAGAACATTGAACCTTTGCAGGCAAGCGGGCAGTTACGGTATTGGGACCAGGATGCTTTTCCGTTTCCGGAAATTGATTTGTTACCGGTCGATGGACATACGGAGAAGATGACCCTACCGGTTTTTCGGGTCAAAAACCGGATTGTGGCGTATGTCGCCGATCTGATTCCATCGTCGGCCCACCTGGCTTTGCCCTGGATCATGGGCTACGACGTTCGACCGCTGCTGACGATGCAGGAAAAAGCCGATTTATTGAAAAAAGCCGCCGACGAAAACTGGGTTCTGGTGTTTGAACACGATCCGGTTGTTGAAGCGGCTACCGTTGAAGCCACCCAAAAAGGCTTCCGAATTCGCGATAAAGGACCGCTGAACGCGTTATTGTAAGAAACAACCACCCAGATCGATCGGAATGACATTTGGTTTAGTACTTTCCGGAGGAGGTGCTCGGGGAATTGCACACCTGGGCGTGTTGAAGGGCTTGCTGGAAGCCGGTTTTTCGTTTAGCCAGCTTGCCGGAACGAGCGCAGGCGCTATCGTTGGCTCTCTGTTTGCTTACGGCTATTCCCCGGATGAAATCCTGAAAATTATTGAAACGACCCCGTTCTACCGGCACGTTCGCCCGGCTTTTACCCGCATGGGACTGCTGCGGCTTGATAAAGCGGAAACCCTGTACCGAACCTACCTGCCGGAAGATCGGTTTGAGACTCTTCCGATTCCGTTGCATGTGGTTGCGACGAACCTGACGGAAGGAACCTTGGCGGTTTTTGACACCGGAGAACTGGTTCGTCCGGTGCTGGCATCCTGTTGTTTGCCTGGTATTTTTGAGCCGTATTGGATCAACAAGCAACAGTATGTTGACGGAGCGGTTTTAAACAACATGCCGGTTGAAGTAATTGAACAAAAAGTAGATTTTATCGTCGGGAGTCACTGCAATCCGTTTGTTTCGCATAAACCGCTTACGTCCATGAAGGGTGTTCTGGAACGCAGCCTGGTTCTGGCGGTCCGGAGCAAGACAAACGAACGACTGGCCCGCTGTAACCTCCTGATCGAACCGCCCGAACTGAGCCGGTTTGACGTGTTTGACTGGCGACGCGCCCGTGAACTGTTTCGGCTGGGGTATCAGCACGTTCGGGCGCTGGAACCGCAACTCGTCAAAATTGCTGAATCCGCCCAGTAATACAAATGAAAAAGCCCTTCCAGAACGGAAGGGCTTTTCGTTGAAGTGGGCTGGAAGTGCCTCAATAACCCGGATTCTGAACAAGCTCTTTGTTCGTATCGATTTCGCGTTGCGGAATCGGCAAGACCAGGTTATTGGCCGTAGCGGGCGTGGTGCCGATGCTGGCACCGGTTCGTTTGACGTCAGGCAGCAGGTTTCCTTCAAATGCCAGTTCCAGCCGCCGTTCGCGCAGGATGGCATCCAGCGTGAGTTGTGCCTGGGTGAGCGGTGTTGCTTTCGCGCGGTTCCGAATCCGGTTGATATCTTCCAGGGGCGTAGCGCCGATGGTTGTGTTCAGCCGGAAATTAGCTTCGGCGCGGATCAGGTACATTTCGGCCAGCCGCACGACGGGAACATCCCCAAACTGGTCGTTGAACTTGCTGGTGAACGTATTGATGGTCGCCCGGTTGATAAACTGCCCGCGTACATCAGCCGTTTCGTACAATTGCAGGAATGCTTGCTGTAACCGGATGTCGCCCCGGCCCTGGTTCAACGAAGACGCAAAAAACGTGTTCAGATCATTCACCCCATCCTGTTCGGAAATGGCAATCCGGAAGATCACCTCGGATAGGTTTCCGGCGGTTCCGTCCGTGAACACTTCGGCAAAAGTGGCTCCCAGGGCATAAGTTCCGGACGTGATCACCCGGTTAGCGGCATCGCGGGCCTGGGCGTAATTCCGTTGCTGGAGATACACCCGGGCGAGCAGTGCTTGAGCTGCCCCTTTGGTTGCAAAGGCGGTTCCGTTTTCCTGCTCTTCGGGTAGCAGGGTTTCGGCCTGCGTCAGATCGGCCAGGACCTGTGTATACACCTCTGCAACGGTATTGCGGGCCCGGTAATCGTCGTCGGAAATAGCGTCGGTCGGTTCCAGCACAAGCGGTACACCCGGGTTCTGGCCCGGGGTTCCATCACCCCAGTCTTTGGCAAACGCTCTCACGAGTTCGAAGTAAATGGCTCCCCGGATAAAGCGGGCCTGGCCTTCGATGTTCCCCCGGTTGGCTTCACCTACCTTGTCGAGGGCCGACAGCACGTTGTTGGCGCGGTTGATGGCGTTGTAACCGTCAAGCCAGAAATCCCGCACCACGGTGTTGGAGGTGGTAACCGCCCGCTGGGATAGTTCGTTGAGCGTCGAGAACGTTCCGGCGAAAACCACATCGCGGTTGTTGCCGAGCAATTCACTGGTATACTGAATCCCTCCGCCGTAGAGGTTAATATCGCTCAGGCCGTCGTAGGCGCCGGTCAGTGTAATGATCACATCCTGCTCCGTGTTCAGCGCCTGGCTAGCCTCGATGCTTTGGGTGGGCTGCACATCCAGACGGTCGTCACAGGCGGTCGTGAGCAGGGCGCTCAGGCCGATGCAAAACCAAATTTTTACGGATCTATTCATAGGAAGAAAATGCTTTTTGGAAATGTCAATCAATTAAAACCCGATGTTAATACCTCCCGTGATGGTGCGGGCCTGGGGCGCTGAGTAAAAATCATACCCTTGCGCAATGTTGGTCACGGTATCGTCCGCATTGACCTCTGGATCCCAGCCTGAATAATCCGTAAACGTCAGCAGGTTTTGCCCTGACACAAAAAACCGGACGGAATTCAGTTTGATCCGGCTGATGAGTGTTTTCGGAAGGTTGTATGACAACGTGGCCGTCCGCAAACGAACAAAAGAGCCATCCTGGATGTATCGGCTGGATGCCTGCGAGCCATTGGCCCGGTAGAACCGTGCTTCCGGAACATTGGTGTTCGGGTTTTCGGGAGTCCACGCGGCTAGCTGATCGGCGGTTTGGTTGTCTTCGTAAATGCCGTTCGCGGAAGAGTATTGGCCCACACCGAAGAAGTTGATTTTATTCCCAAATACGCCGTTGAAGAAGACGCTCAGACTAAATCCTTTGTAGGAGAACGTGTTGGTGACGCCACCGGTCCATTTCGGCAGCGGGCTGCCTATCACCACCCGTTCGGCCTGGTTGTACACATTGGTTGTCGATCGGTCGATGGTTCCGTCCGCGTTGGGCCGGTTGCGATACCAGAGCGCGTTGCCGTTGGCCGGGTCAACACCGGCATACTCCCGGGTAAAGAACACGCCCAGGGGCTGACCTTCGACTGCCCGGCTCATGGCCTGAAAACCGCCTTCGATAATCTGGCCCTGCAAATCGGTAATCTTGTTGCGGTTGGAGGCAAAGTTGAGGCTGGTATTCCAGCGGAACGCACCCACCAGGTTTTCGGTGTTCAGGACGAATTCGAAACCTTTGTTGGTCAGGCTACCAATGTTTCGGAACTGGGACGAGAAACCGCTCGTTCCGGGCACGTTCACGTTCAGCAACAGCCCCGAAGTCCGCTTGTCGTAATAGTCGATTTCCCCGTTGATCCGGTTATTCAGAAAGCCAAAATCGACGCCTACATCAAACTGGTCAGTGGTCTCCCACTTCAAATCCGGGTTGGCAAGCTGGGAGGGGCGCTGGCCCGGCAAACCGGCGTAATTGGCATCCCCGATGAAAAGACCCAACTGCGGGAAGTTGTCGATTTCAGCGTTCCCCGTCCGGCCGAAGCTGGCCCGGAGTTTCAGGAAGCTCACGACGTTGTTGTTGCGCAGAAATTCTTCTTCGCTGATGACCCAACCCGCCGAAACCGCCGGGAAAAAACCGTAGCGACTGTTACGACCGAAGCGGGAAGAACCGTCGATCCGGGCGCTGGCGCTCAACAAATACCGATCGGCAAACTTGTAGTTGGCCCGGGCAAAATACGACAGGAAGCGGTAGTTGGTTTGCTCCGACGTTCCGCCACTGATCAGGGCCGCGCTGGCGATCTGCCGGTAAGCATCCGACGGGAAATCCCGGCCTTCCACCTGATTAAGTTTGCGTTGCCACTGTTGATAGGACATCCCCAGGGTAGCATCCAGTGCGTGACGGCCAAAGAGGGTGTTGTACGTGAAGAAATTGTTGGTGTTGTAGTTTTCAACCCGGTTGTACCGATCTTGGCCCAGCCCCTGCGGAGCGCTGGAATTGCGGGCGGTTTTGCTGTTCCAGTAGCGTTCTTCCTGCTGGTTGAGCACGTCCAGACCGAATTCGGTCCGGAAAGTCAGTCCTTTGGCAATGGCAAGCTGGCCGTACAGACTACTGATGTTGCGGTAGACGGTTGTATTGAATGTAAAGTTACCGACATTGATGATAGGGTTATAGTAAAGAGGTAAACTGGGGTCGCCGGGTGGCGTTCCGATTGGCAACCCGGTTTCGGGATCGGTAGAGGGCGTCAGTGGGACGAGGGCGTTGATCTGCATCGGGTTGTCGAACTGGCGGTCGCCGGAGAGCCGTTTGTTCAGCGTCCGGGTCAATCCCATGTTCAACCCGACCCGTACCCGGTTGGATACCTGGTGGTCGAGGTTAATCCGGCCGGTATACCGCGTCAAGGCATTCCCGATCAAAACTCCTTTCTGATCCAGAAGCTGACCGGAGATGTAAAACGAGGTTTTATCGTTGCCGCCGTTAAGGTTCAGATCGTATTGCTGGAACGGTGCATCCTGAAAGGCCAGATCGCCCCATTTAGTATCGACCTGATTGGGCGTACCGAAGGTGCCAAGCGACTGGGCATTGAAGAAATCTTCAATGTACGTTGAGTACGAATCCGGATCTTCCTGCGGGGTGCCATCGATCCGGTCGCGGTTAGCAGCCGCCCGCCGGTAAAAATCGACGTATTCCTGCGCATTCATAAACCGTACTTTCCGGGTGGGTTCACTCGAACCGTACTGCGCCCCGAAGTTAACGTTGGTCCGGCCCGCTTTCCCTTTTTTGGTCGTAATCAGCACGACGCCGTTGGCCGCCCGCGAACCATAAATAGCCGCAGCCGAGGCATCCTTCAGAATTTCGACGGATTCAATATCCTGCGGGTTGATGTCCGTTAATGGATTGGTCGGTGCGGCATTAATACTCAGGTTTTCGGTCGTAACCGGAATACCGTCGATCACATACAACGGTTGGTTGGAAGCCGAAACCGACGACTGCCCCCGCACATTGATCCGGATGGCCTGACCAAGTTTCCCCGTTCCGGCGTTGACCTGCACCCCGGCGGCTTTTCCCTGAAGGGCCTGGTCGAAGGTCGTTACGGGCTGATCCTGAATGTCGCTTGGCCGGATTTTGGCAATATTACCCGTCAGTTCCCGCTTGATTTGAGAACCGAAACCCGTAACGACTACTTCATTCAGATTTTTTACATCGGATTGCAGAACAATGTTGATGGTGGTACGCTCTCCGACGACTTGTTCGGTAGACGTGAAACCGATAAAGCTAAAAACAAGCGTGGCGTTCCCACTAACGGATATCCGGTAATCACCGGTTTCGTTGGTTAATGTGCCCTGTGAGCGCCCTTTGACGGTTACCGACACACCCGGTAGCGGACTGCCATCATCGGAAGACGTTACACGACCAGTCACGAGACGGTCCTGAGCATAACCCTCGGCTGTGGTAAAAAGTACCCACAGGAAGAGTCCAAATCTTAATAGTTTGTTCATAGGATGAAATAAAATGTGAAATTAGATAGGTTCAAAAGTTTGTAAAAATACTAAATGGTATCTGGTTAGAAAAATTTCGTTTAGACTACGGCTTGTGGAATATTGTTTGGTCAATGCTTTTCAAGAAAAAAATCATATTCTATCCCTGGAATTTAACTTGTGCTTGTCGGTTGCTTAAAAAAGGATCTCTTTTTTAAATCTGCCACAACGAATGGGCAAGAAACTGCGTCTTTATGGATGTAACATTATTTTTCAATTGGTATACATTGAATAAAGCCTCTTCGACGTTAACTATGTTGAAAAATAACTATATTGAACGTTGAATTCCCCAAAACGGGCTGTAGCTGGCCATTCCTAGTCCATTTATTACCCAGTGACCTGTAGATGAGAAAACATTTTACCTTATTTAGCTTCTGGTGTGTACTCCTTATCCTGACGGGAAGTTTGGCCTTTGGGCAGGCTCGCCGGGTGACGGGGCGGGTAACCGCAGTGCAGGACGGCTCCACCATCCCCGGTGTAAACGTCGTGGTCAAAGGAACCACCATCGGGGTAAGCACCGATGCCGATGGGAATTACACCATCAATGTCCCCGACGACCGCAATGTGCTGACGTTTTCGTCCATTGGCCTGGTAGCCCAGGATGTCACCATCGACCGGCGCTCCGTCATCAACATTCAGATGGCCGAGTCTGTCAACGAACTGGCCCAGGTGGTCGTTACGGGCTATAACTCCGTTCAGAAGAAGGATATTACCGGTTCGATGGTTTCGGTAACCAGCGAACGGTTTAAAGAAATACCAGTCACGAGCTTCGACCAGGCGCTGCAAGGCCAGGCTGCGGGTGTCCTCGTCACGCAGTCGTCCGGAACACCCGGGGGCGGCATTACGGTCCGGGTCCGGGGAAGCACGTCCATTACGGCCAGCAACCGCCCGTTGTTCATTGTCGATGGCGTACCGGTGGAGGACGAACGGCTATCGGGCCGGGACTTCGGCGGTCAGAACGACAACGCTTTCTCGTTGCTGAACCCCAACGACATTGAATCCATCCAGGTCCTGAAAGATGCTTCCGCCAAAGCCATTTACGGTTCGCGGGCGGCCAATGGCGTGGTACTGATTACGACCAAAAAAGGAAAAGCCAATCAGAAAACGACCTTTGTGGCCGATGTCCAGCGGGGAATGACCGAAATCGTCAGACGCCCGGATCTGTTGAACTCGACCGAACTCCTTGAACTGCAACGCGAAGCCGTCATCAATGCCGGTCAGAATCCGGACAAACTGGGTTTGATCAAAGGCGTTACCGACGGCGTGAATACCGACTGGGTCGACGCGGTTTTGCGGAAAGGGCTCTACCAGCAATACCAGCTCTCGGCTTCGGGCGGAAACGAAAAAACGCATTTTTACCTCAGTGGCAGCTACCGCGACGAAGAAGGCATTCAACTCAACAACCGATTTACCCGGATGTCGGGCAAGCTCAGCTTTGATCATAAAGCCAATTCGGCCCTGTCATTCGGAACCGACCTGACCCTCTCGCGGGTGCTGAACAAGCGGGTGAAAGGGGACAACTTTCTGGACGGCGTGTATTCTGGTGCCGTGAAATCCCTGCCTTTTTATGCCCCTTACAACGAACAGGGGCAACTTTACGGCCCCAGTGACCCCAACTACGCCGGTTTTCCAAACTTTAACCCGGTTGCGCAGGCGCTTCTGCCCCGGTTCGATACCTATACGATCAAGATGCTGGGCGGTTTGTGGGCCGAATATGAACTGTTGCAAAACCTCCGGTTTCGGTCGAAAGTCAGCGTCGATTACAACCAGGTGACGGAAGACCAGTTCGAGTCGTCGGCCACGGCCATCGGCGGGTATCTGGAAAGTGTCGGCGGACAGGGTTACGGTGTGTTCAGCACCGCCAACCTCAGCACGTTCATTAATACCAACACGCTGACCTACAATTTTCTGCTGAACGAAAAACATCGGTTCAATGCCCTGGCCGGACTGGAAATTTTGCAACGGAGAGAGCGCAGCAGCAGCGTTCAGGGGCGGTTATTTCCGAGTGACGATTTTACCTACATCACCTCCGCCGGGATTGTGGACAACGGAAGCTCAGGCTACCTCCAGAGCGGGTTGATCTCGACGTTCGGCGAATTTCGGTATGATTACGACGACCGGTACCTGGCCACGGTGACGGCCCGTTACGACGGCTCCTCCCGGTTTGGAAAGGACCGACAATTTGGCTTATTCCCCTCCGTATCGGTGGGCTGGCGGATTTCACAGGAAAAATTCATGGAGCCGCTCCGGTTTGTGAACGACCTGAAACTGCGGGCCAGTTTTGGGTATACCGGCAACGAGCGAATTGGGGATTACCAGTTTCTGGGAACCTGGGCCGCCGTCACCTACAGTGGCGCTTCCGGGTTGGGGCCCGATGCCCTGGCCAACCCGTTGCTGCAATGGGAGCGAACCCGCGAGGCCAATCTGGGGTTGGACGCCAATCTGTTCAACGGACGGCTGAATGTGTCGCTGGATGTTTACGATAACCTGACCGACCGGCTCCTGTTCGCCCAGCCGATTCCGGCGACCACCGGTTTTGGTACGGTGCAGGGCAATATTGGAAAAATCTCCAACCGGGGAATCGAATTGATGGTTTCGACGGTCAATATCGACCGGGGCGGTTTTCGCTGGAACACCGACCTGAACCTTTCGCACAACCGCAATGAAGTGGTTGAGCTTGCCAACGATGGACCGCTGTTTCGGGGTTACACGGCCAATGGGGTCGGTAGTACAAACGTCGTGTTGCAGGGGCATCCACTGGGCTCATTCTGGGGCTTGAAGTTCCTGGGCGTCGACCCGGCCACGGGCGATGCCATTTATGATGACCTCAACGGGGATGGCCGAATCTCCCCCGACGACGGACAGGTCATCGGGAATGCCCAGCCCAAGCTGTTTGGCGGCTTGAACAACCGGATTTCCTACAAAGGATTTGACCTGACGGTGTTTTTACAAGGCTCATACGGCAATAAAATGCTGAACTTCACGAGTGTCAGCACGATCAATACGGGGGCCGATCTCCAGACAAACCAGTCGCGGAAAGCGCTCGAACGCTGGCAAAAACCGGGTGACATTACCAGTGTACCGCGCTATGTGTACCAGGATAGCTACAATAATTACCACAGCAGCCGGTTTCTGGAAGACGGTTCGTATCTGCGGTTGAAAAACCTGACTCTGGGCTACAATTTGCCTAAAAAGTACGTCGAACGCTTCCGGATCGTGTCGGGAGCCCGTATCTATGCGTCGGCCACCAACCTCTGGACCTGGACCCGGTACAGCGGTCCCGATCCGGAGGTTAGCACGCTGGATGGGTCGACCACGGCCCAGGGCATCGACTTTTTCACCATTCCTCAGTACAAAACCATGATGGTGGGTATCTCTCTAAACCTATGATCCGTTTCATTCGCTATACAGCTATTCTGGCACTCGCCTGGCTGGCCTCCTGTACACCGGTTCTGGAACCCCAACCGGTTGACTTGCTGGTCGATAACCTGGTGTTGAACGAACCCGCCGACGTAGAACCCGCTCGTATCGGCGCTTACAGTGCCCTGCGGAGCATGTCGGCCCAGACCATGATGGCCGGAGATTTTACGTCCGATTACATCCGGCACAACGGTACCTTTACCGACGAACGGGAATTCGGTACCAAACAGATTACGGCTTCCAACGGCGTGGTGGCTTCGCTCTGGAGCAACTTATACCGCACGGTGTATGTGGCTAATTTTATCCTCGAACGGTTGCCGGAGGTGAGCGGGGTCCCCAAGCCACCCGGCGGCAGGTGCTGGCTGAAATGCGGTTTTTGCGCGGATATGCCTACTTTATCGGGGCGCACACCTACGGCGATCTTCCCAAAGTGACTTCGACCGATCAGGAAACGAACCGCAACATTCCGAAGTCGCCGAAAGCCGAGATTCTGGCTCTGGTGCTGGAAGACTGGACGGCCGCTGAAAAAGACCTGGCGACAATCGAAGCCGGATCGACGGCGACGGTGGTGAACGGTACCTACGCCAACAAAATTTCGGCCCAGGCCATGTTGGCCCGGTATTATCTCTACCAGAAAAACTGGGCCCAGGCTGAGCAGTTTGCCACGCAGGTCATCAACGCGAACGTCTACGTCCTGGAGCCAAATTTCATCGATGTGATCAGCAAAGACTTCATCAAGGAGTCGATTCTGGAGGTCGGTTATGCGCTGTCGGATGATCCGGGAACGAGTAATTTCTCGTTGACCAACCTGTATGTAGGCCGTCGGGAAGTGATTCCGTCCGACCAGGTCGTCATTTCCCTGCAATCGACCGAAGCCGGAACCCGCAATGCCACCATCACCTTTGATGCCGATGACCTCGATGGCGACGACAACGGCTGGACAGTGCGGAAATATGGCACCGCCGATGCTGATAATAACAACGTCGTGCTGATGCGGCTGGCCGAGATGTATCTGATCCGGGCCGAAGCCCGGGCGCAGCAAAACAAACTGACGGGGGCCAACGGGGCCATCGCCGACCTGAACGTGCTGCGCGCCAGGGCCAAAGCCCCGAATCTGGTTGCCACGAACCAGGCGGAAGTCTTGCTGGCCGTCGAGCGGGAGCGGGTGTATGAACTGGCGTTTGAAGGGCACCGCTGGTTCGATCTGATCCGGACTGGGCGGGCGCAAACGGTCATGTCGGCCTTCACGCCCAACTGGAACAGCCGGTACGAACGCTGGCCGATTCCGCAGGGCGAAATTCAGCGGAACCCGGCTTTGAAAGACGCGCAGAATCCGGGATACTGAAAGGAGTTAAGACGGGGCCGCCCGTGCGGTTAAAAATTAAGAGTGAAGAGTTATGACGGGTTGGCCGGGCAGGAGTTGGCCGGGCGTGGCCAGTTGAATTAAGAGAACCATGAGAAACTATCGATACTTACTGGTTGCGCTGAGCGCTCTGTTGATGGGCTGGGTGGTGGTCGCCTGCGAGGAGCAGGACCGCGACCGGTCCTTTGAAGGGCCTTATTTTGTGCGGTTTACTGACTCATCGCTGACCTACAAGGAAAGTTACAACCAGACGATTGCGGTTCGGGTCCATAATGTGGGGCCGCAGTTGAGTGAGCCGATTACGGTGCGGTATGCGATTTCAGGGAACGCCCGGGAAGGAAAGGACTACGCAATTGAAGGAACCAGGGGAACCGTCACGATTCCGGCTAACCAGAGTTTCGGCGAAATTAAAGTCAAACTGATCAACAACGCCAACAACATCCTGGAGTCGCAGAACATCGTCTTCACCCTGACGGATGTACAGCCCGCTTCGTTGCGGATCGGACTGGGCAGTGCCGGTTTACTGGGCCGAAGTCTGACGTTCACGATTCAGGATGACTGCCTGCTGAGTGGCACCTACACCGGCTCCATCCGTCTGAGCAACCAGTCCTATTCCGTGCAGGACATTCCGATCATCAGCAACGATTGCAAAACGTACACCGTGACCAACTGGAACATTGGCTTATTCAGTTTTGAAGCCATCAAAGCCCAATTGACGTTTGTCGACAACGGCGACAACTCGCTGACTATTCCGGTGCAGTCAAGCCCGGAACTGGCTCCCCCGCGGGACACCATCAGCGGAACTGGGTCTTGGAACCCCCAAAACCGCCAGATTTCGCTGAACGTTCGGTTGAAGATTCGGCCCGATGGGGCTACCCGGGATAGCATCCTGACGCTACCGCTGACCTATACTCCGCAATGACCGGTTCAAGCGGTTTTAGGGTGAAGTTTTACGTTGTTTGGTTTAATTAAATGCACGGACTTCAGTCCGTGGGTACGCAATGAAAGCCTTGTTCCGATTGTTTATGCTGGCCGTGACGCTACCGGCCCTGTTCGCGGGATGTTCAGAAAAAGTGGAACCCACACCCCTGACCTACAGCCAGATTCTGACCGGCACCGAAAAGAAAGCGTGGCGGATGGTGTCCTACCAGATCTTCGATAACGGGAAATCCGATGGGGTCCAGAATGCACAGAACTTGTTTGCCCCCTGCGAAGCCGACGACCAGTACGTTTTTTACGCCAACGGCGAACATAAGTTTGAGTACACCAACGGGCCCTCGAAGTGCGATACCAGCGAACCCGATGTGATTTTCGAAGACAGTTGGACGCTCATCAACGGCAATGCCACCCTGGAATTTGTGATCCCGGTTTTGGGTGGCAAATTTCCCTGGACCATTCGCAACCTGACCGAAAATTCGCTGACGGTAGAATACTTCTTCCCGGATATTGAGGCCAGTTATCGGTTTACGTTTAATTCGACCACCCGGTAAGAGCGGATTCAGCGGGTTGTGCTGAAGAAGAAGACAAAGAAACCGCTCGTTTGCTACTGTAAATTGTCATGTATTTATGTTGAAACGGATACTTTTTTCGCTGGGCGCTCTAACGTTTTTGCTGGGTTCGTTGCGAGCGCAGTCGATCCCGGTCTGGCAACAACTGGCCAGCCAACCCGCCCGCGAACAATGCGCTACCATGCAGATGGACAGCGCCTTGCGGATCAAATACCCCGAAATGGGCAGCCGGGCGACTTTTGAAAAAACGCTTCAGGAGCGCATCGAGCAAATTCAGAAACTCGAACGGACGGGCCGACTGGCCGATGCGGTTTTGACGATTCCGGTAGTCGTCCACGTCGTTCACGCCGGAGAGGGGGTCGGAACGGGCCGGAACATCAGTGCCGCCCAGGTGCAGGCGCAGCTCGAAACCCTGAATGAAGACTTCCGGCGGAAACCGGGAACGCGCGGGTTTAACGAAGATTCACGCGGGGCCGACATCGAGCTTGAATTCTGTCTGGCGGCTATCAATCCGTCGGGTGCCACGATGGGTGAGCGGGGCATCAACCGGGTGAACGGAGCCGCCAACTTCGGCAAATCCACCTGGACCAGAAACGACATCGAGGGCGTTTTGAAGCCCAATACCTACTGGGATCCCGAAAAATACTTCAACATCTGGGTCGTCGATTTTGCCGCTACCGACGACCGACTGCTCGGATACGCCCAGTTTCCGAGCCAGTCAACCCTGCCCGGTTTGTCGCCGAACATGGGAGCCGGAAGCACCGACGGCGTCGTCGTCCGGTACCAGTCGTTCGGGAACGCCGAAAAGGGCAACTTCCCCGTCATGCAGGCACCCTACAACCTGGGCCGGACCCTGACGCATGAAGTAGGCCACTGGCTGGGATTATACCACATCTGGGGCGATGCCAACTGCGGAAACGATTACGTGGATGACACGCCCACGCAGGCCTCCGAAAGCCGGGGTTGTCAGAAGGGTCGGACGAGTTGCGGTAGTACCAACATGGTGGAAAACTACATGGACTATTCCGACGACGGTTGTTTCAATATTTTTACGCGGGGGCAGAAAACCCGGATGCGGGCGGTGATGCAGTTTGCGGTTCGGCGGGCCAACCTGGTCAACTCCAACGTCTGCGGAACCGTTGTTGCCACCCGACCGACTTCCAACTTCCGGGCCGAAAACCTCCAGGTGCTACTGGGCGGTCAAGTGCGGTTTACCGACCTTTCGACCAATTTCCCGACCACCTGGCAATGGACCTTCGAGGGCGGCACGCCGGCCACCTCCAACGAGCAAAACCCGGTCGTGACGTACGCACAGCCGGGTAAATTCAGGGTAACGCTGGTGACTTCGAACAGCGCGGGAACTTCCGCACCGGTCGTGCGGGACAGCTACATTGAAGTTTTGAACGTGGGTTTATGTGCCGATCAAACCAACTTCAACGGCACGCGAACGATCCTGCGGCAACCGGGTGGCACGGGGTATGTGGCCGGGCAGAATAGCCGGAAAACCCGGGCGGTTTCTGAGCTATTCAGCAATTCGTTGAGTTACAACAACATGCATGCGGCTTTGCTGCGTTTCGTCGTGGCTAAAGCCGCCCGTGGAGCGGCCACCGAGTCGGTAGTCACCGTGACGGTCTGGAACGCACGGGGCTTCCAGAACGGGCCGGGGGCGGTTTTGGAGACAAAAGATGTACCACTTCGGACGATTCTGGAAGATGTCGCCAACAACCGGGCCACAACCGTCGTCTTTGATCGCAATGTACCGCTGAGCGGCTTGCCGTTCCACATCGGGATCGAGCTGACCTACGCGGCCGGGGACACCGTTGCGCTGGCGACGACGCGAAACGGCGAATCCACGAACAGTACTTCCTGGGAACAGAATGAAAAAGGCGAGTGGGAGCGGTACAAGATTCGGCAGGGGCTGGATGTCTCCCACGAGATTACGGCCCGCGTCGGCATGAAACCGTCGGTCCAACTGACCGCTTCGTCGCAGTTTGTGTTGCCCGGCGAAGCCGTGACGCTGAACGCCCGGGGTGCCAGCATTTTTAGCTGGACCGGCCAAAACCTGAGCAGTACGCTGGGGGCACAGGTGGTGGCCCGCCCGACCCAGACGACCTCCTACACCGTGACCGGTTCCGGGCTGGATTTGTGCAACAACACGGCCACGGCCCGGATTTTTGTGCAGCCCGGTTCGATCACCGGAGTGCCGACGACCCTGCCCGATCAGTCGCTGACCGTGACGCCCAACCCGAGCGACGGCCTGGCGAAACTCGCCTTCCGCAACCCCTCACGGGGCGTGTTGACCCTCTCGGTGCGGAACATCGCCGGGGTGGAGGTGCTGAAACAGCAGTTTCAGAAAACCGACGATGCCTTCGAGCGAAGTCTGGACCTCCGAACGATGCCGGGCGGTTTGTACCTCGTGGAGGTCAGGATCGGCGAGCAGGTGGTGAGGAAAAAGGTGGTGAAGCAGTGAATGTTTTTTTCAGAAATGAATTTTATACTTCTATCTTATCACGTTCCCGCATGATTTCAGCTAAAAAATCCTTTACCGAGATGGTAAAGGATTTTTTAGAAGTAAATATTTCTTCATCAAAAGAGATTTTATTCATAAAGGAAGGGAACATCCCTCCATCCATTCTATAGGTGCTGTAATGGACAGTGAGGTGATCATCCTTTCTTCTCACTTTCAAAGCCCCGACATATTGGTCAGAAAAGTCAATCGGTAATAGTGCAGTTGATTCATTAGAAAGGGCTTCTACGGATTTTTCCCAGTTAGTCAGCAGGTCATTTAAGACAATTTTTACTTTTCTTTCATCTTCCTCTTCGGGTAGTATTCCACTGTCTAAGGCAAAATAGTACGTATCGTTATATTGCTCTATATCAAGCTCTGGAAAATTCACATAGAGGTCATCGTGGAAAAGTTGTTCTCCTGTGCTTATAATAGAAATTGTCATATTTTTAACTTATTGGTGTAAGCTGTCATAGAATCTGGTATAAATGGAGTAATTTAAATTTTTGTCAAAATATAAACCTCAATTTATTTAAGTACAATATCTTGAACATGTCGTTTATCCAATTTAAAGTTTATTAACGGAATAATAAACTGGCTCATTAAAGAGTACATATTACATTTATCTTAAATATACTTTGATTGGCAAATTGTACAAAATTTGCCAATCAAAGTATAAAAAATTGCTTTGACTCTTTATACCTATCTGTTCTTCATTAGATTATTTTGTTGGGAAGGCAGATATCAAGACTGATGAATTGGGTTGGGTTGCAATTAAGAGCTTTCTCAATTGGGTATGAGTTCCTGCACTTCCACCCTCCCAACCAATTACTCTATTCATGTCCACAGTATAGTTATAACTACCCGTAGATGAAATAGAGGGTGTTATTTTGTCTCTTTGCACAATTTCCCAGGCCTCATCAACTAGAGAAAGCACTTCTTTAGGGTCCCCATTAAATACACCATGTAAACCACCTTCTTTTTCTAAATCATCGGTCATATGACGGAGGACATGGGTTAATCTGAAGTCTCTATATTTTCCTCTGCCTAATACTTTAAATATTAAACCACTTCTTGAAACAAAATTACCATCAACTGCATCAAATTTTAAAACATTTCTGGCCCATTTACCACCTGTAGCAGCCCAGCCGCCAATAGGTAGCATAGCTGAAAAGCTTAATGCAGCGCTAGTTTTATCTCCTTCCAGAATATAAACCCCACCGTTAATAGCATCTGCAACTTCGCCAGCACCAGGAATGAGGCCAAAAGCATCTAAGACAAAATGCAAATTCCCACTTTGTACATTATAGTATGCCTCCAGGAAACATTGAGCTTTACTCCATTTAGGATTTTTAATATGCAGTACATACATTTCTCGCGCGATCTGCTTGATCATCAACAATCCAAGCATAGGGGGCATGAAAGGGGGCTGATCAAGATCATCCAGGCTAAAAAGCCCAAAATCATGACGGAGAATATTGTAAACCTGAGCGTTTTGCTCAACATCTATTGAGGTTCCCGGCCGGTTTATGTAAGGTTCATTTGTATAGGGTACATAACCGGTCTCAGAGCCGTTGGTCCCACCTGGCGTACCCCCACTAATCGGAGGAGTGCCAGAACCTGATCCAGACCCCGAACCAGAGCCTGATCCCGAACCAGAGCCTGATCCCGAACCGGAACCAGAGCCACCAGTGCTTTTAACGCATGAATATCTAATTACCTTTCCATTTCCATCAATATAGTACCAACAGTCTCCAATGTAGATTTGGTAAAAAGCAGCAGACCAGCCACCACTTGGATCTGTATATGGACTTTTGACTAGTGGATATAATCGACAAGCAGGAACTAATTGTAAACCTTGTCCTGGAAATTCCCAGAATAACTGGGCTTGGGCTCCACCTGAGTATTCAACAAAGTCCATCCTAATATCATACTTTTGGCCTGCATTAAGATAGATACTTCCTTGTCGCCAGGTTGGAGGATGCCCATTCCAATCATCAATGAGTAATTGCCCGTTTATCCATAGGCGAGTACCGTCGTCATTGTTTGTTTTGAATATGTAGTTCCCACTGACAGGAGCTTCAAGTTGTCCAATCCATTGCACAGAAAAACCATCAGCATTGATGTCAGCGACATTTGGAGCCCCTCCCCATTGAAAATTGATTCCTGCATCATCACGTATCAAAACGGGTATTCCCGTCAAATCTGTGTTGTTATAATATGACCCAGTTAATCCACTCCCTGAACCGCATCCATTATTGGGTTGAGGATTTGGCGTTCCTGATCCACTTCCACTCCCCGCACACTGAATAGTTTTTGGCCCGTTGGCAAGAGTAAAGGTACTGCCCTGCACCCGCAAGGTGATCGATTGGTTTTGTCCATTCTTGATGGTTGCGGGGGGCGCATAGTTAAAACCGTGTTGGCCGTTGCCTTTCCCGGCATTCTGCAAGTCCTGCCGGAATTCGCCCGCTACAAAACTGCTGATCACCTGATTATTGGCCAGCAGTTCAACCGTTAGGGGCGTGTTCGGATTGTTGCGGTCATACACCCACCCCCACAGGTTGCCGCAATCGGCTCCATCGAAATGACCTTCGTAATTGCCGTTCGACGGATTGCTGGTCGGCTGCTGCGGAGTCGTCGACGTCGGATTGGTGGGCTGGGTTGGCGTACCGCCCGAAGACCCCGAACCGGCGCAGGTTAGGGTGCGGCTACTGTTGGGCAGGATGTAGTTGCTGCCTTGTACCCGCAGGCTCAGGTTCTGGCTCTGTCCATTCTTGATCGATGCCGGAGGGGCAAAATTAAACCCGTGTTGCCCGTTGCCTTTCCCGGCGTTCTGCAAATCCTGCCGGAACTCCGCGGCTGAGAAACTCGTGATGACTTGTCCATTCGCCAACAATTCAACCGTAATCGGCGCGTTCGGGTTATTGCGGTCATAGACCCAGCCCCAGAGGTTGCCGCAATCGGCCCCGTCGAAATGCCCTTCGTAATTACCGTTGGAAGGATTACCCGTTGTGGGAGCAGGAGTGGTAGGGGCTGGGCTTGTACCCCCCTGGCTTTCCAAACAAATAGCGTTAAAACAGATGTACCCACCGGCTGCTCCGCTGCTAATACCGATGGTATTGGTTCCCGCTCGCAAGCGAACCGTGCCGATTGACTTATTTTGATATGAACCAGTCTGCGGGAAAGTAACGGTGCGCGGATCGCCATTGATCCGGATCAGCCCATCCACATTTTTCTCCGGGGACCGATAAGAAATAGTCAGCGAATAATCTCCTTCGGTCGCGACCGAAATCGTCTGGTTCCGGATTTCGGATTGGTTGCCCGAACAAGTCTCGCCAAACGAAGTACAGCTACTTTCGCGGGCCGACCGGTTACGGACAAGTTCGGGAGAGTTGATCACCTGTAGTGCCAGACGGGCTTTGTCAACAAACAGGCTGCTGGCATCGGCGTTGGCGTGGCTGCGGAGAAGCCGGAAGGTTAGGTCGGTTCCGGGTCGGGTAAAGTAGCCCGTTACGGTAAACGAAACGGACGGTTTCGCGGGGGATAACTCAGTAGTTACCAAATCGGCGTAGTCGCCCCCCGTCCGAACGAATCCGTCCGGCACGAGCAGCTTCAGGCGGAAAGCGTTGGAACCGGCAACCGTGTACAGGAGGGCGGGCGAAAGGCTGAGATACTGAGCGGTAATGGTCAGTTCGACCGGTTGGCCGAGCGACACGGTTTTTTGGCTGGCCCAGAGGCTGAAGCGGATCGGGTCGTTAGCGGGTCGCCATTTGGAAGAAAACCGGGGTGTGGCCGGTTTAGGCGCCCCAGTCGGATGTGTCTTCGATGACTTTAAAATGGCTTTCTCGTTCAACGGAAAGACCCAGGCTGATGTCAGCAACAGGACGACCAGCAAGGCTACAATTCGGCTTGTAACTTTGTGTTGTAAAGTTGGTAACATATGAATAAAGTTTTGTTTAAGCCGCAATTATAAGACAACGATGAGGCAAAAAGCAACCTTAAAACCGAAAAATTTTATTTGTTTTTTTATATAAAAAACCGGTAACATTATATAATGTTACCGGTTTTTCCTTATCAGAAAACTGAGAGTTAGCGCTTCTGGAGAAGAGTTTTAAATAGTTGTAAAAGAGTTATGCAAGAGGTATACAGAATATCTAACTGGGGCACATACTGAGAGCAAGTGTTGGGTGAATAGGAGCAGGGTCTGCGGTTTAGGCTATTTTACAGATTGGATATAAAAAATTTTATCAGAAATTAACTGGACAGGTAGGACACTGCGGGTAGATGGCTTTTGGTGGTTGAGACGGATGAAATCGCTATTCTACTCCTATGTTTTAACTTCTTTCCGCTATGAATCGCAAAATTCTGATCGTCACCGGTGATGGTGGCGAAAGTTACGAAACCCTCTACGCCGTCCACCGCTTTCAGGAAGAAGGCGACCGGGCGGTGATTGCCGCCCCCAGCAAACGCCGGCTTAACCTGGTCATGCACGATTTTGAACCCGGTTGGGACACCTATATCGAACGGCCCGGTTATTGCCTGGCTTCCGACCTGACTATTGACGAGGTCGTCGTGGCCGACTATGACGCCATCCTGCTGCTGGGTGGCCGTGCGCCCGAATACCTGCGCAACCATGCCGCGCTGCTGGAAGTCGTCCGCGCGTTCGACCGGCAGGGGAAATGGGTCTTTGCCATCTGCCACGGCATCCAGATTCTGGTCACCGCCGGATTGGCCAACAACCGAACGCTCACCGCGTACGAACACGTGCGGGCCGAAATTGAGATGGGCGGGGGTACGTATTCGACCCAGGAGGCCGTCCGCGACCGCAATATCGTAACCGCCCAGACCTGGCAGTCGCACCCTGACTTCTACCGCGAGGTCTTTGCCTGCCTCAAATAAGCAGAACCGGTGGAAGAGTAGGAACTGGATCGGTCTGGCTCAAAACCGTATGTTACCCGGCACTTGCTCCGTTTAGACGGTTCCTGCCGCAGCGAAGTCATCGTCGCTTTTTTTTCGGTAAATTCAGGTCTAAATTCGCAGGTTTTTTTTCAGACCCGCAACAACCGAAAATGTTCCGAATTCCCACACCCACCTTTTCCCCGCTGGCGCAATCGTTCGAGGGCGATTTGTACTACGACGATTCGGCTGAACACCAAGCCATGCGGCTGCTGTATGCCACGGATGCTTCGGTGTACCAGGAAAAACCGCTGGCCGTTGCCATCCCGAAAACCGTCGAAGACATCAAGCGCCTGGTGCGGTTTGCCCGCCAGAACCGTACCTCGCTGATTCCGCGCGCGGCCGGAACTTCGCTGGCCGGGCAGGTGGTCGGGCGGGGCATTGTGGCCGACTGCTCCAAGTACTTTTCTAATGTGCTGGAAATCAACGCAGGTGAGCAATGGGTGCGGGTTCAGCCGGGCGTGATCCGGGATGATCTGAACGCAGTGTTAAAACCGCACGGGCTGATGTTCGGCCCCGAAACCTCGACGGCCAGCCGGGCAATGATCGGCGGAATGATCGGCAATAACTCCTGCGGGTTGCACTCCATTGTCTGGGGCGATACCCGGCGTCATCTGCTCGAAGTGAAAGCGATCCTGGGCGACGGGGCTGAGGTGACATTCCGGAGCCTGAGCCGCGATGAGTTTGAGGCTAAATGCCGGGGAGAAAACGTGGTGAGTCCGCTCGAACAACGGCTTTACCAGCAAATCCAAAACATGCTGAGCAGCCCGGCCAGCCAGCGGCAGATTCGGGTCGGTTTTCCGAAACCGACCATCACGCGCCGGAATACCGGCTATGCCCTCGACGAACTGCTGCCGTTTTTCGAACAGCCAAACGACCCGAATCAGCGGTTTAATTTCTGCCAACTCATTGCCGGATCGGAAGGGACGCTCTGTTTTATCACAGAAGCCAAACTGAACCTGTTGCCGCTGCCGCCGAAAAAAAGCGCCCTGGTGTGTGCGCATTTCGCTACGATTCGCCAGTCGCTGGAGGCCAACCTGATTGCGCTCGACCACCAGTGTTCAGCCTCCGAACTGGTCGATGATTACATTTTGCAACTGACCAAAGGCAACATTGAACAGGCCAAAAACCGGGATTTTGTGGTCGGCGACCCCAAAGCCGTGCTGATGATCGAGTTTTTTGCCGACACGCCGGAAGCCGTTACGCAGCAAGCCGAACAACTCATCGCAGCCTTGCAACGGGCCGGACTGGGCTATGCGTACCCGATTCTCTACGGCGAGGAAGCCACCAAAGCCTGGAGTTTGCGCAAGGCCGGGTTGAGCATCATGTATAACATTCCGGGCGACCACAAACCGGCGAATGTCATTGAAGACTGCGCCGTGGATGTCCGGGATTTGCCCGATTACATCGATGAACTGGATCACATGGCCGCCGAACGGCATGGCCTGACGCTCGAATATTCTGCTCACGCTGGGGCGGGTGAACTGCACGTGTTGCCGCTGATCAACCTGAAATCCCGCGAAGGACGTCAGCAGTTCCGCGATTTGCTGGCCGATACGGCGGCTTTGGTCAAAAAATACGGCGGTTCGCTTTCCGGGGAGCACGGTGATGGCCGGTTGCGCGGGGAGTTCATTCCGTTCATGATCGGGGAGGACAATTTTAAACGAGTGCAGGACATCAAACAGACCTGGGATGCACACGGCATTTTCAATCCCGGCAAGATTGTCGATACCCCGGCCATGAACGCCTTTCTGCGGTATGCGCCGGATCAGCAGTCGATTCAAATCGACACGATTTTTGATTTTTCGGCGGAAGAAAACATCCTGAATCTGGCCGAAAAATGCAGTGGTTCGGGCGATTGCCGCAAAACCGAGGTGACGGGCGGAACGATGTGCCCGAGCTACATGGCGACCCGCCGGGAGCGCGACACCACCCGGGCGCGGGCCAACATCCTGCGGCAGTTTCTGACCCATTCCGAGAAAGCCAACCGCTTCGACCACGACGAGATCAAGGAAGTGATGGATTTGTGCCTTTCCTGCAAAGGCTGCAAGTCGGAATGCCCGTCGAGCGTGGACATCAGCCGGATGAAAGCCGAGTTTTTACAGCATTATTACGACGCCAACGGAACTCCGTTGCGCTCGCGGCTGGTCGGTAACTTCACCAAATTGATGTCGCTGGCGAGCCTGGCTCCCTGGGCTTACAACGCCATTTACGAGACCCCGGCGCTCCGGCGCATTGCCAACCGCATGGCCGGTTTTCATCCCGAGCGGACCATGCCCGAACTGGGCAAAACCACCCTGCGGCAGTGGGCGAAGGGCGCGGGGCGCGGGGCAGAGGGCATGGGGCATGGGGCAGAGAATACGGTAACGGGGAAAAACCCCTCTGCCCAAACCGTCTACCTGTTCTGCGACGAGTTTACGAATTACAACGACGTGGAGGTGGGGATAAAAACCGTTCAGTTGCTGGAGCGGCTGGGCTACACGGTGATCATCCCGGAACACCTTGAAAGTGGCCGGACGTATCTGTCGAAAGGTTTGGTGCGGGATGCGCAGCGAATTGCAACGGAGAATGTGATCCGGTTGAAAGAGCTCATTACCGACGAAACGCCATTGATCGGAATTGAGCCCTCGGCGATCCTCGGTTTTCGAGACGAATACCCCGATCTGGTTCCGGCTGAGCTGAAAGCCGATGCCCAGCACCTGGCAAAAAATACCTTGCTCGTCGACGAGTTCATTGCGCGGGAAATTGACCGGGGAAGGATTCAGAAAACCGCTTTTACGACGGAAAAGCGACTGATTAAACTGCACGGGCATTGTCACCAGAAAGCGCTGTCGTCGCTGGTGCCAACCAAAAAGATGTTGTCGTTGCCCGAAAACTACGAGGTGCACCTGATTCCGTCGGGCTGCTGCGGGATGGCGGGTTCGTTTGGCTACGAAAAAGAACACTACGAACTGTCGATGCAGGTGGGTGAACTGGTGCTGTTCCCGACGGTTCGTCAGCAACCGGCTGAGGTGATCATTGCGGCTCCGGGGACGAGTTGCCGCCACCAGATCAAGGACGGGACCGGCCGCGTGGCCCGGCATCCGGCCGAAATTCTGTTTGATGCCCTGGTTTAGTCAAAAAAATGTATTGGTTGATTCGGTTATACCCCACCCCAACCTCCCCCGTAGGGAGGGGTTGGGGTGGGGTTGTCATGGTCCGGTACAAAACCTAATTAGTCAATTCAAAAAAACACTACGGATTTATTCAATGCATTCGTACTGGTAGGAATACTGAATCGATTGTTCTGCCGAATCGTTGGGAATGGAAATCTGAATCTGACGGGTCGAGCGCAGGGGGTTGAAATGTCCGTCGTATTCTGTACTGAACCGGTTGGCTTCCTGCCGGACAACGGTGCCGTTGGAGTCGGTCACCTGGTGTGTAAAAGACCGGCAATCAAACCGTTGCAGGTAGCGGGCCGCATTCGAGTCGGTCTGGTTGGTCAGGGCCAGCAAGGCCAACACAATGGGCTGGCTGGCATCGTAAAAAGGCGAGTGGTTGGCAGCATCCTGCTCAAAGGTAAATTCTTCTTCGCTGCGGGAACCGTCCCGGTATCCGTTCTGCACACTTTCCGAAACGAGGTCTTCGGCCTGGTAGGCCACTTCCCGGTAGGAAAACTGAAAGGTTCGGCTGGCAATAAAGGAGTTGGTGGGCAGCATCACCCGCGTTTCCACGATCTTTACCAGCCGCTCGGCCCGGTCATTGGACGCGTAGTGCAGGGAAAAAACCGTGCGTTCCTTGTTATCGACCAGGTAAGACGCCTTGATGATGCGCTCAAATTCGTCGTATTCCAGGCTCAGGACAATCGACTGGTCACTGGTATACGCCGAAGCTACCTTGCCGCCCGCGTAGTTGAAGCGAAAAGACAAAGTGCGATTGGCCGTCTGATCGGTATAGCCGATCAGTTTACCGTTTTGATACTGGAACATTTGCCGGCTAACCTCCTGTTGCTGTTGGGATTGTACAAGCTCTGTGACTAAACAAACCTGATCCGTCGGTGTCGGGTTGTCGAGTGTACAGGCCACCAGCATGAGCGCCATCCATCCATAGCCAAACCATTTTTTCATACGCAAGGCGGCCTAAGCAACAACTGAACGGCCAAAATACGAACTATTTGCCAAAATGTCGTAGATTCGACGGGCGGCATGATCTGTGAAATGATGACTTTAACCCAGCAGCGACATCAGTTACTCGAGAAATTAAAAGCGATCGACCACCCGGAAGCGATCCGGAAATACTTTGGGTTGTTGAAGGAGTTGATCGAAATGGTGAATCTGCCCAATGGCGATGCCCGGCTGGCATTCGTCGTCGACCGTGAGCGCCGGGCGGTTTCGGCTTACATCAATTTTTTTCTGGCGCTCCGTCTTTCCCGGCCCCGACAGGGTGAGATCGAGTTCTGGCTGACGGTCAAGAAAGGGTGCCGCGAGCGCATTGAGCCCATCGGCGGTGTGGATGTGATTCCGTTGACGGAAAAATCAGACTACATTTCCATCGTGGTTGGGCAATCGTCGGATCATCTGCTGAACCATCCGATTCTGCGAAAATGCTGGGAGGATTGTTTGATGGAATTGCTGGTGACCACCAAACGCGGTCCCCACACGGCCACGCATAACCCGCTGATTTACCAGGCCGCCGACGATGAAGCGATCCGGGGTGAAATCATGACCGCCATTTTCCGGCCCGAACGCGAAACTGACGCCTGGAGTGGTGTGGAGGAAGAACCGGAAGTTTATCAGAAAACCGTCCCGTCCCGTCCCGCCCTTCCATCGAACTGCATTTTGTATGGTCCCCCCGGCACCGGTAAATCCTTTGAAGCGCAACAGCTCTGTAAATCCTTTGATACCGAGTGGGTGACGTTTCATCCGTCGTTCGGATACGAAGAGTTTGTGGAAGGCATCCGGCCCGAAACCCGAAACAACCAGCTCAATTACAAGGTAGCGAAGGGCATTTTC
Source organism: Larkinella sp. VNQ87 (assembly GCF_049445795.1). Classification (NCBI taxonomy): domain Bacteria; kingdom Pseudomonadati; phylum Bacteroidota; class Cytophagia; order Cytophagales; family Spirosomataceae; genus Larkinella; species Larkinella sp. VNQ87. The sequence goes on from NZ_JBMSDT010000024.1 coordinate 59,960, forward strand.
TACAAGGCCTGCCTGGCCGCCTTGCAAAAGGCCGGTTACACGACCCTAGCCGATTGCCTAAACGATTCGGTCGAAAACCGGCAGCAGAAAATCGCGCGGGCTGACGGTTACGTGCTGATCATTGATGAAATCAACCGGGCCAACATTTCCAAGGTGTTTGGTGAACTGATCACGCTCATTGAGCCCGATAAACGCTTGGGCGCGGCCAACGAACTATGGCTGACGTTGCCGTATTCGCAGGAACGGTTTGGGGTTCCGGCCAATTTGTACGTGCTGGGAACGATGAATACCGCCGACCGTTCGATTGCTTTGCTGGACATTGCGCTGCGTCGTCGGTTTCATTTTCGGGAGGTTTTGCCCGAACCCGGTTTGCTCGCCCGGGTCGATGGGGTGGATTTGGCCGAACTTCTTCGTGTCATCAACGAACGAATTGAATACCTTTACGATCGCGATCACCAGATCGGTCATGCGTACCTGATGAATGTTCAGTCGCACGAAGAGCTGTGTGATGCGTTCTGTGACCGAATCATTCCGTTGTTGCAGGAGTATTTTTACGGCGACTGGCGAAAAATTCAACTGGTGCTGGGCGACAATCCGGCCTGGGGAAAAGCGCCGGAACAAAAGCTGATCCGGGTGAAAAAACAATACCGACCAGCCCTGACCAAAGAAGTGTTCGGCGAAGAACCGGATGATCTGGCAGAGGTTGTCACGTACGAGATAAACCCGCATCTGCTCCGGCGAGACTATGAACAGGTGCCGAAAGAAGCATTTATTTCTATTTATCATAAACCTTAATCGTATCCACGGACTTTAGTCCGTGAGAGTTAATATTATCATCTAGATTGTACTAACTCCAAAACACGGACTGAAGTCCGTGGGTACGGCAACAGTATGAAAGCTCTGGTCCTAACTGATTACAAACACTTTGAATTGCAAGACTTGCCTCGCCCCAAACCCGGACCGACCGATGTGCTGGTGCGGGTTCAGGCCGTTGGCATTTGCGGCAGCGACGTTCACGGCATGGACGGGAGCAGCGGCCGCCGGATTCCGCCCATTGTGATGGGCCACGAAGCCTCCGGAATCATCGCCGAAGTGGGCGAAAACGTAAAAAACTGGCACACCGGCGACCGTGTTACGTTCGATTCGACGGTGTACGCGCTCGACGACTGGTACAGCCGTCGGGGCATGTACAACCTCAGCGACGGTCGCGAGGTACTGGGCGTTTCCACCCCCGATTTCCGGCGGCAGGGCGCGTTTGCTGAATACGTTATCGTTCCTCAACACATTTTATATCAGATTCCCGACAACGTCAGCTTTACCCAGGCGGCTTTGGTCGAGCCCGTGGCGGTGGCATTGCACGCGCTGAGCCTGACGCCGGTTCAGGTCAATGATTCGGCTGCTGTCGTGGGAGCAGGGATGATCGGCTTATTCGTCATTCAGGCGCTGAAACTGGCCGGGTGCAGCCCGATTATCGCTGTCGATCTGGATGACGACCGACTCGCTTTAGCCCGGAAGCTCGGTGCTGACGTGACCATCAACGCCAGTCGGCAGGATGTTACGGCGGAGGTGCAGGCACGGACACAGGGACGTGGGGCGGATGTGTCGTTCGAGGTAGTCGGGATTGCGCCCACCGTCAAAACCGCCGTCGACTGCGTTCGGAAAGGGGCGACAGTGACGCTGGTGGGCAATCTGGCCAAATCGGTCGATATCTCGTTGCAGGCCATCGTGACGCGGCAGTTGCGGTTGCAGGGTTCGTGCGCCATCAATGGCGAATACGAAGCCGCGCTGAGTTTGATTTCGTCCGGAAAAATCAATGTCGAAGCCATCCTGAGCGCCGAAGTGCCGCTGGCCGAAGGAGCGAGTTGGTTTCAGCGGTTATACGAGAAAGAAAAAGGGCTGATCAAGGTGGTGTTGAAGCCCTGACCCGTAGCGGATTATTGTGCCCCCACTTCGTTGTTCGTTATGCAATATTCGGTGTTCGTTATTTGAAATAGCGAATCTTGATTAACGAATAGCGAAGGGAGGGAAGGAGCTATCATTCGAGCGCAAGCCAGCCTATTTATTACTAATTTTGACAAACTAATTTCCGATGGAAGATTTGTTAAAACGGATTACCAGTAATCCGAAGGTTAGTCTGGGGAAGCCGACCATTCGAAATATGCGGTTTACGGTAGCCCACATGCTGGAATTGTTAGCGGCTGGGATGACCGAAGAGGAAATTCTGCAAGACTATCCTTATATTGAAAAAGCGGATATTCAGGCCTGCTTGTTGTATGCGTCGCGTGTGGCCAATGCGAATGCCATTACGGTCTTTACGACGGCTGCCTGATGACAGGTAATCTCAGGTTTCTGGTGGATACGCAACTTCCGCCAATACTCGCTGCTTTCCTTTGCCGAAAAGGCTTTGATGCAATTCATACAACCTTCTTCTCTGAAGGCTACTTATTAGAAGATGAGCAGATTAGCCAGATAGCAATCGAGCACAATCGCATTATCATTACAAAAGATAATGACTTCTCAATGCATTATTTTTTGAAAGGGGCACCACCGAAAGTACTCCATTTAGCAGTGGGAAATATCCGCAATCGGGATTTAATAGACTGGTTGGATACGGTACTCATTGCAATTGTATCTTCTTTTGAATCCGGCTCAGACATGATTGAAATTAATTCAAAAGAAATGATAAGCTATTAATATGCCTAAAACCCTCAACATTGCCCTCGTTGGCCCCGGAAAGGTGGCCCATCTTCATGCGAAAGCGACTCTGCAAACGCCCGATACTCAACTTGTTGCCATTTATGGCCGGAATCACCAGCGCGCCGAAGCGTTCGCCAATCAATACGGGATTGCGGCCTATTCGGACATTTACGACATGGTCGACCGTGAGAATGTGGACATCTGTATCGTGTGCACACCCCACCCGGCCCACCGCGCAGTTGCCGTAGCGGCCCTGGAAGCCGGAGCACATGTGCTGGTCGAAAAACCGCTGGCATCGTCGCTGGAAGACTGCGATGCGATGATGGAAGCCGCCCGGAAAGCGAACCGGCAACTGGCAACGGTCAGCCAGCGCCGGTTTTATGAACCCTGCCTGCGGATGCGGCAGGCCATCGACGCCGGGAAGATCGGAAAACCGGCACTGGGAGTAGCCCAGTTGCTCGGCTGGCGGAGTGAGGAATACTACCGGAGCGATCCGTGGCGTGGTTCGTGGCAGCACGAGGGCGGGGGCGTTCTGGTCAACCAGGCTCCGCATCAGCTCGATTTGCTGCTCTGGTACATGGGTGAAATGGAAGAGGTGTACGGTGTCTGGGCCAACCTGAACCACCCTTACATCGAGGTCGACGACTCGGCGGTGGCTATCATCCGGTTTAAAAACGGCGGGATTGGCAACGTCATCGTCAGCAATTCGCAGAAACCGGGACTGTACGGCAAGGTGCATATTCACGGCCAAAACGGCGCTTCGATTGGCGTGCAGACCGACGGTGGCTCCATGTTCATTGCCGGTATGACCGGGATTCAGGATTCGCCCTACAACGATGTATGGTCGGTACCGGACGAAGCTGAGATGCAGCCAATCTGGAAAGCCGAAGACGATCAGGCCTTTAGCAGTGTCGATTCGTCAACCTACTACTTCTCGCAGCAACTGGCGGATTTTGCCCAGGCAATCCGCGACGGACGAAAACCGCTCGTGACGGCGCAGGATGGCCGGAACGTGGTCGCCTTGTTCCAGGCTATCTACGAATCGACGCGCACGAACCGTCCCGTTCGATTGGGTTGAGCGGGCGGACTCAACAAAAACCGGTGAGTTTCCGTTTTGGAGGTAACTCATCGGATTATGAAACAACTGACTCGACTTGTTTACCTCCTCGGTATGATGGTCCTGGCCGACGGGTGCCGCAAAACGCCCGTCGGCAGTTCCCAAGCGATGGAACGAATGACCACCGACCTGAGCAGTAAGCGCCGTCAGGGCGTCGACTTCACCGCCCACGGCGCAACTCCCACCTGGCTGCTCGACATCGATTTTACCAAAGCCATTCGTTTTCAGACCCCAACGGGCACTTTGCTGACCGCAGCCGTTCCGAAAGCCCAGCGCGTTGCGGGTGGAAACGGTCTTTTATTCGACGCCGAGCTAATCGCTGAGCCCACCGAATCAAGTCGGCGCTCAGCCAGTAATCGCCCGGTTTCGGCTAATCGACGCAGCGGACGCCTGAAAGTGATCATCAACCCCGTGGTCTGCCGGGATGCGCGGTCGGGCCAGAGCTACGCATACGGCGTCACGGTCGAAGCCAACGGCCAGCGCTACAGCGGTTGCGGCTCCTTTCTGAACGGCATGGCGCGGCTAACCAGCCAGTGGGTGCTGGAAACCTACCGGGGCCAGCGGCTGCACGCCGAGCAGTTTGTGAACCGGCAAATTCCGACCCTCGACCTGGACATGAAAGCAAAACGGTTACAGGGCTTTACGGGTTGCAATCCCATGCAGGGCCAGGTGCAGGCCGACGGGGATAACATCCGGTTTGAAGCCGCCCCGACCACTCGCCGGGCCTGTCCGTACAATTTCGAATCCGGTTTTCTGACAACCCTCCAGAGCGTGACACTCTACCGCATCAGCAACAACCGGCTGACGCTCCTGGCCGATGGCAAGTACGTCATGTCATTCCGGAAAGTGGCTAAAAAGAACCGCAAACTGCGGGGTTGAGCGGGCAGTAAGTTGGGCGGTGTCCCGTTTGTGATTTGCCCGAAATCGCTTATCTTTCGCTTTTGAGTTCTTTATCGAAGCGGTTTCCTTCCTTTTTCTTCTGTCGCTCATGCTTGTCAAAACCGTCCTGGTTGTATTCCGGAACTGGCCGCTCCGCACGGTCGAAATCAACCAGTTTCGGGGGTATCTGAACGAACAACTCGCCTGGCAGGACGATTTCTTTCATAACCATACCTCCGAACCCGGGGGCGTCATCTACCGGTATCCGCGCATTCACTACCGGAGCTTCCGGGGGCGGGCCACCTTGTTCGGCATTCAGGAAGGGTACGATGCGATTGATGCCCTGATCCGGACACAGGTCGACCGCCAGCCCGACCGCTTCGGGGCCGTCGAACGGCTGGAGCAACGGACCAACCTACGGCTGGACGACAGCCTGCACACTTATACCCTGCACCAGTGGATGGGCCTCAACACGATCAAAAACCGGGATGGTTCGGTAACGGACCTGATGGCCATTTGGCAGGATCTGCCCGATGAAGCCCGGCGATGGCAACTGCTCGAACGGTCGCTGACGGCGCAGTTGCTGAAATTCTGCGGAGAAATGGGCGTGCGTCTTCCCCGTGGTGAGTTGTGCGTGCAGATTCGGGCGGTGGGCGATGCCGGGCGGCACCGGTTACGCAGCCAGACGGGCCAACCGCCGTTTCAGGCTTTCGATGTCCGGTACGAAAGCAACCTCGTGTTGCCTGATTACGTGGCTTTCGGGAAAGGCGTAAGCAAAGGCTTCGGCTGGCAAACCGGGCACTGAACCAGGGCCACAGCCAACTCGCTGCATGTATTTTGATTGATCAAAAAGCCCCGAAACGATCCGTTACGCTGCTCGTTTCGGGGCTTTTTGCTTTTCCTCTTTTCTCCGTCAGACTGGTACTTCAACCTCATGGAAGGACTTCGAAAAGCAGTAAAGCAGATGTCTCAATCTCTTCTCCGTCAGACTGATACTTCAACCGAGTTGGTCGAGATTGGCGACTATTCCTACTATGTCTCAATCTCTTCTCCGTCAGACTGGTACTTCAACATCCCCAAGAATCGCAAAAATTATTGCCATAATGTCTCAATCTCTTCTCCGTCAGACTGGTACTTCAACGTCGGCGGGTCGCTGAAAGTCGGCGAGTGGCTGAGTCTCAATCTCTTCTCCGTCAGACTGGTACTTCAACCGCAAGCTGACGTACTCGGTCGATCAGTACAATGTCTCAATCTCTTCTCCGTCAGACTGGTACTTCAACTTAGGTGTTTTTGTCGTACTGGCAGTTATTT
>NZ_JBMSDT010000025.1:0-58859 GCF_049445795.1 Larkinella sp. VNQ87
TAGGTTGCTTACGCGTTACGCACCCGTACGCCACTAATGCCCGAAGGCATCCGTTCGACTTGCATGTATTAGGCCTGCCGCTAGCGTTCATCCTGAGCCAGGATCAAACTCTCCATTGTAAATAAGAATCTAACTTTGTTTGTCAGGTCCCTTGTGTCTAGTCGTGGTTGCTGTACTGTCCACTATGTCAAAGAACGTATTTTCCGCGTTTGGAAAATCGGATTGAAACCAGAACCTGAGGTTCTCCATCAATCGTGTCTGTTTGCTTCCCTTAATTTGGGACTGCAAAGGTAACGGTTTGGTTTGAAGTTTCAAAGAAAAACAGAAAAAATATTTTCGAGACTCTTTTTCTTTTCCACCCCGTAAACACCTGAAAACCAGTCGCTTACTCACCGTCCCCGTCAGGGCCTTCCCTGATTTGGGACTGCAAAGTACCGCTTTTTTTTACCCTTTGTCAAGTATTGATTTTAAAATAATTGGGTAACTTCTTTGAGTCCTTTAGTATGCCATTCGTTCTCAGGAAGTTACCCAATGAAAATTTTTGAAAATTTTACACCAGCTTAATCAGGTGGTTTTTCTTGCCCTTGGCCACCACCAAATAGCGTTCCTGGAGCCATTCCAGTTCCGACAAAGCCGTACTGTCCGTAACTTTCTGTTTATTAACGCCAACGGCATTCTGAGCCAGCGCCCGGCGGGCTTCGCCCTTGGATGCATAGATTTCACCCCGGGTAGCTACGGCCAGCAAATCCACGATGTCTTTGCTCGCTTCCCACTCGGCCCGACTGATTTCGGTTTGCGGCACGCCTTCAAAAATAACCGCAAACTCGTCGGCCTGGATGGTTCGGAGAGTATCAATGGTGGCTTTTCCGAACAAAACTTCCGAGGCTTTCACGGCCAGTTCGTAACCCGTTTGGGAATGGACCCGAATGGTTACGTCCTTCGCAATGGCTTTCTGCAAAATCCGCAGGTGCGGAGCTTCGTTGTGCTGACGCTCCAGGTCTTCAATTTCCTCCCGCGACAGCAGCGTGAACACCCGAATCAGCCGGGGGCAATCGGCATCGGTGGCGTTGAGCCAGAACTGGTAAAACTGGTACGGCGAGGTCATGGCCGGATCGAGCCAGACGTTCCCACCCGCCGACTTCCCGAATTTGGTTCCGTCGGCTTTCGTGATTAGGGGCGTCGTCAGGGCAAAAGCCTGGTATTCCTCGCGGCCTTCTTTCCGGCGGATCAATTCCGTTCCGGTGGTGATGTTTCCCCACTGATCGGAGCCGCCCATCTGGAGCCGAACCCCTTTATTTTTGTAGAGCCAGTAAAAATCGTAGCCCTGTAGTAACTGGTAGGAAAACTCGGTAAAGGACAGCCCGGTTTCCAGCCGCTTCTTGACCGAGTCTTTCGCCACCATATAATTAACAGTCAGGTGGGTTCCGGCTTCGCGCAGAAAGCTCAGGAACGAAATGCCTTTGAACCAGTCGTAATTATTGACCATCTCGGCCGAATTTGGGCTGTCGTCAAAGGTCAAAAACCGGGTCAGTTGCGCCCGAATACCTTCCTGATTATACCGCAGGGTTTCTTCCGACAGAAAATCCCGCTCGGTCGACCGGCCCGACGGGTCGCCAATCATCCCCGTAGCCCCACCGACCAGCGCAATCGGTTTGTGTCCGGCCCGCTGAAAATGCACTAGCAGCATGATGGTCGCCAGGTTTCCGATGTGCAGCGAGGCCGCTGTGGGGTCAAAACCGATATACCCGGCGGTCGGTTCTTTGCGGAGTTGTTCTTCCGTTCCGGGCATCATGTCCTGCAACATGCCCCGCCAGCGTAGTTCTTCAATAAAATCAATCATTATTAATGGTGAATGAGTGAATGAGCGAATGAGCGAATCGGCAACCCGGGTGGCGGAGCCTATTGTCACTCATCCATGACTATAAATCAGGGGGCAAAGATAGGGTTTCAGGGTAAAAGCAGCGAGGAGTCGCCGTAACTTAAAAACCGGTAATCGTTTTCCAGGGCTTCTTGATAAATAGTCCGCCAGTTTTCACCGACCAGGGCCGATACCAGGACGATCAACGTTGAACCGGGCTGGTGAAAATTGGTGATCAATCCGTCGCAAAGCCGAAACCGATAGCCAGGTATACAATAAATGCCGGTATGGGCCACGATCTGCTGCTGGTCGTTTTTTTGCAAATAGTTTAAAACCGCCTTCAGGGACGTTTCTCTCGTCGGCAACTGCTCTTCTACGAACGAATACGGATACTGTTGATCCAGGTAAAAGGGCTCGGACTCCTGGTGGAGCAGCCGAACGCCGAACCAGTACAGGCTTTCGAGTGAGCGCATGGACGTCGTGCCGACCGGAATCACCGGCCCGGTGTGCCGCACCAGATTCTCCAGATTCTGACGCGAGTAAACGACTTGCTCGGTGTGCATGGCGTGCTGGCGAACGTCCGCCGATTTGATCGGCTGAAACGTTCCGGCCCCGACATGCAGGGTCAGAAAGTCGGTTTGGATGCCATGCCGGGTCAGCTCCGACAACAAGGCGGGCGTAAAATGCAGGCCCGCCGTGGGAGCCGCCACGGCACCTTCCATGCGCGAATACACGGTTTGGTACGTTTCCCGGTCAGCATCCGTCACCTCGCGGTTCAGGTAGGGCGGCAACGGAATGTTACCCGCTTCGTGCAGAACGGCCGCAAAGGAGTCGTCGGAATCCCATTCCAGGCGGATGTGCGCCTGTTCGGCATTCTGCCAGTGGGCGTTCAAGGGCACGGTTTGCTCGCCGATCCGCAGCGTTTGCGTCAGGACTTCGTCCGGTTTCCAGCGCTTGCGGTTGCCGATCATGCACTGCCAGACACTCTGCCGGTGATCCTGCATGGCTTCGGTCACCAGCCGGTCGGTGGGCACCGGGTTGAGCAGAAACAACTCGATAACGGCTCCGGTCAGTTTTTGAAAGTGCAGCCGCGCCGGGATCACCCTGGTATCGTTGAACAGCAGCAGCGTGTTGGTCGGCAGCAGTTCCGGCAGTTCGAAAAACGTGCGGTGTTCGATCCGGCCCCGGCGATAGGTAAGTAATTTGGAGCGGTCGCGCTGCGCCAGCGGAAACCGGGCAATACGCTCATCGGGCAAGTCATACTGAAAATCAGTGAGTAGCATCGACTCCATAGTTACTCATCAACAGCGGGTTTCATCGCCAGCCGGATCGGCAGCGACACGACGACAATTACAATAATGGCCGTACAAACCGGCAATAGCCACTCGTGGCCGCTCAGGCTGGTCGAGCCCAACTGCCGGTTCAGTTTGCCGAGCACAAATAAGGCCAGCGCCATGACCGTATTGACCGCAGCCATCAGGCAATAAAACCAGTTCTGGAAGATCTCGTTCAACTGTGTCCGGTTTTGTAACCACAGTTGTTGATTTGGAATCGGCAAAGCGGTGCCGGATGCCTTCGGAAACAGTTTGGTCAGCGTGTTGATGAGCGTGTTGTTAATCAGGAAAATAGCCACGCAGCCGTAAAACAAATAATCACGGCTAATGAACACATCGGGCCGACTATCGGGCGTAAAGCCCACGGCGACCGTGGTTTCCAGCGAAACGTAGGTATAAATCAGTAAGGAGGCAAACCCAATCAGGGAGGCCAGTCTCCATAAACGAATAGCAAAAGTGGTAACTTTCATGCGGTAAATTGGTTGACCTGGAAACAGGCTTTGGGCCGCAAAGGTACGGGCTACGGCGCTGTGTTCCCAAACCCGCCGGAAAGTAGCGCAAGAATTCTTGCCGAAACAGCGGTTTTGGTTCCGATCTTTGCCCAAAAAGACTCGATACTCATGAAAATTTATACGAAAACCGGCGACAAGGGCCAGACGGCGCTAATCGGCGGACGGCGCGTGAGCAAGGCGCATCACCGAATCGATGCGTACGGCACCATCGATGAACTGAATTCCTGGATCGGTCTGGTTCGGGATCAGCCGGTGAACGAGAACCGCAAAGAGTTGCTGAAGGAGATTCAGGACCGGCTGTTTACGATTGGGGCCGAATTGGCCACCGATCCGGAAAAAACCGTAAAAAAACCGCTGCCCGCCATTCAGGCGTCGGACGTAGAATTGCTCGAACAGGCCATGGATGCAATGGATGCCGAACTGCCCGAACTGCGCGCATTTGTGCTACCGGGCGGCCATCAGGCGGTTTCGTTCGGTCATTTGGCGCGCACGGTTTGTCGCCGGGCCGAGCGGTTGGTCATTGGCTTGAACGAGGTAGAACCCGTTGATCCGCTCGTGATTCAATACCTGAACCGCCTGTCGGACTACCTCTTTGTTTTATGCCGAAAAATGACGCAGGAACTGGGCGCCGAGGAAATCGCCTGGCAACCGCGCGTCCAGCAATAAGGCCGTTCATCCCGGTTTTTTGGATTTTCGAAAACCGCTGAAAAAATAATTAGCATAACAACTATTTTTTACTGGACACTTGCGGGAGATTTCTCTACATTTGCTGACTATCAACTTCCTGACGGCTTTTTTAGTTGCTCAGATTTGCCTTATACCATCATGACTACCGATTTAGTAACCATCGCGCTGAGAAAAGCAGAACGCTCCCGGATTGAGGAGGTCGACTTCAACAACCTGCCGTTTGGCAAGCATTTTTGCGACCACATGTTTGTGGCCGATTTTGTGGATGGCCAATGGCATAACCTACAGGTGGTGCCGTTTGGCGATTTCGTGTTCAGTCCGGCGCTATCGTCACTCCACTACGGGCAGTCGATTTTTGAAGGCATGAAAGCCTACAAAAGCCAGGAGGGCGAAGTGTTGCTATTTCGGCCGACAGCCAACTGGGAACGGATGAACGAGTCGGCCAAACGGATGTGTATGCCCACGATTCCGGAGGATGTATTCATGGGTGGTCTGGAAGCGCTGCTTCGGGTCGATGCCGAATGGGTACCAAGCACGCCCGATAGCTCGCTGTACATCCGGCCGTACATGTTCGCAACGGATACGTACCTGGGTGTGGCACCGTCGAAAACCTACCGGTTCTGTATTTTTACCTGTCCGGTGGGCGCGTACTACACCAAACCGCCCAAACTGAAAGTCGAAACCGACTACATCCGGTCGGCGCCGGGCGGGGTTGGCTATGCCAAGTGCGCGGGCAACTACGCGGGTTCGATGTACCCGACAATGCTGGCCCAGCAGGAAGGTTACGATCAATTGATGTGGACCGACGCTACCGAACATAAATACATTGAAGAATCAGGCACGATGAACATCATGTTTGTCATTGATGGCAAACTGGTAACCCCGGCGACTTCTGATTCAATTCTGAAAGGTGTTACCCGCGACAGCATCATTCAAGTCGTCAAAAGCTGGGGTATTCCGGTGGAAGAGCGGAAAGTATCGATTCAGGAAGTGATTGAAGGCATTTCAAACGGCAACCTGACCGAAGCGTTCGGAGCCGGAACTGCCGTGGTGGTATCGCCTTACTCGCTGATCGGTTTTGAGGGCAAAGACTACATGCTGCCCGAAATTGCGAAAGAAAACGCCCTGGCAACCCGTATTTACAACTACCTCAACGATCTGCGGACCGGCCGGATTAACGATATGTTCGGCTGGATGCACAAGGTCCAGTAGTTCAGTGGTTTATAGTTTTTAGTTTACAGTTAAAAGAAGTCTGGTCTAGCTAATAATCAACAGTTAACCCACACAACTTTAAACTAAAAACTGTAAACTGACTCTACGGACTACAATGCAGGAAGGCCCGGTCTGGTTAGATCGGGCCTTCCTATTTTCAGGCGTTGATCATCCGGCCGAACGTCAGCTTCAGGCCAAAATCCTTGCCTTTGGAAACATCTTTTAGCACAATTGGCTGGTCGCCCGGCCCTTTCCAGGTCTGCGCGCCGGAGGGGCCAAACCGGCGGTTGAAGTACGCTGTCAGTTCTTTCAGGTGTTCATCGACCGACGGGCGGTTATTCAGGTAAATATCGACTTCGATGCGGCTTACAGTTTTGGCTTTGTCGAGAAAATACTGAATGTCAACCGATTCCAGGTTGGGGTATTCAATTGTATAACCGATGTGGCTGGCGTCTTCTTCGAAGGGTTCGGCCTCTTCCTTTTCTTTCACGACGGCGACGGCGTCGCCCAGGTTGACGCCCCGAAACAGGCCTTCATCCGAGCCTGCCAGCTTTTTCATCCAGTCGCTCATCGGTGCGTCCGGGTCAGTACCCGGCCGTTCGGCCAGGATTTCGGTCGAATCGGTGGGCGAAGTCGACTCCGCGTTTTGTTGTTTGGTTTGGCAGGCATTGACAAAAAGTGCTGACGCCAACAGCACAGCGTACGTAAAGCGGTTTTTCATCCCGTGCAGGCTAGTGATTACTACAAAGAAAAGCACAAGCGGCCTTTAATGCTATCCTAACCCGGTTTTCCTTTGAAAAGAGAGGAACCGCCCCCGGCTTTTACCGAACAAGATGCTTCTTTTTACAGGTTACCATGTTGAGGATCACCCGGGCGTAGTGCGGGTTTTCGAAATCGCTGACGGCGTGGCCCGGCTGGCTGTAAAAAACCCAGCCTTTCTCCGTCGGCATGTACCACGTCGCCCGGTCCTGCATCCAAAGCTTCCCCGTCGCATCCCGGAATTTGTAACCCATCAGCACGGTTTTCGGGCTGGAAAGCTGGTGATTCAGAAAGCCTTCCGTTTTGTGCAGGACAATGCCGGGATACGCGGTCATCGCGGTTTGTTCCTCGCGCTGGTAGCTCAGCGTCGTGTCGTACCGGATCTGGTGCGTGGTGATAAAATGCCGGGGAGCCAGATTGACCACTTCCATGCTGATGTCACCAACGTATTTGTAACCGCCTTCGTTGACGTCTTTTTGGGGTAAAGTCACGCCCAGAAACGGAAACCATTCGGCGTTTTTCCGCTTGGCCGAGCTAATCGAATGGTGCAGCACCACCAACCGTCCACCATTTCGTGCATACTGGATAAAGGCCCGTTCCGGTTCGGGGTTCAAGTCTTTGTGAATGTACACCAACACGGCTTTGAAAGGGGCCAGCGACGCCGGAAGCTCGGTTTGGGTCACGATTTTGCAGTCCAGTTTTTCCTGCGTCCGGAAGGCCGAAGCGAGTACTTCCATCGCCGGAATTTCATCGGCTACGATCAGAATGTCCTGCGCCTGGAGCGGGTTGATGCCCAAAACCGCCCCCATCAGGATCATTAATACCCAGATTCGTTTCATTTTCTGCTTTGAGCTACGTATCCACTAAAGCAGGAAAACCGGCATTACTAATCGTAAGCAGCGGACCGTTTTTTGCTCATTAAGAGGAAAAACCACGCGAACGACTCCCACCGAAAAAACCGCTGCGTCCCCCGGACGGCCGACTAATGCGTGAACTTCGTACAGTTTCACCGATTCGGCTGGCCCGTTCGTAGGTCTGCGGATTGGTGTAAAAACCGGAGCTGTACCGCCGTTCGTCGGCGATGCGCGGGCTGGTCGAGCGGCCGAGCATGTAGCCCAAACCGCCCCAGAGCAACGCACTGGATAACCCGCTGTGGTGGTGATAAGCGGCCGGGTTGTTGAAATACTGGCTTGTCGACGGATCGGAATGCACCATTTGGCGGGCAGCTTCCACGCTGAGCGTATCGCGGTGGCCGTCGGCGTAATTGACTATGGCCCCAGCCTGCTTCGGGTCTACTTCCACCTCGTCGGTGATTTTGAATTTACCGGGGCTGGTTTCAGTAATGTACGTCCGAACGCCTTTCCCGAACTGCTCCGACGAGCCTGAACCTTCAGCCTGTTCGTAATCCGCGTTGCCGGAATTCCCGCAACTTTGCAAAACCGCCGTTCCGTTTAGCAGGGCTAACCCGAGCGTGGTACTAAGCGTAATATCTTTTACCCGGCGTAAAATGGTGTGTTTCCGAAAGGGTGTCATTGTATTAAATTGGCTATTGTCTTAACGAAACTACGCAGAACCGCAGGTGGTTGCAAGAAGTTAGCGGATGAAAGGTAATCGGAACGCCGATTTAACGGAGTAGACTGATGTTAACGGATTCAACCGTATTTTTGGGCCTTATGGTTTCGTCAACTTCGTTACTAGCCGGGTTCCTAAACCGGATTGCTGCGCTTCAGTCGGAACCGCAGCCTTGTTTCCCGGCGGGGCTGGTTCCCTCCTACCGGCGCAACCCGTTGGTGCTGGGTTATTTGCGGCCGGACACGAATGTCTTTTTTACGGCCAGTACGGTTTTTACCCTTCAGCAGATCAAAAACCGGCTTCCCGTCGATTTACAAAAAACCGTCGACCGGATGGCGGAACAGGCGGTCCGGCATTATCCGGATTTTCAGAACAAGGACGGACTCCAGACGTACAATTTTTACGTTACGCCAAAAAACGGCCGCCCTTCGGGGCATTTTCCCAACGGACGGTTTTTGCACCGGATCGAGCACTTCCGGCTCCCCGACGATGCCGATGACACGGCCATGATTTACCTGACCAGCCAACCTTCGGCGGAGGATCTGCGTTGGTTCAAACACAAACTAACGCTCCACGCCAACCTGGCGACCCGGCAGGTGCAGGATTCGTTTCCGGACGTGGCTCACCTACGGGCGTATTCGACCTGGTTTGGCAAAAACATGCCCGTCGAATTTGATGCCAGTGTGCTGTGCAACATCCTGTTTTGCATTTACCGGTATGATCTTCCGCTGAACGAGTACGACGCCGACAGCCTGATGTTCATCCGGTCGGTGGTTGAAAAAGGCCACTACCTCCGCGATCCGTTCCGGTGTTCGCACTCCTACCCGCGCCCGGCCCTGATTCTGTACCACATTGCCATGCTGCTGGCGGCTTTCCGCCCCAAACCGCTCGAAACCATCGGGCCCTTGCTGATCCGGGATGCATACCAATTACTGAGTGGTGACTTATCGCCACTCGACCGCGTTATTGTTTCGACCTCGCTGCTGCAACTCGGTGAAAAACCGCCCCGGCTGGACGTTGCGGCCATCCCCGAAAAAGCCATTCGGGACTACTCGTTCTTCATTGCCGGAATGCTGACGGCTTCGCAAAACCCGTTGCTGAACCGCATGGCCCAATCGCGGCTGGTGCGGATGGACTGGACCTGCGAAGCGCACTCGTTGGCGCTGCTGACGGAGTATCTGGTGTATGCGGAGGAAATCAGCGAATAATCAACCCGTCCGGCCGTCGAATCAGGACGGCGCAGACGGGTTGATAACACAAGTGAAGCCAGCTTACCAGCCCGGATTCTGCTTGATTTCCGGGTTCTGGGCCAGTGTATTCAACGGGATGGGCCAGAGGTAATGCTTGTTTTCGTCAAAAACCGGGTTGGCCCAGTCGGTGCCTTTGTACACGTCGATGTAGGTTTGGCCCGAAACCGGGTCGACAATGGTCTGGACGGTCGCTTTCGGGTAACGCGCAATGGCGGCCGCATCCCAGCGAATCCCCATCGTCGGGATCAGGAGTTTTTTGCCCTGCTTCCAGCGTTTCAGGTCGTTGTACCGGAAGCCTTCCATGAACAACTCGACGCGCCGTTCACGCCGAATTTCGGCAATCAGCGGAGAAACACCGTCGGCCGTATAACGCGGGTCGACCGGCACTTTGCCCAGTTCGAGGTTCGGCATGGCTACGCGGGCGCGCAGTTTGTTGATGCTGGCGTCGAGATCGGCCTGGGTGATTTTACCCAATTCGGCCTGGGCTTCGGCGTAGTTTAGCAGGGCTTCGGCAAAACGCAGAATGATGGCGGGCGATTCGGCGGTATCGAACGCTTTCCCGATCATGTCATCGGCGTTATAATGCTTGATGATGTGGTACCCAGTGGTGGATAGATAACCGCCTTCCATGCCCTGAATCCGGGGATAGGGACGCCCGTCGGCCAGATGGTACTTGTAGAAAGCCGCATCCTCGGGGTGCAAAACCGTCTGCCGCAGACGCGGATCGCGGTTTTCAAACACATCTTCAATCTTGGCGTCCCCTTTGTAGAGGGGTGACAACGTGATGGGCAACCCGTCGGTACAGAGATAATCTTCGACCAGGCTCTTGGTGGCCCCACCGGCGTACTCAAAATACGATTGTACATGGTTGGTAAAGACGCCCAACTGGTATCTCCGCCAGTACATGACCTCCGGGTTCCCGGCCAGATTCAGCACCCGGTGGAAGGCGTTGTAGTCGGTTTTTGGATTACCGGTACTGTAAAGCCGGTAAGGGCCTTTGTCCATCAATTCTTTGGCGGATTTGGCGGCTTCTTCCAGCCACATCGTGGCGTTGGCTCCCCCGTGGTATTTCCGCCAGGTTCCTTCAAACAGACACACCCGCGACTTCACCAGCAGGGCGCACCAGCGGTTCAGGCGGCCCGGCGCATTGCCGTCGCCCCAGCTATCGGGCAGTTTCGTGGACGCGAAGTTGAGGTCTTCCAGGACTTTGTTCATCGCTTCCTCGCGGGGGGTGCGGGCCGCGTACAGTTCGGGCGAATCGACGTTCAATTCTTTCTCGACAAACGGCACGTCGCCAAACTTCTGCACTTTTTCGGCATAAAACCACCCTCTGAACAACCGGGCCTCGCCGATGTAGCGATCTTTAATAGCCTGCGAGACCGCGGCTTTGTCGTAATTGGCCAGCCCGACGTTGATGGCCCGGACAAAATTCCAGCCCTTGTAGCCAAACTGTTGCGGATCGGTCGGCGTGGTGTGTTTGCCCGACCGGACCTGCTGGAAAAAGGTATGCCGGGCGTGACGCGGAGCCATGTTATCGGCAAATTCATCCTGAAACCAGACACTGCCCCAATGGCTATCGAACCCGTTGAAATGGGCGTGCAGAATGGGCACATTATCGTCGTTGCGGGCCAGGTCATATAGGCTGTTGTTGTACACCCGCAAATCGTTTTCGGTATTCCAGAACGTCTGGTTCGTGATCCGGTCGAGCGGATACCGCTCCAGAAATTCGTCGTTGCAACTACTGAAGACAAATGCCGTCCCGAAGATCAGGCCAGCAAGCAAATTATATCGTTTCATAGTCAATTTCATTTGGGGTTATTAGAACGAGAGATTAAGGCCCAGTGTGCCAATGCGCTGCATGGGATACTCGATAGCCGCCGACTGAATGGTTTCGGGATCGAGCGGTTTGCGCATCTTGGTGTATTCCCAGAGGTTCATCCCGGTGGCAAATACCTGCGCCCGGCTGATGCCGATTTTTTTCATTAGGTCAAACGGCAACTCGTAGCTTAACGTGATGTTTTTCAGCCGAACGTAGGCTGCACTCTGGATGTAGCGGGATTGCACCTGCACGTTCTTTTTGTCGTTCGTGGAAATGTGGGCTGCCGGGAAATAAGCATCCCGGTTTTCTTCGGTCCAGGTGTCGGTGATGTAGTATTTCTCGACGTGTCCGGCGTTGTAGGGGAAAAACCAGGTCCAGTTATCCGAGGTTGGCCAGTGGTCTTTTTTGCCGATGCCCTGGAAGAAAACCGTCAGCCGAAAGCCTTTGTAGCCCACTCCGCCATTCAACCCAAACGAATAGCGGGGCGTCGTGTTGCCGATTATTTTCCGGTCGCCGGGATCGCTGAGGGTGTTTTTACCAAATGTAATGTTGCCATCGCCGTTCAGATCCGCATACCGGATATCGCCCGGACGCCAGTTGGCCCCGATGTTGGTCTGCTTGGCCGATTGGGCTACCTCATCGGTCGTCTGGAAAATACCGGCGGTTTCGAAGCCCCAGATTTCGCCCAGTTTCTGACCCACGTAGTAAATGTTGCTGTTGTTCGGCAGGGCTCCGGTCGGGTTGTTAAATTTGGTGATAGTGGCCGTCCAGTCCGACAAGGCCAGGGTTACATCGTAATTCCAGTCGCGCCGGATTTTGTCCCGCCAGGTCAGCGACAGTTCCCAGCCGTTGGTCCGCAGATCAGCCGCGTTCTCTTTCGGTGCCGCCGTGCCGAGAATGGCCGGGTACGACACATCCATCAACATGTCCTTGGTATCGCGCGAATACACATCAAGCGACGCATCCAGTCGGCCCCGCAGCATCGTAACATCCAACCCGATGTTTTTTGAAACCACTGATTCCCAGGTCAGTGATGGACTCACCAGCCCGGCGGCCGACACAAAGGGAATCTGGGCGTTCGAGAACATGTATGGCGAGAGACCCGTTCCCATCGTGGCCACGTAGGGGTAATAATTGGTACCCAGCAACTGGTTTCCCAGCGTTCCGTACGACGCCCGCAGCTTCAGGTTGTCGAGCCAGGAGCCGGTTCCGGCCATGAAGCTCTCGTTGCTGATCCGCCAGCCCGCCGAGACCGACGGAAAAAAGCCAAACCGGCTGTCTTTCGGAAACCGGGAGGTACCGTCGTAGCGCCCGTTGAATTCGATCAGGTACTTCTCTTTGTAGTTGTAATTCAGGCGGTAAAAAGCCCCGCGCAGCGCCACGTGGGACTTGCTGCCGAAGGTCTGCTGCGTTCCCGTCGTCGCGTTCAGGTCGACCACCTGGGGCGTAATCAGCGCCCGGGCCTGGGCGCCCGTGTAGTTATACAAACCGCGTTCCTGGTTGAAGCCCACCATCGCCGTCAGATTATGACTCACCGGCAGCGGTAATTTGTATTCGGCAAAGGCATTCAGGACGTAATACTGGTTGTAGTTGTTCTCGTTCCGAATCCAGTCGTCCCCGCTAAAACCGTTGCTGACCAGGTTAGCGGCCAGCAGGTTCGCATCTACAATGTCAATTTTGCTCTGCACATCCTGGTAAATCCGGTTGAAGATGTTGTAGGAGAAATCCCCGCGAATCTTCAGTCCTTTGACGGGGGTCAGGGTTACGCCCTGCGTCAGCCAGAGGTCGTTGTTCGTGTAAGTAGTGCGCCCCCCGTCGAGCAGGTACGGGAAGAAGTTGGTCCCGCCGAAATACTTCCCAATGTAGGGCGCGTATTTCTCGCGGTCGCCGGGCGTGATGTAGTATTCCAGATCCGGAAACTGAATCGGCATGATGGGGTTAACGCGGGCCAGCGAGTTGATGTTCACATCCCAGTTGTAGAAGTGCGGTTTATCGCTGTTCTGCGAGTTGAAGATCACTTTTTCGTCCAGACTCAGCCAGTTGTTGACCTGAAAATCTGCCTTCATCATGATGTTGTAGCGCTTGAACTTTTCGTTGTTGTAGCGCAGGTAGCCATCTTTGGAAAAATACCCGAGCGACACCAGGTATTTCGATTTCTCGGAGCCGCCCGATACCGACAAATCGTGCTGACTCGTCGGCGCGTAATTAGTCATGATCTGGTTCTGGTAGTCGTTGTAGCCGTAAAACCGCAACACCCCGTTCACAACCTTCCACTGGGGGGCCGTCGCCGGATTTTCGGAATAGGCTTTGGTACCCGCCACCATATCATCGTCGTAGGCCGGAACTCCGCTGGTCCGGATGTTGGCCTGGTTCCGGGCCGTCACAAACTGATAGGGATCGGTCACGACATCCATGTTGAAAATCGGTTTGGCGAGCGAAAACTGGCTGCTCAGCGAAACGTTGATTTTCCCGCTCTTGCCGCTTTTAGTCGTCACCAGCACCACCCCGAAGGCGGCCCGTGCGCCGTACACCGCAGCCGCCGAAGCATCTTTCAGGACGCTAATGCTCTCGATGTCGTTGGGGTTCACCCGGTTGAGGTCCATCGGTACGTTATCGACCAAAATGAGGGGGGAACCACCATTGATCGACTCATAGCCCCGGATGTTGAAGGTAATCGGCTGGGCCGGGTCGCCGTTCCGGACGTTGACGTTCAGGTTGGGAATCACCCCCTGTAAACCTTCGCCTACCGAGGCAATCGGGCGGTTTTCGAGCCGTTTCCGGTCGGCCAGCCCGACCGCCCCCGTCAGGTTCACTTTTTCCTGCGTTCCATACCCCACAACGACGACTTCATCCAGCGACTTGGTATCGACTTCCAGCACCACATCCACCGTCGACCGGCCGTTGACGGCCACTTCCTGCCGCAGGTAGCCAATAAAGCTGATGACAAGCGTCGCGTTGGGGTTCGGCAACCGAAGCGTGTATTTTCCGGTATTGTCGGTGTTGGTACCCTGCGTGGTTCCTTTAATGACCACACTCACGCCCGGTAGGGGTTCTCCGGATTCGGCGGCTGTGATGCGGCCGGAAACACTCTGCGCCTGGGCCTGGCCTGCCAGGCAGGTTAGCAGCATACTGACCAGCAGCATAGTACACCTGACCCGATGATGGAATGGTAGAAGCTTTTTCATAGAGAAAAAAGTTAGAGATTGGGAATGAAACGGATGAAATGGTACGCGGTACGGCACTCAAACGCACTTGAAACTGCCTATCAGCGAGAAAACCGCCCGGAGAACGACGGGCTTACCATCGCCGTAGGAAAGGAAGCAATGGGTATTCGGATGAAATTTGTATGGAGAAAAGATTAATTTGGCTTGAACCTACTTGAGCTCTCGTCAAAAAAAGTCAATTTATTCATCGAATCAACACATTAGCATTTACAGATTGATTGACTCGCACCAAAGCAAATTAAGTTTTTGCCACTGGATACGGCCGAAGGCAGACGAGTAATTCAGAATCTTGTTAGCTTCGTGATCGATAAATTCATAGCTATCCTTACAAATAGACCTGATTCCGTATGAAAAGGTATTTACGCCTGGTGACGACGATGCTGCTAATGAGCTGGATAACAGCGTGCCAGAGCCTGGAGGGACCGGCCGGACCGCAAGGCCCCCAGGGACCCGCCGGAGCCACGGGCCAAAAAGGCGATAAAGGGGACAAAGGCGATAAGGGTGCCGACGGCACGGCCAATGCCCAGCAGATCAACTATTCGGCCCGCAGCCACGACGGTCAGAACGATTTGCTGCTGCCATTACCGCAGGCCATCAACCGGGATGTGGTCGAAAAGAGTATGTTCTATGTGTACGTCAAGCAGTCGGCCCGGAATGCCAACAACGTGGAAGAACCGTACTGGTTTTCGATCCCCGGTGAAACCATCCGGGGCAACGGCTACACGCATTTCATTGCGCCCGGTGGTGGGCAAACGCTGGCGGGCCTGTTCCTGCGCCGGACGGTCAATTTTCAGACGGGCAGCGAATACTTCGAAGCCATTCGCGTCGTGATGGTCACGGCCAATAATGTCATCAACGGCCGCCGGGCCGCAATCGACTACAGCAATTACGAGGAAGTCCGGAAAGCGTATGGATGGGTTGACTAAGAGAAAATTGATATGAACCAGCCACAAGGTGAATCCTCGGCGTTTTCATTAAAGCGCTTTTTCCCGGAATTCCGTCGTGGCGCCAACATCCGGGTGCGCTTTACCCTGGTAGGTTTGTCCATCCCAGCGGTAGGTTTCAATCCGGGTCAATGTGTTCCTTTCGTCGAGGAAACCCGTGTCCCAGAGGGTATAGGATTTAGGACAAACAATCCGAAACTTCTCTTCTCGGACCTGATGCGAAATCTGTCCGGTTTTGCCCGAAATACTAAAGGGTAATTCGTATTGAATTGAGTATACGCCGGGCACTTTGCACGTAAAATTCATGGCAAACAGTTCAAATTCACCGGGTTGGAGCGTGTAGAATTGGTGTGCATTAAACGAAACCGGAATTCTCTTTTCCGCATTCGCCGGATCAAGTCCGATGACTGTTTTGGTGTAGCGCGGATCTCCACCGTCTCCACATTCTCCCATCAGCACCACATCGACATCCTTCGGTGCAGCCGCCGTGTCGACGCTGAAGGTAATGGCAAATTTATTCTCTAATTTGATCCAGCTATTTTCGATTCCTTTTAACGTACTCTCGATGGTTACAAAGTGATTGTATACACTGTGGATATCGGCAATAATGGGCCAGGTGGGATACCCGGAAGGATGATTATACAACTGATTATTGCTTTGCATTGACCCTTCGATTAGCGGAATGTCGGTCGGCGGAATGTAGTAATCGGGGCATGTTCCGCTCGTTATGCGTACGTCCATGTACCGTTTCCAGTCATTCAATGCCTGTGTTTTTTGCGTAAACACTTCCTCAAACGCACTTTTAAACGCTATATAAGGGATACTCCCGGTATTGGCGGGCTTCACGATATCGATATGGTTGGCGTCGATCGGGTCTAACCGTTTGTTGCATAAATTCGTGGCGCTCTGCTGCTGAACAATCTTCTGTCCATAGGTTTCCCGGACTTCGTAAGCACAATAACAGGGAAATGTAATTCCGGCCGACTGCCAGTCTCGTTGTTTGTCGGCCAAATAGCTATCCGAATCCATCGAAAGCATTTTGCCAAATTGCGGATTATTGCTCAGAAGTTTGGCGATTCCGGCTACTTCACTGCCGGTCGTAGGTGTGGCAAAAAAATAGGCCATGGCTACTTTGGGGATCAAATCCCGGTTTTTCAACAAATAACTGCGGGTAACCAAACCGCCCATGCTATGGCAGAGAAAGACAACCTGCTTATGGTTAAATACTTTATCGTTACTCAGGACAAGCCGCATATTTTCGGCAACCTCGTCGATGTTATAACTTTTTCCCAAAGCGGGGGAAGGATAATTATAAACGTAAACATTAAACCCGTTAAACGCGCTGTCGTTGGCAATCAGGTTAGGCCAATAAGCGCCCGAAACCGGATGAGTCCAGGTGTCTTTGCTGTTGCCCGTAACGCCGTGTACAAATACGATAACGCCCGGATTTTCGGCTTCATTCCGAATGTATTCGGAGGGCGGGCTATCGGATTCCTGGGCTGAGCCTGAGCAACCCAAAAGCAGTATGTGAACAAGCAAGAGAAGAATTACTGTACAAATCCGGGATTTCATAACTGCCGCAGCTTTTGGTTACTGGTTGAGGAGTCAACAAGAATAACCATTTTTTGCCATAAACAAATGCAGTTGACTCAAAATACTGGCTATCAGTATTTTGAACGCTCTAATTTAAAGTTCTTATCTTCAAATCTGACGCGTGCAGCAGCCATGAAAAGAGTTGTAACCGGATCCCTTATCAGATCGAGTGAGCGGCCAACAGAAGCTCGGCAACTCAGCCTAAACCTACGGTTTAGTTATTTTCTTTAGTACCATAAACTGCGTAAGAAAACCGCTGTAAGAACTAAGGTTATACGGACGCCGAAAACCGCCCCTATCATAAGTTCACCGGATTTGTATTGATTCGCAGGTTTTCCAGGCTCCAATCCATTCCGCGTAGAATAGCTTTGCGGTTTGTCTGCATCGAAAAGACCTGGTCTGTATTCCACGTTTTACTTGTTAACTCCGACAGTTTTGTGTGTTTTGTCAGGGACCAACCCGTCAGTTCCGGCGTCGATTTTTTGGTAATTCTTAAATATTTTCGGCCTTTGAAATCATAGTCTTCCAGATGAAAGCCAGCAATGAACTGATCCGACAAATCATAAAGCAGAAACACCTCACTTGTGTCTTCGCTTAACAGCGCCTTCCAATAGTGTAACAGCTCGGCAAATAACTCTTTGATTGATAAATCATATTCACCGTCCTTGTTCTTCTTTATTTCAAGAAAATCGGCGATAAAGTAGGAATCGACTCTTTGAATTGAATTATCCGTAATGACAATAATGTCGGTAGTCTCAATATCCAGCAAAAACCGTATCATGGTAAACGTACAATCGATATAATCAAGAATACTGATGTGTCGAAAATTCGGTTAAAGTTTAGTTTTGCGCTGATCGCAGGCCGTTTAAACCCCGGTTTTAATCACGAAAGCCCGTAACCCGGCGAGTTTGCCATCGCGAAAACGCCAGACATCGCAGTAGTTGTAAAGAGCCTTCTCGCCGTTTTCATCCCGCATGGTTACGGTGCCGACGGCGGTCAGGAAGTCACCCTCTGCAATCAAGTAGTCGACCGTCACCGTTGGCGGCTCGGTGTATGTAGTGGCCATCCATTGGCGCACGGCTTCTTTGCCTTTCAGAACCGTATCGCCGACAAAGGTCCATTCGGTGTCGTCGGTGCAGAGCGCAAGGAATTCTTCATAGTTGCCTTCCATAATCGCGGCATTGCCCCGGAGTAAACTCGCTTTGTTGTCCTCGGTCATACGATCGTGTTGATTGAGCAAACTTGACTATAAAATACTGTCAATCAGTATAGTAAAATGAAATTTTTATAAAATTTGGATAGTTACCTGTCTCCCAAAAAGGTGGCAGCGCAATGCACCATTAAAGCCGTTAATTTCGGTTTGGAGTTCCTTTTTCATGGCCCGTACCGTAGCCAGGTTGATAAAGATAATGGGAGACAGGGAAAAGCAGGTGATGAGAAAAGGGAGTCCAGTGGCAACCTTTGGTTGATGCATAAGTAGATGACAGCAATCAGCAGGACGATAAACATGCCAGCCAGCGTACCCGTTGCGACCTCGGTGGTTTTCTTCTGTTTTCGCAAAGCTCGTTGCTCAACTGTTGAATTTTCTCGCTTTTCATACATACAATTTAGTACAAAAAAGCAAAAGGTGCATCCCGCGTCGGCTGGGATTCTGAATTGGAAGCAGAGGGTCTGTTAGCCGAATGCTTACAATGATAGAAGGGGTCGGGAGGTTTTTGCAGCGTCAACAAGTGTTGATGGTGGGCGGAAATCGGACTAAACACTCGTACCTGCGACCTTTACGCATCCGTGCAGTTGGGCTGAAAACCGTCCTACGTGACGTGCTGCCTGTCGCCCGACAAGCCGTCTGCGCGGAACGAATACTTTTTTGTATTATTCATTCTCGGCGAACTGGTCGGTTAATACTAATTTCATAACTAAGTAGCCACTAATGAATCCCCAAGTTATGAAATACAAAATAATGGCTACACTCACAGTGGTTGCAGCGTCTATTGTCTCAAGTGGGTTTGGGGTTTTTCTAATACCCTGCCCCATAACTTTACCAATTTGTAGAATAAATTTTGGTGAATCTTTAATTTCCACTAACCCTGCGCCTATTAATATTTTGGTCAACCAATCGGATATTTGAGTGAGATTTGTATTTTCTTCTACTCTTCTGGATCTATTTTCGGCAGATAATGCTACTGGTTGTTGGGAAGGTTCAGATACTATTTTCGGGACACTAAAAATAAATCCGATTAATGCTCCGATCACTAAATAAGCAGAAGACCAAAGCAAAAGAAGGAAGTAATTAAATTGCTCGAAAAACGAAAAGGAGACAACAAAGATAAGGCCAATGGAAATGCCTGCTATAATCCATATAGATGTCCATCTGTATCTCAAAAAGTTAGAACTTGGCATTTTGAAAAAAATATTGAAGTTTGTAAAATAGTTTGAAATTCAAAGATTGAGGATGTACTTCAACCGCTTTGTCAGGCCGCAACTATGGAGCGTTTGCCCTGTCGCTAACAAGCCGCCAAACCTTTCCAAGCCCGACTTGTGGGGCGTCTGGTTGTCAACCGGAGCCGCTACCCAAAACCGCTACCCTGTTTGAGCCATGCGACCTGTCGCCGAGACGATGGCAAACACACTATTCTGTTTGCTCCACCCAACCTATCATTGTAGCAAATCCGCCTAATACCAAATCGCTCACAATCAACAAGAACGTATTAAGCGGACTGAGTAAATACTGTAACTTTGCCCACAAAAATGATTTGGTTGCAATCATAGAAAATACCCACAATCATTGCAATCTCAAGGGCTAAAAAAGTTTCTGTTATTCAGCGCATTGAACGGATTTAGGACATTGAAGGTTTTCCCAACTATTTCTTTGGACACGGTAAGCATTTATACCGCCAGGACGCTAGAGGGCCGATCAAAAGCAACAAACGGATTATGATCGGCTGTACCCAGTCAATGCGTGGCAAACGAATGACGCATTCCGTATAAAATTGGCTGAGTTAACACTCACCCCAACTCCTCCAGCAAATCATCCGGCAGGAGCGGCAGATACGGCGTGAGCGGTTCGGTGGAGGTGAAGGCCGACATGCGGAGGAGTTTGCTGTCGAGAGCGTCGTACTGAAGCTCCACGAAGAAGAGGTCCAGGGCGTAGAGTAGGAAAATGTGGGCGTCTTCGTACCGGTTGGCCAGCACCGAGCCCCGGAACCAGAGTTGCTCCTGCTGGTGGCTGTGCGGGAGCCTCAGAAAATCGTCAAGCTTCATGAAGGGGAATGACACGTTCGGCTAAATATCCGTATTTTTCCGACCGATTCAAGCATTTTCGTGAAAAATCCTTCTTCCAAACCCGTTTCGTATGTTCCGCACATTTCGTCAGATTCCCCTTATCGGACTCATCCTGATGACCTGGGCCGCCTGGGCCGACGTTCGCTTACCGAAAGTCTTCGGTTCGCACATGGTGCTTCAACGCCAGAAACCGGTCCCGGTCTGGGGCTGGGCCGATCCCAACGAAAAAGTAACCGTGCTGTTTGGCCCCCAGACCAAAACCGCCAAGGCCGACAAAACCGGAAAGTGGCGGCTGCAACTTGATCCGCTCGAAGCCGGGGGGCCGTTCGTGATGACCGTCCGGGGCCGGAAAAACACCGTCACCTTCGGCGATGTGCTGGTGGGCGAGGTCTGGGTCTGCTCCGGCCAGTCGAACATGGAGTGGACCGTGAAGGCGTCGCGGGATGCGGCCCAGGAAATCAGCGCAGCCGATTACCCACAAATCCGGCATTTCAAAGTACCACACGACCTCAGTCTAACGCCCAAAGACGACATCAAAGGGGGCGAGTGGAAGCTCTGCACGCCCGACAATGCCGGTGATTTCACGGCCGTCGGCTATTTCTTCGCCCGCGAATTGCAGAAGAACCTTCCCAACGTGCCCATTGGCCTGCTCAACACCTCCTGGGGAGGCACGCAGTCGGAGTCGTGGACGAGCCGAGAAGCGATGGAAAGCTTCGAGGAGTTCAAACCGGCGGTGGCGGCCATGCCCAAAAGCCTGGAAGACATCGCGCGCCAACGGCAGGAACAGCTTCTAGCCCAAATCACTAAAGTGCAGGGTGGAGTACCCGCCCCCGACGAGGTGAAACAGTGGTCGTGGACAGACTTTAACGACGCAGCCTGGCCGACGATGCGCCTGCCCGAGTTGTTCGACCGGCGGGCCATCCCCGGTTTTGACGGCGTGGTCTGGTTCCGGCGTGAAGTCACGGTGCCCGACGATCTGGCCGGGAAAGAACTGGTGCTGAATCTGGGGCAGGTCGACGATGCCGACGAAACCTACCTCAACGGCGTGAAGGTGGGCGCTACGGCGGAAGTCGGGCCGACGCGCGCGTACACCATCCCCGCCGGAACGCTGAAACCGGGTCGGAACGTCATCGCCGTGCGCGTCGAGGACACCGGCGGAGGGGGCGGTTTTACGGCCAAAGACGATCAGTTCAAGCTGGCCGGTTTTGGCAAGGAAATCTCGCTGGCGGGCGACTGGAAATACCGCATCGCCGACTACAGCCGGAATGCTGCGCTCGTGAATCCGAACCTGACCGGCACCATTCTGTACAATGCGATGGTGGCTCCGATCATCCCCTATGCGATGCAGGGCGTGATTTGGTACCAGGGCGAAACCAACGCAGGCCGGGCGCATCAGTACCGGAAAGCGTTTCCACTGATGATCAACGACTGGCGCAGCCGCTGGGGGCAGGGCGATTTTCCGTTTCTATTCGTGCAACTGGCGAGCTTCAACGCCGGGAACGGCAACAGCGCCAAAGGCAGTTCCTGGGCCGAACTGCGGGAAGCCCAAACGATGACGCTCACGCTGCCGAATACCGGCATGGCCGTCACCTCGGACATCGGCGAACCGAACGACATTCACCCCAAAAACAAGCAGGATGTCGGCAAGCGGTTGGCGCTCAACGCGCTCAAAACCGTCTACGGGCAAAATCTGGACTATTCAGGGCCGGTTTTCAAGTCAATGCAAATCAACGGCAACAAAGCCCTGCTGACCTTCGACCACGTGGGGAGCTGGTTAATGTCGACCGACAAATACGGTTACCTGAAAGGCTTTGAAGTGGCCGGAGCCGACCAGCAATTCCATTGGGCCAAAGCCGAGATTCAGGGTGATAAAGTAGTGGTGTACGCCAATACAGTAACCACGCCGGTCGCGGTGCGCTACGGCTGGGCCGACGACAACGGCGAGGTGAATCTGTACAATCAGGCGGGATTACCGGCAGTCCCGTTCCGCACCGACACCTGGAAAGGCATTACCGAAGCGGCTCGGTTTAAATGAGAAGTTTGTGGTTTACGGTTTATAGTTTACAGTCTTACTGAGAGCTACACATCTTCTTTTCAGGGACTTAAACTGTAAATTAGAAACCGTAAACCATAAACTATTCCTACTGCTTCTTCGCTTCGGCCTGGCGCATGGGCATGCTGTCGATGATCCGAAAGAGTTCTTTCGGTTCGAGCGGTTTTGAAAACTGGTGTTTCACCCCGCCGTCTTTGCCGATCAGCCAGCCGCGAAAATTGTCGGAGGGCATCAATTCAAACGGTTTGTGCATCATAAACTGCCGATCCGGTTCGGGCAGGGTCGAGGCCACGAGCACAATCACATCCAGGTCGCGTTCGGCAACGCCGTCTTGCTCGGCATGTAATGCTTCCTGTTGTTCAATTAAGAAATGTTGTACGTCGTCGCGGCCATACAGTACCAGCACCCGCCGGTGATCGCGCTTTTCGTCCAAAACCGCTTTCAGCGATTTCGTGATATTCCCGATACTTTCCATCGTTCCTATAAGGGTTATACTAATCAGTATACCTAACAACCATCCCGTGTGCATAGTGTTTACCGGAAGTTTTGAGTTTACGCCGTATACCCTCTAAACCCGTTGTTACTCAAAGAGGTTTTCAGAACGTTCCAGCAACAGAATCGCCGACTGCGGCACGATGCAATACGTTTCGTCTTCGTATTGCAGTTCGACGGCGTTACGTTGTAGATACAGCGCCAGATCACCCTCCTGCGCCTGCAACGGCATGTATTTCACTTTCTCTTCAGTTTCTTTCCAGGGTTCGTCTTCCGCCGGGGCCGGAATCGGGTAGCCGGGCCCTACTTTGATCACGTAGCCACTCTGCACCTGTTCCTTTTCATGAACCGTCGGGGGTAAATATAGCCCGCTGCTGGTGCGGTCGCTGGGGTTTTTGGGTTTGATCAACACCCGGTCGCCCACCACAATTAGTCGTCTCAATCGGTTATCTGCCGTAATTTCCATGTCAATACGTCAATCGTCGTGTGTTTATTCCATTCGGAGTCCAGAGGCAAGAATCAGGCAAGCCAGACCGATGCACATTGAGTCCGCCAAAATGTCAGTTTTTACCCAAAACCGATCTACTTAAGGCACCGGATCATAGCCACTGCCGCCCCACGGATGGCAGCGGGCGATTCGCTTCAGGCCAAGCGCACCGCCTTTGGCCGGGCCGTATTTCTGAATGGCTTCGATCATGTACTGCGAACAGGTCGGCGTGTACCGACAGGCATTCGGCAGGTAGGGCGAAATAGCGCCCTGGTAGATGCGGACAAAACCAATCAGCACGGTTTTCATAGTCGGTATCCAACTCGTTCGTTAAATCTTTTCTATCTTTGCTCGCCTGCCGACGCGTTTTAGCGTTGGCCGTTTGAAACGATTCAAAC
Organism: Larkinella sp. VNQ87; assembly: GCF_049445795.1. NCBI lineage: Bacteria > Pseudomonadati > Bacteroidota > Cytophagia > Cytophagales > Spirosomataceae > Larkinella > Larkinella sp. VNQ87. The sequence goes on from NZ_JBMSDT010000025.1 coordinate 23,477, forward strand.
CTTAAACCACTTGCGCGGGTCTATTCGTTAACTCGTCCATCACTCGAATGCTTTCCTACATCATCTGGGACGTCAATCCCGAACTGTTTTCAATCGGTACATTCTCCGTTCGCTGGTATGGTCTGCTGTTCGCCCTCGGCTTTTTGCTGGGCCAGCAGATCATGATTTACATCTTCAAACGCGAAGGTAAACCGCTCAGCGACATCGACGCGCTCACGCTCTACATGGTTATTGCCACGGTTCTGGGTGCTCGCATCGGCCATTTTCTTTTCTACGAACCCGAGGTTCTCTTCAAAAACCCGCTGGAGGTTATTTTGCCGCCTTACCGTGGACTCGCCAGCCACGGCGCTACCGTCGGAATTCTGACCGGCCTGTGGCTGTATTCGCGCCGGAAATCCAGCCAGGCTACCAACCAGACCTTCCTGTGGGTGACGGACCGCATCGTGATCGCGGTCGCACTGGGTGGCTGTTTCATTCGCCTGGGCAACCTGATGAATTCCGAGATTGTCGGCCGACCGACCGACGTTCCCTGGGGCTTCGTGTTTGTTAACAACACCGAGTACCTGCAAATTCCCCGCCACCCCGCGCAGTTGTACGAAGCCATTTCGTGCCTGATCATTTGCCTGTTTCTGTTCTGGTTCTGGAGCCGCTACAAGGCCAACACCCCACGCGGCAGCTTGCTCGGCATTTTCCTCATCGGCGTTTTCGGCCTGCGGTTTTTCTACGAATTCCTGAAAGAAAATCAGGTTGAGTTTGAAAATTCGCTGGCCTTGAACATGGGCCAGATTCTGAGCATTCCGGCGGTTTTGGCAGGCATTTTCCTGCTGGTTATCAGTTTCCGCCGGCAACCGCCCACACCCGCATCCGGAAAATAACAACCGGGCCGGTTTGCTACCGATGACTCAATAATGGATACAAAGCCGGGAAATTCTGCTTACTTTTTGCCCCACATTCCCGACTTAACCCCGATACCTGCATGAAACTGGTCAAATCTGTATCCATTTGTCTTCTGGCTACCACCCTGCTGACAAGCTGCGGAGGAAACAAAGAAGAAGAAAAAGCGGAGTCGTCGGACGACGGCACGTCCATTTCAGCCTCCGAGAGTGTTGATGCGCTGAAAAAGATGGCCGATCAGGCCGAAGAAATGTCGAAAAACGGCCCGGTCGAAACCGTCGATTTCCGAAAGCTGAAAGACCTGCTGCCCGCTGATGCCGCCGGGCTGGCCCGGAAGGAAGCCTCCGGTGAAAAGAACGGCATGGCCGGTTTCAACATTTCGACGGCCCAGGGCGAATACCGCAACGACGACGGTAGCCAATCCGTCGAGATCAACATCGTCGACGCGGGCGGCACCGGGGCCTTGATGGGTCTGGCCGCCTGGTCGATCATCGAGGTAGACAAGGAAACCGAGAACGGCTACGAAAAAACGACTAAATACGGCGATTACAAAGCCTATGAAAAATACGATAACGCCAGCAAGGATGGTGAAATTGCAGTTTTGATCAACAACCGTTTCATCGTCACGGCCAAAGGCAACGGCATCGAAATGAGCCAACTCAAATCGACACTCGAAGAAGTCGACCTCGATAAAGTAGCCGCGTTGAAGTAACGTACCCACGGACTTTAGTCCGTGTTTTTACCTTGCAATCCGAGTTGATTACTAAAAAACACGGACTAAAGTCCGTGGGTACGTTAGTGCCCGCCCGCGCCGATCGGAAAGGCGGTTTTTTCGGCCTGCTTCGATTCTTTCACCAGAAAACAGGCTCCGGCAGCCAGCAGCAGACACACGCCACACAAAACCAGCGCGTTCCGGGGGTCTCCGTTTAGCAGAGTTTTATACAAAAACGGCACCGTAATCATGTTGACGATTTGCGGTACGACGATAAAACCGTTGAACAGCCCCATGTAAACGCCCATTCGCCCCTGCGGCACCGAAGTCGACAGCATGACGTAGGGCATCGACATGATGGAACCCCAGGCCAGCCCGACCAGCGTCATGCCCACCAAAAAGACGTTTTTGTCGCTGGAAAACAACATCGAAATAAAGCCCAGCCCCCCGATGGTCAGGAACAGGGCGTGCGTGCCCCGCCGACCCAGCCGGGCGGCAATCGGCGGCAGCAGGAACGAGATGCCGAAACAGCCTACGTTGAACAGCGCAAAGCATAAATTGCTCCATTCCAACCCTTTCGCAAACCCCGTCGGATTCGCCGTCGCATCCGGAGCATTGAACGAGTGACGGGCAATCGCCAACGACAGGTACTGCCACATCAGCGGCAGGCCGTACCAGGTGAAAAACTTCACCCACCAGAGTTGTTTCATGGTGGCCGGCATCTCGCGCAGGGCCGCAAAGACTTCTGTAAAAGCGTGAAAAACGCCCTTTTTCTCCTGCTTCATCCGTTCGAACGCTTCCGGGTCGTCGGGCGGGTATTCATCGGTGGTGTACATCGTCCAGAAAACCGCGCCCAGAATCGCTACCGCACCGATGTAAAAAGAATACTTGACAAAGTCCGGAATGGCATTGGCCCCGGCGGTTGCGATGGTAATGCCAAAAACCGGCAGGATAAACGGCATCAGGTTCGCCAGTGTTTGCCCGAAACCGACAAAAAAACTCTGCACGGCAAAACCAAGATTGCGCTGCTGAACGTTAAGCTTATCGCCGATGAACGCCCGAAACGGTTCCATCGTGACGTTCAGACCGGCGTCAAGCAGCCACATCAGGCTGGCCGCCATCCAGAGCGCCGACGAGTTCGGCATCAGAAACAGCGCCAGGCTGGTAATCAGCGCGCCGGTCAGAAAAAACGGTTTTCGGCGTCCCCAGCGCGGTGACCAGGTCCGGTCGCTCAGGGCGCCGATGACGGGCTGAACGAGCAAACCGGTTACGGGACCCGCCAGCCACAGCGCTGGAATGGCGGATTCGTCGGCGTTGAGGTAGCGGAAAATGGGACTCATGTTGGCTTGCTGCAAGCCAAAACCGTATTGGATACCCAGAAATCCGAAACTCATGTTCCAGATTTGCCAAAAGCTGAGACGGGGCTTTTCTTTCATGAAGAAAACAAAACGTGAGATGATAGTAGGTTAGCCTGAGGCCCAAAACCGGGTCTATTCTGACAATAATAAGGATTTTGTTGCAAGATTTGAAGATTGTTTTTACCTATTTTTTTATTGCGGTACTTTTGAAAACGCGTTGGCCGAACACCTTGATTGAATGCTACTTTCCCTGCTTTTCTGTGCTTTGTCACTGACGGATTCAACGGCCAAACAGACCGTCGTTGCCGATTCGGTCGCACCCAGTTACTGGGTGGTGCGTTCGGTAACGATCCAGGGCAACCAGCGAACCCGGGAACGCATCATCCTGCGGGAAATGGAGCTCCAGGCAGGCGACACCATCCCGCGACTGCAACTGACCGAAAAACTGGCCTGGGATCAGCGGAAAATCTCGAACACCAATTTGTTCGTTACTGTCGACGTGCTGGCGAAGGAAGTGGGACCGCAGGAGATTGATCTGGAGGTCAATCTGAAAGAACGCTGGTACTTTTTCATCATCCCGGTGTTCGATCTGGCCGACCGGAATTTCAACGAATGGTGGTATGAACGAGGCCGCAGCCTCCGGCGAACAATCTACGGTGCGCGACTGAGTTACAAAAACGTCACCGGCAACGCCGACCGCATCAACGGGATTTTTGAGCTTGGTTTTACCCGCCGAACGCAACTGGTGTATACCCTCCCCTACCTCGACCGGGCGCAGAAAACCGGCATCAGCGTCGGCGCGTCCTACCAGACTAACAAAGAAATGGCCTATACATCGGCCCGCGACAAGCTCGTCTACTTTCGGAGTGAGGACCTGATGCGCGACCGGTTTTTCGCGAATGTGGTGCTGACACGCCGGAACCAGTTTTACAACTTCCACCGGCTCGAACTCCGCTACGTCCGCAACACCATCGCCGATACCATCGCCCGGCTGAACCCCAACTATTTTCTGAACGGTCAGAACCGGCAGCGGTACTTCCTGCTCAGCTACCTGTTCACGCACGACCGGCGCGACGCCGTGGCCTATCCGTTGCAGGGCCATTATTTCAATGTGACGGCGAACCAATACGGTTTGTTACCCTCCGACAATCTGCGGTTATTTGAGGTAAACGCGGGTTACACCCGCTACTGGCCCCTCGGTGCCAAATTTTACGCCAGCAGCAGCCTGCGCGGCAAACTTTCCTGGCCCGACCGCCAGCCGTATGCCAACCTGCGCGCGTTGGGCTACCAAACGGATTACATCCGGGGCTACGAGCTGTATGTCATTGATGGTCAGCGATATGCCTTATTCAGAAACACGCTCAAATACCAATTGCTGAACATCCGAAAAGAATTTAACTGGAAGCGATTAAAACATTTTAATACGCTTCCGTTGGCACTATATTTGAACCTATTTGGCGATACGGGCTATGTCAACAACACCCGGGCAGAGGAGTACGGCAGTCGGCTGGCTAATTCGTGGCTATACGGGGGAGGAATGGCATTGGACGTGGTAACTTTTTACAACATGGTCGGCCGGATCAGCTACTCCATCAACCGGCAGGGACAGACCGGTCTTTTCTTTACATTTACGTACGATCTATAACCACCGTAACTTCCATGCAAAACCCCTACCTGGCTTTGCTCCGCACAGCCTGGCAATACGCACGTCGTGAAAAACGGCAATTCGTATTGGTGTATGTTCTTTTCATCTTTGCCAACCTCGTGGCCGCCCTACATCCGTTGCTGTTCGGTTGGTTCGTAAATGCCATTCAGGAGAAAAACGCGACCGTTCCGTCCATTATCCTCTGGTATGCCGGGGGTTACCTGGCCCTGCGGCTGGTCGAGTGGTGTTTCCACGGCCCCGCCCGCGTGCTGGAGCGGGAACTGGCCTTTACCCTGAGCCGGAACTTCCTGACCGAAATGTACCACCAGACCCTCAGCCTGCCCGTTAGCTGGCACAAAGACCACCACAGCGGTTCGACCATCAACCGGATTCGGAAGGCCAACGACGCGCTGAAAAATTTCTTCCAGAGCGGTTTTGTCTATTTGCACACGATTTTCAAATGCACGTTCTCCTTTGCCGCAATGGTCTATTTCTCCCCGGTTTTCGGGCTGGTCGGTGTGCTGATGGGCGGTCTGACGGTCTGGATTATCATCCGGTTCGACAAACCATTTATCAAGGCCGTCGACGAATCCAACGAACGCGAACACGAAGTGTCGTCCACACTCTTCGACAGCCTTTCGAACATCATCACCGTCATTACGCTCCGGCTGGAGAAGCAAATGGAAGCCGGTTTGTTGGGCAAAATTAGCGCCGTGCTGCCGCCCTTCAAACGCCATGTGCGCATCAACGAATGGAAGTGGTTTGTCGCCAGCATGATGATTGCGCTGATTTACTGCGTCATCACGGTCGGGTATGTTTACCAGCATTACGTGCCGGGCGAAGTGTTTCTGATCGGTGGACTCGTAACCTTGCTGGGCTACATCAACCAATTTAACAGCGTGTTTACGGATGTGGCATTTCAGTATACCGAAATTGTGCAGTTCAACACCGATGTGCAAACCGCCCGTAGCATTGGTCAGGCCTATGCGCAGCACCACCGCCCGGAAGCCAGCGAAACGCTGCCCGCCCGCTGGCAGTCGATCGAACTCCGGAACCTGAATTTCGAGCACCCGCAAAACTTCGACCTGTCAGGAACCGCCCCCCGTTTCCGGAAAGCTGGTCTGCACGACCTTAGCCTCCGCATCCGGCGCGGGCAACGGATAGCCCTCATCGGCGAAAGCGGCAGCGGGAAAAGTACCTTGCTGGCCCTGTTGCGAGGATTATACAAGGCCGAACCCGGTTTGGAGTTGACCGTCGACGGAAAACCGTATCCGGATCTGAGCCTGATTGCGGACGCCGTGACATTGATGCCGCAGGAACCGGAAATTTTCGAGAATACCATTGCGTACAACATTACGCTGGGCCTGCCCTTCGAGGAAACCGACATTCAGCAGGCTTGCCACACCGCCCGGTTTTCGGACGTGTTGAAGTACCTGCCGAATGGGCTGGAAACGAGCATTCAGGAGAAAGGCGTCAACCTGTCGGGCGGGCAAAAGCAGCGGCTGGCGCTGGCCCGGGGCGTATTGGCAGCCCGCAGCAGCGATATTGTCCTGCTCGACGAACCCACCAGCAGTGTCGACCCGAAAACCGAGTACGAGATTTACCAGAATCTGCTCAACCTGTTTCCGGGCAAGGCCGTCGTTTCGACGCTCCACCGACTGCATTTGCTGACGATGTTCGATTACATTTACATCCTGCGCGATGGCCGGGTGATCGACGAGGGCCGGTTCTCGGAGCTGATGCAACGCAGCCCGGTTTTTCAGGATATGTGGCAACACCAGAAAGTGCAGCAAGCCGAACCGGAACAGGAGCCGGTGGTGATCCCGATGGCGTTGTGAAGCGTGGCTTACGAACGGCCTTCTCCAAGCAACCTCCCCGGCAAGCGACGGCTTTAACCAGGGAGGTTGCGGTTTTTAAAGCGTATCTTACTATTTTTCAACGACTCCGCAGTGTTGTAAACTAGCTGTAGCGTATTATGGACGAATTAGCCACCCTTATCCGATCACAGATCAGCGTTTCCGAACCGGATTTGACGCTTATTCTCTCTCATTTCAAAGAACATCGCGTCGCCAAAGACCGGTTTTTATTGCAGCGCGGCCAGATTGTTACCAGCTATTACTTTATCCAATCAGGCGGTTTGCGGATTTACTTCGACAAAGACGACCAGCAAATCACGGTCTGGCTGGCGTTCGCCAACGAATTTTTCACGGAATTAGGCAGTCTGAAAACCGGCAAACCGTCCCCGTTTACCATTCAGGCTCTGGAAGATACGACGCTATTTCTGATTAGTTCGCAGGATATGGATGCCCTTTACCGCCAACTTCCGGCCTGGCAGCAATTTGGGCGACAAGTCTGGGAAAATGCCTTTCTGAACCTGATCGAAGCCGTCATCAGCCACCAGACCCTGTCGGCCGAAGAGCGGTATCGGCAACTAATGCAGCAGTCTGACCTTCTCCAGAAAATACCGCTGAAACAGTTATCGACTTATTTAGGCATTACGCCAACTTCGCTGAGCCGGATTCGGAAAAACATCCGGTAAATTCGTTCTTGCCAAATGGCAAGTCGGCCCGTTGGTTTGTTCCGGACCTTTGTCGGAAACAAACCAACCAATATCATGTCAGCCAAAATCACCCATCGACTGCTCGTGTTTGCTCTCTTTTTTCTGGCCCACTGGTTTTTCGGAAACCTCTACGAAGAAATTGTGCTGGCCCCCAACCAACTGAGCAACAGCTACCAGGCCCTTCAAAACTGGCAGGAGTACTTCACGATCACCAACCAGATCTATTATTACGTCCCGTTCACGCAATTTGCCGTCATTGCGCTGATTGTTTTGTTTCTCAAATCGACCCATCAGCCGGAGAAAGACCTTCTGAAAAAAGCCAGCATTCACGGTATTCTGGCGATCGTCCTGACGGTGCTGATCGTGACACAACTCAATGTCAAATTATTTTTCGGCGACCTCGACAAATACCGGCAGCAGATTCACACACTTTCCGTAATTTGGCTCATCGGCAACGCCATCCGGTTGTATCTGGTCGGTAGTAGCCTCTATTACACCCTGAAAGTCTGGACGATCCGACAACCCCAACCCGCTTCCCATGAACACGCTTAAACCCGCTACTATCGACGAGTACATTGCCGGTTTTCCGGCGGATGTTCAAACCGTTCTCGAACAGGTTCGGGCGACGGTGAAAGCCGCAGCACCGGAAGCCGAGGAGGCCATTCGGTATGCCATGCCGACGTTTCGGCTGTACAACCAGAACCTGGTACACTTTGCCGCTTTCAAAAACCACCTCGGTCTGTACGCAACGCCGACCGGCCACGAAGCGTTTCGAGACGAGCTTTCGGTTTACAAATCGGGCAAAGGCTCCGTGCAGTTTCCGCTCGATCAGCCCATGCCGCTGGAGTTAATTACGCGTTTAGTCAAGTTTCGGGTTGAACAGAAGCAGCCAAAACCAGCAGTCTGACCACTTTTTCGCTGTTTGATGGAACCTTTCAAACGGTTTATTGAAACGTATACCGAACTTCCCGATGCAGACTGGAACCGGATTGTTGGTTGCTTTGAAAAAACCAGTATCCGGAAAAATGAATTGCTGTTGCGGGAAGGTCAGGTTTGTCGACACCTGTATTTTCTGGAAACCGGTCTGTTGCGGTACTTTCTGATCAAGGACGGCGACGACATTACCAAGTTTTTTACGGTGGCCCCCTACTGCTTTACCTCACAGGTCAGTTTTACCTCGGAAAAACCCGCGAAAGAAAGCATTCAGGCCCTAGAGCCTTCGGTGGTGTGGCTGACTACGCTCCGGCAAGCCAACGAACTGCTGGCCTTGCCTTCCTGGAATACGTTTGTGCGGAAGCTCATTCAGGAAGTGCAATATTTTACGGAAGAACTGTTGCAGGCCCTGCAAACCGAGACCGCCGAGCAACGCTACGAAAAAATGCTTCGGACCAATCCGGCTTTGCTCCAGCGCATTCCGCTCAAATACCTCGCTACCTACTTCGGCATTGCCCCGCAATCGCTGAGCCGGATTCGTAAAAAATTGAGTCAGGCCGACCGAAGTTAACCTGGGTGCAGTAGTTTTTGGTGCCCGACCAGGAAATTTGCTTCATCAACTTTGACCATCATGAAGCTCATTTTCCCAGTCTTTTCCCTACTACTCGCCATGACCGCAACTGCGCAGCCAACCGACCACCGGTTTAGCCAAACCGACAGCACCTCCGCCAGCCCGGACCGAATCTGGCGCATCTGGACCGACGTTCCCAACTGGAACCAATGGGACACCGGCCTGAAAGAAGCCCGGTTGGAAGGTGATTTCGAGTCGGGTACAAAAGGCACCCTGATTCCCGACCGGGGTCCGAAATCCCGGTTTGTCATCAGCCAACTCGTACCGGGGCAATCGTACACCTTCAAAACCCGGATTCCGTTCGGCTGGCTCGTCGTCAAACGCAGCCTGAAAACCGCCGGGGGCCGGACGTATTTTACCCACGACGTAGCATTTACGGGTCTGCTGAAGCGGTTTTGGGGTCGACGGCTGGGTCGGTCCTACCGGGCCATGCTGCCTACGGTTTTACAAACCATCAAACAACTTGCCGAAACCCCATGATACTGCTGTCGGTCGTTTATGCCGCGAATATTCTCGTCGCGGGCTGGATTGGGGTGGTTTCGCTGTTCGCGCCCAAAACCGCAGCGGTCACCATTTTCTCCTATGCCTACCCCGCGACGGACACGATCCGGCTGGTCGGCTGTCTGTGGCTCGCCATCGCCATTTTATCGGCACTGGGGCTATGGCGACCGCTGACGTTTTCGCCGGTTTTGCTGCTGCAACTGCTCTACAAAGGCACCTGGCTGCTGGTGGTTGCACTCCCGGCCATCCGGGCGAACCAGCCGTATCCGGGCGGCATGGCGGTTTTCTTCCTGATCTGGATGCTGGTTTTGCCGTTTGTTATTCCCTGGAACAGTTGGGCGAAATGTGAGCATACCTGATCTATTCATGTAACCCATTGCTCAACGGAGGTCTTTACATCACATCGGGTAACGTACAACTACTGAACCGACGCATTTTTGATTCGAATCAGTTTGCCGTTTACTTCATCGGTAAGCAGGTACAAGTTGCCCGCCGGACTTTGAACCACTTTTCGTATCCTGACCCGGCTGTCCGTAAATAGCTCCTCGGCGCTTTTTATGGTCTCACCCTCCACCACCAGACGCCATAAACTACCTCTGGATAAGCCCCCTACCAGCAGGTTGCCGTTCCACCCTCTAAACTCGCTGCCTGCGTAAAAATGTAACCCAGTTGGCGCTACGGTTTGCAGCCAGTACCACGCAGGATCGGTATACCGCATGGCCGAATCAACTGGCGGGGCGTAGTCCGGGTAGCGGTATTTGCCGGTAGTTTTTACCGGCCAGCCATAATTGGCACCCGCTTTCAACACATTAATTTCATCACCCTGATGCGTACCATGCTCACTGAACCAGAGCTGGCCCGTAGAGGCATTCAGGGTGATGCCCTGGGCGGCCCGGATACCCAGGGCATACAATCCCGGCGCGGCCTTGTCACCAAAAGCAGGGTTATCAGCCGGAATCGTTCCATCGGGGTTGATGCGGTAGATTTTCCCCCGCCTGTCCGCCCTGTTCTGGGCAATCGGAATAGCCGGTTGGTCTTTTTCGTTGAATAACCGTTCGCCGATCGTAAAATACAATTTGCCATCGTTCCCAAAAACTATCCCGCCCCCGTAATGATAGCGCTCGGAGGTATAGGGGTCGGCTACAAACAACGGTTTGATCTGCTGCAACGAGTTTTGGTCGAGCACGGCACGGATGATTTTGGTCGTTTTCAAGCTTCCTTTTTGAGCAGCATAAGATAGATAGATAAAGTGGTTGTTTTTGAAATTGGGATCCAGCACCACCTCGAAGAGCCCCGTATTATCGCCGAAGCCGAGTAAGCTGTCTGCCCGATCGGTGGGAAATCCGCTAATCGCTATTTTCGCTTTCGTGCGTAAATTGATACGCACCAGCTCGCCTTCCTTCTCCGATACGAGGGCTTCCTCGTCCGTGAGAAAGGCAATGCTCCAGGGACGCTTCAGTCCATCCAGGATTATCTCTTTTTCGGCTCGTATGGCCTGGCTTTCGACCGTTCGGTGGGATGAATGAGTGGATACCTTGTCGGCAATTACCCAGCCGTCAGCCGTCTTCATCAGGTTGAAATAGTCGGTAAACAGGTCTCGTTCCGTACTGATCTCCACCTTGGCACTGGCCATGTTATTGGTGATGTCAACCGAGACAATGCGGGTGATTAGGTTTTTGGGCCTTGGATGGGGTTTGAATAAGCCCAGATACTGGCTTCGGGAATAGTCGATGAACTTACCGTCGCGGTAATTTTTCAGATGGCAGGAGGCATGCATGGCTTTTCCTACCTGGGTGGTATCGCCAGTGGCCCATCCCTCGAAATACCACTGAATTGTTGTCTCGATTAATTGCCTTTCGGTGGGCGGGTTCTGGGAAAAGGCAGCGGTGTAAGCCGTAAATAGCCCGATGAATAGACTCAATTTTTTCATGTTGGATCTTGTTTGGCCAGCCGAAGCGGATTCTCACTCCGGCTGGCCAAAACTAGCAACGACCACCCGACTGAACGTTGAATAAACCAGATTCCGTCGTACGGATTTATAAATCGGGAGTCATGGACTGCTGATAAACGCTCGGCGTGGTACCTTTTATCTTTTTAAAGCTGGCAAAGAACGTAGACTTGGAGTTGAAGCCCACTTCGTCACCGACCGCTTCAATGGTCAAGTGGGTTGGGCGAGATAGGATATGGCAGGCTTCATGGATGCGGTATTCGTTGACAAAACGGGTAAAATTCTTCCCCAGCTTGTCGTTTACCAGGCGGGATACATAGTGCCCTGACACATTAAGCTCCCTGGCCAGGTCATCAACCTTAAGGTCCGGATTTTTAAAGAGTTTTTTTTCGGACATAACCGTCAGCAGCCGCTCCAAGAGCCGTTCCGCTTCAGGCAGGTCAGACATCGTCTTAGCGTATTTAGTAGCCGCAGAGAAAAGGTCATGTGTTTTTCGGCGATACAGCAAGGTAAACACGACCGTATAGATGATCAGCGAAAACCAAAGCGCCCCCTGAATATAGCTGCCTTTGCTGATGTTAAGAAGCGCACAGACATACGATCCAAACAATAAAGCGACGGTTCCAACGATGGTCAGAACCCCTTTCTCAAATGGTTTAATGGATTCGCGCAGGGTTATCTTTTTCAGAAGCGGAAGTACAGAACCTACGGACAAGAACACATATACTCCCCATTGGAGGTAGATCAGTGGAATAATTTGTTCCCGCCAACGTTGCGGATAATTTACATACGGGTAAACGATGCCCACCCCGCCGATGATAAACGCCCAGAGTATAAGCTGCCAGCGCCAGGAGCCGGGTAATTTTCGGATCTGGCTGGTTTCTGCCTTTGTATAAAAGTAGGTGAAGGGCCCGATGAAAAAGCAGGCGGTCAGGCCGATTTGCAGGTAGGTTTTGGGTAAATTGTAATCAAAAAAATAAACCACTGATTTGCCGACCCTTATACTGAGAACCAGCAACAGCGCAGCCAACAGATACCCCGACAAGTGTTTTTTAGCGGTCAGAAAAAGAAAGTAAATACCCAACAAGAGGCCATTAAAAGCCCCCAGACAACCGAAAAAGAATACGACTTTGTCACTGGCATTCATACGGACTTCTGGCTTTCTATTCCCAGACAAAAGAAAAAAGAGAATAGGCAAGCGACTGGTTTATTGAAAATCAGAACGTTGATCTCCTGTCTTTTTTCTATCGTCCAGCAGTCTGCTAGATAATGCTAAACGAGCAATTACACTACATGATGAAATTTGAAATCAAGAAAAAAGCTGGAAATTTGCAGCGACCAAGCAACAAAAAACCAGCCCTCGTAATGATTGCGCATTACTCACCAAAGGTAGAAAATATCTTTCGACCACCCAACAAGTCGGTATTCGCCAGCACCTGGCCCCCGCCAGAAAATGACCTTTGCTCTCTTTTTCAGCCTGATAGTTTTACGAAACTTGGTTACTGCCCCCTGAACAGTAGCCGGGTTGTTAACTAAAAACCTTTTTCAGCGTTTCATCCTGAAGACGAACAACAAATACAGAACTATGCGGAAAATCATCCTGGATTTGGCCGTCACCCTCGACGGTTTTATCGAAGGCCCCAATGGCGAAATCGACTGGTGTATCATGGACGATGATATGGGGTTTGACCAGTTTCTAGCCAGCATCGACACCATTTTTTACGGCCGCGTCAGCTACGACCTCTGGGGAAATTACCAGCCCGACGAACAGGCTTCACCCGCCGAACAACACCTCTGGCAAGCGGTGCACAGCAAAACCAAGTACGTTTTTTCCCGCCACCCGAAACCGGGCGATCCGGTTACGTACATCGGCTCCGATCTGGCCGAGCGCGTCCGGGAAATCAAGCAGCAGGAAGGCAACGATATTTGGCTGTACGGCGGAGCCAGCCTGATCACGACGTTCATCGACCTCGGGTTGATCGATCTCTACCGCTTATCGGTTCACCCCGTGGCGCTGGGAGCCGGCAAGCCGTTGTTTGCTTCTCTAAAAAACCGACTCAACCTGAAGCTCAATGAGGTTAAAACGTTTCGATCGGGCGTTACATTGCTGACTTACAGCCCGGCTAGCCAATAAACTAGTCCCACGAAAAGCCGGAATCATTGCCCGATACCGGCTTTCTCGATCAATCCTATTTGCCGGGAGTGGCGGATGGCTTCGGCGCTGTGTCTGAAGTAACAGCACGGCACCCCAGCGGCCACAATCTGGTCGACAAACGCCTGCGTCCGGGCTTCGTTTTCGGGATGAACCCGGCGCAGGTACACGCACCGAATTTGCTTCGGGAAGTGCGACACCAGTGACGTATAAATGTTAGGGTCTTCCTGCGTGTCGTCGCCGAGCAGCACAAACTTCATCTCCGGAAACGCGTCCAGCACCCGCACGATGCGGGTAAACTTCGTCATGTGTTTATTCTGGCCGGTTTTCCAGACCTCCCTGAACCGCTTGATCTGACTCAGCAGGTAAACGCCGTCGGGAATGCTGTTCCTCTCGCAAAAGGTCAGAATGTAATCATACAGATTCCATTCACTACTCGATACATAAAAGAACGGATTAGGCGCATTCTCATCAGTCCCGGCCCGGGCCAGTAGTTGATAATGCGTCACCACTCCTTCAAAGGGATCGCGCGTATAGGCATTTTGGGTCAGCAACACGTGAAGTCGTTTGCGCAGGTCGGCCGAATGTGAAATCAGGAACGTATCGTCGATGTCGGAGATAAACCCGTACTGCGTTGCGTGTGCCCGGAAAACCTCGCCTTCCCCACTGGCAATCGGCGTTTCTGGCCCGATGTTGGCCGTGATCAGATCCACCTTGACGGGATGCCAGCCGGGGGACAGGGGTTCGTCGGGGGTCCATTCCAGCCGAAAAAAACCGTCCTGCTCGGTGACATGCCGCACATCCTGCCGGATACCACTGACTTTGACGGTGACACCCGCCACGGGCTGCGTCATGAACAACCGCAGCAGTGCAAACGTGTTCAGCCAGAAATTCTGCCGGTACTTCTTCCGAGGTAACGGGCTCATTTTCAAAACGTGACCAAAAACGATCACCTTGTTCTGGTGTACATACCCCCGGTAAACCTTGACCACGGGCCGGTCGCTGATCCGCAGCCAGGTGAAGATTTTGTTTTTTATACCGCCACTTGCTTCCATTCTTTGTTTATAGGGTAATGATCCGTTTTCTTCACAACTTCGTTATTCGCAATTCGGTGTTCAATATTCGATATTGAAGCGGCATAATATCGAATAACGAATAATGAACACTGAATATCGAACACCGAACACTGAATACCGAAAACTGTAAACCGTCTACAACAGAATCAGGAACATGCCGGAAGCAAAAAAGTTAAAATTTCTGTTCGCGATCAACCCGATTTCCGGCGGACAGGATAAAACCGAATGGGAAACGGGGATTCAAACGTTCTTCGAAACCCAACCACACTCTGCCGACCTGTTCCTGCTCGATGGCAAAAACGACGACAACGAATTGCCCGCCCGCATCGCTTCCGTCAAACCGGATCGGCTGGTGGCCGTGGGGGGTGATGGCACCATCAAGTTTGTGGCCGAACACGCTCTGAACGCCAACCTGCCACTGGCAATTCTGCCGGCTGGTTCGGCCAACGGCATGGCGAAAGAACTGGGCATCCCGACCACGCTGGAAGAAAGCCTCGCAGTGGTGGTGCAGGGCGTTGAAAAACCGATCGACCTGATTTGCATCAACAACACCGAGCACTGCCTGCACCTGAGCGACATTGGTATGAATGCGCAGTTGGTCAAATACTTCGAACAGGGCAAAATGCGCGGCAAACTTGGTTACGCCCGGGGCGTATTGCGGGTGCTGATGCGCCGACGCCTTTTGCAGGTTCGGATCAACACCGGCCGGGAGGAAGTGCTCCGGTCAGCGTTCATGATTGTGCTCGCCAACGCCCGGATGTACGGCACCGGGGCTATCATCAACCCCGATGGCGACGTGGCCGACGGCCAATTTGAAGTGGTGGTCATGCGCCGGTTGCCGTTTTGGGAGATCGTTAAGATGTTCTTCCGCTTCCGGCCGTTCGACCCCAAGAACATCGAGATTTATTCGGCCACCTCCGTCCACATTGTCACCAAACGAAAAGCCTATTTTCAGATCGACGGCGAATACCGGGGGAAAATCCGGGAGATTACCGCCGAAATCTGGCCGGGGAAGCTGCGGGTGGTCCTGCCCGCCTAGCGTATTGTTAAAAAATCCTAACAAACGTTAAATTGCTTTCAGAAGAACACAATGACGCGCTCTTTTGCGAAAAAAAACCTGCATGAGAGCCTGTTTACTGCTGTACTTTTTGATTTCGGCCCCGGCGGCCTTTTCCCAAACGACCCGACTGGAGGACCTATGTCAGGTATTTCATCTACCAGACGGCAAGGATACGACTACGTTTATCATCTTTGGGTCAAAGACCGACTTAAACATCAAAAAACCGCTGTTTCTGTTTCGGCAGGGTTCGCTGCCCATGCCTTTTATTCATTTCGTTGATGGCAAGTATTATCTGACCGCGCCTTTCCACTTCCGCGACTACAGGGATGAATACCATTTCGTGGTCATTCAAAAACCGGGTGTCAGGCTGGTGGCTGATTCAACCTTTCTCAACGCGTATCCTCAAGCGATCCAGCAACCCAATCCACCGGAGGAATTTGTCAGTAAAACCTACCTGGCCAACAATCACCTTGACCGGTACACGGCTCAATGTCGGCAGGTTCTCGATTATTTAGTCAAACAGCCCTGGATCGACTCTCAGAAGGTGGTTTTTTGTGGCGGTTCGGAAGGATTTACCGTGGGCGCGAACCTGCTTGCCAATTACCCAGCGCCGGTGACGCATGCCATTCTATTTTCAGGGCGCACCGGTCGTCGGTTTGAGCATTTGATTTGGCAAACCCGCCAGCAAATCGACCAGGGCCTGCTAACGTCCGAAGAAGGTCAACGCGAAATTGACAAGTGGTATGCGGTTTGGGAAGACATTTGTAACCATCCCACTGCCATTGATAAAAAGATCGGTGACACCTACTACGCCTGGCACTCGTTTTCGCGCAACAACCTGGCGAACTTACTGAAAATCCGGATTCCGCTGTACATCGCCTACGGCACTGCGGACGAAGAAATGGCCCGCGAACTCGATATGCTTCCGCTGGAATTCATCGCCCAGGGCAAGAAGAACCTAACCCTCAAACCGTACCACCAACACGATCACCAATTTTTTGAACTGAAGAAAGACGACAAAGGATCTGTCGTCGATAAAATTTACCGAGGAGACGAAGTGACCAAAGATTGGATGGAGTGGCTGCGTCGCTAACACCAGTTATTAGCCAATTCCCACCAGTTATTAAATCCGGCTGGTCCGAGCGGTTTTCCCGGCCTACTTTTAAGCCATCGTTTAACACAAACCAACACAACAACAATGGCTAATGTCAAAACCGTCATCGATGAATGGGCAGTCAAAGATCTGGAAGATGGGTCATCGCTCAAAGTGGCCGTGCTCGGCTGTACCGAACTGGGCAACGAATCCCGGCCCGGCATCCAGGTAATTTATATGGGGAACATCATCAACTATGAGCCCTTGTTTGTGGAACGACTGGCCTACCAGGCCCACAAAGCGGGCGTCGATGAATACCTGCTTGAAAGCTATTCCTGGATGGTTCATGACGATCAGTACATCAAAAACTCGCTGGTGCTGGGCTTCCCGCTCAAGGCCAAAGTCGAAGTTAAAACCCGCTCGTCGAAACCAGTCGTCAAAGAATACGAATTACCGTTTGACGTATGATTTTTTACCCCCAACCTCTAAAGGGGCATCACCCGGATTGCCAAAGCCCCTTTAGGGGTTGAGGCTTTTAACCTGGCCACTCCGCTCAACTACTCCTTTGAAACCGCTGTATCCACACCGTTCTAAAAAACAAACCCGGTTGACCACCGTCTGGCGGTCGACCGGGCCTTTTCTGGTCACGCGCGTCGTGGCACCCTTGTATTATTTTTCGCCCACGATCAACTCCTGCCTGGTTTCGGCCATTTACTGAACCGCTTCAAACGGTTTTCGCTGAAACGTAACCTGGCTCATGGCGTCTTTTTCGTACATCGCCAGACAATATGGTTCAAATTTTGCATCAAAATGCGGCCGCCTGGGCGACAACTCCGTTGGTACCGGTTTTCCTTCCGGGAAGAAAAATACTTTGGTGGTTCCGTATTTGGTATAAAGCATCAAATCGCCGTATTTCTGCATGTCTTCCCAACGCGTTGTGTCGCTGACCGTCACGGCATAAATCCGGATGATCGGCCCGGTGTTGTTCTCATTCCGAAACAGGGCCACTTCTTTGTATTGTCCCTTTAGGTCGTCGATACCGGGTTCACTGCCTGCATCGTAAATGATGTAATCAATCAGCGCCACCACCAGTCCGATGAGCAGGTATTTTACGCGTTTACTGAACATGCTCTCTATTCGCTACTTCGCAGCCACCATCAACTTATACATTTCGTCGGCCACCAACTGATTCCCCGCGTCGTTGAGATGGACCCGGTCCGTGGTCAGAATTCCTTTTTCGGCGTTTGTCGGGTTGTTTTTCAGGTTATACTCCAGAAACGCTTTCCGCAGATCGCAAAGGGGCAGGTTGTTGCGGGCGGCCAGGTCTCGAATCAGCTTGGAGTACTGTTGCAAATCGCCGTCCTGATCGTTGGAGTAGTCGGTTTTTTCGCCGATCACAGCGGGCGTACACAAAATCACCTTGCTTCCGGCAGCCTGCAGCTTTTTGATTACCGCTTCGTAAAACTTCACAAATTTGTCCGGATCGGTGCCGGTGCCGTAGGTCCGTTTGTGCCAGACATCGTTGACACCCACGTACACAAACGTGATGTTTGGTTGTTTGGCCAGCACGTCCTCGTCCATCCGCAGAAAAAGATCATAGATCTTGTTCCCACCAATACCGGCTCCGATCAGTTCGTAGTCGTTCGCCCGGTTTTGCGTTTTGAGCATATCGCCGATGCGGGTGATGTAACCGCCCGGTTTTACCGCAGCCTGCGTGATCGAATCACCGAAAAAGACTACCCGAATGGGTTTAGAAGGCGTCAGGGCCATTCCTACAATCGCAAAGATCAGAAAAAGAAGTACTGTACGCATGATAAAAGGTTCAGGAATTAGGGTTCTCGTTAGTATGTAATCCGGCGTTTGCGGGCGTCGATGGCCCAGCGCTCCACCACCTCGCCGTTCAGGATGACCTGGGCTTCGTCGTGCAGGGCCACGGTCGGGCAAATGTGGTACGGAACCCCATACAGCACCTCCCCGATCCGAATGTTGTTCCAATCTGCAACCTGTAGGACCATGTGTTCTTCACTTTGTCCGACAACCTCGTACCCGCTCAGGTTCAGAAACCGGATGCGTTTGTTCAGCGGGTTTTCGGCCGCGACGGCTTTGTGGCCCAGATCGGTCGTGATCAGGCCGGGGGCCGGTTTGGAAATCACCCGGGTAATCAGCAGAGCCGCCCATTCAAAGTGTTGTTCGGGTAATCCATCGCTGTAACCCCAGTCCCAGAGCAAACACGTCCCGGGGCTGCACCAGACGTTCGGACGCCGGGCGTGGTTGGTAAACGTCGGCGTACCACCCACAATGATCACCGGCCGGGGCTCTCCTTCCTGTTCCAGCCGGTCCGCGAAATCTTCCAGCGGTTTCAGGGCTTCGTCGGCCTGACGCTGCCGAACCGCCACATCCGGATCGCGCAGGTGGCCGTCGTAGGCGTGAAAACCGCGCAGATCGAATCGTTCGTCGGCTTTCAGTTCCCGGTAAAACGCTTCCAGACCGGCATCGACCGCATGGCCCGTCCGGTTCATACCTAGATTTACGTCGATGTAAACGACCGGTTTATAAGCAGTTTTCTCGAAACCGGCGGCCAGCTCTTCCGCCGACACCCAGTTATCGATCAACGATGCCCACTCGACCCAGTTGTAGGCCTGCACCAGTTCGCCGAACCGCTGGATTTTAGGGCCGGTTAGTTGGTAAGCCAGCAGGACATGCCGCGCCCCGGTATCGGCCAGCATTTCAGCTTCGGCAATGGTGGCACACTTGAATTTGGTAATACCCGCTTCAACCTGCATTTTGGCGACTTCCGCCATTTTGTGGGTCTTGACGTGCGGAATCAGCTTGTCGGCCTCCCCATCGACCATCGCCAGCATCGTCCGGATGTTGTGAACAATGCGTTCGGGGTAAATCACCAGCGCCGGGGAATCAATCGAGGACGCGTTTTGAATCAGGTAGTCATCCATAAACCCCTACTCGGCCAGTTCGAACATCACTTCAATTTCGACCGGGATGTTTTCGGGTAAGGTGCCCATGCCGACGGCCGATCGCACGCCCACCCCGTTTTCTTCCCCCCAAATGGCCATAAACAATTCGCTGCACCCGTTGATGACGTACGGATGACGCTCAAAATCAGACGTGGCATTCACCATGCCGAGCGTTTTAACAACCCGCTTGATCTTGTTCAGCGTCCCGAATTTGGCTTTCAGCGTTGCCAGAATCGTCAGGCCGACCTGCTGCGCGGCCAGTTTGCCCTCATCAATGTTCATATCGGCCCCGATCCGGCCAATGATCCGGCTTCCGTCGTTTTTGACCGGTCCGTGTCCGGATACGTACGCGAATTTATCGACAATCAGGCAGGGTTTGTACACCCCCATCGGTTTCGGTGCGGGGGGCAGGGTCAGGCCCAGTTGGGCAAATTTTTCGTCAGGAGTCATAGCATTGGGTTCGGGAGAATGTTCGGGTTCTACGTCGGATTCGAGATCAAATTTCAGGTTTTTGTCCGGCTCAAACTCGAAGCCCAGGTACATGTGCGAGGTGTATTCCATACGGTTAAAAGTGGATTTTCGGTTTACAGTATACGGTTTTCGGTTGGCTGACGCATTCCGGCAAGTATAGGCAACCCACCGAGTATTGAAAACCGTAAACCGAATACCGCAAACCGGTTTTACACCACCAAATTTAAGGCTAAAACGCCGAACAGACCGACAATCGAGACAATTGTTTCCATCACCGTCCAGGTTTGGAGCGTTTCCTTTATACTCAGGTTAAAATATTCCTTGAACAACCAGAAACCGCCGTCATTCAGGTGCGACATCATCAGGCTACCCGACCCAATGGCCAGCACCATCAATTCAGGTTTGACGTTAGTTTGGTTCTGAATCAGTGGCAGGATGATGCCGACGGTCGTCAAACCGGCCACGGTGGCCGAACCGACACAGACCCGAATCACGGCCGCAATGCCCCAGCCCAGCAGCAGGGGCGACATATCGACGCCCTGCAATTGTTCGCCGATGTATTTGCTGGTGCCGCTGTCGATAAAAATTTGCTTCAGCGCTCCGGCCCCGGCAATCACCAGCAACACCGGCGATGCGGCTTTGATGGCTTCTTCGAGGTCTTTCATGACGGCTTTCATCGTCAGCCCGCGCCGAATCCCCAGAAAATAAACCGCCACCAGCACCGAAAGCAACATGCCGATGTACGGTTCGGCCAGCAGGGTTACGATCGTATGACCGAACGAACCGATGGGTAACACCGACTTCAACGGTCCGGTCAGCGTCAGCAGCAACACCGGCAGCAGGGCGACAAAGAAGCTAATGCCCGCGCCCGGCAGTTCCTCGTCCGGAATCTGGCGAATTTTGAACAGATCGCGGTCGATACGGGGCTGGTATTTCGTCAGCGTTTTTCCGAAAATTGGTCCGGCGATGATGATGGCCGGGATGGAAACAATAATACCGTAAATCAGTGTACGTCCGATGTTGGCCCCGAGTTGCCCGGAAATGGCGGCCGGTGACGGGTGCGGAGGCAAATACCCATGCGCCACCGACAGAGCCGCCAGCATCGGAACCGCCACGGTCATCATCGGCAAGCCCGACGAAGCCGCAATCGTGATGATCAGCGGAAACACGATGATAAAACCGGCGTTATAAAACAGCGGAATGCCGATGATAAACCCGGCCAGCGCCAGGCCCCAGCGTAGGTTTTTGACGCCAAAGATTTTGATCAGCACGTTGGTGATGCGCATGGCGGCCCCGCTTTCGGCCACCAGACGGCCCAGCATGGCCCCAAAGCCGACAATCAGCACCAGTTCGCCCAGTGTTCCGCCGATGCCGATCTGAATGGACTTCCCGACCGCCGTAACTTCCATGCCCGACGCCAGCCCAATAGCCAGCGACACCAGCACGAACGAAATAAACGTATCGATTTTAACAAACGCAATCAGGAAAATCAGGGCCAGAATGCCCAGAAAGGTGAGTACAAGTGGCATCGAAGAATGTCGACGGTTTAGGTGTTCGGGCTGTAAGATAGCAATGAATAATGAACAATGAATAATGAACGAGCCGCTTTAACGTGTTCATTGTTCATTCTTCATTCTTCATTACTCCCAAAACCGCCTGCTCCAAGGGTACGTTTAACTCGAACGGCACGACGCGCAGGTGGAGGGTTTCGTCGTAGCCGAAGAGGTCCAGCGGTTTTTGGAATTGTTCCGTAGCGGGGTAAATCAGCACCAGGTTGGTCGCTTCGTATTTTTTGCCATACGCATACAACTGATACAGATCGGCCTGGTCGATTCCGTAGTTCCCGGCGGTATGGGCGGCATCGATTTGTTTCCATTTGGTATCCAAAACCGTCGTAATGCCGTTTCGGCGCAGGACAATGTCGGGGCGCAGCCGAAATTTCTGCAAACCACCGTGGTCATTGATCAGGTGCTCGGTCGACTCCTGAAGCACGACTTCGCCCTCAGTTACATACCGGCGAAAACCGGCGGCTACGTAATCTTCAAACACCCGTTCCATCGGAAACAGCAGGGTCAGCGTCAGGTACCGACCTGGCGAAAGACTAAAAACCCGGCCCGTCAGCAAGGCTTCGGCCCAGCGGAGCGCCGGTTGGTAATGTGCAAAAAGCCGGTTGTCGGTAGCCACCGCCCGAAAGTCTTCCGCGATTCGGTTGGATGGGGGAACGTCGTCCAACGCAAATAGCAACTGGCGGATACGGCTTTGATTCGGTACCATTCGGGCCCGTTCCTGCACATAGGTCAGAGCGGTTTTCAGCAGGCGATTGGCGGGCAAATCG
The DNA here is from genome assembly GCF_049445795.1 of Larkinella sp. VNQ87. Lineage (NCBI taxonomy): Bacteria > Pseudomonadati > Bacteroidota > Cytophagia > Cytophagales > Spirosomataceae > Larkinella > Larkinella sp. VNQ87. The sequence goes on from NZ_JBMSDT010000025.1 coordinate 45,818, forward strand.
GTCGTTTGTTCGTCAAACGTCGTCACGACCCGCTCGGCATGATAGGTGTTCCGCCGGAGGTGTTCGGTATATTCCAGCTTTCCTTTCCAAAACCGCTGATTTTCGGTCTGTGGCACGTACGCCTTTTGCAACCCGCGGGTGACGACCGGCACGACCTCGTCCAGAAACAGCGTGATAAAGACTTCCCATAACGGCAGCCGACTTGTCGCCAGCCGGGCCGATTGAATCTCTCGAAACGGACTGTTTTGCAAATGGCGCAGCATTCGGAGCAAGATTTCCCGGCCCTCTCCGGCCGTAGCGGCTTTCGGCAGAATTTCAAGTTGGGTGCCGTCGCGGGTTTCGAGCAAACCGACGTAATTTTTCACCCGAATGCACTCCCGTCCTTTTTGCAGAAAAAAAAACAGCACCGCATCGACCTCGCTTTCGGTCAGAAACTCCCGGAGCGCATCGAAAGCCCGGTCCGGCAAATAAATCTCCGTCAGCGCGTTGACCGCACCGGGAAAATCGCGGGCGCGCCGGATCAGGCCGTATTCGGTGATGGAGAAAAGCATGGAACGATTGATCGATGACAAAATACGCGAGAAATGAAAATAATTGTTACTTGTCATCATGAAACCATATCTTTTCTTACTCGGCGGACACGACCTCGAAATGGTCGAGATTCGGGCACTACTCGAAAAACACCAGCTTGCCTATGTAGACCGTCAGTTGGCCTGGGGAGCTACTTGGTCCGATTATCAGGATATCATCAATGAATTTGACTGGGAAAGTCGACACTTAGTCGGTATTGAGTTGAGCGGGCCAAAGCCGGAACAGGCAATTTTGATCGATCACCACAATGAACTGAGTGCGCAACCGGCCTCTATTGAACAAATTACCAACCTGTTAGGAATTTCATTATCACGTCATCAACAATTAGTTGCTGAAAACGACAAAGGCTACATCCCGGCAATGCGTAAATGGGGTGCAACGGAAGAAGAGGTTCAACGCATCAGGCGACTGGATCGAAAAGCCCAGGGTATCACGGAAAAAATGGAGCGGATCGCCGAAGCCGATTGCCGAATAAAAAATTATTGTTCTAATGTAACCATTATCAAAACCAAATTAACTAAATTCTCCCCGATTGTTGATCGGTTACAAGTGTCTCGCTTATTGATCTACAATGATTCGGAACTGACGTATTATGGGGACCGTTCGGCGGAGTTAGCCCAGGTGTTCGCTCTGGAGGTAGCGGAGGGGAAAGCATATTATGGTGGTGGCGCGAACGGTTTTTTCGGGGTGGCCAGGGGATGGTTTTCGGAGGAGGAGATCGGGCAGTTTGTGGAACGTATCTGTACTTACTTTTATACTTTATGACAGCCCAGGGAAATAGAAGCTCTCAGAAAGAAAACGCTGTTAGCCACCACATTTTTTTATTTCCATTCAAATGGGACTGTCGAACGAATATTGCGGCTCCTAATCTATCCTCATTTGATGATTGCACGAATTTAGAAGAATTTGAAAGACTGCTCTTAACTAATAATCAATGGCGCCGGAAATTCTATTCCCTTGGTGCAGATATATCAAAAATAGGTTCGAACTATAGCGAATATGTATACTTCTACGATTTTGTACGAAGGACAATTTATGATATTGAAAATTCCGAAGACGAGCCAATCCGATATTTTGAGTATACAATTGGAGAAGACGCCAATTATACAATCATGGCTAACCGTTGGAATAAGGAAACTGAACTAACAGAGGAAGATACTTATAAACTTGACCTATCCGCGATTTGCGCCCATGCCTTTGACACAGGTGTCGGTGTATTGTCGTTTCATCTGACAAACTATAAATACAAAGAACCAGAAAAAATATTACGAATTAATGAATATGGCCGTAGGATATACCCACAGTTTCTAGCTAATAATGACCTTCTAACTGCCACAAAAAGCACTTTTTTAGCCAATTCTATCTGTGTAGATGTTAATGATGGTTCGCCAATTATAGTTTCTGATTTTAATGTATATACTGATCCTGCGAAAATTTGGCCTCAAGTTTTTCATCTCCCTGAACACATAAAATTCTTATTTCCAGACTGCTTTACCGAAACAAATTATCAAAATTATAGGCCATTTTCTGAATGTGTTCACATAAGGCCTGTCATGGATGACCGAATGTTCACCATCTGTTGGTACGGAAATAATGAACTTGCCAATGAGCTTAAGCTTTACAATGAAAACAAACAGGAATACACCTATGAGCGCCATACTTTTTGGTATGCTTTTCTTTTCGGCGACAAAGATTCAAATTATCCTACTTGCCAAAATAGAGAAATGTTATATGAAAGTATCCGTAAACATACATATGGACGCTGGGCCGAGTATAGCACTTTTTTCGGTGTAACAAGAGACACTCTGATGGTTCTAAGCAATGATATATCTACTCTTAAAAGAGAGTATGCTCCCCCTATTAATGAGCATGTACAATCTATGTACTATCAGATGGTCAACCTCTGTCTAGTACAACGAGCTTCCGTTTTAAGGTTTATGGATGAAATAAATAGAATATCGCGTTTAGAGGGATCAGACAATCTGTTTTTTGACCGGATTAACAATCTATATAAAAACTATATAGAATTTAATAATCGTATTTATTTTCGTGAAATAACATCCCAAATCCAAGGAATTGAAATTTATGATATACTTCAAAATGAGATGCGCATTGAGAAAGAAGTTATCGCTTTAAAGGAACAAATGAGTGAATTAAATCAATATGTTGAACTTCTACGGCAAAAAGAAGATGCTATTAAACAGAAAAAAATCGCTGAGGAACAAACCATTCAGGCTCAACAAGCAACAAAACTCTCAAAAATAGCAACAAAATTCTTGCCAGCTACACTCGTAGCCAGTGCTTTATCACTACTGGCTGGGCAAGAGTATAACTTTGGCTATGATTGGAATATATCAGAGATTATTGTTCTTGGACTCATGTTAATAATTCTATTTCTGAGTTTTTGGTTTTCTGATAAGATACTTGAAAAACTTAATATAAAATAGCCATGCCTAACCCTTTTCAACTTAAATTCCTTTTAAAGCAGCATACGCCTTTGCTGCATTTCCAACATGATCAGGACGGGGCTACGTTGCGGGCTTCCGAAGTAAAGCCGAAGCTAGATCGGTTTCTATTAATGAAAAAACAGTTACGTCCTGAATTAAATTGGAATCAGTGGATAATTAATACTCGTCCTGATGACCCTATAGAAGGAGATGACTTTTTAGACTACAAGATTTCAATTCAAGTCTCAGCGGGAGCTAAAGAAGATAAAAGTTTTACCCGAAAAGTATCTCAAAATAATAAACAATTGTATGAAACAGAAAAATACCCCCTTCTTATTTCAAATATGGGAGGAAAAGAAAACAAAGAAGACTTAAAAAACTTAGTATTTCACCAATGCAATAAGGATGGATTTTCACATTTGCTAATCATAACCTGCTTTGATGATGAATTGAGAAATTTTATAGGAGAAAATATTGCTTCATTTTTATCTCAAAATAACTTTGGCAACCGTCAAACTAAGGGATTTGGCTCATTTTACTTAACTAAACCTCCTAGTGATTCTATTGAATATCGTTTTTGGCGAACTTTCCCTGAAAAGGAGCAATACTATTTTAGAATAGATGTTTCTCAATTATCTTACTCTGAATCTTGTTATCAGACTTTTGAATACATTGATTGTCTATATCGAGCACTTAAGTCAGGTATTAATCATTGTGGAAAGGATGGAAAATCCGTTTTTTATTTTAAATCTTTACTCTATCAATTTGCAATAAACAAAGGATGGACATGGGACAAAAAGGCTATAAAATCAGCTTTTTTTAACAATGAACCATTTGGCAATTCGTCTTATCTTGTACGCGATATTTTAGGTTTATCTACACAAAGTGATTGGAAAAGTCAAAGATTTTCACTTAGCAAAACAAATTCATTACCTGAAAACAACAGATTAATGAGAATCACTTCGCCAATCCAATTCAAACCAATACGGAAAGGTGCATTTTTTTTTATCTATATTCAGTCTAAACCTATATCAAATGAAATATGGAATCAAGCATTTGAAATTAAAACAAACAAAAGAGAGTATGAATCTTTAACTCTTTTTACACCTCCAATTACTCAAAAGTTCACTATAAGAGAATATCTAAGATTTGCACTTATGGATTTTTGGGAAATGAATAATGTAGAATCATATGCTGAGTATCCGGATAAAAACCATAGGGATGTAATAAAGTATAAAACCATTCTTTCTCACATAATTGAAGAAATTCGAAAAAATTATTAACACATTTGATGACTTCTCCCAACACCACCTACCTGGCTCTTACCATCGGCCCGATTGAAAAAGCATCCGAAAAGGCGCGTTCGACCCGGGGATTATGGGCCGCAAGTTTTCTCTTCTCAGCCTTCATGCGTTCGGTTTGTCGTCAGCTTACATACAAAGGGTTTTCTTTTGTAATACCCTATTTAGACCCAGACGGTAAAATTTTTGACCCGCATGGAGGAGCAGGTCTTTTTCCGGATCGACTTATTGTAAAGGCAAAGGCCGGCGATGAGTCCGTTTTATTGGAAGTTGTCAATACCGCTATTTCCGAATTGATTGATAAACAAACTACCTGGAAGATTAATGAACGTTTACCCCTTGAACAGAAACGAAGAGCGATAGGGCATGAAATTACCCCACTACCGGATACCGAAACGCTCCGCCAGCACTTTCGGCGCTTTTTGAAACTGCGAGCGGTAAGCTTCTCCGTCCCGGTTAGTAAAAACCCCGTTGAAGTCTGTTATCCAATACTGACAGCTTTAGAATTTATGCCGACTCTGGCTGGAGTCGAATCGGCTGATTGGCTGGATATGCTTTTCCAAGCCATCCACGAAACCCCCGTTGCGAAACAAGATCTCGGCACAGGCGGACGGTTTCCTTCTCTGATTGAAATCGCTACCTGTGAGTTGGAAAGCGAAAAATGGTTGGATTATCAGGCGATTTGTCAATCCGCTTTGAACGAAAGCCGTAAGAAAACGGATGAATGGCTGAAAAAGGGAAAAGATGAGGAAGAACCGACTGAAGAGGATAATCTTCTGGAGCTTCTTCGGAAAAAAGCCCGGGAAACCAGAAACCGACTTCGCCGGTACCACAGTTACATTGCCATTGTTAAAGCCGATGGCGACAACATGGGTAAAACACTGGCAGCAGTGGGATTGCATACGCCTGCTTTATTAAATTCCCTTCAGCAAGCTCTTTTTGAATTCAATCAAAAAGCTATTCCTATTATAAGCCAGCAAGGAGGACGAGCTATCTTTTTGGGTGGTGACGACTTGCTGTTTTTTGCTCCGGTGTTATACAAAAGTCAAAGCGTATTTGACTTAGTGAATCGATTGCATGAGCAATTTACGGCAGATATTAAACCAATTTATGAGCAGTTTAAAGCCAAAGTAGTCACCGTTTCCGACATTCCCGATTGTCCGACTCTTTCTTTTGGTATATCCATCAGCTATCATAAATATCCACTTTTTGAAGCGCTGGAAACCGCAAAACAACTATTAGAAGATACTAAAACGGGACAAAAAAACGCCGTGGCCTTCCGACTCCTTAAACACAGCGGTTCATATTTTGGTGAACAATTCAGTCAGGCTGATGGCAGTTTTAAACGAATGTGTAGTTTACTGGATGCGATTGCAAAACCCGTAAAACAGGAAGAAGAGGAGGAAAAAGCACGGTTTCTGAGTTCGGTACAATTCCGCATCCGTGAACTTAGCCCACTATTGCAAGCAATTGCCAACAAGGAAGGTCAACTAAAAGCCTTTTTCGACAATCAATTCAATGAAGCTATTCATCATCAGATGCGTGAGTTTATCGATCTGGTATGGCAAACGATTCACGAAACGTATAAACTTCAGGCTAATTCAGCAAATGCCTGGGAAAGTACGTTGCACACGGTGTACAGTTCGCTGAGAATGGCCCAATTTCTAACCCAGCCCGATAGTTCTGATGAAAATGACTGATGCTTCTCATACTTACTTTGCCAGACTCATTCCACAGGGTAAATTCTTTTTTGGGAATGAACGTACTTTCGGACAGGGAAGTAACGTCAACTACCTGATCCGTTCCAATCCATTTCCACAGCAGACCACACTGCTCGGTATGCTGCGGTATGAGTTGCTGAGACAAGGTAACAAGTTACTTCCTATTACCGCTGAAAACAGTAAACAGGTAGCGGAAACGATTGGCACGGAAGGATTCCATCATGAGCGTATGGGTACGGCGGACTTCGGATATATCACCGAGTTGTCTCCGGTATTTTTCATTGAAAATAGTAAAGCTTTCAGAGCTGCCCCCCTTGATTTGGCAAGTAAAGACAAACCGAATGAAGCCGTGCAAATTTCTTATTCGTCGGGAGCAGGTCAGGCATTTCTTTTTAGTGAGCAGAGCAACGATGGGTTTGTATTAAAAATTCTCCCCCCCCCCCAACTGGCAAATTTCGATTATAAAAGCAAGGCAACACCGCTTTTGGTACCACTAAACGGGGCAGGATCTTGCCGGTTTCAATCTGAATTTCTTATCTCTGACGCCCGGACGGGTAATCAAAAAACGCTCCGGGGGGAAATCCCAAAATTACCAGGAGGGAATACCACGAAAAACCGTGCTTTATTTCGTCAGTATTTTTACCAATTTGTTCAGCCCAACCAAGGCTTTGGCTTCTGGTTTCGTACCCATCAGAAAATTAATCTTGCTCCTGCTATCGTTACGCTGGGTGCCGAACGGTCAGCTTTCCGGCTTGAAATCAAAACCGCCGACTGGACAGACTACAGCCAATACCGGCAACTCGACCTTTCCGAATCCATACAGAAAATCGTACTGCTTTCGGATACGTTTGTTTCCGAAAAAATTTATGATCATTGTACGTACGCGTTTGCGGAAACAGGCGACTTTCGGCACATGAGCCAGGCTATTCATACTGACTCCCATCGATACAAAACGGCTTTTCAACGCAAAAGTCATCGGCTATCGGTTCTGGTTCGTGGTTCGGTTTTATATCCTAAATCAGAAAAAGAGAACCTGATTCAACTCAAAGAATTACTTGACCAACCTGCCCTGCAACAAATTGGCATGAATCATTATCGCATCGAACCATGACCCCAACCCTTTTTTTACTAACGGCCCATACCAATCTCCACGTTGGTAGTGGCGATGCCAATTTTGGCATTATCGACAACCTTGTCCAGAGGGATGTATTGACAAAATACCCCACCATTCACGAATCCGGATTGAAAGGAGCGTTAAAGGAGTATTTTTCACACCTCATCAAGGTTCGTGATCAACTCATTAAAATAGAAGACGTTCACAAAAAAGATGAAATAAAGAAAACCTTTGGCAACAGCGACGACGCCGGCAATTATCGCTTCTACGGTGCCCACCTGCTCACGTTTCCGGTCCGGACCAATCAAGAACTCTTCCTACATGCCAGCACTCCCCGTTTGCTGGCCGATTTTCTGTCCTTCGCAAAGCTCTTTGAAATCAAGTTAGTCGATGAACAAGCCATTCAGAATCTGATTAGGGAAGAACCGGCCGTAGGGAAGCCCTTTGTTTTCACCCCGAAGCTGGCAGGACGTAAGGTTGAACACCGGGACATTCTGACGCAATTAGCGCCAAATACGCACACACTGCCTCAGTGGTTGACCGGCAACGAGGGGTTCGTTTTATTCCATGATACCGACTTCAGTCAGCGGATATGTGGCCTGAATCAATTGCCCGTTGTGGCCCGCAATGCCTTGCAGGATGGTCGCAGTGTCAACCTCTGGTACGAAGAGATGGTGCCCCGTCAAACCCGGTTTTATGCCCTGATTCAGCCACAGGACAAAACTATCTATGATGATTGGTTTTTTGATAACCTGAAAATAGTCCAGGTAGGGGCCAATGCCAGCATTGGACAAGGCCTGCTGGCATTTTCCAAACTCCAAACCCGCCCCTGACCATGCGAACATCCCTTACGCCCGCGCGAATCAATCAGGCTATTGAAGCCATTACTCAAGCCCGTATTCCCAACGCCGACGGAACGGTTACGGATGAGTTTACGGGTTATATAGCCTCTTTTGCGGCTGCCTGCATTCAATCGGGCCTGTTACCCGCCGTTGCGTTTTTTGAGAATAGCGATAGCCAGGCGCAGCAGGATCGGTCCAAACTCGTAGACGCACTGAAGCGGATGCTCCCGCAGCCACCTCCCCAGACACTCTTTGCTTATTTGCGCGACCTTGGGAGCACTGATTTGCGGGAGATTGAGATCGACTTGCGAGAAGCCATAGTGGCTCTCAAGTTGGCTTTGCGAACGTTTCCAAAACCTGTTTCTCAACCACAAACGTCTCCGCAAGCATGAAAAATTTAGGCTGGTATTTTTATCGAAACTATTACGATTTTCAGGAACTGGACCGGCGGCAAGAAGACGAATTCAGGCAGCAACGCCTGAAAAATCCCCGGATAGACCGAACGAAAACCGATGGTGATGCCCAGACAACATTTTATCAACAGCAAAATAACGAACTGACCCGTGTTGTTTTTTCGGCCGAAGCTGCCAGCTTACTCCGGCAACCCCATGCTGAACAGCGGTTTCAGCTTATGACAGTTTACCCCGGTTTGGTAACCGGAAGTGGAGTGGCCCATCAAACGAAAGCCCTGGGCGAGTTTAAACTTGGATTTAGTTTTGACCATACGACAGGTCAACCCCTACTCCCTGGCTCTACGATCAAAGGAGCCTTGCGCGCTGCCTTCCCTAACCGACTTCGTCAACTGGCTTTCTCTGAAAAAACACTCCGCATCAAAGAACTGAATCTGAAAAAAGCGGCCAGTCTGGAAAAATACCTCATTGAGCGTATAAAAGATATAACCCAGGGGCATATGCTCAACCCGGCGGAATTATTTCGATTGGAATGGGCGATTTTTGAAGGAATTCTGTTACCCGAAGAAATAAGCGTCCCAACCAGTAAAGCCGGGTTCGACCAGCTTCCTCATAAAGAAATAAGTACTTATGAGTCGGATGGATTTCATGATGCCTTTGTGGTGGAGGTCAAAAGTAAGGATAAAAAATTGCTGGGTAGCGACTTCATCACTCCCCACAAACACACCGATCGACGATTACGTCATCTTGATCCTTTCCGCGATCCGACTCCCATTCAGTTTTTGAAAGTATTACCCAAGGTTGTCTTTGAATTTCAGTTCGAACTGCGGAATTCGGTTATCCTTTCTCCCGAAGAAAAAAGGCGGCTTTTTCGGCTCATCTTACTCGACTTCGGAATCGGAGCCAAAACCAATGTCGGCTACGGCCAGCTCGCAACCTTACCCAACGATTCAGAACCTGCTTATCCGACCCCAGTAACACAACTGAAAGAAACGCAACCCAAAAGAACCATTGAACCCTACAAAGGGAAAATTAAACTGGGGGCCGAACTTGATGCCGAATACCTGGAGCCGGTCCCGAACACCAAAACCCGCCACCGGTGCAAAGTCTGGTTAGCCACTGGCGGGTCGGAGGTGAAGGAGGTTTCGGTGGAGTGTATCTATGCTAGCCCATTAAAGCCCGGGCAAACCGTTCGAATTCAGGTAAGGGAGGGCAAAGACAACATTAATCTGGCGGCTATCGTAAAAATTTATTGATCTCCATCCCTCCGCTCCGTGCTGATGCAACTCCTGCTCGACACCCGTGGCCTCGTCGTCCGGCTTCGGAACCGGTGTTTTCACATCCGGCACAACGAAACCGAGCGGATGATCGCGCCCCACCGCATCAGCAGCATCGCCGTTACCCAGCCCTGCCTGATCTCATCGGGGGCCATCCGGCTGGCCGCTCAGCACAACATCCCGGTTTATTTCTTCAGCGAAACCGGCGATCCCAAAGCCGCGCTGCATAGTCCCCGGTTTGGCAACCTGGCAACCCTCCGCCGACAACAAGTCTACTTTGCCGACAGCCCGGCGGCTACGGCCTGGGTACTGGAACTGTTTGCCCTGAAAGCCCACCAGCAGGCCGAACTGCTCCGCTGGCTCGGCAACCACCGGAAAACCGCTGCGGTACCGGTCGCCGACGCCCTGGCGCAACTCGCCCCCGCCGATCTCTTGCCTGAAACCGAACAAGCCCTGCCCCTTGCGGCCGTCCGACCCACCCTCCTGGGCAAGGAAGGCAATCGCGCCCGTGCCTATTGGCAGGCCATTGCCGCTGCGCTGCCCGAAGCCCTCAACTTCGACACCCGCACCCGCCGACCCGCCACCGACCCCTTCAATGCGGCCCTGAATTACCTGTATGGCATGTTGTACACAACCGTCGAACAGGCGCTGTGGGCCGCCGGGCTCGACCCCTACCTTGGGCTGTTCCACGTCGATCAGTACAACGCCCCGACGCTGGCCTTCGACCTCATCGAACCGTTCCGGCCCTGGGCCGACCGGTTTTTGATCGAACGTTGCCTGAATCAGGAATGGCAAGCTGATTTTGTGGATACCCGGCCGGAAAAGGGGTGTACTCTGAACCGGGAAGGCAAGCGTTTTCTGATTCCAAAATGGAACGACTACCTGATGCTCCGCGAACCCTTTCACACCTACCAAACCTCCCGAAAAGGAAGCATTTACCGCTATGCGACCGAATTGAAACAACACATCGAAATTTTTCCGCTTCCCACGTAATTATGTTATATTTAGCCTGTTATGATTTGGAAAACACGAAGGTGCGGACGAAAGTGGCACAAATGCTGCTGGCGCACGGGTTGGAACGCATCCAGGAATCCGTCTTTGTCGGAACGATGGACGATGGCTTATGGACGCGGTTGATGTTGGAAATCGAGCGGATTTTACAACCGGAAGACCCGGCTACCAACCGGTTTTTGCTGATGCCGCTCGCCAATGCTTACGCCCGCAAAACCGTCTGGCTGGGCAACGATCCTCCCGACTGGCCGTATCATTGTCACGAAGTGAATACCCTCATTCTGTAAACGTATAGACCCCGTATGAATCAATTGCATAAAAACCGGGTTTCGGACCAGCGCAAAACACCCCCTTTCCCGCTGATACACAACAACTTACTCCCACCCTGCGGGTACGAGTAACTGACTGACGGAGAAGAGATTGAGACATCTTTGCTATAGACGGTATAGGTAGAATTCCAGCGCGGTACGAGTAACTGACTGACGGAGAAGAGATTGAGACACCAAATTTGGCTGCTTCAGCCTTGTCGATTTCAGGGTACGAGTAACTGACTGACGGAGAAGAGATTGAGACACTTTTGTTGGCACGATGCCACTGCGAGAAGAAAGGTACGAGTAACTGACTGACGGAGAAGAGATTGAGACTGTCAAACTTTTGATTTTCTTTTCTGCGTCAGCGGTACGAGTAACTGACTGACGGAGAAGAGATTGAGACTTTGCGTTGACTCCCATCTGTTTAGCTATGGCTGCGGTACGAGTAACTGACTGACGGAGAAGAGATTGAAACAGAAAGCGTTTTTATGGAGCAACCCGTTCCTCTGCAAAAGCGAACGGCACCTGTATTCCTTTTCACAAAACCGGCATGAACTACACGCTGAAAAAAGTTCGCTGGCTGGCACGCCAGTTCCATCAACTGACCCATCCCGAAAGTCTCTGTCGGTTGCTGGGGGTGCAGAAGCACCAAGTGCAACTCCTGGCCGTTCAGCCCCACTACAACACCTTCCGGGTACCGAAGAAAAACGGCAAATACCGGCTGGTAGAAGACCCGGAGCCGCATCTGAAACAGGTCCAGAAAGCGCTTAACCGCTACCTGCAGGCCGTTTACTACCTGCGCAGAACCCCCGCAGCGTACGGTTTTCAGATTGCAGTCGAAGATGATCCCGACGAACGCAACATTTTGACCAACGCCCGCAAACACCTCGGCAATCCGTGGATGCTCAATGCCGATTTTCAGGATTTTTTCCACCAGATCGACAGCGAATGAGTCTACCGGCTCTTCCGACAGGAACTATTTGATTTCGACGACGAACTGGCCGAACTCCTGACTCAACTGACCACCTACACGGGTCGGCTGCCGATGGGTGCCCCTACGTCGCCGGTTCTGTCGAACCTGGCCACCATCGGGTTCGATCGGGCGCTGGGCGAACTGGCCCGGCTGCGTGGCTGGGTGTACACCCGGTTTGCCGACGACCTGACCTTTTCGGCCGACGAACCGTTCACGGCGCACGATGTGCAGGAAATCCGGGCACTGGCGGCTGCCCATGCGTTGGTGTTCAACGAAGAAAAGTTTGCCGTCCGCTCGCCCGGCACCCGCAAAACCGTTACCGGCCTCGACCTGACCGAAACGCGGGTGGTGCTCCCCCCGGCGTTTGTCGATGAAACCCTGGCCGAAATCGGCAAATTGAAGTACCTGCTCGAAATTCATTACCGCAGTGGCCGCCCCACCACCGATTGGCTCGACCAGTACCAGCAACAGATCGAAGGGCAACTGGCTTTTGCCGATTTTGTGCTCGACCCCGACGACGCCCAGTTGAGTGTGCTCCGGACGGCTTACCAGAACGCTCTGCTATCGCCCGATACCTGTGAGCCTGTCAGTTGGATCAATACTGCCTATCTGCAACAATTCTAATCCTTCCTGCTTTCGTTTGGAAACGTATAGACCCCGTATGAATCAGTTGCATAAAAACCGGGTTTCGAACCAGCGCGAAATTGCATCTACCACTTTTATTTTCAATGACTTACCCCTACCTTGCGGTTGAAGTACCAGTCTGACGGAGAAGAGATTGAGACATCATATCGATGTGCTTCAAGAATTCGTCCGTGAAGTTGAAGTACCAGTCTGACGGAGAAGAGATTGAGACGTGATGTGTTGATTCCTATGAATCTTTCGGAAATCAGTTGAAGTACCAGTCTGACGGAGAAGAGATTGAGACAGATAAGACGGTTCGAAATCGCAGAAATTGAGGGTGTTGAAGTACCAGTCTGACGGAGAAGAGATTGAGACACTCTGAAGCGCAATCGCGATCAGCGATAGGTTTAGTTGAAGTAC
>NZ_JBMSDT010000026.1:0-50363 GCF_049445795.1 Larkinella sp. VNQ87
CCGCGCGGGTGTGACGACCATCGAGCACGGCACCATGATGGACGACGAAGCCATCGAATTGTTCAAGAAGCACGGCACCTACTACGTTCCGACGATCATTGCCGGAAAAGTAACCTCCGATTCGGCCCGGATTTTCGGGTACTACCCGCCGATGGTCACGCCGAAAGCCCTGGCGATCGGGCCGTTGATTCAGGGCACGTTTGCCAAAGCCTACAAAGCGGGTGTCAAGATTGCCTTCGGTACCGACGCGGGCGTGTTTGTCCACGGCTACAACGCGAAGGAATTTGAGTACATGGTCGAAGCCGGGATGCCCCCGCTGGCAGCCATCAAATCGGCCACGATGGTGAACGCTGAACTGCTCGGAATGAAAAACCAGCTTGGCTCGGTCGAAACCGGCAAACTGGCCGACCTGATTGCCGTCGATGAAAACCCCGTCCAGAACATCAAAACGTTGCAGCAGGTGCGGTTTGTGATGAAGGAAGGCAAGGTGTATAAGCAGTAAGTACCCGTACCCACGGACCGCCGGGATTTGCGACTGAACGACAACACCGGTTTGTACCACGCCCTGCGCAGCGGCTGGCCCATCGTGCCAGTTTTCATTTTCGACCAAACCATTCTGGACGCGCTTGAAGACAAACGCGACCGGCGGCTCGAATTCATTCACCAGACCTTGCTGGAGATGCAGACGGAGTTCCGGAAGCTGGGCACCTCACTGATCGTTCGCTACGGGAAACCCCTCGACGTTTATCAAAAGCTTTTGAAAGAGTTTGATATTCAGGCAGTTTTCACCAATTACGATTATGAAGTCTATGCCAAGGAACGCGACAAAGCCGTGGCCGAACTGCTGTACGAAAACGGCGCGGAATTTTACATGTACAAAGACCAGACGATTTTCGACCGGGACGAAGTCCTGACCGCCAACCGGTCGCCCTACACGGTTTTTACACCCTACAGCCGCACCTGGCAGCAAAAACTGACGGATTTTTACCTACGGTCGTACCCGACGGAAAAATATGTCCGTAACTTTCTGAAGATCGACGCGCAGCCGATTCCAACCCTGGAAGAACTCGGTTTTAAGCCGTTCAACGAGCCGTTTCCGGGCAAAATCGTCCCGGCAAAATTGCTGGCAAATTACAAAGAAACCCGCAATTTTCCGGCCATTCCGGGCACGAGCGAACTCAGCATTCACCTCCGGTTTGGCACGATCAGCATTCGCGAGCTGGCCCGGCAGGCCCGCGAGCACAACGTGACCTTTTTGAACGAGCTGATCTGGCGGGATTTTTATTTTCAGGTGCTCGACCATTTTCCGCATGTCGAGAAATTTTCATTCCGGCGCGAGTACGACAACATCGAATGGCGCAACGACGAGGGCGAGTTTCAGCGCTGGTGCGAAGGCCGGACAGGCTACCCGATTGTCGATGCCGGGATGCGGCAACTGAACGAAACCGGCTGGATGCACAACCGCGTCCGGATGATTACGGCCAGTTTTCTTTGCAAACACCTGCTCATCGACTGGCGGTGGGGCGAAGCCTATTTCGCCAGAAAGCTCCGCGACTACGACCTCTCGGCCAACAACGGTGGCTGGCAGTGGGCCGCCGGTTCGGGTACGGATGCTGCGCCCTACTTCCGGGTGTTCAATCCGACGCTCCAGGCGCAGAAGTTCGATCCGAAAGGTGCCTACATCCGGCGCTGGGTGCCCGAATTCAACTCCCTCGACTACCCGGTCCCAATGGTCGATCATACCCTGGCCCGGAACCGTGCGATAGAAGTTTACAAAAAAGGCCTTTCAGGCGATCGATGACGCTGTAAATTGTATTCGTAAAATTGTATTTTGGATGATTCCAACGTCTTGACGGTTTTTGCTGTCTTGGTAAATACAACCCTGGCCGCGCATGCGTCGATTTTACCTGCTTTGCTTTGTTGCTTTTTTAGCCAGTTTACAAACCGCCCTCGCCCAGCGGGTTACCCTCAGTGGCACCGTCATGCGGGCCGATACCAACCTCCCGGTCGTGGGTGCGAGTCTGTTCGTGACCGAAACCGGGGCAGGCACCATCACCGACGAGCAGGGGCGGTTTTCGGTTTCGCTACCACCCGGTTCGTACCACATCAACCTCTCGGCGGTGGGTTTCAAGTCCGACCGTCCGTTCATTGTTGTCAACAGCAATCGAACAACGGTTTTCCGGCTGATTTCCCAGACATTTGAATTAGATGAAGTCGAGGTCCGCGACCGGCGGGCCGACCAAAATGTCAAGGACATTCGGATGAGCCAGATTCAACTCGATGTCCGGCAACTAAAAAAAATGCCGGTCGTGCTCGGCGAACCGGACATCCTGAAAGCCCTCACACTTCAGGCCGGGGTGACAACGGCGGGCGAAGGCGCGGGCGGTTTCAACGTGCGCGGGGGCCGCACCGACCAGAATCTGGTGTTGCTCGACGGCGCACCGTTGTACAACACCTCCCACCTGCTCGGTTTTTACACCAATGTCAGTTCGGATGTTATTCAGGATGTAAACCTTTACAAAGGCAGTTTTTCGTCGCAATATGGCGGGCGGATTTCGTCGCTGCTGCTCGTCAACACCCGAGCCGGGAACGGCGAACGCTGGCGGCTATCGGGTGGGATCAGTCCGATCAGCGGACGGCTGGTGGTCGATGGGCCGATTGCCAAGGGACTCACGCTGCTGGTGGCCGGGCGCGTGGCCTATCCGAACTGGATTCTGAACTCATTCCCGCAGGGCAGCGCGGCCCGGGAAAGCCGGGCGGTTTTCTACGACGGCAACCTGCGCCTGAATTACGCTCCCAATGCCGTTAACACGTTTTCGCTGTCGGCTTACCGAAGCGACGACCGTTTCAAGTTTCCGGGTGATACGACCTACGGCTGGCAGTCGAACGTGGTGTCGGGGCGCTGGAGTAGTTTGTTGCGAAAAAACATCCAGTTGAATATCAATGCCTTGTACAGCGGTTATCAGTACCAGGTCGATGGCGAAACCGGGGGCTACACCTTTCGGCTCACGTCCTACATCCGGCACCGCGAAGCCAAAGCCGACCTGTTTTATACGTTGTTCGAAAAACACAAACTACAGGTGGGCGCGAACGGTATTTTGTACCAGATTCAGAAAGGCGATCAGCAGCCAACGGGCGCGCCCTCCAGCATCAACCCGAAGCGGCTCGAACCGGAAAGTGCCCGCGAACTGGGCGTTTACGTTAATACGGAATGGGTCCTGACACCAGCCATCACGCTCCAGGCCGGTTTGCGGTATTCGTCCTACGCCCAGTTGGGTCCGCAGACCGTTTACCGCTACGCCGAACAAGGGCCAAGGACGCCCGAATCCGTGGTCGATTCGACGGTGTATGCCGATGGGAAAACCATCCGGACCTACGGCGGTTTTGAACCCCGGTTTGGGCTGCGGCTGCAACTGGCCCCCGATTTGTCGGTCAAACTCAACTACAGCCGAAACCGGCAGTACATCCATCTGATTTCGAACACGACCGCCATTACGCCCTCCGATTTCTGGAAAGCCAGCGATTCGTTCGTGCCCGCGCAGGTGGCCGACCAGGTGGCAGTTGGCGTATTCAAAAATTTGAACGACAACACGATAGAAATTGCACTAGAAGGCTACTACAAAACCATCGACAACCTCGTGGAATACCGCAACGGCGCCACGCTGCTCCTGAACGAACGGCTGGAAACGGATTTGCTCCGGGCACGGGGCCGGGCTTACGGTGTCGAACTGAGTGTAGCGCGAAACCGGGGCAAGCTAACCGGGCAGTTCAACTACTCCTACGCCCGCTCGCTGGTGGCCGTCCAGACGCCCTACCGCGAACTGCAGGTCAACCAGGGCGCGTGGTATCCGTCAAATTTCGACAAACCGCACAACCTCAACCTGCAAACCCGGCTGGCGATGCGGTATAACTGGACCTTCACGACCAATTTTGTGTACAGCACCGGCGTTCCGGCCACCTACCCCGACGGCCAGTACGTCTTTGCCAACCAGCCGACGCTGAATTATTCCAAACGCAATGCCGACCGGATTCAGGATTACCACCGGCTGGACATTGCTTTTTCGAAAGACACGCGGCTGAGCAACCGCCAAACCCGTTACAGCATCTGGACCATCGGGATTTACAACGTTTATGCCCGAAAAAACCCGTATTCGGTGTATTTCAACCGCTCGAATGCCCGAACTGATGCGTATCGGCTGGCGGTTTTTGGTACGCTGATTCCGTCTATTACGTATAATTTCTATTTCTGATGAAGCGGTTTTTACTCTCTCTGACGCTATGGATTGGGCTGGCTTCCTGCATCGATCAGGTCTCATTGCCCATCCGGAACGAAAAACCGCAACTGGTGGTCGACGGCCTGATTACGAACGAAAAACCGCCTTATACCGTCCGGCTTTCGTATTCGGGCAGTTTTACGTTTGATCAGGAAAACCCGCAGGATCAGAAAATAACGGATGCAACCGTGACCTTACGCGACGATGCCGGACGTTCCACATCGCTGGCGCACGACGCCATGAATGCCGGGTTTTACCGGACTACAGACTCCACGTTTGTGGGTCAACCCGGCCGGTCCTACACGCTGACGATTCGACTGGCCGACGGCAAGACGTATGTTTCAGCGCCGGAGCAAATGCCCACCGTGCCGACTATCGACAGCGTCTATGCCCGGTTTACCCCCACCGAAAGCGTAGCTTTGCCGTATCAGTATTATTTCTATGCCGACGTGAATGACCCGGCCAATCAGGCGAATTATTACCGCTGGACGGCTTATACTTACACCGCCCGGCGTTCGACGGGTGTTTCCTGCTGTCTGGGTTGTACAGCGATCTGTTTCGACCGCTGCTGGGTGCAGTATTTCAGTCAGGATGTAAATATTTTGTCGGACAATGGTGTCAACGGAAACCGGCTTCCGCAGCGGCTGGTGATGCGTTCGCCCATTTATACGCCCGGCCCCACGCTGGTCGAAGTGCAGCAATACAGCCTGACACCGGCGGCTTATCAGTTCTGGCGATTATTCAAGGAGCAGCAATCCCGGACAGGCACCATTTTCGACCCACTTCCGGCTTCCGTAATGGGCAATATTACCAACACCAGCGACCCCACCGAGCAGGCACTCGGTTTTTTCGGAGCCTCAGCCGTGGCCCGCAAGCGGTTTCGGGAAACCGGCGAAGCCACATACGGACAGGCGATTTATGGCTACATCAGTTCCGTCATCGTGCCGCAGGGTGATTGCCGGAATTTCTTTGGCCGACAGACGCCCGTGGTCGAACCGCCCGGCTGGTAATACGCTACAGGACTTTCCAGCTCACGGTCCAGGCCCGGCCATCCGGTTTGAGCTGATCGGCTTTCGGGAGCGGAACGCCCGCCAGACCGGTTTGCGGATTCAGGCAAATCAGCGTCATTTTGTAGGGTTGCTGATCAGCTATCGACACCAGTTTGGTAGATCGCAGGAAAATCTGGCCCGTCCGCCGGTCGATGTCATCGACAATCGCAAAAAGCCGATCCTCTTTCCCCAGCTTTTGTTCGCCTAGCTGCGTCGTTTCCGTCAGCCGAAACTCCCAGGTTTGCCCAACAGCCGCTTTACCGGGCTTCACCAGTTCAGCCTGTACATCACCTTTAAACAACATGGAAGTCTCCGGTTTTGGCCGCGACAAAGCGCCGAGCAAACTATCGACCGAAGCACTCTCAATCCGTAATTCCATACTTTCCTTTGGCTCGATGGCAAAACCGATCGGTTCAGGTTCTTCGACCGGAATCAGGCCCTTTGCCATCGCTTCGGCCCGCTCGCGTTCGTACGAATTGCCCGCCGACGCCATCAGGTTGCTGGTCAAGTATTGCCCCGGAAACTGAAAAAACTCCTTGACTGCCACAATTTTGTATAGGTAGTCACTGGTTTCCTGATTCATGGATAGAAAGTAGTAGTTCGTCTCGCGTTGTTGCTTCATGTGGGTTTGCATCCGGCCAATTCCGCCGTTGTAGGCAGCCGCTACCATCGTCCACGAGCCCAGATTGCGGTGTAGAATCCGAAGGTACCGGCAGGCGGCATCCGTCGATTTGAGCAAGTCCTTGCGTTCATCTATTTTGTCGTTGATTTTCAGGCCCAGTTCCTCAGCCGTTTCGGGCATGAGTTGCCAGTAGCCCACGGCCCCCTTGTGCGAAACCGCATCAGCTTTCAGCCCGCTTTCGACCACGGCCAGGTACTTGAAATCGTCAGGAATGCGGTATTTTCGCAAAATCGGTTCGATGACCGGGAAGTAGTGCGCCAACGCCCGACGACGGAAATTGAGCAGATGATTTTGCGACGAAACATTCCGCATCAGCGCCATCGATAGGTTGCGCGCCACGGCCCCGCTCTCGACCGGCACCGGCTCTCCGCAAAAATGAACACCCGCCGGTTTCGGCACCGATACGGCACGAGCCGGTTGTTTCCGCTGGGGATACCGGGCGTTGCGTTGTGCCCAGGCCGTCGTTTCTACGGTAAAGGAAAGAATACTTACAATAACAATTGAAAAAACGACTCGGAATGACAGCACGCTTTACAAGCTTGGTTATCAAGCCCAAAACGATCAGACTGGGTTTTCGGTTTCCAGTTAGACGCGGTATTTAGCGAAAGGTAACCCATACCCACAGCCCGCCGGTACGGGCCGATGCCGCCCCGTTTAGTCCGTGCAATGCCCGGTAAGTCCGACAATCAGGTGCTCCGGGTGGGCATGACACCTCACATCGACGAAATCATTTGGGATTTTCTGATTCAACAGTTAAACAATTGACCGTTCAAGCGAATTATTAGAATAGGTATCCCGGAAGTCAGTTAAGACACCTATTTTCAATGGTTGATTTATTGATTCATTCGTTCAGAACCGGAGAACGAATGTTGTGTAAAGATTTGAAAAGGGAAACTGTAACAACCATGAACACGCCACGCACAAAAAAAAGCCCGGGCCGGGCTAAAAACGCCAGTATTCTGGTGATTGAGGACAATCCGGACCACCAGATTCTGATTAAAAATGCCATTCAGCAAAGCTTTTCGGGAGTAGAAGCGTTGGTGTTCAGCAATGAGCAGGAGGCCGTCGAGCACCTCAGAGAATGTGCCCTGACGGGTCTTCGACTCCCCAAACTCATTCTGCTGGATCTGTACTTACCCGAACGCGAGGATGGCTGGAATACCGTGGAACAGATTAAAGAAATCGGCTCCGACATTGCCCAGATTCCGATTGTCGTGTTCAGCAGTTCGGCTCACCACGAGGACATTACCGAATCGTACGAGCGGGGAGTCACTTCGTACGTGGTCAAGCCGACGGATTTCAGCGAATGGCTCACGTATTTCGAGACGCTGAAAGATTACTGGTGGGAAACCGTGATCCTGCCGAACACTTCTTCTTCGCTGTATTAAATGATCGTTTAGCTGAACGTTGGTCTGATCCGGGCCTGTGCATACGGAGCCGAAGCCATCGTCAACCAGTAGCGGAACGTTTTTTCCAGCACTTGGATAAACCGGCTTGGCTCGGTGGGTTGAACGATCACCGAGTTGGCACCCGATTCGTAGCCCAGCTCTGCCAGATCATGGTTTCCGGCCGACGACAGCAAAACCGTCGGAATCAGCCGAAACCGGCTGCTGCGCTTCACCGAACGCAACGTCACCAGACCGTTTGCCTGGCTGCCGTCGAGAATAATCATGGCAGGCATTTCGGTATCGTCGACATCGGGCAGAGCTTTTTGGATGCCGGAGCCCGTATCGAAGAGTTGCAGGTGCCAGTTCGGCCAGCGTTCGCGCATCAATTGCCGAAGCAACGTGACTTTGATCTCATCCGCCATCGCAACCCAGATCTGCCGGGCAGGCTGGTGTTTGGCGGTTTTCAGCGCTTCTTTGGCAGTCAAAATCTCCAGCGATCCGACGGTTTCTGACAGTCTATCGGACTGGTAACCGGCCGACGGAGCCAATAACAGCATGGTCAACGGATCAACGATCTGGTTCCAGCGACGACGGCTCACAGGCAGTACCTCACCATCTTTCAGGCGAATCGATCCTGACATTTTATGCCCCGGTGGAGCCTGAAAATCTTGAATGTAATGCGGGTTGACCAGGGCTGTTTTATGAACCCTAAAGAAATCCGGTAACTTCTTTTCGAAATAACAAAGCGATTTAGCAACTAACAGTTTACGACCATCACAATAGTGCAACCACGAGTAGTTGCTAAATCCCTTCAAATACTTAATCAACGCCGGATACTGAATTGCTTTTTGAATCATGAGTTTACAGGATAGAGTTTGGGCTTCATTACTAAGTTAACTCCATCCGGGCGAGGATACCACACAATTCTTAGGCAATGGCTCTACTTTTCCGACAGACTAGACGGTATTTCGTCAGAGCTCAATTTTCAGCAAGTGCATGGGCAGTTGATACGGGTCCAGTTCGACGTAGTTCCACTGGCCGCGCCAGGTGTAATAGGCCCCGGTCAGCAGGTCATGAACGGTATACGGCTGATCGTCGCCAATGCCCAACTGCCAGGTCGGTACCTGCACCATGCCCGCCCGCCGGTTGTAGGCATCGGTATTGATCACCATCAGCAGCCGGTTTTCGCCCGTCACTTTCAGGTAGGCCATCAGAGCGTCGTCGTCAATTCGGCAGAACGTCAGGTTATTAGTAGCTTGCAGCGCCGGATTTTCGCGCCGAAGGCGGTTTACCAGACCAATCAGGTAGGTCAGCCGGTTGGTTCGGCT
Organism: Larkinella sp. VNQ87; assembly: GCF_049445795.1. NCBI lineage: Bacteria > Pseudomonadati > Bacteroidota > Cytophagia > Cytophagales > Spirosomataceae > Larkinella > Larkinella sp. VNQ87. The sequence continues at coordinate 8,722 of NZ_JBMSDT010000026.1, forward strand.
CCAGTCCCAGTGCCGGATTTCGTATTTTTCCGAATCGATGTATTCTTCCTTACCCGGAAACGGCAGGTGTTCCATCAATTCAAACGACGGGCCGTAAATCCCATAATTCGACGAGAGCGTGGCTGCCAGCAAAAACCGGATCAGAAACTGCGGCTCATGCCCTGATTGCAGAATATACGGATTGATGTCGTGAGTGGTCGGCCAGAAATTCGGGCGGTAATAGTACTTCATCTCGCTCTGGGTCAGCTCGGTTAGGTACTCCTGCAACTCGTGCTTGGTATTCCGCCAGGTGAAATAGGTATACGACTGCGCAAAACCGCGTTTGGCCAGTTGCTGCATCACCTTCGGCTTCGTGAAGGCTTCGGCCAGGAAAATCAGGTCGGGGTATTGCTTCCGAACCTCCTTAATGAGCCATTCCCAGAACTGGAACGGTTTGGTGTGCGGATTATCGACCCGAATGATCCGAACGCCCCACGACGCCCAGGTCAGCATGATTTCTTTCATTTCGAGCCAAAGGCTCTGCCAGTCGTCGGTTTCAAAATAAACCGGGTAGATATCCTGGTATTTTTTGGGCGGATTCTCGGCGTACTGAATCGTTCCGTCGGGCCGTTTTTTGAACCATTCCGGGTGTTCTTTGGCCCAGGGGTGATCCGGCGAGCACTGAATGGCCAGGTCCATTGCCACTTCCATCCCGTGATTTTTCGCGATGGCAATCAGGTGTTTAAAATCATCGAGCGTGCCGAGTTCGGGGTGGATGGCCGTGTGGCCGCCCAGTTCGGAGCCAATGCCGTATGGAACGCCCGGTTCATCCGGCTGGGCCACCACATTGTTATTTTTCCCTTTCCGAAACGCGTGGCCGATGGGATGAATGGGCGGCAAATACAGCACGTCGAAGCCCATGCTTTCCAGGCGCGGCAAGAGCCGTTCCACGTCGCGGAATGTCCCGTGTAGGCCCGGTTCCGGCGAAGCCGAGCGTGGAAAGAGGCAGTACCAGGTACTGAAACCGGCTTTCGGCCGGTCGACGTCCACCACCAGTTCACGGGCGTAGCGCGACGGATGCTGCCGTTCGGGATACCGGCGCAGCAAGTCGGTAAACTGTTCGCTCTGCGCCACCCGAATGGCTTCTTCGTACTGAATATCAGCCGATTCGTCCGAACCCGTTCGGAACAAACCGGCGACCCACTCCAGCGTCGATTTATCATCACCGCCCGCCCGCTGCGCCATGCCGTCGGCAAAGACGGCACCCGCCATCAGTTCGCTCGTTACGCGCTGACCAGCGGCCACTTTCAGGGCGATTTCGTGCTGCCACGACGCGATGTGATCGACCCAGCCCTCCAGCGTGTACCGATATTGCCCTTCTTTTTCGATCGGAAACGAAGCCCCCCAGCGGTCATTGACGATAAACGTCATCGGCACTTCGCTCCAATCCGGCTCGTCGACATGGCGGTAGAGTAATCGGGCAGCTACTTTGTCGTGCCCATCGAGAAAAATGTCAGCTTCGATGGCAATCGTTTCGCCGGGAACGGCTTTGATCGGAAACCGACCGCCGTCGAGTTCGGGCGAAACCCGTTCGATCACGACACGGACCTGCCCGTCGGTCGGCAGGTTAGCTAATTTGTAAGCCGCAGCGGCCGATTTGGTTAGTTTGGTGCGGGTGGCCATAAGGTCTCAAAGAGTACGGTTGATGGTTCACAAACATAACCGTTTTTCTCAAATGAGTGTTTCTCCGTACCCACGGACTTTAGTCCGAGTTTTGGGAGTTTATTCTACCGCAATGGTCATCTAAACTCACACGGACTAAAGTCCGTGGGTACGGTTCAGAACCCGAAGTAACGTTCCGCGTTTCGGTAGCAAATGTCCTGTACCAGCTTGCCAATCCAGTCGATGTCGTTGGGCAGCTCGCCGTTTTCGATGTCGTTGCCGAACAGGTTGCACAGAATCCGGCGGAAATATTCGTGACGCGGGTACGACAGGAAGCTGCGCGAATCGGTCAGCATTCCGACAAACCGGCTCAGCAACCCCATGTTCGACAGGGCATTGATCTGCCGCTCCATGCCGTCTTTCTGATCCAGGAACCACCAGCCCGAGCCGAACTGAATCTTGCCGGGTGTGGAGCCGTCGTTGAAGTTCCCGATCATGGTCGCGATCACTTCGTTGTCGGCCGGATTGAGGTTGTACAGGATGGTTTTTGCCAGTTGATCGCGGTTGTCGAGCCCGCCCAGAAACCGGGCCAGCGGCCGGGCCTGTGGAAAATCGCCGATGCTGTCCCAACCCGTGTCGGGGCCGAGCGTCCGCAACGCCCGCTGGTTGTTGTTGCGCAGGGCGCCCAGGTGAAACTGCTGCGTCCAGCCTTTTTCCCAATCCCATTCGGCAAACCGGTCGAGCATGAACGACTTGAACTGCAAACGCTCGGTCTTGCTCAAGGCCACGTCGAAGAGCAGTTTCTGGAAAATCACGCGCACCGCGGCATCGGTATACGGCTCGGCGTACACGGTTTCCAGTCCGTGGTCGGACAATCGGCAACCCATCTGCCCAAAATAGTCGTGCCGCTGTTTCAGGCACTCCAAATAGGCCTCCAGCGTTCGGATTTCCTGGTTGCAGACCTCGCCCACGCGCTTCACGTAAGCCTGAAAAACCGGCACGTCATCAATCGCCATCGCTTTGTCGGGCCGGAACGTCGGCAGAACTTTAATTTCAAAACCGTCGTCGGCAATTTTTTGATGGTGTTCGAGGGAGTCCGTCGGGTCGTCGGTCGTGCAAACGCTCCGGACGTTGAAATGCCGCAGGAGCGCGCGGGTCGACAAACCGGAAAGTTGTTCCGTACAGGCATCGTAGACATCGCGGGCCGTCGTCGGATTCAGGATCGTTTCGACCCCGAACGGGTTTTTCAACTCCATGTGCGTCCAGTGGTACAAGGGGTTGCGCATGGTGTACGGCACGGTTTCGGCCCACTTTTCGAACTTCTCGTAGTCCGACGCGTCGCCGGTGCAGTAGCGTTCCGAAATGCCGTTGGTACGCATGGCCCGCCATTTGTAGTGATCACCGTAGAGCCAGATTTGCGTCAAATTTTCAAACCGTTTGTCGGCCGCAATCTGGTCGGGCGGCAGGTGGCAGTGGTAGTCGATAATGGGCATCGCCTTGGCGTAGTCGTGATAGAGCCGCCGGGCGGTATCGGTTTTCAGGAGAAAATCGTCGTCCAGAAAGGATTTAATTGGATGATCAACGAGCATGATCGTAGTACATTGCGTTTTTGGAGCAAAGACTACAAGCCGGTTTTTTTACCCGTTACCAACGCATCCAGAACAAACAAACAGCCTGGAAGCACCTCGACGGGCTGGTCCCAGTTCTTCAGCAACCAGTCTTTTTGGGGCTCGGCCACCCAGACTTTCCGGGATTCCGTAAAAATCCAGATCACTTTTTCGACACCAAATTCCAGCAATTGGGTGGTTTTTTGCTGGTAGTAATCAAAATCGGAATGAAACCGGGTAAAATCCGCTTTCGTGTCAACTTCGATGGCTATTTTCGGCGGTATCCAGGCGTATTTGGTCAAATCCTGATCGGCCAGTTCCGGGGTAGAAAAGATGGCGATATCACAAGCCCGCCAATCATTTTTCTTGAATTGCACGCCCAATTCATGGGTCACTACCGTCCATTCTTCTTCACTCAAGCCATTCATAAACCGGGTCACCAACCGGGCGACCAATATTCCCTGTAACAAACTCGAACTCATGACTTCGTCAACCGTTTTATTGCCGCTTACTACTTCCTTATAGCCGGCGTAATAAACCGGTTTGCCGTCCCACATCTCATAGACGAGCGATTCGAGCAACCGAGCCCGGGCAGCCCGCTCCTCCGGACTGCGTTTCCTGGTTTGTTTTTCCTGAACCATATTCCGGTTTGACGTTTGAGGTTTAAGGTTTGAAGTTTAACGCCATAAATCGTTAAACCTCAAACTTTAAACGATCTTTCCCCAAGATACAAAAAATCACAGACTCGACCGCTCGATGCCGAGCATCAGGCCGCGCAGTTCGGCCAGGCCGCGCAACCGCCCGATGGCCGTGTAGCCCGGATTGGTACGTTTACCGGAGTTCAGGTCGTCGAGCATTTTGTGACCGTGATCGGGCCGGAACGGCATCCGGCAGTCGGCAATCCCTTCCTCCTCCCGGCGTCGCTGCTCGCCCAGCAGGGCGCTCATTACCCCGAACATATCGACATCGCCGTCGAGGTGATTGGCTTCGTAGAAATTACCTTCCTCGTCCCGTTTGGTGCTGCGTAAGTGGATAAAATGAATGCGTGACCCCAGTCGCTCGACCATCCCGACCAGGTCATTATCGGGTCGGACGCCGTATGAACCCGTGCAGAAGCACAGTCCGTTGGCCTTGATGTCGATGGCTTCCAGCACCATTTTGGCGTCGGTTTCGGTACTGACCACGCGCGGCAAGCCCAGAATCGGATACGGCGGATCGTCGGGGTGGATCGCCAGCCGGACCCCGGCATCCTGCGCAACGGGCGCGATTTCCCGCAGAAACGCGTACAGGTTTTCGCGTAACTCTTTGTCACTAACGTGTTTGTAAGTATCCAGCGTGGCCTGAAATTGTTCGACCGTATAGCTTTCTTCCGAACCGGGCAAACCCGCCAGAATGTTGCGCTGTAACCGCCGGGCCGCCGTTTCATCAAGAGCTTCGTAGCGGTTTCGGGCTTTCAGGACCTGCTCGGGTGTGTAATGGTTTTCGGCACCGGGTCGCTTCAGAATGAACAGTTCAAAAGCGGCAAACTCGGTGGCGTCGAAGCGCAGGGCCGTCGAGCCGTCGGGCATGAGGTAATCCAGGTCCGTGCGGGTCCAGTCGAGAACGGGCATGAAGTTGTAGCAAACCGTATCAATTCCACAGCGGCCGAGATTCACAATCGATTCCTTGTAGTTCTCGATGTATTGCTGAAAACCGTCCGTCCGGGTTTTGATCGCTTCGTGCACCGGAATACTTTCCACGACCGACCAGGTCAGGTGGTGTTCGCCGGGCGCTCCGGCTTCGATGAGTTCTTTACGGGCTTTTATCTCTTCCACTGTCCACACCTGCCCATTCGGAATATGGTGCAGCGCGGTGACAATGCCCGTTGCACCGGCTTGTTTGATGTCACTGAGACTAACGGGATCGGCCGGACCGAACCAGCGCCAGGTTTGTTCTAATGCCATTTTGTTGTGGGTTTTGCTAAAAAAGGAAAGCGGCCGGATGGCTCTACTCATTGGGCCGTTCGGCCTTGCGATCTACTATTTTTTAGCGGTATTTCGGTAAGTTTGGTAAAATTTTGTCTTTATGATATTTTAACCCTTTGCTGTCAATGCCCGAACTATCCGGAAACTTTCGCTGGCGGATTGTGCTGCTGCTGTTTTTCGCGACGACCATCAATTACATCGACCGGCAGGTTCTTTCGTTTACGATGATCGACGAAACGTTCCGGCGGGAAATGATGGGCAAAGCGCCCGGCGAGGCCCTGACCGAAAGCGATCTGGATCAGTTTAAAGTGCTATACAGCTACATCGATACGGTTTTCAAGGTGGCCTACGCGCTCGGTTTTCTACTCACGGGCTGGCTGATCGACCGTGTTGGTACCAAACGGGGGTATTCCATTTCCATCATCGTCTGGAGCATTGCGGGCGTTCTGAATGCGTTCATCGGCTCCCTGCGCGGTCTCAGCATGGTTCGGTTCATGCTGGGTATCGGCGAAGCCGGTAACTTCCCGTCGGCCATTAAATCCGTAGCCGAGTGGTTTCCCCGAAAAGAGCGTTCGTTTGCCGCCGGGCTGTTCAACGCCGGAACAAACGTGGGCATCATTGCCACTGCCGCCCTGATTCCGTGGTTGACGATCCAATTCGGCTGGCGGTTTTCATTCATTGCAACGGGTTTACTCGGTTTTCTGGTGTTGATTGCCTGGCTCCGGACTTACCGCCGACCGGAGGAACACCCGCGGGTCAGCCGGTCTGAACTGGCTTACATTCAACAGGATAAGGAAGAAGACATTCCGGAAGAGAAACTATCCTGGTGGCGCTTGCTGGGCTTCCGGCAAACCTGGGCGTTCATTGTCGGCAAATTCATGTGTGACCCGATCTGGTGGTTTTACCTGACTTGGCTGCCCGATTTTTTCAACAGCAGCGAATCGCTCGATCAGCGCCTGGACCTCAAAAATGTCGGTTTGCCGTTTCTGGTGATTTACATTGTTTCCGACGGTGGCAGTGTGTTGTTTGGCTGGCTTTCGTCCAAGTTCATTCAGATGGGCTGGTCGGCTAACCGGGCGCGGAAAACCACCATGCTGATTTGTGCGATTTGCGTCGTTCCAATCTTTTTTGCGGCCCAAACGAGTAGCATTTACGTCGCGATCGCCTTGATTTCACTGGCGACAGCCGCTCACCAGGGTTGGTCGGCTAATATTTACACCTTTGCGTCGGATCTGTTTCCCAAAAGTGCCGTGGCTTCAGTCACCGGAATTGGCGGCATGTTCGGCGCGGTGGGCGGTATTTTGCTGGCGGCTGTTGCGGGCAACATCCGGGTCACGTTCGGGTATTTGCCGTTGTTCATCATCGCCAGTTCGACCTACCTGATCGCCCTGGCGATCATTCATTCGTTATCGCCCACGCTGGAACCGGTTACGAAGAAAGAACTGGAAAGTATCGGTGTTTAATTTAATGGTTGAAAGGGTTTAAATGGTCAGATGGTTATATGGTTAAATGGCTAAAATGATTACCATCCAAACCATCATAAACCATTCAAACCCATTTCAACCATTCTCAACCATACAACCATTCTAAACCATTTAGTACTTGAAAAAAGTAGTCACCTTCGGCGAAGTCATGATGCGTCTGGCTCCGCCCGGTTTTGCAAAATTCACGCAGGCGCATTCCCTGAACGTCGTTTACGGCGGAACGGAAGCGAATGTGGCCGTTTCGCTGGCGTATTTCGGTTGTCAAACCGCCCACGTCACCCGGTTTCCGGATCATGCCCTGGGACAGGCCGCTGCCGCGACGCTGCGGTACCACGGCGTCGATACGAGCCATATCCGGTTCGGCCACGGGCGGCTCGGCTTGTATTTTCTGGAAACCGGGGCTGTCAGCCGGGCCAGCCAGATCATTTACGACCGCTACGATTCGGCATTTTCGCTGCTTCAACCCGGCGATTTCGACTGGAAAACCATTTTGAGTGGGGCCGACTGGTTCCACTGGTCGGGCATCACACCGGCTTTGTCCCAATACGCGGCCGATTGTTTGTTGGAAGCGATCCAGACGGCCAATCGCCTGGGTGTGAGGGTTTCGGGTGATATTTACTTTCGGAGCAACCTCTGGAAATATGGCAAAACGCCCCAGGAAATTTTGCCTGACCTGACCGCCGGTTGTGATCTGGTGCTGGGCAATCAGCAAAATTTCGAAGAACTTTACGGGGTCGAAGCCACGAGTTTTGAGGATGCCTGCCGGAAAATGCAGCAAAAATTCCCGCGCATCCAGTATTTTACGGACACCGAACGGCAATCCATCAGTGCCTCCCATAACCGCCTGACCGCTAAGTTATTCGATGGTTCGACCCGGTATTCGTCGGAGGTGTACGACATCACCCACATTATCGACCGCATTGGCGGGGGCGATGCTTACCTGGCCGGGCTGATCTACAGCTTGCTGGCGACCAACGACCCGCAATACGCCGTCGAATTCGGCGCGGCTGCATCGGCCCTGAAACATACCGTCGAAGGGGATGCGAATCTGGTTACCGTCGCAGAAGTCGAAGCCCTCGTCGGTGGCGATAGCTCCGGGCGATTGAGAAGATGATTTTAGAATTAAAAGTTAAAAGTTAAAAATTAAAAGTAACGACGCTGTACTTTTAATTTTTAACTTTTAATTCTTAACTGAGAAAAGGTGGCTCGTTTTTCACGATTAGAGGTTTATCAGACCATTTGGCGGGTGCCGGTGGTGCCGGTTTTTTACCATGCCGACCTGGAGGTTTGCCGCGAGGTGTTGGGAGCCTGTTACCGGGGCGGCATCCGGGCGTTTGAGTTTACCAACCGGGGTGATTTTGCCCACGAGTTGTTTTCGGAACTGGCTAAAGTAGCTGCCCGCGAGTTTCCCGAGCTAATTTTAGGCGCAGGCACCCTGGTTGAAGCCAGTACGGCCGCGTTGTACATCCAGTCGGGCGCTAATTTTATCGTAGGCCCCTCGTATCATGAATCCATTGCCCGCACCTGCAACCGCCGGAAGGTGGCTTACATGCCGGGTTGTGCGACACTGACCGAGATCTCGGCCGCCGAGGAACTGGGCGTGGAAGTCGTCAAGGTCTTTCCGGGCGACACGCTGGGGCCCGGTTTTGTGAAAGCTGTCAAGGGTCCCATGCCCTGGACAAGCATGATGGTGACGGGGGGGGTCGAACCTACGCGCGAAAGCCTGAGCCGCTGGTTCGGCGCGGGCGTTACGGCGGTCGGCATCGGTTCGCAGCTCTTCCCGAAAGACGTGCTGAACAACCGGCAATTCGACCAGATCGAGGCCAAAGCCCGTGAAGTGCTCTCCCACATTGAGGAGTTAAGAGTTAAGAGTTAAGAGTTAAGAGTTAAGAGTTGGCTCCGCCACTTAGCTAGCAAACGGCGGAGCCAACTCTTAATTCTTAACTCCTAACTCTTAACTCATCATTCTTTTTTAGATTTACATTTACAAATTACTGTTTCCGCATTCTCCGTCGATACAACCCAGAAATAGTTCACGATCATGACACAACTGAACCGTTCGAACCATCCGGCTCCTAATCACCCCGAGCGCGTGCTGCAATTTGGCACGGGGGTTTTGCTGCGCGGTTTACCCGATTATTTGATTCACAAAGCCAACCAGCAGGGAATTTTCAACGGCAGCATCGTCGTGGTGAAATCGACCGGCGGAACCACCGACGAGTTTGCGGATCAGGATGGGTTGTATACCGTAGTCAATCGGGGGATTCAAAAAGGTGAATTGATTAACAAACATACGGTGGTATCAGCCATCAGTCGGGTGATTTCGGCCCATGACAACTGGAAAGCAGTACTCGATGTAGCTAAAAAACCATCGTTGCAGGTGATTATCTCCAACACCACGGAAGTTGGCATTCAGTACGTCGAAGAAAGTATTTTCCAGAATCCCCCACAGTCGTACCCGGCCAAACTGACGGCTTTTTTGTACGAGCGTTTCAAGAATTTTGGCGGAGGCCGCAACAAGGGATTGGTCGTCATTCCGACGGAGTTGATTACCGACAACGGGCTGAAGCTCCGCAATATTGTCGAGAAAGTGGCTCTGCACAACGAACTCGGCAAGTTGTTCATGAAATGGCTGAAATACCACGTCCGGTTTTGTAACTCGCTGGTCGACCGCATCGTACCGGGCAAACCCGACGCCGAAACGCACCAGCAATTGCAACAGGACCTGGGTTATCAGGACAACCTGCTGATTATGGCCGAACCCTACCGGCTCTGGGCCATCGAGGGCGACGATCGGGTGAAAAACATGCTGACGTTTGCCAAAGCCGATGCCAGTGTCATCATCGACGAAGACATCAATTTTTACCGGGAGCGTAAACTTCGGGTGCTCAACGGTGGCCATACCATCAGCGTGCCGCTGGCCTATCTGCTGGGGCTCGAAACCGTCAACGAGATGATGCAGCACCCGTTGATGGGCCGGTTTGTCGAGGAGGTCATTACGCAGGAGATCGTGCCGACCCTGCCCGAATGGATGATTCCAGAAAACAACCCGAATGCCGTCCGGGAGTTTGCGGCCGACGTACTCGACCGGTTCCGCAATCCCTACATCGAGCACTTGCTGCTGAGCATTACCCTGCACGAAACCTCGAAAATGCGGGCTCGGAATCTGCCGACCATTCAGCGGTTTATGGAAAATTCGCAGCAAGTACCCGCCCGTATGGCGCTGGGTTTTGCGGCTTATCTGCGCTTCATGAAAGCGGTTCGGGTGCAAGAAGGCACGTACCTGGGCGAAACCGCCACATCCACCGGAGGAATCATCACCTACCCCATCCGCGACGATTATGCCGAATATTTTTACAAATTATGGCAGCAGGTCGACGTTCACGATGTGGCTTCGGTCCGGAACTTCGTACAAACACTCTGCGCCGACACCACCCTCTGGGAAACCGACCTGAGCGGTCTCTCGGGCTTTGCCGACGCCGTTGCCGATCACCTCAACAACCTGCTCACGTTAGGCCCTGAAGCGACGCTCGAACGACAGATTGCCACCGAAACGCCTACGACCAGCGGCTCAGAAATTGGTTGAAGGCATCCTTGTGCTGATCGCTGACCGGAATCGTGGCCGGGCCAATCTGGATCGTGTTCCGGGTCACGGCTTCGATTTTGTCCAGCGCCACAATGAACGAGCGGTGCACCCGCATAAACCGCCGGGCGGGTAGCTTGTCCTCTAGTGCTTTCAGGCTCGTCAAGGACAGAATGGGTTTCGGAACAGCCTCCGGACGCTCTTTCCGCAGGTGAACCTTGACGTAATCTTTGAGTCCTTCGATGTAAAGAATATCGTTGAAGGCAATCCGGACTAACTGGTATTCCACCTTCAGGAAGAGGTACTCGTCCTCCGGTTCAGGGGCAGCCGTCGCCAGCGCAGCAACGGGCCGTTTGACCAGTTCGAAATAGGCTTTGGCTTTGTTGGCAGCCCGCAGAAACTCCTCGTAATTGAACGGTTTCAGCAGATAATCCAGTGCATCGACTTTGTACCCTTCCAGCGCAAAATGGTTGTAAGCCGTCGTGAAGATAATTCGGGGGGCTTGCCCACTTGGACTCCGTTCGATCACCCGGGCCAGTTCCATACCGGTCAGGTCCGGCATCTGAATATCCAGAAACAACACATCAACGGGATTGTCGTGTAGTCCCTGCAAGGCCTCAACCGCGCTGCTATACCGCCCGGCCAGTTGTAAAAAAGGCGTTTTCTCGATAAACGCGCACACCAGCCCCAACGCCAGCGGCTCGTCGTCGACCGCAATACAGTTTAACGTCATGCTAAGTTCAGGTTCAGATGGACCAGATACTCGTTGGTAGGCGTGTCTTCCATGACCGACAATTCGTAACGTTCGGGATAGAGCAGATCAAGCCGCCGACGGGTATTGGTCAAACCGATGCCACTTCCCACCTCCAGCGACTGGTTTTTCTCGGGGAAGATGGTATTTCTCACGTTCATTTCCAAATTCGTTCCGTCCTGATGAATGCTGATGACGATCCGGCTCGGCATCATGGCGCTCACGCCGTGCTTGAAGGCATTTTCGACAAACGGAAGTAGCAGCATTGGGGCCACCGGCACGTCTTTCAGGGGCGTTGGCTGCTCCAGAATCACACTGACTTTGTCGGTCAGCCGAAGTTGCATGAGTTGGATGTAGTCCTGCACGAACGCAATTTCCTTGCTCAGCATGGTCGTATCGTTCCCGGTTTCGTAAAGAACATACCGCATCATCCGTGACAGCCGGTGCAAGGCCTCGCGGGAGGCTTCGCCATCAATGAGTGTCAGGGCATAAATATTATTGAGGGTATTGAAAAAGAAATGCGGATTGATCTGGGCTTTGAGAAACGACAACTCGGAAGTAACCCGAGCTTGTTCCAGGCTCAGCCGGATTCGGGCGTCTTCCTGCCACTTCTGAACCGATGCAATGCTGGTTCCAATCCCGAGCATCAGAAACGTGGTCACCAGGACCGACTGGCTCCATCCCCAGATGTTCCGGGGTTTGCGCGGACCGCCTTCCGGGTGAAAAGCCCGGTGCATCAGCTCCGGCAGATTCAGCCAGGTATCGATATGGTAGAGCAGCACCAGAACCGCCACCGCGGCCGCGACTACCGCTACCACATACACGGCAGTTTGGTCACGGAACAACAGACTGGGAACCAGGACCATCGTGTTCAGGTAAAAAGCGCCCACTAACAGACCAAAATAGAGCCCCTGCTTCACCCAGAACTGACTGGGCACTACAACGTCCCAATTGAGGGGTTGATACACCAACAGGGCAAAACCGAGTAAGCCCCACGCCAGAATGTGGATCAATACCGGAACACCGTGACGTAACGTGAGTAGTTTCATGAAATGCGAGGATTGCGGACGTTACACCCAAGTTGAAGAAATTCGGCGAAAAAGACAAAACAACCTGATTTCAGGGAAACCAGGTTGTCCAACTACCATCTCTATTAATATATCGTGAACATTCGACTGATGCGATCTATGAAGCCAGGTCGAATGACTGAATTCAAATTTACTACAGCAAGAATACAGCACAAATCATATACTCATCCTATAGAATCGACAAATAGGCTGCTTATCCCGACCAACGGCCCATTTTTGCCTATAATCCCGTTTGTCACTTTCTTCCGACCCGGACACGCCCTTTTTTGAGTACTTATCGGTCGAAATTACCCATTGATCGGCATCCCTAACTCACTGGTATATTGCGTTTTGCTGGCAAAGCTGCGCTCTATTCCTTTGTATCGTTCAAACAGCGCAACCGGCTGTGAACCAACCAACCACCAATTCATTTTAAAAACAGTCATCCACATGAAATCTATTCTCACAGTGCTCGCTCTCGCGCTTACACTTAGCGCTTCTTCGGCTTCCTTTGCCACCACGACAAACACCGGCGATGGGAAAGTACCATTTGAAACATCGGTTATTGCGTTTCCTTCCAACATGAAAGTTGACGTGGTCGTTCAGAATCTGGAAGGTTCCAAGATCACCGTTCGGCTGGTCGATCAAAGTGGCATTACCCAGGCTACGCAATACCTCAGCAAAGACGAAAAGGCTATACGTACTCGCTTTGATATCAGCGGTTTACCGGACGGCCTGTACCGGGTAGTTGTCTCCGACGGGAAAAACACCCAGACCCGGGCAATCAATCTGGCAACGCACGTACCGACTCCGGTTTCGTTCCGTACCATTTCCGTCGGCTGATTCCGATCCAGCCACCGGCATTACACCGGTGGCTGGTCAAAAATACGGGTCACGTTCATCGGTAAAAAGACGCCATCCGGCGATGTTCCCACCTCTTTAGTCTATTCCGTTTTTCTCTGTCCGTACACGGTTGTTGTTTTGTCATTCCAATGTCTAATGAACTCAAATCCATGAGCAAGTTTTCCCTCTCACTTCTTTTTATAGCAAGCAGCCTGGTCACTGTCCAGACTTTCGCTCAGTTTCCGGGCGGGGGCGGACCGGGCGGTGGTTTTGGCGGCCGGATGGGGCAACCAGGCCAGCGCGGTAATCAACAACAGGAAAAAACCTTTATTCCCGGCACCGCCGACGATGATAAACCCCGGGGTAACGGGAAAATCAATGGATATCTGATGGATTCGACGTCCAACAAACCCGTCGAATTTGCCACCATCGCGCTGATCGACGTCAAAACCGGAAAGCCCATTGACGGAACCACGGCCGATGCTAAGGGGAAATTCAGCCTCACCCGCCTGGCGCCGGGGGACTACAAGCTTCAGTATTCGTTCCTGGGCTATCAGAACAAGACATCCAACCCCATCAAAATCGAAAAAGGATCGGACATCAACGTCGGCATCGTTAAAATGTCGCAGGATGTTCGGATGTTGAACGAAGTGACGGTGACGGGCCAGGCCGCACTGATCGAAGAAAAAGTAGACCGGCTGGTCTACAACGCCGAAAAGGATATTACCTCGAAAGGGGGCGATGCGGCCGATATTATGCGGAAAGTACCGATGCTGAGCGTTGACCTCGACGGAAACGTCAGCCTGCGCGGAAGCAGCAACGTGCGGGTATTGATCAACAACAAACCCTCGACCATCATCGCCAGCAGTGTAGCCGACGCTCTCAAGCAGATTCCGGCCGACATGATCAAAACCGTGGAAGTGATTACCAGCCCCTCGGCCAAGTACGATGCCGAAGGATCCGCCGGGATCATCAACATCGTGACCAAAAAGAACACCCTGCAGGGTGCCACCCTGAACATGGACATTGGCACCGGAAACCGGAGTTCGAACCTGAACCTGAACGCCAGCTACCGGCAGGGAAAAATGGGCTTCAACCTCGGCGGTTTTGGCCGGGCTATGTACAACGTCCGGGGCTCGTTCAACAGCACCCAGACCACGGTCAGCCAGACCGGTACGACCACGACGATCCAGAATGCCGACACCCGGCAGGCCGGTATGTTTGGTAACTACCAGTTCGGTTGGGACTATGACATCGATAAAAATACCTCCCTTTCGGCCAGCGTTCGGTACGGGCTGCGGAACATGATCAACTACCAGGACAACCTGCAAACGTTGTCCTACATCAACCTCCTGGCCAACCGCACGGGCCGGAACGTCGAGTCGAAGAACAATTCGGGAACCGTCGATGCGAACCTGAGCTATACGAAAACATATAAAACGAACCAGGAATTGAGCATCCTGGGTCTGTACAGCCGCAACAGCAACACGAACAACTTCATCACTGAACTGCTTAACGGCACCGATATGCAGACGGTGACGAGTCGCCAGAAAAACGAAAACCCGAGCTACAACCAGGAATCGACAATTCAGGTCGATTACCAGACGCCGATTACCCGCAACCAGTTGTTCGAGATCGGGGGTAAAGGGATTTTCCGGAAAATCAACAGCGACTTCACGTTCTACACCACCAACGGCGATAACGAGAATTACGAAATCAGCCCGATCCAGCCGTCAAACGCCCTGGACTATGATCAGAACATCACGGCCGGTTATGTAGCCTACACGCTCGCAACCAAAACCAAGTGGACGTTCAAAGCCGGTGGCCGGTACGAATACACCTTCATCAATGCCCGGTTTAGCAACAGCAGCGAACAGCCGACCGCCGACGTCAGCGACATTCCGGACTACGGCACGTTTGTTCCGAGCGTCAACATCTCGAAAAGCATCAAAGGCGGAAAAATCATCAAACTGGCCTACAACCGCCGGATTCAACGCCCGGGTATTCAGCAGTTGAACCCCAACATCAACGCGGCCAACCCGCTCAACATCAGCCAGGGGAACCCCAATCTGGCACCTGAACTGACGGACAACTTCGAACTGGGCCTGAGTGGTCAGATTAAGAAATTCTACCTGAATGCCACCCTGTTTGCCCGGATTACCGACAACTCGATCACGAGCGTTCGGGATACGTCCACCCGTAACATTGGCACGGAACTGAATCCCAATTTTCAGACGGTGATCAGCACGACCACGCAGAATATCGGTACGGAACGCGCCTACGGGGCCAACCTGTTCACGAACGTGACCCTGTTCTCGATCTGGCAACTGGGCGGTGGCGTCGATTTGTACCATACTTACCTGACCAACAACAACGCCAATCCGCTGTACGGAGCGTCGAACTCCGGCTGGGTTGTGGGTGGACGGTTGTTCACGAGCGTGACACTGAAAAACGGCTGGGGGATTCAGGGTTTCGGCGGGGGCCGGGGTCGTCAGATTACCCTGCAGGGCTACCAGGGCAGCTTTGCCTTCTACAACCTGGGCGTGAAGAAAGATTTCAAAAACAAACGGGGCAGCATCGGACTGGCGGCTGAAAACTTTTTCAACTACCCGTTCAAAGTTCGTTCCGAGTCGATTTCGCCCCTGCTGACCCAACGTAGCGTGAACAACATGTACAACGCCGGTGTCCGCGTCAACTTCTCGTACCGACTGGGTAAAATGAGCATGGACGGCTCCGGTTTCAGCTTCGGACGCCGGAAGAAAACCATCAACAACGACGACCAGAAAAGCGGTGGCGATGACAACGGCGGAGGGGGTATGCAACAACAATCCGCACCAGCCGGTGGGCAGGGCGGTGGCCGTCCCCGGCAATAACAATTCCTGACTATTCCCGACGGGATTCTGCGCTGCGGAATCCCGTCAAACCCGACCTTTCTTTAAACCAACCTCTCTATTTTATGCAAACCAAACAAATCCTGGCCAGTTTCATGGCCGTCGTTCTGTTGTCGGCCAGCCCGTTGATCACGTTTGCCGGAACAAATGGCCCCGAGAAAAGCACCCGAAAAGTGATTGCCAAAACCGTTACCTATGTTGTTGATACGGAACAAAGTACGCTCGTCTGGAACGCCAAAAAAGTCGGTGGCGAACACACGGGAAACATCAAACTTTCCAAAGGCGAATTTGTCTTCAATGGCAACAAACTGACGGCGGGTAATTTCACGGCCGATATGACCACCATCACCGAAAACAAAGGCAGCGAACGCGTGGTAGGTCACCTGAAAAATGACGATTTCTTCGCGGTTGATAAAAACCCGGTTTCGACTTTTAAAATCACCAAATTAGCGCCCATTGCCGGAGCAAAAGACGGTCAGCCGAATTACACCGTTACGGGCGACCTGATGATCAAGGGAACCACCAAACCCATCAGCTTCCCGGCCACGGTCAAACTGGATGGCGACAACGTGGAAGCACTCGCTAAATTGACCGTAAACCGGCTGGAATACGACATCAAATACCGGGCGGCTGTCATCGGAACGGCGGCCGATAAAATTATCGAAGACACTTTTACACTGGATCTGAAACTGATCGGCCGGAAGTCAAAACCGATGTAGCCGGTTCGACCTTCACGCCAACGTCATTCATTGTTTCAACGGTTCCCAATTTTCACTGATCCATGATCGATCAGGATGAAAATGAGAAACAGTTGTGAGAATGAATGACTTTTTTTTGATACATTTAGGTGTAAAAACTACACAATAAAACCCAGTATAGAGTCCATCCTATGATGAAGTACAACCCTTACCTTTCAAAACCGTTTTCCTTTCTGCTGAACGCTGCCCTGATTGCCGGGTTAGCGTCGTTCACCCTGCAGGACAACCCAAATCAGAAACCGGATGAAAGCCGGTTTACGCCGGTCGTCGTGGCTGAAGGGCTGGACGAACCGATGGTCTTTGAACCCCTGAAAGATGGCTCGGTGTATATTGTCGAGCGTAAAGGCGCTTTCAAAAAGTACGATCCGGCCACGAAAACCGTCAATCTGATTGCCAACATCCCGGTCAACACCAAATACACCAACGCCGAAGGCGTTTCGCGGGAAGCCGAAGAAGGACTGATGGGCCTGTCGCTCGATCCGAATTTCGAGAAAAACCATTGGGTTTATCTTTATTACGCCCACCCAACCGAAAAAAAACACCTGCTGACCCGCTGGGACCTGGTCAATGACAAACTCGTTGCCGGTTCCGAAAAAGTTGTGCTTGAAGTGACGACGCAGCGGGAAGTCTGCTGCCACACCGGGGGCGGCATGACCTGGGACAAAGCCGGAAACCTCTACCTGACCGTGGGCAACAATACCGGCAACCAGCAGGCCGCCCAGACCGACGAACGGCCCGGCCGCGCTAGTTGGGATGACCAGGGCCACGCCGGAAACACCAACGACCTGCGCGGCAAGATTCTGCGCATTCACCCCGAACCGGACGGTTCGTACACCATCCCGGAAGGCAACCTGTTTCCGAAAGGCACCGCCAAAGCGCGTCCGGAAATTTATTCGATGGGCCACCGCAACCCCTGGCGGATTGCCATCGACAGCAAAACCGGGTTTATCTACTGGGGTGAAGTAGGCCCGGATGCCAACGAAGATACCGAAATCGGCCCGCGTGGGTACGATGAGTTGAACCAGGCCCGCAAACCGGGGAACTTCGGCTGGCCGTGGTTTGTCGGCAACGACCAGGCCTTCCCGGTTTACGACTATGCCAACAACAAACCGCTGGAGAAAAAAGACCCCAAAAAGCCCATCAATAACTCGCCCAACAACACCGGGTTGACCGAACTGCCGCCGGTTGCGCCTAATTTCATTTACTATCCGTACGGCGTTTCCGAGAAATTCCCGCTGGTGGGCAGTGGTTCCCGGAGCGCTACGGGTGGCCCAATTTACCACCGTGCTGATTTCAAAAATCCGAAACGGCCCTGGCCCACGTATTACGAAGGCAAATGGATTGCCACCGACTTTTCACGCGGCTGGATCATGGCGATCTCAATGGACGAAAATGGGGATTATAAATCGATGGAACGGGTGTTGCCCAGTTACCGCCCGGTCGAACCGATTGACATGAAATTTGGACCAGACGGCGATCTCTACGTACTCGAATACGGCAGCAACTGGTTCCGCAAGAGCGACAATTCCCGGCTGGTTCGGATCGAATACAACGGCGGCAACCGCAAACCGGTCGTTTACGCGTCGGTCAGCCAGAAAGGCGGTACGGTTCCGTTCAAAACCACATTGTCGTCGGAAGGCACCAAAGATTTTGACGGCGATGCGCTGAAATACCAGTGGAAAGTAACCTCCGCTGCCGGCGCACCCCGCGTCTTTACAACCGCCAACCCGACGGTTTCTTTCGACAAACCGGGTGTCTACACAGCAACGCTGACGGTGACGGATCCGAAAGGCGCCAGCAACAGCCAGTCAGTCAAAATTATTGCCGGGAACGAACCGCCCGCCGTAGCCGTCAACCTGACCGGCAACCGAACCTTCTTCTTCCCCGACAAACCGATTCAGTACGCTGTCCAGGTAACGGACAAAGAAGACGGTAGCCTGGCCAAAGCCAACGCGGCTCCGGGAAAAATTGACCCCGCGCGGGTAGCCATCAGCATCGACTACACCTCCGAAGGATTCGATTTTGCCGAAGTGGCCCAAAGCCAGCGCAGCGTCGATGCGTCCACGCAGTTTGCCGTGGCCCAGACGCTGATCAACCAGAGCGACTGCAAGGTGTGCCATCAGGTCTCGACTAAATCGGTCGGTCCGTCGTTTCACGACATTGCCAACCGGTATAAAGCCAAACCCGAAACCGATCGGCTGGTGAAAAAAGTCATCAACGGCGGGGGCGGTGTCTGGGGTGAAGTGGCCATGCCTGCGCACCCGGCCATGTCGGTGGCCGATGCAGCCGCCATTGTCCACTACATTCTGAACAGCACCGAAAAGACGTTGAGCACCTTGCCCATACAGGGTAGTTATACGGTCAAGATTCCCGAAGGCGACAACGGCCGGGGCTCAGTGCTGGTCCGGGCGGCTTACACCGACCGAACCGTGAAAAACATTCCATCACAAACCTCAGAAACCCAGCTTATTCTGCGCAACCCGGTTGTCAGTCCGGCTACGGCTGAGATTACGCAGGGTGTCGACATCAAGGCGCGGGGGATGGGAAATGGGGTTAGCCTGATGGCGTTTGCCAATGGTTACATCGGCTACAAAAAGCTCGACCTGACCGACATCAAACAACTTGAACTGATGGCTTCGGCCCAGAAACGCGAAGGTGCCGTGGGTGGTACGGTCGAAGTCCGGCTCGACTCGCCCACGGGTGAACTGATTGGTCAGACGCAGATCGAGGTGGCTCAACCCCGCTCGGCCCCGACGGCCACCGCCATCCAGAATGCCGGGGGCGCGACGGCCAGTACGCAGGCCAAACCAGCGTCAACCCCTGCTCCGGCCCGCAGCGCCGGACCGCCCCGAATCGATCTGAAAGAAACGAATGGTGTGCATGATGTGTACCTGGTTTTCAAAAACGACCAGGCCAAGCCCATCGAGCCGTTGCTTTCGTTGGGAAGTATTACGTTCAATCACACGAAGAAATAATTTCGGAGACGGCAATCCGGCTATGCAAACCGCCGGATTGCCCAATCGTTGGTGAAGCAAAGACCATAAAATTGCTGAAAACCGTGGTCTCGGCAAGCGGTTTCGGGAGTTGAGATGCTAAACATTCCGGCTCCGAAACGCTAGGTAAACGCCAGATCGCCATCCTTGAGGGCTTTCTTATATTTCTCGGTGTTGAACCGAAAGAGATACGGCGACTTATAAGCCCCGCCCTTCCGCTGCTCTTCCAGCCGCTCGATGATTCCCAGTGCCCGCATTTTCTTGGAAAAATTACGGGGATCGAGCGGGCGATTCAGAATGGTTTCGTACAACCGTTGCAACTCCGGCATTGTAAACTTCTCGGGCAACAGATTGTAACCGACGGGTTGCCAGCTAAGCTGAACCCGCAGCGTTCTGAGCGCTACTTCCACAATGTGGTTGTGATCAAACAGCAAAGGCGGCAGCTTTTCGACATCCCACCACCGGCATTCGTCGGTCAGGAAATCCGCCGTTGGCGTTACTTTGGAAAAGTCGACCAGCGCAAAATAACCGATGGAAACCGTTCGGCTGGGCCACTGGCGCGTCGACGGATCGGGCCAGCTCAGCTTGCGGTGGATTTCGGCCCGGTCGTACCGCACCTCATCGCCGAACGTATGAAACTGTTGCAGAAAGAGCTCGTTAATCCCCGTTCGCTCTTTCAGAATCCGCTGAGCCGCCACATCGACAGACTCGGTCCGGTAAATAAAACCGCCCGGTAGTCCCCATTCCTCTGTCCCTTTCCACCGCAACAGCAACACTTTCAATTGGTTATTGGAAAACCCGAAAATCACGGAGTCGACCGAAAGGCCGGGTAGGCATCTGGCATCAGCCTCCCGAAAGTACTCCACCAACTGTTGTTTGAAATCCATGCAGAAAAATAAAAAATAGCCTTTATGTACAATTTACATATTAAGTTTTTAACTTTAAGCTTTGTCAGGGTAATCCCAATGATAAAAACACTGCTATTCCTAAACCTGATCGTACTGGGCCTGTTTTCGTCTGTTTGGGCGCAACAGGCCCATGTCAATTTAGACTGGAGCCCGCACAAGAATACGCAGAATCTGAATCCCTTCGGCGCGAATGTCATTTCCCCTGAAGTCGGCGACGACCGGATGGTGACCTTTCGGCTGAAAGCGCCCCAGGCTCAGGCGGTTTTGCTGACGGGCGGTCCGCTGCTGCTGGCGCTCAAAGCCACAAAGCCGATTCCGTTTCAAAAAACGACCGATACGCTCTGGACGCTTACGGTTGGACCGGTAAAGCCGGATATCTACGTTTACAAGCTCATCGTCGACGGGGTTACGGTCGTCGATCCGAACAATACACTGACCGGTTTTTCCGATCAGCCGGGTTACAGCCAGTTGGTCGTTCACGGCGATGGTCCGGCCTACTACGACGCCCAACCCGTTCCGCACGGCCTGGTGACCCGCCATGTCTATCATTCCCATGTCCTGAACGGCGAACGGGAAATATACGTTTACACCCCGCCCGGTTATAATCCGAAGAAGAAATATCCGGTTTTATACTTGCTTGGGGGTAGTGGAGAGTTGGCGTCGACCTGGGCGCTCGATGGCCGGGCCAACTTCATCCTGGACAACCTCCTGGCCGAAGGCAAAGCCGCTCCGATGCTGATTGCGATGCCCAACAACCAGGTCGTTCACCGCAGCGACCCTCGACATACCGAACTGACTTTCAAGCTTTTTGAAGAAGAACTCCGTAAACACATCGTGCCGTTGGTGGATCAGCAGTACAGCACCATTACCAAACCGAAAGGCCGGGCACTGGCGGGTTTGTCGATGGGCGGACGGCATACGCAGATGGTCGGTTTCAACTGCCTCGATTTGTTCGGCTCCTTTGGTTGCCTGAGTTCCGGCGATCTGAATACCGAGCAGGTGAGCGCACCCTTTCTGAACGATCCGGCCGTCAATAAAAAAGTGGATTACCTCTTTGTCGGACAGGGAACCGGCGAGGTAGCGACCATCGGACAACGAACGGTAGCCCTGCACGAAGCGTTGCAAAAGCACAACGTCCAACACGAATACTACGTTGGAGGGGAAGGCGCGCACGATTGGGGCACCTGGCGGCACCTGCTTTATTACCGGTTTTTGCCAAATCTGTGGCGAAAATAACCCGTTCCGGGCCTCATCACCCGGGCCAGGTTTTAGAGGTTCGTCCATCGACGGAATACTTGCCAGGGCCAATGAAAAAGAGGGTCGTATAAATCAGCAGATACAGCAAAGGCATTTCTTTTTTTCCAAACGGATCACTTCCGTGGGCAAAAACGGTGATAACCAGCATGTTGATCATCAAAATCAGGGTTGCCAGCCGGGTTTGAAAACCGAGGATGAGCAGCAGCGAGCAGCCGAACTCCGCCAGCATCGAAAGAATCAGCGAGGGAGCACTGCCAATGCCGATCGGATCACCGAATTCGAAATTCCCGGTCGTTACTTTCATGAATTTTGGCCAGCCGTGCGTCAGCATAGTCGCCGAAACACCCAGGCGCAGCAACAACAACATGGCATGGACTGCCGAAGGACTGGCCTTCGTTCCGAAGAGAGGGTTCATAGAAAGGTCGTCTCGTTTTCAACTAAACGACCTTTCCAGGGTTCTTGTTCATCAGAAGGTTAACACAACACTCAGAATTGGTATAACAACCGTCCCCGAAAACCGGCGGTCGTCTCGTTCAGGCTAATCCGCGAACTGGTTACGGGAGTCGACACAAACGGACTGATCTGCACTGCCCAGTGACCAACCTGCTTTTCAACGCCCAGGCTCACCAGCCAGCTATGGTACAATTTGGGATCGCAATCCCGGTAAATCGATTTCCGATCGGTTTCGTAGAACATCGGCGGTTTACGATGCTCAAAGGTAATTTTTTCAAGCGTGCTTAGGCTTAAACTGGCTCCCACCATGGGCAAAACGGAGATCGAATTCCCGATCGGCAAGCGGTATCCCACTGTTAGCGGAACCTGCCAGGAGCGGGCATCCTGTGAAATATTGATCACTTTAACAAATGGATCAGCAGGAACCTTATCCGGAAACTCCTTCCTAAAATCAATTTGGCGCTTCTTGAGGTAGTCGATGTCCGATAGAAAATCCCCCCCGGCAAGCTTGATGTAATTCAGCCCGGCACTCACGACCAGGTGTTTGCCCACCAGCATTTCCCCGGCTATCCCGTAGCCGGTTTGGCTACCCGCGACCTGCCCTCCAACGCCCAGCCGAAACTGAAACCGGGGCTGTGGTTCTTCTACCACTGGTTTAGCCGCCAGTACCGGGGTCGACGAAGCCGGATAGAAAGGCCGAATCCGGCGGATGCGACGCTGGTAACCTTCTTCATAATAACTCGAATCGAAGGAAAGTGCCTGACTCCGTAAACGAACAGGTTCCCAGGAAAGCGTCGTTGGAGCGGCTAAATGGGCGGGCGGATTGGCCGTTCCGCTTCCGGATGTGCGGTTTTCACCCGACGATTCGGACGCATACGATGGATTCGTTGCGTAGCCCGACGGTTTTTGCCGACCCGCATAGCGACGGTTTCCACGCTCCGTCGTTGCGGTGCTCCGGTACGAATCGGTTTCGTACGAATTGCGGGACTGATTGACAGTACCTGACGGGGTCGTGTTCCGATCCGGGCGGTTGAGGTCCGTCCGACGGTTTGATTCGGTTAGCCGTTCCCGGGAATCCGGCCGCGATAACACATTGGTTTTCTTGCGGTTGGAACCGACCGGCAACGAAACTCCGGTTTCCGATTCGGTGGTTACCTCCTCGTTTTCAGACCGATCCTCAGCCTTTTCCGAGGTAACATCTAAGTCCAAACGATTTGCCAGCGTTTCTTCTTCCGAATCCGAACGATACCGGGGTGCATCCGGCGAGACACCGGGAACAGGCTTTATCACTTCCCGGGTAATGTAAACCGTATCGACCCGGGGCTGAACAGCGGTCGGTGAATCGGCAGCCACCTCTGCGGGCACTTGTTGCAGGACGTCGACGGAATCTTTGAGTGTCTGGACGGTCTGTTCCAGTTGCTGGTTCGTACGGTATTGCCACACCGTCAGCATCAGCAAACCGGCCACTGATGCAGCACTCAGCATCGGCATCAGCCACTGGGTTGCGGTTCCTCCGAGGGAAGGCACGCCGTTTCGGCGCAAAAATGACCGGAGTTGGAGCCAATCGTTTTCCCGGAATGGAGGATCGATGTCCTCCAGCTTTTTTCGTATAGATTCCTCAAATTTATCAGTTTTCATAGTAACGAACAGGAATCGCAGGATCAGATGGAAAGAGATGTGGATAGGCAGACCGAATAGCCTGCTGAAGGCGTTGCCGCGATCGTAAAAAGTGGGATCGGATCGTGGCTTCGTTGCTTTGCAACACCTCGGCAATTTCCCGAAGGCTGTAGCCATCTACTACATGCATCGAGAAAACCGTCCGGTACGCGGGCGGCAGTTGCTGAACCAGCGCCAGGATTTCATCGGCCGAAATCCGGTCGACAACATCGTCGTCGAACGGCACGTCCTGACCCGTTTCCAGCGAATTCATATCCAGTTTGTGGTATTTCCGGTAATAACTGATCGCCGTATTGATCAGGATCGACCGTAACCACGCCTTGAAAGGGTGGGAAGCATCGTATTGATGCAGCCGTTGGAATACTTTCAGGAAACTCTCGTTCAATACCTCCTCTGCCTCTTCCGTAGTAGCCGAATACCGCAAACAAATGCTTTTTGAATAACTATAAAATTTTTTATACAAAACACGCTGAGCCTGCGCATCGTGGTTGCGGCAGGCTTCAATCACACTGTCCAGATCGTTTTCCGTAAAGGAAAGGCGCTTTTTAAAGAACAAGGCCGTAACGATTTAAGTAAACAATTCACTCATGTTATCCTGTACGCAAAAGCCAGACCGACTGTTGCAGGCTTCAGCCACTTTTTTCACATTTTTTTCACTTCCTGAATTTCCGATTTTTTTTTCGAATTATCCTGCAACGGCACCGGATTTCCGGGCGTAATGACAATTGTAACGTTGGAAAATCGGTTCGGCTTCGATACCGGCTCCGAACCAGAACTTGAGAAGGTAATGAAATTACAGTTGTTGGTCATCGCGGACAGTCTGCATTACGACGCAGGCCTGAATTCCCGGCAAAGCTACATCGACCAGTTCGTGCAGCAACTGGAACGGGCCGGGCAGGAAGTCGTCGTAACGTACCATGCCCCCATGCCCTTGCATACAATCGCGGAGGTGCTGCATCGGGTACCGCTCCGCCGGTACGATCTGATTATTCTTCAGATAGCCAACCGGCACCTGCGCGACGCCCGGCTCTCGCTCCGCCCCACGCCCGGCGAAAAGCTTTTGGAATTGGCTACGATGTGGAAAATGCGCATACTGTCGTGGCTGATCAACATCCAACCCTTGCGCGACGTGTACACCCAGTTAGCCCGGATTCTGGAAACACTCCGGTTTCATCGGCACCGGGTGATTTTACTGACTCCTTTCCCCCACCGGGAGCCCGTCAGCGGCTGGTTGCGCCGGAAAGGTTCCGACCTGCTGAAAAGCCAGGGATCCCACCGCGGTTTTCATGTATTTGATGTACAGGCGCTGATTGATAGCCGCGAGGAGTTCTTTATTACCGGCGACCGCGAACGCCTGAACGCCATCAGTCACGAACTGCTGGGCCGACGGCTTTATGACTTCTACCGTGCCGAGTCGAGCCTGACGACCGGCCAGTTGAAGCAGGAGTAGGCTTACCGTAGCATTACCAACCAACCTATAATTTTTATTCTAATTAGCACAAAACCATGAAGCAACTCCTTTTTATCGCATTGGCGGTCGTGGGCCTGTACGGTTGTAATCAGGACCAGCAGGCGGTTTCTCCGGATTCCGATTCAGAGGTCGCAGCCACCAGCACCGCCCGTCTGGCTTCCGACAGCTCCGGTTTTTTTTGCCGGGATTCGATTACCCGGATTGAAGTCAGCGCCCTGCCGACCGCCGTCAGCAGCTACATTTCCGCCAACTACACTGGCGCGACGATCGAGTATGCTGCGCAGGATGACAATGGCAATTACCTGGTGAGCATCACCCAAAATGGGGAGCGGAAGGCATTGTTGTTCAATGCCGATGGCAGTTTTAACGAAGAACTGGCTTTCAGGAACAGAAAGGGACGGAACGGAGGTGGCAAAGGCCAACGCAGTAAGCTGGAGGAGATTGCCGTCACCGAGCTTCCGTCGGCCATCACATCCTACATCAGCACGAACTACGCCGGAGCCGAAATCAAAACGGCCGCCCAGGACAGCACCCGGGGTTACCTGGTCATGATTACCGTAGACGACCAGAACAAGACGCTGTTGTTCAACACCGACGGTAGCTTCAACAAGGAAGTCTCGAAACCGCTGAAAGGCCGGTTTACCAGTGTTGCTGTGGCCGATTTGCCCGCGTCAGTAACCAGTTACGTGACCACCAATTACGCCGGTTCCACCATTAAACAGGCCGTCCAAGAAGAAGACGGTGATCTGATTGTGTGGGTAAAAACCAGCGACAGTAAGTATGTAGCACTACTTTTTGCGTCCGACGGCACCTTCAAACAGGTGCTGAAGCAGCGAGGATAAACCGCCTGTGCCATTGCCTTCCCCGGCTGAACGGGTAATGCGGTCGGGGAAGGTGATGGCAATGAGATTTGAAAATGATGAAACAACCTGAATTATCAATTTATGAAAAACACCCTGCGAAGTCAACCGGCCTGGTGGAGCCTGGCCCTACTGTTGGTCAGCCTGTTGTCGGGCTGCCAGAAAGAAGCCGATGACATCGATCCGGACCCCACTACCTCCACGTCGGAAAACGAAACCGTCAACAACTGGATTCTGGAGAACATGCGGGATTACTATTACTGGAACGATAAAATTCCGTCGAATCCGGATCTAACCCTGAACCCATCCGACTTTTTTGACTCCCTGCTCTACACCTACGATGCCACGACCCGCCCCGACGGCGACCGCTTTTCGTGGATCGAGGAAAACGCTGATGACCTGACGGCATCGCTGAGTGGCGAATCGACCACCACCGGCATGGAGTTTATGCTGTACCTGCGCTCGCAGGGATCGACCAACGTGATTGCCCAGGTGCTCTACGTTCTGCCCGACTCTCCGGCTGAAAAAGCCGGTTTTAAACGGGGAGACATCATCAGCAAAGTCAACGGCCAGACCATCACGACCAGCAATTACGTTTCGCTGCTGTATTCCGGTGCGACCAACTACAGTTTCGGGCTGGCCGAGGTACAGAATAATTCACTGGTCGATACCGACAGAACGATTTCAGTCACGGCTACGGTTTTGCAGGCCAATCCCATTTTCATCGATTCTATTTATACGGTGGGGAGCAAAACCGTTGGCTATCTAATGTATAACCAATTTGTTCCGGCTCCCAATAACAGCAACGGTTCGGAATACGACGATCAGGTCGATGCCATTTTCAGCAACTTTAAAGCCAAAGGCGTCAATGAGCTGATCCTGGATTTGCGTTACAATCCGGGCGGTTACACCTCGTCATCGGCCAATCTGGCGAGTCTGATCGGCAAAAATATTGACAACAGTAAAGTGTATTTCCGGGAAGAGTGGAACGCCACACTGACGCCCTACATCCGGCAGGAATACGGCGAGGAATTTTTCGTCCAGCGTTTTCTGAACAAATCCCAGAACATCGGCAGCAACCTGTCGCGGGTCTTCGTCCTGACCACCGATGGAACGGCATCCTCCAGTGAATTGATTATCAATGGGCTGCGTCCTTACATGACCGTTACGACGATCGGTACGACCACCTATGGCAAAAACGTAGGATCCATCACGATCGTCGATGATACCGGCGAGATTAAGTGGGGCATGCAGCCGATTGTGTTCAAATCCTTCAACAGCCTGGGCCAGTCGGATTATTCGGGCGGTTTTGCGCCGAACGTCGAGGTGGAAGAACCCCTGGAGCTGCAACCGCTGGGCGATGTCAGCGAGACCCTGCTCAACGAAGCCCTGTACCAGATCACGGGCAGTCGGCTGGGACGCCGGGGCGTTTCGGCTGGAAATGAGCTGCCAGCTTTGGGTTCGTCCATCCAGCGCAAAGCCGGTGGAGGCCGAATGATTAAGCGTTTGTCAACCTTTAAAACCGTCAAACTATAATACACCTCTAAGCTGGCTTTTTGCCATGAAAACTGTTTTAACCACCTTCTGGCTTGCCATTTTAGTCAGCCCCGCCTTTGCTCAGGGAACGGCAGACTATTACCGCCCGTCGTCCGGACTCACCGAAGAACCGGGTTCGGAACGTCATTCGGCCAAAAACCGCCGAACGGAATTGACGCAACTCGTGGCGCGATACGGACAAGCGTACATACGAGAGCGTTGGTATGTGGGAATGGACGGTTTTTTCCGATCGGATCAGGGTCAGCTTTCGCAAACGTTCAACGGTTTGATCAGTACCCAGGCCACGACCAAATCCGGCTGGAGCGCCCTGATTGGCTGGGTCGGCGATGAGCGTTGGGCGGTTGAGGGGGGCTATGCCCGGTCGCCGATTCACAATACGCTGCTTGTCGGCAGTGGGACGAGCGCCCTTGATCTGCGGTTTACGAACGACAAACACGGTTTTCTGGTACGCGGGAAACGGCGGCTGCAGTTTGGCAAGCAAACCGGCAAATCAGGGCTGTGGCTCGGAGCCGGTTTCTGGATAGTGCCGAACAACGGCCAGGAACTGAGTCAGTTTATGATTGAAGGGTACAGTTACTCGGGTTTCGGAGGCAGCTTCCGCCCATCGTCCCGACCACAGGTCGACACGATCCAGATTCTGGGCGATACCCGGTTAAGCCCGAAACTTAGCGGACTGGCCGAAGCTTCCGCCGAATACACGGTTAAGCTCGGCGGCCGGTTCGATTTGAGCCTGTTTGCCCGAAAATACTGGGGATTGGGCAACTCCATCACCACCAACCTGGATTATCGGGTCAATGGCGGAGAGTCGCAAACCGCCGTCCTGCGGGGCAACGGCAGCGGCTGGAGCGTAGGCATCTCGTTACGTTATGTGTACGCGCTCCGCTACGACCTGAAAACCATGCCCCGCATTTTTAACCTGCGGGGCAACCGGCAAAACATCTTGTGAATGCAATGAATTGTAACCCATTATTAACGAAATACGCACTTTTTTTCCCTTTTCCGTTGTCGGACTGGCAACGGCTTTTCTGTTTACTCACTTTCCCCTTTTTTCTATGAAAAGTTTATTTCAACGCCTGTTGTTTTCGATTTCAGCCCGGTTTTCTCACGTTGTTCCGGCCCGACGCCCCCTTGTGGTTACCTTATTTGGCTACGCCCTGGTCTGGGTGGCCTGGGGTGTCGTTCTGAGCAGTTGCGGCACCGACGATGAAGCCGGGGTGCTGGGCGACTGGCGCCGTCGGTCCGATTTCGAAGGCGTGGCTCGTAGTGCGGTTTCTGGTTTTGTCATCAACAACATTGCCTACATGGGTACCGGCACCAATGCCGACAACGACCGGCTCAAAGACTTCTGGTCGTATAATCCGGAGCGAAATACCTGGACACAACTAGCTGATTTTGAAGGAGAAGCCCGCAATGCTGGCGTCGGTTTTGCGATTGGCACGAAAGGCTACATCGGCACCGGACTAAATGCCAACAGCGACCGGCTAAAGGATTTCTGGGAGTACGACCCGGTAGCCGATACCTGGAAGCGTATTGCCGACTTCGGCGGTACGGCCCGGCGCAATGCCGTTGCGTTCTCCATTGGCAACAAAGGCTATGTCGGGACCGGCTTTGATGGTAATTATGTGAAAGACTTCTGGTCATACGATCAAACGACCGGCCAATGGGCTAAAATTGCCAGCTACGGCGGAGCCAAGCGGATCGGTGCCGTTTCGTTCGTGATCGACGGGCTGGCGTACGTTGGAACGGGCAACAATAACGGCTCGGCTGAACGCGACTGGTGGGCCTACAACCCGGCCCAGGATCTCTGGATCGAAAAAGACGATTTTGAAGATGAGGAACTTGTCCAGCGCAGTTACGGCGTCGGGTTCGCCATCGGCTCGAAAGGCTACATAACGCTGGGCGACGGAAGTACGACGGTTTGGGTGTATGATCCGGCGACGGATTCCTGGGATGACCTGGGAGCCTTCGAAGGTTCGGCCCGCCAATATGCCTTCGGATTCGCCATCAATGGCAAAGGGTACATCACAACCGGCAGCAGCGGCTCGGGCCGTTTCGACGACCTGTGGGAGTTTGATCCGAATGTTGAACAAAACACCGACGAAAATTAGGCCCTATGAAGCGCAAACACCTTCAGTCTGCGGTTGTCCTACTGCTGGGTTTGGCCATCATTACGGCTTACTATTTCCTGCGGCCTAAACCGAACTACGAACTACAGACCGTTGCAACACCAACCGGATGGGGCTATCAGGTTATGCTGGATGGCGAGCCCGTCATCGATCAGCCGACCATACCCGGTCAGGCGGGCCACCGCAGTTTCGTCAGTGAAGAGCAGGCCCGGCGGGTCGGCCAGCGGGTGATGTCCAAACTCCGCCTGGGCCAGTTTCCGCCCACCCTCACCCCGCGGGAACTCGCCGAACTGGGCGTTCCGATACAACATTAACCGATGGGCGGGATTCGGTTTACAGTATTCAGTATACGGTTTTCGGTGGCTGGCGATGTTCCCAGCCCAGGTAGATCATTACCGCATACCGTAAACTGATTACTGTAAACCGTATACTGAATCCCCTCAACCACCTTGACTTTGTTCCCTTTTATTCTATGCAAACTTTTCTGCGCTTTGCGCTACCGATGCTCACGGCCCTTATCGCTGCGGCCTGTATGTCGGGAGATTTAGATGTCGGTCAGAACCTGATCAAGCCCGACGAGAACCAGATTCAGTACATCGACACGATGACCGTTCAGTTGTCGACCGTGATGGTGCCCGATTCCTTCATCACCTCCTCCGACAGCAGCGTAGTAGTAGGCCGTTGGGCCGATACCCAAACAGGATTAATGGAAGCCCGGGGCTTTGCCTCGCTTTCGTATGTCACCAACGACTTGCCCGACCAGCGGGGCATCCGGTTTGATTCGCTGGTGTTGGAGATGGATTTTTCCTATGCGGTAGGCGACACGCTGAATACGTTCCCGCTTCGGATTCACCAGCTTCAGCAAGCGCTCGACGTCAATGCCGTTCATTACAACACGCAGTCTGAGCCGTACAAAGCCCAGCCGCTGGTTCAGACAGCCATTCTCCCTCAGTTTGCCAAGGAGATTGAGGAAGGGAAAAACCGTCAAATCCGCATCCGGCTTCCTGAGGCTCTTTCGCGAACGTTTTACGAGAAGCTGATCACTAAGGAAATCAACGACGCCGAAACCATGGGTGAATTCTGGAAAGGATTCGCTTTTCTCAGCCCGGTAACTCAGAACACGTTTCTGGCGTTTAACCTGACGTCGGCTAACTCCGGCATTCGGCTTTATTACCGGGGCAACGACATCAGCCAAACCACCTATGAGCTGCTGTTTCCCTTCCAGGCGGCCCATTTTTCGAGCTTGACCAATAACCGTGCCGGTACCCCGCTGCAAGCCCTCCAGCGACTATCGGACGCCGTGCCCAGCCAAACGACTCAAAAAGCGTCGTTTGTGGTTCCGGGGGCGTTTCTCTACACCCGGATTGAAATCCCATCGCTCAGCAGTTTTATAAAACCAACGGGTTTTATCGGCCTGAACCGGGCAGAACTGGTGCTGGAGCCGATTCGGAAAAACATTCGCGATAATGCCGCACCTCCCGACCAACTCGGCCTGTTTTTTACCAACAGCCAGAATGAAACCGTGGAAGCCGTGCCCGGCCAGTCGACCGGTACCACGAGCGCCGTAGCCAGTTATGCTGCCTTCGCCAACGAACTGGAATTTGAGGATACGTACACGTTCAATCTCACGTATCAACTCAACCGAGTCCTACGGGGCGAAACCACCAATCGGCCGATGCTCCTGCGGGTGCCAAGCAGCGAGCTTACGCTGAAAACCATGCTGCAACGCGCCACCCTGGGCAACTGGTACCAATCCGAAGATCGAGTCCGGCTAAAGCTCTACCTCACGATAGCTTCCGGAACGGGCACCAGCGGCTAAAGCAGATCCCACTCAGGGCGGTACTCCCGCGACAGGTACGAGTTGGCTTCCCGGTCGCGGACAAACTTTTCCCGGCGGGCATTCCAGTCCAGCTTGCGGCCCAGCCGGTACGAAATCAGCCCCAGGTGCATTGGCATTGTCATGCGCCGGGCGTACTCCAGGTTCGATTCCGGCTGCGTGCGGGCTTTGACGGCATCGACAAAATTCTGCTGGTGCCCGGGCGAGCGCGAAATCGACTGCGGGATTTCCGCGATGTCGGTCATCACGATGCCGTTGACGGTGATTTCGCGGGAGCCATAATCGCAGAGGAGCGTACCTTTATCACCCTCGAAATAGGCCCCGATCCCGCGTTTGGCGGCTCCCGGCACGTTGGGCGGCACCGATGTCCAGTAAAGGTTCAGGTTGTCGAACTCATACTCAATATTGATCGCTTTGGGAGCGTCGGCGATTCCGTCCGGCGCTTCTCCCGTCGCGCTAACACTTTTTAGGTTTTTGGGTTCAATCGACCACCAGACAATGTCGGCGATGTGCGACCAGAAGTCCTGAAATACTCCGCCCGAATAATCCAAAAAATAGCGGTAGGTAAAATGGCAACGCTGCGGAGTATAAAGTGATTTGGGAGCAGGCCCGAGCCACATATCCCAGTTGAGCGTGGGCGGGGGCGTCTGGTAATTGGCCGGACCCAGATCAGGGGGCAAGCCGGTTTTCCATAACCGGACGGTATGCACGTTCCCGATGGCACCGCCCCGAATCAGTTCGACCACCCGGTGGTAGTTGTCGCCCGCGTGAATCTGTGTTCCGAGCTGGAATACCCGCTTGTGGCGGTTGAGGCATTTGAGCATCTTCTGGCCCTCCCGTACGTCGAACGAAAGCGGTTTTTCGCCGTACACATCCTTCCCGGCTTCAAAGGCCAGCATGGCAATCTGCGCATGCCAGTGATCGGGCGTGGCCACGGTCACAGCGTCGATATCCTTGCGGTCCAATACCCGCCGAAAGTCGTTGTATCCCAGGGCTTTCGTGCCGGGATTCAGTTCCGCCAAGCGTTTCAGGCTGTTGTTGAGGTGGTCCTGATCCAGATCACACAAGGCTACAATCTCGACCTCGGGTAATTTGGCAAACCAGCCCATGTGGTTGTTGCCCATGCCCCCCAGGCCAATGTGGGCAATGCGCAGCCGGTCGCTCGGGGCCACTTTTCGAACGGTTGGAAAAAAAGCGAGACCGAGTGCACCCGCGCTGCTCTGTTTTAAGAACGTCCGGCGGTTCAGCGAATGATTCATGAGAAAGGAAGGGATGGAAATTGATTTTTCAAGGTACAAAAAATCAATTTCCGCCCTTCGCATCCTCACGCAAATAATTACTTCATCCTAGAAATCAATTCTTTATCAACCTATAAAGCCTTTCTTTCTGACACTCAAAGTGTCCAATTGAGTGCAAGTCCCATAAAAGCCGAAAATTTAGGGTTACTGTAACCCTAAATTTTCGATTTCCAGATAAAGTATTAGCGCTTCTTTATTGTGGACATCCGGTTAGTTCCATGCCCAGATACCCATTTGCAATGGTAGCAGCCTCAAAATAGGTGTTTACATTCCCATCAAAAGCCTTCGTATAATTCATGGTCTGATTACCCTGGTTGCTTCCAAATGGGGTACCCGTTAACTTGGTGGTGCCTGAGTAAAACTCCAACTCGGCTACATTGGCCCAGGCGTTGGACAAAGCTACATACCGGATCGACTTGATATTGGTTGCTCCTGTGATGGGGAACTCCAGCCAACTGGCCGTCGTAACCGGACCCGGAACCGTCAGGACCGTTGTCCAGTTCGTTCCATCGCTGGTAACCTGAATCTGCGCCCCCACTACCCGGCTGGCACAACAATCGGCGCGCGGGTATATTCGCACTTTTGTTAAACTACAACCATTTCCACTGCCTGTCGGGGCTGTCAAGCTCACCGTTGTCGGTGTTGAAAGCGTGCTAACGGCGGTCGTGTTATCA
This sequence comes from Larkinella sp. VNQ87, assembly GCF_049445795.1. Classification (NCBI taxonomy): domain Bacteria; kingdom Pseudomonadati; phylum Bacteroidota; class Cytophagia; order Cytophagales; family Spirosomataceae; genus Larkinella; species Larkinella sp. VNQ87. Next base: position 42,422 of record NZ_JBMSDT010000026.1, read on the forward strand.
GGTCGTTTGACTACGGTGTAGAATTTGAAGCTTCCTGCATCTAACGGACCGGCCTCCGTCGAGGAGGGGGGCAACCACTGCCCACTGCTGCCCGCTGCGCCCATGCCTGAACCTAGCGTGTAAGTCGTACCACTGCTCAGCACCGCATTGCCCACCAGCCGGTCGATGCTGCCATCCAGCGTCTGAGCCCGGATTTGCACACTGCCCACGGATTGCCCACTGGGAACCGTCACATTCACACTGAAAGGAATCGTCAGGCCCTGGCTGTTGTCCGGTCGGGTCGTCAGTACTCCGGTTAGAGTGCTGTTGTTCGCCGGATTTACCATTGTCGCACCCCAACTACCGCTTCCCGACGGGGTCGTCAGCGTAACGGAGACTGGCGTAGTCGAGTTGCTCACCAGCGTGGTGTTGTCGGGCCGCTTGACCACCGCCCAGAACTTGTAGGGATTCGTGTCGGCATTCAACGGACCCGCTTCGGTGCTCGAAGGCGGCAGCCACTGCCCATTGCCCGTACCCACACTCGTGCCCACCGTGTAAGTCGTCCCACTGCTCAACACCGCATGGCCCACCTTCCGCGTCACACTGTTATTGTAGGTGCTGGCCCAGATCTCCACCGTCCCCACCGTGGCTCCACCGCTGGTGGTCACATTCACACTGAAGGGCAGCGTATAACCCGTGTAGCCACTCACGGCGGTTCCCACCACACTGCTGTTGTTGACCGGACTCACGAACGACACCGTTCCACTGCCTCCACTCGCCGGAGCTGTCAGCGTAACGGTAACTGGCGAACTCGTCTGGGTGCTAATCGCCGTGGTGTTATCCGGCCGCTTGACCACCACATAGAAAATAAAAGTTCCCGGATCCAAGGGCCCTGCTTCCGTCGAGGAGGGCGGCAACCATTTCCCACTGCTGCCCGATGCGCCCATGCCTGAACCCAGCGTGTAAGTCGTCCCACTGCTCAAGACCGCATGGCCCACCAGCCGGTCGACACTGCCATCGGTTGTTCGGGCACGGATCTGCACACTGCCAACACTTTGTCCACTCGGTACGGTCACACTCACACTGAAAGGAAACGTCAGGCCTTGGCTGTTGTCCGGGCGAGTCGTCCAGATACCCACCACATTGCTGTTGGTCACCGGGCTTATCATCGAGGCTGCCCAACTACCCGAAGGAGCACAGTTGGTCAGTTCCAGACCCACATACCCCCCCGTGGGATTCAAGGCATCATAATACGTGCTGGTGTTGCCATCGAAGGCCTTCTCGAAGCTGACCGCAGCATTGCCCTGATGTGGCCCGCCCGGGTCCCCAAACGGGGTACCGGTTAATTTGGTACTGCCCGAATAAAATTCCAGTTCTGCCACATTCGTGTTAGCCGCTGTGGGTGAGAGATACCGAATGGCTTTGTAGGTGCCAGTGGCCCCACTGATGTCAAACTCACGCCAGGTGGTGGTTTCGCCACTGGGGATGGTGAACACAGTGGTCCAGGGACCGTCCTTGCCCACGGTGGAGACTTGAATCTGAGCGCCCACAGTCCGGCCCGAGCAGCAATCGGTGCGAGGGAACACCCGCACTTTTGTCAGGCTACAGCCCGCTCCTCCTGACGGGGCTACTAGTGTGATGGTGGATTTTGATGATTCAAACGTAGTGTTCGTATAGGTTGTCGCTTTTACCCAGAACTTAAAAGCGCCCGGATCTAATGGGCCTGCCTGAGTACTGCCATCAGCGGGTAACCACATCCCGTTTGAAGATCCCACTAACGAAGCCAGAGTAAAAGTATTGGGATTACTGACCGTAGCGATGGCATTGCCTACTTTGCGCTGGAAACCATCACTGGTCGTACTGGCCCATACTTCTACTTGTTTGATAATTTGACCACTGGGAATGCACACGCTTAACGAGAAGGGAATGGTTAACCCCAAATTACCATCCGGACGCGCGGCCCAACTGCCAACCACACTGCTGCTGTTAGCAGGTGTGAGTAAAACCGCCGAAGGCGTTGCGCAGTTTGTCGGCGATGGAACGGGTGTATGAGTCTGCCCCGTTAATTTCCCCCAAATACGATCGGCAATTTCCAGCATCCCCGTATCCCCCGGATGCTCATTTACTCCAAAATCAGCATTGGGAAAGGCAGCTATGGTAACAGGATCGTTCGCAGCCCGGAATAAAGGATTGTAGCGCATATTACCCAATTCGACTAATGGCAATGCGCGTTCAGTTGCAACCTGCCGAATCACCGCATCGGCATCCGGTTGTTTCTCCCAGAATGAGGTAGTAAGAACAATTTTAGCATTCGTTTCAGCTACGCTAACAAGCTTATTTAAAAGTGCATTATATCCGGTTTTGAAACTATTTGCTGGGTTGTTTACTTTAGCATTATCAACATTTTCAACCACCCTAACAATGACTAAATCCGGCTTTTGGCCCCCAAAAAACTGACTTACAATTGTTTGTAAGGTATCATAGTTAAAACCGTTCCAACCCGGATTATGCTCAAATTGCGGCAGATAGGTTGGCACGACCTGGGCGGATGGATTTAAGGCTTTAAAACGACTTGTTAGGATGTTTACATAATCTTTTTCTTTCGCAGATGCGGCCATTCCCCACCCACCTAGCTCAGCCCGAAGAGCCGGTGAATCCCAGCCACTTCCATCCAGACGAGCCGGGATTTTGGTAATGCTATTGCCTATAATTAATACACGTTGGTAGGCAAAGGAATCAATGGATTCACTGGGAATTGGGGTTGGGGCGCTGATTAAACTACCTTGAACACGGCATCCGTCAGGACTATAGTTATAATGGTACGTTTTTACTAAATTTTGGTTGTTGTCTTTGATCGCACTTAACCGGCCTAGTAGATCGTACGTGTATGTCGACGAGATTCCGTTAGGATCTGTAATCTTCGAAACTCCTTTTAACGGTTCATAATCATACGTGGTTGAACGGGCCGACGATGTACCAGCTCCCAAAATATGGGTCTGTAGTAGATTATTTTTCCCACTGGCGGTGAAATACTGATAGTCAGATCGGATTCCATCCCGGCCAGTAATTGACGCAAGGTTTCCGGATGACGAGTAATCAAATGAGGCATCAATGACAAACGGCCCACTACCAAGTTTTGATTCGATGGTCTGGGGTGCCATGAAGGTATTGAACCAGATACTGTAATTTGTCTTCGTAGAATGTGTTACTGTTCGGCTTTGACCGGCATTTATTTTGTTTCGGGTTTCCTGAATCGGAACAACCATATTCCGATTTTTTAAATCTGTCATAACAGCCGCTCCACTCACATCGTCTTGCGGATAGGTAGTTACCGTTTCAAATTGTTCCCCTTTGCTGTTATCTTTTATAACTGACGTAACTTGCTTGTGTTGACCGGTCGCATTAAATCCATACGTGGTCGTTGTTGAAGCAACCTGGCTGGTATTTCCTCCTTCATCATACTCATTTACAATCGTCTTTTTGAGCCTAATCCACTCAGAATCCGTGTAATAGATTATACTGGAATAAATCGCCCCCCTTTTTAGTACTTTGAAGTTTTTTATACGACTCCTATTAGTTGTTTCATATTCATTGACGATCGTTTTTACTAATACACCCGGTGTGGCACCTTTAAAATGATCTTCACGTAAAAGACTTCCATTCAGCGTATAGACATAATTAGGCAAACTGGCCTCAGTTACTGACGTGTAGTTCAACGAAGCGCCGGAGCCATATGGATCGCAATAAATATCATACGTTACGTTTGAAATACCTGTTGTACAATTTACTTGGTTCTCAAGGCTACCTGAGGGAGTAGATAAACAGAAGTTTACATCTCTTTTATCTACCTGATTCTCGTAGGTGTAGGATGTATAACCTGCGTCACCTTTTGTAGCCCCTTTGTAAACGGTTACAGTGTTATATCCAATGGGATTGCCTTGAGCGCCACTGCCCATTGGGTGTCGCGGCTGAGAAGTAAACAGCATCTGATAGGTTGTACCGTTTGTTGGATTCGCTGGATCAACAAGAACTGGCACAAACTCCCCAAATATTAGATGATACATTAATTTACCCGTAGAAGACGGCATAGACGGATCCGAACCGGGCTGGCGGTAATCAAAATTAGTTACTTGCTTAACGTTGCCCTGGTCTTTCGCCGTGATTTTATCGATCCGTAATCCGCCCCCAATTCGTGGAGTGGACCCAGTATACTCCTGAACATATAAATAAGGTCTTGGATTATTGATTTGCCAGTTAGAAAATGTGTGAGGCTGAAAGTCAAATTCCGTTGTTCCACCGGTGGGATAGGTGATTTGAGTTAACACCCCGGCCCGCATATAGGTCGCATTGGGCGAGCGGTCTGCCCCTCCCTGGAATACACCGGGTAACTTATACAGACCGGATTGGATATCAATGGGAGGCAAAAGGGTACCATTACCATCCGGCCCTCTCGTATTGTTAATGTTGTTACCATTATAATATCCCCAGTAATCCTGGGCGTATGAATCTTTGTTCGGTAAGGCAATTGATTCTTCATACGAAAAGGTATAGGGTGGGGTACATACTCCACCATTACTTTCCTGCACCGATTGCAATTTCAGCCGTTTGGCTACAAAAGAAGGTGAATTCTGACCACTATTGAAATAGCTCTGTGTGAACTGGACGGTTTTAAGGGAAGCGCCACCGGTTGCTGTTACGTTGAGGCCAGTGACTCGCATTCCGCCCGTCCTTAAATCCTCCCGCGAAGCAAGACTAAACTGCACTGTTCCATTATCGAATGAAATGGTATTGGGATAAACTTGTTGAGTTTCCGTTCCGGTAATACTCCACCGACCAACATATGATGCGTTACCCGTCATGTAAGTTTCCATTCGGCTGATAAGCGCTTTAACATATCCGGTGGAAACTGTATAGGTGAAAATAATTACATCTCCACGCTGTGATTCTATTTTTGTCAAATACCAAGCCCCGGTATAGGTTGTGTAAGCTGATGGCTCAAATCCTGTTTCTTCGTTTCCATACAAGGGATCCGTGTCCACTCCCTTGTATTGTTTGCCAACATTGCTTTTCTTACCAGACCGATAGCGTTGCGCTTCGGCTTGGGCAAAGTGATATTTTGTCCCATCAACGCCGGTAATAATAAAACCGTTATTAGGAAGTGTTGCGTTTATCAATTGAATACGCAAATCGCTCTGAGAAAGCAAGTGAATTTTATACTGTGCTCCCCCTAAGGGTTCAATGACGAATTTGCCTGATTGTCCTAAAAAATTAAATGAAAATATATCACGTTCACCATCGGCGTTCTGGTTACCTGCCATTTGGTATACAGATAATAACTTTTCTTGCAGGGCGTTCCCATTGATTGTGTTACTGGTTAAAAAATAGGCCGAGTTTGGATTCTCAAAGAAATAACAAACTCCTGAACCTCCATTGACGGCACTTGAAGAAAGGTTCCGCCAGGTAGCACCATCAAAATCATTGAAATCATCTCTGCCGCGAATCACATGATTAATAACCCCACCGGCATTTAGTACCCATCCCAAACCGACGGTTGATGCTTCTTCTTCCACCCGTATGCCTGAGCCATGATAAGAAAGTGAAAGAGGAACTACTAAATCCCGGGTTTTGATCGTATAAAGGGGAATGTCAATGGAGGGTGTTCCTGTGTAATTATTGACGGGTATATCCGTGTATTTTGTCAAGGCCGCTACGTTGGGTGAAGCTGGCACAACTTTACGGAAATCAGTCGTTGTTTGGGCTATCACAAGTTCGCTCCATAGCAAAAACAGGAGCAATAGCCATCCTGTACTCCGGCGAGAGCAAATAGATAAACTTTTCATAAGAAGAAAGAAAGGTGTTAAAAACGGTTGTAGCCGATCAGTAAACCTGAGGAATGATCACCGGCGAATGATTTTTCTGCTGAGCACGGTACTTCCCTGCTGAAGCGATATGATATAAAGCCCAGATTGATACCGTGAAAGATCAAGGGTCGTGCGGTATAACGCATCACTGGGGCCGGACAAACTTTCTTGGTGTAAAACCTTCCCACTGCCATTGAGCACTTGAATGACGACTGGGCCAGTGGTCATGCCACGGTAGTGAACAACCACTTTATCGGGAGTCGGATTCGGTGAAATCTGTAATCTTTCTGATGCCGTATTCGATTGTTCGGAAAATAGCCTGATGCATTCTTTTGACTGAAGCAGACTTACGTAAACATCTTGGAAGCACCCGGTTGCGTTGATCACTCTGGCTGTTAAATTATCTGATTCCCAATCCAGTAATGGCTTGGTGAAAATTGAACCGGAAGGTGGGATGGGGTGTGCCAAGACATATTCCGTTGTGCCACTGTATTCCTTAGTCAGTGTCAGGTCAAACCGTTCGTTAGCTTTAACTCCTTTCAGCGTTACCTTCACCATCGCATCAGCGGCATTGGTTCCCGTACAGGCTAACGTAGCTTTCACCTGTGGTCTTTCTACACATTTGAAGCCAAAATCGAGGGAGTTACTGCTGATTCCTAAGGCCTCCGTTGTGAACAGAATGACAGCATATTCCTGCCGATCCACGCCATCGTTGTTGATGGCTGGATCAACCGCCGGGTCAGCTGCCGACAGGCTCAATTTTTTATGACGTTCCTGAATATACGCAATGCGGATTTCATAGCTGGTCTTAGGTGATAACCCACCCGGTGTTGAACGACTGTCGAAGGAGTAAAAACCAAGGCTATCGCTCATGGTTGAAGCCAGTTGCTTCCCTTTGCGCCATAACTCGACCCGGACGCCCGCCATCCCCATTTCGTCGGCATCCTGCATCCCGTCTTCATCGCAGTCCTGCCAGATCCTGTGACCGATTTGCATGGGGGGGCTTCCGTGATTAATTCGACATCCCCAACATGATTGGTTTTTCGGGCAACAAACTCCTGATTGGGGTTATGGTGATAAACTGCCAACCCGCTTTCTTTCGCGCCCGTTTGATTGTTTAACCAGACAATACCCCCGGAATTACGCTCGGCAACCGGCTCCCGAACACTTTCCAGCAATTGACCTGTAGAGGGTAAAAGGGCCAAACCACCCATGCCGTTTTCCTGATGATACTGGGTTTCGTTGATGGTAAAGGTATCATCGAAATAAAATTCTCCTCCGCCCGGGCCTTGTTGATTGTCGATTCCTTTCGTTTGGTTCTTCCCAATCCGCCCATTGCGTTCAATTTCGTAATGTCGTTTAACAGCCGCAACCCGCAGCACATCACCAGCAGCCATTGCAACCGACTGCTTCCAGCGACCATCGGGGGTTCCTTTTCCGGTAGCCTTTTGGTGTCCCAGGCGATCCATAAAACCAAGAATCAGCGAACCGTCCTGATCGAATTCCAAGTCAGACAGAATAGGCTGTGGATGAATCGACCACCAGGCGGGGTCGGGCAACATAGTCTTTTGATTATCATCGGTCCAGGCAAACCAGTTTCCCACGCCGTATTCAATAATTCCTCGCTGATAATCAAGCGGGATACTGATGACTTCCGAAAATTTTTGGCTAATCGGATTCAACGCATACACATATGCCTTTAGATCTTTTGCCTTCCCTGACTCCTGTGCGTCACAAACGCCACCGATGTACACCTTACCGGCATGGTACTTCACAGCGAAGGGCCGGAAAAACCCTCCTTTGCAACCGGGCTCCGGCATGGCATAACTTTGGACCTGTTGCGAGCTGGGCGCGGAACCATCTTCCGGCAACAGCAAAGCATACAACCGCCGGTCAAACAAATTCATTACGTATAGAATGCGCTCATCGTCGGCATAATCCATCCCGCCCAGACTCATTTTTCCCACCCAGGGCAGGGCTGTTAAGTTCTGATGAGTTTGATGAGTTCTTTGACATTACTGCCAAATTTTAGTTGCCCCTCGGTAATCGAGTTGTGGCCTGCCTTGCGGTGCAGATTTAGCGCCATCGTGCTCAAAACGGCC
>NZ_JBMSDT010000027.1:0-24092 GCF_049445795.1 Larkinella sp. VNQ87
CGCAACGCCCCCACTTAGGCTACCGCAACATGGGACGCAGGCCCATTGAAACCGTCGAGCAGTTTTGCACTCAGCAAACAAATATCAAAAGTAAGATTGTCAAACAAGAAAGTTAAGAGTACAGATTTTAGAACAGAAACTAATCAAGCAAGCCGCCAAAATATTACCGGTAGAGGAAAATCACTACTAGTTTTTTAGTCATATAATAAATTATGAAACATAACAGGCATTTAAGTATAACAAACAGCGTTTTTAGTTACAATTATTGAACATAACCCTCCGTAGGCTGTTGCAGAATTTCCCAAATTTATAGTTTACGCCCGCTCTTGAGTGTTTTTACGTAACCGATAAAAAGGACTTCAGGCCATTATCAGACAAAGAATACTTGTTTTTTAAAGCTCATGGCCAAAAACCGCTTCCGGTTGGTGTACCGATTTGCTCCCATCTGCTCCCACTTGTTCGGTTTTCTGTTCCTGCATTCACCAACACGTTTGAACATCCCGTATTTTTGGTGATTATTGAACCCATTTCCTAAAACCGACGCCTATTTGTGAAACTTCTCCTCGTTTTGTTGCCTTGTTTGGTTCTTTCTCTTTCCCTTTTTGCCCAGAAGAAAAACGAATCCTATCAGTATCACATCCGCCAAAGTCATCCGACCGACCGAAACCCAACCGTGAAAATTGACGGGATCATGGACGAACCCGCCTGGCAGGAAGCCGAATCGGCCACTAACTTTTTCATGGTGCTTCCGATGGACACCAGCTACGCCAGGCTGCGAACGGATGTCCGGATGACCTACGACCAGCACAACTTTTACATCGTGGCGGTTTGTTATTACGCCCGCAACCTAGACAGTAGTTGGGCCAACCGGCCTTTCGTTCAGTCGCTCCGCCGGGATTGGGAGTTTGGCAAAAACGACAATTTTATATTTTTCATGGACCCCTTCGACGATCAAACCAACGGGTTTACATTCGGAGCTAACGCCGTCGGTGCGCAATGGGATGGCTTGCTGTACGAAGGAGGGAAAGCGAATCTGAGTTGGGATAACAAATGGTATTCGGTCGTGAAGAACTATGAGGACCGGTATGTATTCGAAGCAGCCATTCCGTTCAAAACCATCCGCTACAAGAAAGGCATCACCCGCTGGGGCATCAACTTCAGTCGACAGGATTTGCTGACGACCGAAAAATCAAGTTGGGCACCCGTTCCGCGCCAATTTCCGACGGCTTCGCTGGCCTATACCGGTTCGATCATCTGGGACCAGCCCCCTCCACAGGTTGGACCGAACATCTCTGTGATTCCGTATGTGCTGGGCGGTTCAACGCGTGACTATCAAACCAAAAAACCAACGGATTTTCGGGGTGATGCCGGACTCGATGCCAAGGTGGCCGTGACCTCGTCCTTAAACCTTGACCTGACGGTCAATCCGGATTTCTCGCAGGTGGATGTCGACCGGCAGGTGACCAACCTCGACCGGTTTGAACTCTTTTTTCCCGAACGACGACAATTTTTCCTCGAAAATGGCGATCAGTTTTCCAACTTTGGCTACGCCAACATTCGCCCCTTTTTTTCCCGGCGCATTGGCCTGGGCGTCCCGATCCGGTTTGGCGCGCGACTCAGCGGAAAGCTGAACAAAGACTGGCGAATCGGTTTGATGGACATGCAAACCGGCAAAGTGGACGAAACCGGGTTGCCCGCCCAGAACTTTGCGGTCGTGGCGCTTCAGCGCCGGGTGTTCTCCCGCTCGAACATTGGGGCGATTTTTATCAACAAGGAATCGTTGAACTACACCCCGGAAGCGGGCAAACCGGCTTATTCCCGGTTTAACCGAAACCTCGGATTTGAATACAATCTCGCGTCGTCCAACAATGTCTGGACGGGCAAGGCAATTCTGTTAAAATCGTTTGACCCGCAAAACGCCAACCGGAGCTGGGTGCATGCGGCCAATCTGCTCTACAGCACCCGCAAATGGATTGTCGGCTGGCAACATGAATACGTAGGCCGGGATTATACCGCCGAAGTCGGGTACGTTCCGCGACGGGGGTATATCAAAGTCAACCCGACCGCTAGTTACCTGATGTTCCCGAAAGGAGGTTCGGTCTTGAGCCACGGACCGCAGATTACTTCCTTTTACATTTTCAACGAGTCGTTCCGGCAAACCGACAACGAAACCGTGGCGATGTACACGACGACATTCCGGACGAAAAGTGTCTTTGCCGTCTGGCTGGGACATGCTTACATCCGGCTTCTTCAACCCTTCGACCCGACCAACACCGGGCGCGACACGCTGGCCCGGGGTACTGAACACCGCTGGAATGCAGTGGGAGCCGATTACATCTCAAAACCGCAAAGCCTGTTTACGTACTCTTTTTCAGGCCGGTATGGAGGGTATTTCGCCAATGGTACCCGCCTGACGCTAAGCACCGAACTCGGTTACCGGTTTCAGCCGTATGTCAATCTGGCGCTCAGTGCCAATTACAACGACATCCGGTTGCCCGAACCGTCGTCCAACGCCCGGTTCTGGCTCGTGGGTCCGCGCATCGACCTGACGATGACCAACAAGCTGTTTTTCACCACGTTCCTGCAATACAACGAGCAAGCCCGAAACGTAAACCTCAACACCCGGTTTCAGTGGCGCTATGCGCCTGCTTCCGATCTGTTCATCGTTTACACCGACAATTACCTGCCGGGGTCGCTCTTGGTCAAAAACCGGGCCTTGGTACTGAAACTAACCTATTGGTGGAACGTATAAGCCAATGGTTCAACAAACAATGCGGTGCCGTTGTCGGTTGTTGAAGAAACATCAAACTCAACGGTTATGCGTAATTTCACTCATTGGCTATATACCCTGACGGTTTCTTTGTTCCTGCTGGTCGGAATGACCAGTTGCGAACTGGTCGGCGATATTTTCAAAGCGGGCCTTTGGGTCTATGGCATCGGAATTTTTCTCGTGGTGGTCGTGGCGATCTGGCTATTCCGGAAGGTGTTCGGCGGAAGGTCGTAATCGTAACGCTTCCAGCCATTTGAGAATAAAAAAGCAGAAACCGTTAATCCGATTTCTGCTTTTTTACGAATAACTTCGGTATATCAGGCCACCAGTTCGACCAGCTTGTCGCGTTGCAGCACTTCTTTCATGCGTTCGCCAAGGTCGTCGGCAGCCGGATACAGCGGCAGACGAACGTTGGACGAAATCAGGCCCAGAATTTCCAGAATCTTTTTGATCCCGACCGGGTTGCCCTCTTCGTACAGCAACGGGTCGATGCGCAGGAAATGGCCGAGTTCTTTTTGGGCAAAAGCAAAATCACCGCGCAGGGCCGCGTGAATCATGCCCGTAAATTTTGCCGGGAACGCATTGGCAATCACCGACATCACGCCCACCCCGCCGATGCTGATGATGGGTACGCCCTGCACATCGTCGCCCGAAATCAGCAGGAAGTCTTCCGGTTTGTCGCGCACGATTTCCATGCACTGTTCGATGATGCAGGAAGCCTCTTTCACGCCAATGATGTTCGGGTGTTCGGCCAGGGTACAGATGGTTTCGGCCGACATGTTGATGCCTGTGCGGGGCGGAATGTTGTACAGAATAACCGGCACCGGGCTGGCATCGGCAATCCGGGTAAAATGCTCGATGACACCCCGTTTTCCCGGTTTATTGTAATACGGGCAAACCGACAGAATGGCATCAACTCCTTCAAAGTCAGTATCTTTAATCGTTGTCAGGACTTCAGGTGTTACGTTGCCTCCAACGCCGTACACGATCGGCAGGTTTTTCGGGTTGTTTTCCTTCAAAAACTGGAGAAGCTGTTTCTTTTCCGATTTCGTCACGGTAGGCGATTCGCCGGTGGTACCTTGCAGCACAATGTAATCGACACCGCCGTCGGAAATGTGCTGAACGATGCGGCCAAAACCGTCGAAATCAACGGTCAGGTCGTCGTTGAACGGGGTGACAATGGCGACCCCAACGCCGTGGAAACAAGCATTCATCAACGTACTACTTGGATTAGAAGGAATAAACAAATCGGAAATAGGACAAAGGTACGGTTTTTTCGGCGGAAAAGAGCGTTGCCTTACGTAAACCGTTTGCGATTCCCGTGGTACAAGGCCACTCCGAGTTGTTCAAATTCCAGAATTTCATTCAAATCGGATGCCCTTCGGGCAGGTCTTGATTCGGTCGTACCCACGCAGACATACGCTTCAAGGTGTTTAACCGTGAACGAAATTGAATTTTGAAAAAACTCAATTGTAGCCTTTAACTGACTTTTTGCCTTTCGGTTGTGTGCTGATCGTTGAATGCTACTATCCGTTTCCTTGATCTCGACAAAAGCAAACGTGCGATTATCAAAAACCGCAAAATCGCACCGTTCGATGGGTTCTGAGTCATCAAAAAGGCATTTATCAATCGCTAGAAAGTGAATCTCTTTGCGATTGGGATTTTCAACGGTAAAATGAATAATTCCATTGGGGTCGGTTTGTCGATAGCTACGTTTGGTTTCCGAATCATATATCCCAAATTCAAGATCAGAAATTGCTTCGAGACAACCATTCGTACTAACCTTTGGAATAACTTGTTCAAGCTGTTCTTTCACGCTGACTGTTACGGTAGATAGTTAAGAGCTGATCCCGTTCACCGGCAATGTCTTCGGATACATCATCCAATTCATTATCGCCAATCAATCCGGTCGTTTCATTCATGATGGAACGAATGGTGCCATTTTCGACAAAATAAGCCGAGAACTCGGCCGGGTCCAGCCATGATCCGGCGGGTATTATTTCTTCAATTTTAGCGCGGTCTTCCGCAGAACTTTCTGCTACTTTGTAAGCAAACAGCAGATTATTAATGGCACTCAAGATATAGGGGCTGTGCGTAGTTATAACCGTTTGGCTTTGGTACTTTCCGAGAGATTGGTTCAGCAAATAATACATTAATTCTTTCTGAGCTTGTGGAAACAGATTCAACTCCGGCTCTTCGATAACAAACCGCCTGCTTTCTTTTGAACGCAAATAATCGACTACAAGCAACAATGGAATAATCGATTGATAACCACTAGCGCTGTTTGCTAAATCAATGCTTCCGTCTGCTCCATATAAAATTCTATCTTTCCCATTTTCGTAAGAATACCGAACACCAAGAAATGGGATCGATAGTTTATTTATTTGATTCCTAGCCGCTTCAAATGTCCGCCCAAATTGCACGAGCGGTTTTGGAATGTTGATATCCGAATAAAGTAGGCTCCATATAGCCGAAGACAACATTGCCGTTAGGTTTCTTTCTGAGGGAATATATGTTGACGGACTTCTTAAAACATATTCCTGAAAAAAAGCCTGATGGAAACTTTGACTTATACTGAACCAATTTCCTCCAGAATTAGACTTCTCTTTTAGCTTTTGAGAAAGGGAATGAACAAACGTTGTAAAATCCCAAGGAGCACCATTCTCTTTATAATTTAAGTCGTTATTACGCCTTTGATCAACTAATTTCTTATTTAATAGTAAGCCTTGATCGGTTAAGCCAAATGATAAGTTTTTTTTATACTCAACAAAATACAGAGGTGTTTCGTAGTGGAAATATGTGTTTAAATTAACGTAACTTTCAAGATTGTAGTTGATAAAAAGATTGGACGGAAAACCGGCAATCGGAAATACACTTATATCCGTACACAACGCAATCAGTTTTGCCAGCGTACTCTTTCCAGATCCCTGCGGACCGATAAAAACCGTGTTCTTCCTGACATCGACAGTAGCCTCTTTGATCGGTCCACAATTTCGTACTATCAACTTCTCCATCCGGTAAAATTAAGTAATTAAACACAAAAGCCGCTACCCATTGGCAACGGCTGTTGGCTTTCTTCTGGTTCACCCCTAGTCCATTACCGCGACGCCCCCGGCAGCGGGTAATTTCGGGACGCATCGTCCAGGATCAGTACCCAGTCCTGCCCGTAGCCGGTCGTCGGCGGTTTTAGCGACTGGCTGCCCTGGTTGGCAAACGTTCCGGCCGGTTTTGTTTCTCCCTTGCGGGGATCAAACCAGTAGGCTCTGACCTCTTTGCCCGAAATTTTGCCCAGTTGCAGCGTAAACGGCCGACCAGCCGACGTATACACAAAGGCGTAATCTTGCCCACGGGTGGCCTGGATGCGATCCGCCGGACCGTAATTGTTCTCCACAATCAGCGACTGATCCGGCACCCGGTCCAGCATCGGCCGCGACTCCATCAGCTTCCGAACCCACTGCATCTGATTGGCCGCCGGTAAGTCAAGCGCTTCGTGCCAGGCCATGTGCGGCCCGTTGACCGGTTCCTGACCGGGCGCATACATTTGCCAGACATCGTGACAACCGTAGGTATGCCCATGTGCCCCGGCAAACAGATCCAGGTAAGCGTATTTCCGGACATCGTAGGCATTGGATGTCCCTAAGTCTTTGGCGTTGAAACAAACCGGGTGATCTTCGTAAATGGGTTCGGCATCCATCACCGGCTTCACCGGCGTCCGGTTATACACAAACGCAATCTTGTCGTGGGTGGGCGTATCTCGGCAGTGGCCGTTTTGCAGCATATTGAAATCCAGCCACTTGTCGTTATGAAACCAATGGGAAGAACCGCCCATTTCCAGCGCATTGGGCTGCGGGTGAAAACTCATCAGCGCTTTGTCGTGCCCGCCAACCCCTTCGGCCACACCCTCGGCCATCGTCCGCCAGACGGCGACATCCTCCGAACCATCGCGGGGCGTTCGGTCTCCGCCCATGATCCAGACAATGTTTTCGCGGTTTTTATACCGGTTTCCCAGCCACCGGCCAAAAGCCCGGGCATTTTGAGTGGTAAATATCTCCGGCCCTTTACCCCAGGTCGACTTGTTTAGTTTGTCGCCCCAGGTGGGCAAAAATGCCACCACGATACCGTTTTCAGCCGCTTTATCGAGGATGTAATCGACGTGTTTGAAGTACGCTTCGTTTGGCTGGCCCGGATCGTTATTGACGAGCGGTTTTTCACCCAGCGCATTGGCGGTATTCAGGCCGTCGAGTTCGGCCAGGGCGACCGCCTGAACCACCGTAAAGCCCTGCGCGGCCCGGCGTTTCAAATACCGCTCGGCTTCCTCGCGGTTCAGCCGGTGAAAAAGCTCCCAAGCCGTATCGCCCAGCCAGAAAAAGGGCGTCCCATCCTGATGCACCAGGTACCGCTGGTTATCAGACACCCGGAGTCGGCCGTGTGTAAAAGGAGACTGGGCCTGTGTATACCAGGTTGTGAGCAGCAAACCCGCTAGTAAAATCCGACGCTTCATACGTGAAAGATTAGGATGATCAATCGTTGTAGGTGCTTTTATTGATACAGTACAGTAGAGTAGAGTTAGGTTGCGAAGGTAAATGTTTTTAGGAATCGTACAAATAAAGGCAGGAAAAATTAAATCAAATGCAAAAGCCGGTTTGATCTGCTCTTGGATCAAACCGGCTTTCAGAAATTGGGAACGTAAGCTTCAAACGACCAATTCCTGCGGCTGACGAAGTTGCCGGACGGCATTATCCGCGTTTTCGAAGGCTTTCCGGTTTTTGTATTCAAACCAGGGCTTGGTGAAATACTTTTTCATAAAATTATCGATTCGCATCTCTCCAAAGAGGTTCCACGCACCTTCAATCCGTTTCAGCCAAGACTCGTTCAATACCCGCAGGGCCAGGGCATACCCGCCATCGATGTATTCGATGTAATGCCAGTATCCGGCGGGAATGTAAAGTGTTTCACCGTAATCTAATGTACATTCATACCCCCGGACGTGTTG
This sequence comes from Larkinella sp. VNQ87, assembly GCF_049445795.1. Classification (NCBI taxonomy): domain Bacteria; kingdom Pseudomonadati; phylum Bacteroidota; class Cytophagia; order Cytophagales; family Spirosomataceae; genus Larkinella; species Larkinella sp. VNQ87. The sequence continues at coordinate 7,764 of NZ_JBMSDT010000027.1, forward strand.
CAGCGCAGGGTATTTTTCATAATCCGGGTTGTTCACATTGGTGTAGGTGATCACAGAATACGGCAACCGGTACAGCATCGGCGTGTATTCGGGAGCAAACAGCACCACCCGCTTCCGGCCTACAAACTGTGTCAGAAAGACGTGCGACAAATCGATATCGAAGTGCATGTGAACGACCGAACCGGCCCCGCCGTAAAACATAAAAGGCAGGTTCATCATGAATCCGTCGACCAGATCCGGCTTCAGTATGTCTTTCTTCAGCGAAGGAATGTGCTTGAAAATGTTGAAAAGAAAAATGCGCAGTTCAACCTGTTCATTCGAGGCAATCTTGTCGAGGTACTCGCCGAAGTTCATTCGCTCATCGACGAACATGGTACTTTTGTCGGGAGCTGCCGGTTTGTTATTGTACAAATCGACGGTCAGGTGCCCCGCCCGTTCCTTAAGTTTGTCGAAAGACCAGTTTTTGTAAGCCGGCCAATCATGGCAAAAATCCTGAATGATGGCAGGTTTGTGTGGTTTGAAATATTCCTGTTGAAAAAGCGCTTTCTGGTCTTTCCTGACCCGATCAATGGGTACTAGTTCAATAGCCATACGAATGGGGAGTGTCGTTTACAACAAAAAATTTGTGCATCTAACACTACCCGATCGCTATTGGGTTCAAAAAGTTGGAGCAAAAACCCGAAAATTGCATTAAAATTGGATTAATGGTCCTGAACGGCCAGGGGCCAACAACTCCTGCCGTGCTATTTCCGAAAACCGCTGTTTCCAGCCGGTTTTTCGGAAATAGCACGGCAGGAGGAATTTGCGTTCGAGCGCCTTAAAAGACGAATTTGGTCGATAAGAACTCGGATTGATGCTGCTCCACGATGGTATTGAGAATTTCTTTGTTCAGTGCCGAATCTTTGGTCGCTACGACGGTTCGGATCGAAAACGAACGCAGGGCATCTTCCACCGACAAGGTGCCTTCAGCCGAATCTTTCCGGCCCGTGAACGGGAACGTATCCGGCCCGCGCTGGCACTGGGCATTGATGTTGACACGACTGACCTGGTTGACCAACTGATCGACCAATGCAGCAATCTGGCTGGTTTCTTGTCCGAAGATGCTCACCTGCTGCCCGTGATCGGAGTTGATAATATACTCGATGGGTTCCTCGATATCATCGAACGGCACCACCGGCACGACGGGTCCGAACTGCTCTTCTCGGTATAATTTCATGCCATCGCGGACTGGGTAAACCAGAGCCGGAAACACGAACGATTCCACCGTTGTGCCGCCCCCTTCGTTCAGCACGCGGGCTCCATTTGCTTCCGCATCACGCAGGCACTCGTCGAGGTAAGCCGGTTTACCGGGCTCGGGCAGGGGCGTCACCTGGGCACCCTTACTCCACGGCATGCCCGGTTTCAGGGTATTCAGCTCATCGCCAAACCGTTGCAGAAATGCATCGGCCACCGAACGGTGGACCCACAGAATCTTCAGGGCTGTACAACGCTGACCATTAAACGACATCGTACCCAACATGCATTCTTTGACGGTCAGCTCAATGTCGGCATCGGGCAGGATCACGGCGGCATTCTTGGCATCCAGGCTCAAAACCGCCCGGAGTCGGTTGCTTTTGGGGTGCATTTTTTTCAGGCTATCGGCCACCCGGCTCGACCCAATCAGTGCCAGCACATTAATCTTGCCCGACTTCATCAGCGTTGGCACCACCGTAGCCCCCCGGCCATAAACCGTGTTAACAACCCCCTTCGGAAACGAGGTCCGGAACGCTTCCAGCATCGGGTGATGTAACAGCGTACCGTGTTTCGGCGGTTTAAACAACACGGTATTTCCCATCAGAATCGCCGGAATCAGCGTGGTGTAGGTTTCGTTGAGCGGGTAATTGAACGGCCCCATGCACAGCACCACGCCCAGCGGTGAGCGCCGGATCTGACCAATGACGCCTTCTTCGATCCGGAAGCGCGAACTGGCCCGGTCAAGGTCCTTAAACGCATCGATAGTATCGTAAATGTATTGAACCGTGCGGTCGAACTCCTTGATCGAATCGGCCAGCGTTTTTCCAATTTCCCACATCAGCAGATTGACGACGGTTTGTTTCTGCTCCATCATTTTGCCGACAAACCGCTCCATGCAGGCAATGCGGTCCGAAACCGACATCGTTGGCCACTCGCCCCGCCCGTGGTTGAACGCCCGTACGGCAGCCTCCAGCGCATCCAGCGCTTCGTTATCATCCATCGGGAGCGGATAACTGCCGATCACTTGCCGAACGAGTCCTTCCGGCGTTCGGACATACACCGGCGACAGCACCTCCTGCGTGGGGCCCTCCCATATCCGGATTTCTCCATCGACTAAATACTCCCGCTGGTGCAGCGGTTCAATCCGGAATTCATCCGGAATCTGATCTTCGGCCGGAAATAAACTTTCCAACTGTTGAGATAAAATAGACATACTTATAAGCGATAGAAATTGGTAATGGCAACGAAAACCGGCACAAAAACCGCTCTCAGAGATGTGGGCCGTTTAATGGAAAGAAGTCGATGAAGAAATGAGATACCCGAAAACCGGTTTCAGGTCTGCAAAAGTAAAACCGCATTCCGGATTGGAACAAGTTTTTTTAGAAAAAGCCGCCAGGTTGGCAAAATCAAGCCTTTACCTGAATTGAATTAAATGATTAGGTTATTCCGATCAGTATGCCAGACCGACGCTCGGTTGGGGTACTACCTACTCACTCAATTCACTTGATGATTAGATAAGTTGTCAAAAAGAGCCCACTTGCGATTTATCACGGATTCGCCCATCAATCCTCACGTCCCTCCTTCCGGTTCGGATCGGCCATACGGACAATTTTGGGCGTAAAGGTGGCCAGCACACTCACCAGCTCTTTCTGCGCATCAATAACGGTTTTGATGTTCTTGTACACCATCGGAGCTTCATCAAGATCCCCGCCGATCAGTTGAATCTGTGCTTCTTCCAGGGCCTGATTCAGTTGGGAACGGGTCACCTTGTTAAACGCCTGCGTCCGTGACATCTGCCGCCCGGCCCCGTGCGAAGCCGAATTGATCGAGGCCTCATTGCCACGACCCCGGACCACAAAACCGGGTTGGGTCATCGAACCGGGAATGATTCCCAGCACCCCATCTCCGGCGGGGGTAGCTCCTTTGCGATGGACGATGACCTCTCGCCCGTCGGCCAATTGCTCTTTCCAGGCAAAATTGTGGTGGTTTTCCACCATCGTCAGCGGTTCGTGGTCGATGGCTTTCGCCAGTTTGCGGTGAATTTCGTGGTGGTTGGCCGATGCATACTCCCCGGCCAGGTTCATAGCAATCCAGTATTCCTGCCCTTCTTCGGTATTCAGATCGAGCCAGGCCAGGTGAGCTGCCTGTTTAGGCAACCGGGTTTTCTGCATCGCCAGCTTCGAGTAGTAATTGGCGACCGCTCCGCCTAACCCGCGCGAACCCGAATGCGATAGCAGTGCGAGATACTCGCCCGGGGGCAGGTTCAACTCGTCGTCCATCGTTTCAACCCTGACAATGCCCCACTCGACAAAGTGATTACCAGTCCCGGAACTACCCAGTTGGCGATACGCTTTATCTTTCAGATCCCGGATGACTTTCGTAGCCTGCCACTCCGGCAGATCCATCACGCTCTCGTCCACCTTGTCCCGGGTTTCGCCCCCAATGCCGAACTTGGTTTTTTCAACCAGCGATTTCTTCAACAAATGCGGTTCGCGCTTCAGGAAGTCCGGCGGCAAATCAAAAACCGACAAACACATTCGGCAGGCAATATCGACTCCAACCGCAAACGGAATGACGGTATGGGCCTCGGTAGCCAGCACGCCCCCGATGGGCAGGCCGTAGCCCTGGTGCGCATCGGGCATGAGGGCACCGGCCAGCGAAATCGGCAAACTGGCCGCCGTTTCCATCTGTTTCAACGCACCTTCTTCTATGTACTCCCGGCCAAAAACCGCATAGGGCAGCGCTTCCGGGCGCAGGTCGAGCGTCTGTTCGGTCTGCTTGGTGCGGGTCAGCAGTTCATAGGGTGCCGGATCGGGCGGCAGGAATTGTTTCCCGACTTCGCTCAGCGGCACTGGTATACCCTGTTTGTTGAGGTCATAAATGGCCCGCGCCAGGTTCGTCACCTTGTTCTTTGAAAAAGCGTATTTTTTGGGATTCTGAAAAAGTTGCGCCAGCAGCCCAAGCACCTTTTCTTTCGGGTAATTCGCCCGCAGAACCAGGCCGTTGGCGACCCGCAGGAACGGTGTGTAGAGGTGTTCGGGAATGGGTGCCAGCGTCAGAATGTCGTCGATTAAAATAGGCGTTTGCATGGTATGTACTAATCTGGTTGACAGGCTAAAGTATCTTCGTAACTAGTTCAAATTCGTTCGGGCTAATTCAGGACCAGAAAATGAGCCTAAACCCGACTGCCGTCACAAAGATTGTGACCTACTGCGCAGTGTTTTTGCGTAGCTCAAAGTTTTTTCTAATTTTTCTTAAAAAAACGTTTATGCCTGTTAACCGGAATGCCCTGATTCGCTACAAAACGCTGGATGCCTGCCTGCGCAACCGCCAGCGCAAATGGACGCTTGACGACCTGATCGAAGCCGTGTCGGCCGCACTCTACGAATACGAAGGCATCGATAAAGGCATCAGTCGGCGCACCATTCAGGCCGATCTACAGATGATGCGGAGCGATAAACTGGGCTATTTTGCACCGATTACGGTCATCGACAAAAAGTATTACACCTACGAAGACCCCGCCTACAGCATCACCAACATTCCGCTTTCGGACGGCGATTTGTCCCGCATGAACGAAGCCGTGGAAGTGCTGAAACAGTTCAGGGGTTTCTCGCACTTTACAGCCCTGAACGAGGTGGTCCAGAAACTGGAGGATCACGTCTACTCCACCGGCCGAAAATCAGCCCCGGTGATTGATTTCGAGAAAAACGAAGGTCTGAGAGGGCTTCACTGGCTGGACACGCTTTACCAGGCCGTGGTTCAGAAGCAGACTCTCCTAATTCAGTACCAGTCCTTTTCGGCACGGCTGCCACAAACCGTCCCGTTTCATGTCTGGTGGTTGAAGGAGTTTAAAAACCGCTGGTATGCAGCCGGAGTGCGCGAATCGAAAGGTCCGATCATGCATTTGGCCCTCGACCGGATACTGGCCGTAGAAACCGCCCCGGAGACCGACTACCTGCCAAATGTCACGGTCGATCCGGATCGGTATTACCGGGATGTCATTGGGGTTACGGTGAGCGAACGATTGCGGCCATTGAAGGTAAAAATTCGGGTAGCCCGGGAACAGGCTCCATACGTTGAAACCAAACCGCTGCATCCTTCCCAGGAAGTAGTTGAACGAGAACCCGATGGCATTGTAATCCAGCTCGTTGTGCAACATAATCTGGAGCTTGAACGAGAAATCCTGAGTTTCGGCGACGGCATGATTGTTCTCGAACCCGAACGGCTGCAGAATGCCATCCGGCAACGGCTGCTATCGGGCCTTGCCGCTTATGAGAAGGTTGGGCAGGGCAAATTCCCTTCGTGATACACTCTATCTTTTTTCTCTTTATACTTGCCCAAAGAAAGCTAGTCTGTATGGCCTACCCGGCGCGGTTGCGGGTCATGGTGTGGTAGTCATCATCGGATTTCTGATTGGCTGTTTCCTTACGAGAAATTCGACATTCGTTTGGAAGGCGAATATCTTAAACACCCACCTATTTACGCTGTCTTATTCATGGAAGACTCCATTTTATCACCCAACGGCACCTTTTCGATTATCTTCGACACTTTTGAGGTTCGAATGAGTCATTGGATACAAGCCCCCCGCGTTTTTCGGGTCCAGGATCAGGCCCAGTTGTTCGACCTGCAAGGCGATGTCTGGAGCGCCGACAAAGTTACCTGGCTCAGCGATTCAGAAGTTGAGCTGTATGTCCGCAAATACCCCGGCCAGGTTTCCTGCGATCTGGTTCTTGATCTAGCTGAGGGAACCGGCAAAGCTATTTGCGGCCAGGATCGTTTTGCGGGTCCGCTGATTGCCGTCAAGGCCTGGGTACTTCATCATTAAGAAGCACCGAATAAGGGTATCCATTTTAAACGCAACAGGGCACTCCGATGGAGTGCCCTGTTGGTATTGTACCGGGAGCCGGACTCGAACCGGCATGCCCTTGCAGACATTGGTGTTTGAGACCAACGCGTCTACCGATTCCGCCATCCCGGCATTCTCACAGTGCTTCGCTCAGGCGAACGTGGGTGCAAAAGTAGGATTATTAACGAATAATGAATAATGACTAGTGAATATTTTTTCTGAAAATTCTACGAAATGAGCCAACTGTGCTGATTTAGAAGGTTATTGCAGGGTCACTTACTCGTACCGTAACGCTTCGATGGGATCGAGACGCGAGGCTTTGAACGCCGGGTAGATTCCAGAAAATAAACCGACACTGACGCAGACCAGAATACCGACCCCCATCCAGAGCCAGGGTACCACAAAGCTAACCGCGTCGCCAGGACTAACAACTCTTGAAATCACATTACCGATGCCAATCCCCAAAACTATACCACCCAGACCGCCCAGAATGCAGATCACAATGGCTTCAATCAAAAATTGCTCCCGAATTCGTTTGGGTGTTGCCCCCAGCGATTTCCGGATTCCAATTTCACGCGTGCGTTCGGTCACCGACACCAGCATGATGTTCATCAACGCTATCGAAGCCCCCAGCAACGTAATAAAACCGATCCCAAAACCGCCGATCCGCAGGTAGCTGGTTATCTCTTCAAAGTCCTTTGCCAGTTCGTCCGCCCGTCGGATTTCGAACGAATCCTGCCGACCCAGTGGATCCCGCCGAATTTGCCGCATCAGGCCACGCGCTTCACCAACCGCCGTTTCCGCATCGCTCAGACTCGGCACCGACCCCGTTATATCAAATGTCAGCGTACGGTTCGCTGCCATAGCCCGTGCGTTTTCGAGTGGTACCAGCACGGTTCGATCCTCCCCTCCACCCGAAAAACCGCCTTTTTTGTCCAAAACACCAATAACCTTGTATTTTCCACCCAGAATGTTAATCTCCTTATTTAACGGATTCATATTCCGCTCAAACAAAGTAGACGCTATTTCACTTCCAATAATGGTGACATTGAGGGAATTCGTTAAATCGTTCGGGCTGAAATTCCGGCCTGATTGTAGTTTAAAGGCTTTTATTGCCAGAAAGTTATCGTCAACGCCCGTCAACTGGACATTCGGATTTGTCTTCTTCGAAGCATATTTAATCTGAGCAGCCCCTGTGACGGTGGCGTAAACCGAAACCGACTCCCCTTTCTCGAACCGCCTTTTAAAGGTCATGGCCTGGTGGTAGTCGATCGGTGGCACCCGCTTTTCAGCTCGGCCCCCAAACCGCCGAAACAACTGCGGCCCCTGAATATCAAAGGTGTTGGCCCCCAATCCGGCAAAACTATTGTCGACCGAACTTTGCAACCCGTCGATTGCCGTCAGAATTCCGACCAGCGAGGTAATTCCAATGGCAATAATCATCGAGGTCAGAATGGTGCGCAGTCGATTGGAAATGATCGAACGCAGGCCTTCTCGGATGTTTTCGATAAGGTTCATAGGTCAGTTAGCACAAAATTTGCTTATCTTCGTTACATACCAGTAGACACAAAGCTACTGAAAACAGCAAACAAACGATTACCGATGAAAAGGCTGCTCCTACCGCTCATCCTGATTTTGGCATTGACGACCCCGGTTTTGGCGTCGAAAATCCTGATTCCGATGGATGAAAACCAGAAAAATCACCTCAAAGCGTACGGCATCACCTACTGGGTTCTCCGGCAATTCGATACGGAGGTCGATTGGTTGCTGAATTACCGGGGAGGAAGCTTCATGATGCCGCACAACCAGCGTTTTGTCAACGAAATGGTCATCCGGGGCGTCAGCTATGAAGTGATTTCCGACGCGCAAAGTGCCCAGATTCTGGCCGAGGTGTCATCGCCCGACGTCAACATGGATGCCGTAAAATTGCAGAAAGCCCCGAAAGTGGCGGTCTATTCCCCAAAAACCAAGCAGCCCTGGGACGACGCCGTTACGCTGGTGATGACCTACGCCGAAATTCCCTACGAAACGGTTTTCGATGAAGAAGTGATGGATGGCAAACTGGCGCAATACGACTGGTTACACCTGCATCACGAAGATTTTACGGGGCAATACGGCAAATTTTTTCAGTTTCGGGACCAGCCCTGGTACCAGGCGCAAAAACGGGAAGCCGAGCTAATTGCCAAGAAATACGGTTTGACGAAAGTCTCGGAATTGAAGCGCAATGTAGTTCAGAAAATTCGGGAATACTGCCTGGGGGGTGGTTACATGTTCGCGATGTGCAATGCTACCGACACGTACGACATTGCCCTGGCAACCCAAAAAACCGACATCGCAGAGTCGATTTATGACGGTGACCCGGCCGACCCGGCGGCCAACAGCAAACTGGATTACAGCCAGACAATGGCATTTCGGAATTTTCAGGTTTACATCAATCCGTACCAGATTGAATTTTCCAACATTGACAACCAACCCGAAGAACGTGGGCTAATCGAGCAGAACGACTACTTCACGCTGTTTCAGTTTTCGGCCAAGTGGGACCCGATTCCGACGATGCTGACACAGAACCACATGAACATCATCAAGGGTTTTATGGGCCAGACAACGGCCTTCAAGAAAGGGTTAATCAAGCCCGAAGTGGTGGTTTTGGCCGAGAACCGGGCCGCTAATGAAGCCCGGTATATCCACGCTCCCTACGGCAAAGGCTTTTTTACATTTTACGGTGGTCACGATCCGGAGGATTACCGGCATGAAATCAACGAGGAGCCGACCGATCTCAACCTGCACCCTAATTCCGCCGGTTATCGGCTGATTCTGAACAATATCCTATTTCCGGCGGCCAAAAAGAAAAAGCAGAAAACCTGATACCAGGTTGCGAAACAATCATGACTTAAGCGAGCCTTTGGTAACGGTTTCTGAAACCGTCACCAAAGGCTCGCTGTTCTTTGCGACGTTTAGTAGGGCAAGATCAGCAATCGGTTTCAATGAGCGAAGTTTCCGGTTCAAAGGCAAAAGTTACTTGTTCATGGCGCAGCGTTTTTGGATCGAATGGGCGAAGTGTAATCTTTGGAAAAGAAAGTTCACTACTTTTTATCTTTTGTAAACAACAACGTCCATTACCGGAATACTCATGAACTTTTATGCGCCCCAACAGGTTACCCTGAACCTCTCTCATGTAGCCATTCGCGAAGCCGATCTGGATCTGGCAGCCACCTGCGGAATTAAGTACTGGTTTCTACCATCCCAACCGAACTCCAAAATTGACTCCGGCGTCGTCTGGCTGGCGGCTGGGGCAAGTGGAACGGCTTTACACACCCACGGCGACGAATCGGAATACTTCTCAGTGGAATACGGCGAGCTGGAAATCTTCGTCGACGACCGCTGGATTCGGCTGACGCCTGGGCAATCCATTACCGTCCCGTCCGGAACCCCTCATACCCTCCGAAACCCCTCCAGTCACCCGTGTCTGTACTATTACGCCATCACGCCGGATTACGCTTCACTGATTTGAGAGTAGATATGGTATTCGGTATACAGTTTACGGTATTCAGTAAATGTAACGGGTTGATATTCAACCGGTAGTATAAGCTGGAACTGAATACTGTAATCCGTACTCTTCCCAGGTCCGCTCCACGACCGGCTTGCCAGCCGGGTTCTCACCAAAACCGGTGAGCAGCTACGCTATTGTCTCATTTTCAATGCGCCTAACAAAACAACAACTTATGAACCCCCGCAAAATCCTTTTCGCCACCGTCCCTGCCGACGGTCACTTTAATCCACTAACAGGTCTCGCCAAACACTTGCAGGCATTGGGCCACGATGTGCGCTGGTACATTGGCGGACATTATCTGGAAAAAGCCCGGAAATTAGGCATACCGGTTTTTCCCTACCGCACCGCCCAGGTGGTCAACCAGGAGAATCTGGAAGAACTGTTTCCTGTACGCAATCAGATCAAAGGCAGGCTGGCCCGGCTCCGCTTCGACCTCAACCACGTTTTTCTTCACCGGGCACCGGAATACGTCGCCGACCTGACCGAAATCCACCAGTCTTTCCCGTTTGACCTGCTGGTGTGCGACGCCCTGTTTTCGGCAGCTCCGGTCATCAAACAACTGCTGCAGGTTCCCGTTGCGACTGTCGGCATCGTTCCCCTGGCGGAATCGTCGCGTGATTTGCCACCGACGGGCATGGGTATGATTCCGGCCCGGGGATTCTGGGGCAGACGGAAACAGGATGCCCTGCGCTATCTGACTCAGCACATTCTGTTAAAACCGTGTACCGACCTGTATAACAAGCTGTTGAAGCAATATGGGCTGAGACCATCTAAGGAACTTGTTTTCGACACCCTGATTCGAAGCGCAGATGTTTACCTGCAAAGTGGGGTACCCGGATTTGAGTATGCCCGGACCGACGTAAGCCCCAACGTGCGGTTTGTAGGGCCTTTGCTGCCCTGCACAAAGGCGGCACGGCACCGATTCCCGCATTATGGTAAACTTAATCAGTACCGAAATGTGGTTCTGGTAACGCAGGGAACCGTTGAACGGGACCCGGAGAAACTTCTGGTTCCTACGCTGGAAGCGTTCAAAGATTCGGATACGCTGGTTATTGCCACTACGGGCGGATCACAAACCGAAGCGTTAAGAACCCGGTTTCCGCAGTCGAATCTGATCATCGAAGACTTTGTCAACTTTACCGAAATCATGCCATTCTGCGATGTTTTTGTCACCAACGGCGGTTACGGCGGGGTTATGCTCAGTATTCAGAACGGTTTGCCGATCGTAGCCGGGGGCATACACGAGGGGAAAAGCGAGATCACGTCCCGAATCGGGTACTTTAAACTGGGCGTCAATCTGAAAACCGAAACGCCCTCACCTGAGCAAATTCGAGCCAGCGTCCGGGAAGTCTTGCGGAACGCCATCTACCGCCGGAGCGTCGCAAAACTGCGGGCCGAATTTGACGAATACCGCCCTAATGACTTGTGTGAGCAATACCTCTCAGAAATCCTCGGCGAATCGCTCCGTCCGGCCTTTGTAACCCAGCCTGTCACGACCCGACCTATCACGGCCCAGCCCATCGAGGCCCGGCAAACCGCCGATACGCTTCTTGTCTGACTGGTTGGCCCTGGATAACCGGGGGTGCAACCCTCGGCCCCGGCCTGGCTTGTGCGAACTGCTCGGCCCCAGCACGCGCCCCCGCTGCCAGAGGAGTCTCCCAATCCCAAAAGCCGATGAGTAAACGGTCGAACCCTGTCGTTAAATGCCGGTTTTCTGCGTAAAATGACACGTCCCTCATCAAGTTGACCACGTACCTTTGTCATCAGAAACCGGCGAAGAAAACCGGTTTTACCAACAACACAACAAATACTAAACACATGAAAAAGTTAACATTACTGACCATTCTGGCCTGGCTGGTTGCTGTGGCCCTCATGCCTACCGCGAAGGCGCAAACCATCGAAAAAGGCACCAATTTTCTGAACGCCGGGATCGGCGTTGGCACCTACACCTACCGGGGCCTTCCGATCGGCGCATCGTTCGAGCACACCATTAAAGACAACATTTCGGTCGGCGGCTCCTTCGACTTTGCCCGGTACGGCTACAACAGCGGGGGATACAAATGGAATTACACCTTTCTGTTCTTCACCGCCCGGGGGACCTATCACTTCGGTGAAATTCTGAACGTCAGCGACGATAAATTTGACCCGTATGCCGGCATTTCCCTGGGGCTGCGTACCTCGTCCTACAGTGATTCCTACGGCTCATCCCGCGATTACTACAGCCCCTACGGCAACTCGTTATTTCTCGGTTTGCACGTCGGCTCCCGGTATATGTTTTCCGAAAAAATCGGTGCTTACGGCGAGATTGGTTACGGCGTAGCGGTCCTTCGTCTGGGTTTGACAGCGAAATTCTGACCTAACATTCAGCGATGAAAAAGAACTCTTTTGGAGTAGCGTTCATAGTGATCGCCGGGGGGTGGATAGCCGCCCGCTCCGGCGACATTGTGAGCGACCTCGGACTCACCACCCCGCAGGTTCAGGAAACCGTGCTGGCCCATGTAACCTCGGAGCAGCTTTCAGTTGAGTACTCGTTTAAAGTCCGGCAACTGGCCAAAAAGATCCCGATGGACTCCCGAGCAGCCGCCGTCAAAGCCCTGGGGAGCGTTGTTCGGGCGTATACCGAATCAAACGATTTCCGGACGCGCTACCAGGACTGGCTCAAAAACAAATACAACATCAGCGACGAGCAGACCCGAGCAGCCGCCACGACCCAGGCCACGACCATGACCGATGTGAAGTCGGTTTACAGTGAACAGGCGGCAATGGTGCAAAGCACGTACAGCCAGATGCCCCCCTCGACACTAGCCATGATGATCCAGAGCCAGATTCAGATGCTGCAACAGGAACTGAGCGAAGTGGAAGGAGCCGAAAAAACCGCCAAAGCAAAGGAACTGACCGAATTGAAGCGTATTCAGGGATTATCAAAAACAAATCCTGACGCCTTTAAAAAGCAGTACCTCGCTAATTTTGACAAGATGGTTCAACGGCAAATGACGCAGGGGCTGGACAAGGCGGAAGAAGACCTGAACCAGTCGAAGCAAAATGCCGCTGATTACCAAAAACGCCTGGCAGAGTATAAAGCAGCCTCGAACGTCAACCTGGTCCTTAAAAACCGGCTGAATGACTTTATCGCGCTGGTCGGATCGGTTGATTTTGACGCAAAACTGATGCAACGAGGTTCTAAAATGGAGTTCGTTAATCCGGAGTACCGCAATAAGTCATCCAACTGGAAATTGCTTTATCGAATGGGCAAAGAGCCCGTCCTGGCGGCCCGATCGTTTGCCGAAAACTGGCTCAAAGCACTGGAAACCAAAAAATAGTCCAATTGTACTCGTTGAATCAACTAAAAAAGCTGCCGGTGTTGCCGACAGCTTTTTTAGTATTCAGTTTATGGTTTACGGTTTGGTTGTGATTCCTGGATGCTCGAGGCTGTTGAAATTCACCCCCAACCCCCTAAAGGGGCTCTCAAATCCGGATGCTTCAGCCCCCTTTAGGGGGTTGGGGGTGAATTTTAACAGCCCAGCCGGATGCCCTGTAAGATTGCGTCAGCCCACCGAAAACCGTAAACTTTAACATCCTGCCAGTTGGTAGGCTTTCGGATTGTGACCGGTCCATTTTTTGAAGGCCCGCCGGAACGAACTGGGTTCGTCGTAGCCCATCACAAAAGCAATTTCGTTGATATTGTGCTGGTTGGTGCGGATCAGCCGCAGGGCAATATCACGACGGGCTTCATCCACGATTTCCCGGAACGTAACGTTTTCCGCCTGAAGCCGCCGTTGCAGCGACCGCACCGACAAACCGAGTTCATCGGCTACATCTTCAATCTGTGCCGGTTGCTGGTTATCAAGTCGGCGGAGCACAATGGCCCGGGCCTGCTCGGCCACGGGTTGGGTTTGCTCGTAACCTTTACCGTACTCCATCGCCTGGCAAACATATTCATAGACCTCGTTCGGGTTGATCCCCATCCGCTGGCAAATAGCGTCAACGTGGTCTTTGTTTCCATTCAGGGCAACGTTCAGAATAGCTTTCAGGGAGTGAAACGGCGTCGATTGCGGGTACATAGTCGTAAGGATCGTAACGTGAACTACTTAAATCGACAGCAAGTAATTCAACTTTTACAGCCCGGGAAATACGCAGTGGTACAAAGTGCAGGTTTCTCGTGTTGAAGTGGTATTTTGCCGATCTCAACCGACATCAGAAACTGAACCAGTCAGCAATCATCCGGGCGGGCCGGGCGCTCTCGAGTTGCTGCTCCAGTTTGTCGGGAATTTTTGGAAAGAAGTCGATCCCAGTTTGGCGCTCCACCTCATCAACCGGCACCACAAACTGTTTCAGCGAGCGGTCCGAACCTTCGTTTTTCATCAGAAAAGCAATCATCCGAATGTCGGGATTGTTGCAGTACAGAATCACCTTGTAATAATACTCCGGGACGGCTACCTGGTTTTTCCGACCAATCGTCGGCAATCCGGGGCGCAAAACCGGACCGGTTACAATGTACAGCCCCTTGTCGCGCACGGCCCAGGCCCGCACCTGCTCCTCCAACTCCCGCCAGATGCCCCGGTTGAAATCCGGCTGCTGGGGACTGATGTTGCTCATGTAAAACGTCTGGCGCATCATGTTCTGCGAAAACTTAAAATCGCCCGCCGGAGCCAGGTGCCCCCGATCGTAGCCCGAGCGGGTGTAGTCCGAGGCCAGCGCCGAGCCGGTTTTCACATCCGGGTCGGGCTGAAACTGCTCGTTTTTTCGCTCGGCATCTCCGAAAATTTCATTTTCCAGCAACGGATACGCCACCCAATCGGCTTGCTCATATTCTTCCCGATACCGCAGGGTGTAGCCATCGTGCCGGATCACGGCGTCATTTGATCCAAAAGCCGGGAGGGCAAAATCAACCGCTTTTTCGAAATCAAACAATTTCCGATCAGCAATTGCCATTGCCGAGGAAGAACGGTTTTTGCGGGAACTTGTGCGGTTTTTCTCCAACAACGAACGGTCGTCGGAGGCTTCGGTGTCGGTATTGTCGGACGCTACTTCGGGCGTGGGCTCAGGCGCTTTGTACGGATTATCAGCCGATTGCTTCGGACTGGATTTAATCCCGACCAGACTTTTTACATCATTCCAGAACGCCACCACCGGCTCGGTTCGGCCGCCGTAATGGAGAAACAACCCGATCAGAAAGAACACAAAAAGCCAGATCAGCGTATTGCTACGCAACCGAAAACCACGCCGGGCATACCGCCGGGGATGCAGGAACGAACGAAAAAACATGGGGCTAAGTTACGAATACATTGCCATACTTGGCAGAGCCACCATGTTACTATAATTTCGAAACAGATACAAATTCGTGCGTATTTTTACCACGCATTGCCTATTTCGATTACGATCGCATGCCATCCTTACAAATCATCGTCATCGGCGGAGGAGCAGCCGGTTTTTTTGGAGCCATCACCGCAGCCGAAACCTTCCCGGAAGCCACTATTACGATTCTTGAAAAGAATAAAACTGTATTGAATAAAGTCCGGATTTCGGGCGGAGGGCGCTGCAACGTCACCCACGCGTGTTTTGACAACCGTCAACTCGTCAAGAACTACCCGCGCGGGTCGGCTTTCCTGCGCCCTTTGCTGAAGCAGTTCGACGCAGCCGCCACGGTTCGCTGGTTCGAAAACCGGGGAGTTCGACTGAAAACTGAAGCCGACGGGCGGATGTTTCCCGTCACCGATTCGTCCGAAACCATTCTGAATTGCCTGTTGCACGAAGCCCGTCGGCTGGGCGTTCACATCCGGACATCCTGCGGGGTCAAGTCCATCAGCCGTTCCGAAACCAGCTGGCACCTCCAGACCCTGTCCGACGAAATCCTGACTGCTGACCGGCTGCTGATTGCGGCTGGCGGTTTTCCGCAGGCCCCCTCCTACGACTGGATTCCGGGCCTGACCGAACCGCCCTCCCCGCTGATGACGCCGGTCCCCTCCTTGTTTACGTTCAACACGCCGAACAATCCGTTGTTGGCGCTGGCGGGCGTTTCGGTGCCGGATGCCGTGGTTCGGCTGGTGGGAACCAAACAGGAACAACGCGGGCCGGTGCTGATTACGCACTGGGGTTTCAGCGGTCCGGCGGTGTTGCGCCTGTCGGCCTGGGCGGCCCGCGAGTTGGCCGAGGTGCAGTATCAGCACGAAATCCGTATCAACTGGCTGGCGGCTCTGAACGAAAACCAGGTGCGCGATCAGGTGCAGGCGTTTCGTCAGCAACATCCTAAGAAACAGGCGGTTTCGCAATCGCTCTTTGGACTGCCCGCCCGGTTGTGGTCCGCATTTGCCACCGAAGCCGGAATTTCGGCGACGGAACGCTGGGGTGAATTGCCAGGCAAAGCTCAAAACCGCCTGATCAATCTACTCACCAACAGTACGTATTCGGTTTCCGGTAAAAGCACCTTCAAGGAAGAATTTGTAACTTGTGGCGGCATCCGCACCGAGGCCATTGAGCCTGAAACGATGGAGTCGCGGACACATCCCGGCCTGTTTTTTGCGGGCGAAGTGTTGGATGTCGACGGGATTACGGGCGGTTTCAATTTTCAAAACGCCTGGACGACGGGTTACATTGCCGGGAAAAACATCGGCCGTCCTCGTACCCACGGACCGCCGGGCGGCCCCGTTGAGTCCGTGAGTTTTAGGAATCACATTGAGTACTAACAACTCACGGACTAAAC
>NZ_JBMSDT010000028.1:0-14675 GCF_049445795.1 Larkinella sp. VNQ87
CGGCAGGCTGTGTCATGGTTTGATTATACCATGATTGCCCTGCCCTACATGCGAAACTTTGATGACAGTACAGGTCTATTTTTCCAAGCGGGCGAGGATCTGCTTCATTTCGGCAATCTCCCGCTCCTGGGCTTCGATAATGTCCTGCGCCAACCGTTTTACCTCCGGGTCTTTCAAATCGGCGTTTTTGCTTACCAGAATAGCAATGGAATGGTGCGGGATCATGGATTGCATAAACCGTTTGTCGTCAATGAATACCTGATTCCTGACCCCAAACAGCGCAGCCCCAAACAGAAGAACACTCCCAGCAATGATGGCCGCGTTCATGCGGGCGTCCTGGTACATCGAGCGCATGAATAACAGCATGACGATGGCCATTGTCGTAATCATGAGCGTGGTCATGTACAGGCGATTGGTACTCAAATACAGATGATCGGCCCGCTCCGTGTTCAGGTACATGGTGATGTGCATAATGATGAACGATACCGCCAGCATCAGAAAGAATTTCTGATAATGACCTTTTTGCATCTTCATATTGCCGTGCATTTTTTCCGAAGTTTCCATAACGCTTTCAATTTTGGTTTGATTGCTCTTACTGCTGAAACGCCCGGAAAGTGGGAACTGTTTTCTGTAAAAAATATAAGCTGAAATTGCTACCGGAAAAGCGAAGAACTGTTTTGCCCGGATCGCTGCGCCTGGAGCATGGCATTTAAATCGTGGTGCGGGGCAAATGCCTCGCCCCGGGGCAACAGCATTGCCCCGAACTCCGCCTTGAATCTGTCTGTACCCTGCTGGCCCGCTTTGTCGTTGTCGAGATACGTTTTCACGGCCTTGTAGTTCTGGCTGCGGATGTGGGCAACGGTTCGATGAAAAGAAGAAAGCGAGTGCATGATGATGCAATCGTCGGGGGATTCCTGCACCCCGTTTAAAACCAGGAATGAAAGGAAATCCGTCATGCCCTCGAAAACGTGCGCCGTGCTGCGGCCCGCTGCCGTGCCGGGAATGATGGTAATGTCGCGGGCATTCAAAGCCGATTTGAAATTGTGGCGGCTTGATGCCGCCCGGATTTCGTACCCTCCGGCCTGATTCTCCATGCCAAAGGCGAAATACTCCTTGCCGTTGTTACGATAGCGAACCAGGCGCAAATATCGCTGCGCCAGGTCTGCCGGAATGTGGCGTTCTTCGGTCAGGTATTTGAGAATGACAAAATGGCGCAAGGGCTGAACGTCGATCAGTTCGAGCTGACGATCTGCTGAAAAATTTTCGACCGCTTCGCGGTGGGCTTGCTGTTGAAAAGAAAAAAGATCGGGGCGGGTCTGCGGCCTAAGGGTTGGACTGCTGAATAAACCAGGCTGAAACATCTCGTCCAGGTAGGCCAATGCGTCTTTGATGCTGGTTAGATTCTGCTGGCGCATGACAAAATCAATGACGGTGCCGCCTTTGTCTCCGAAATCATTCCATATCCATTTACCGCCAATGAACGAGGTGTGAAACGATGGCTCGGTTTCTTCGCGGAAGGGGGAACGATACCACAACTCATAACCGCCTTTTGTTTCGCGCACGGGTGCATGGCCCAGCTTGGCGAGTAGATCAGGCAATGAGAGTTTTTTAGCTTGCTCCGAATTCATCGAAATATGTTCATTTGTTTTTCGACCCCAACTTCGCCCCTCTTTTTCTTCTCACCAGCAAAAGAAAAATTTGGCGATTTAGGGGAGTTTTCCACTGAGCTAGGATCAACCATTAATAGTAAGTTTTTTTATTTAATAGTTACTATAATAGGTTGTCCTACCAAGTTACGGTTGTTGTCCTACCAAGTTACGGTGGATAATCGCTATTTTCTCCTACCAAGTTACGGTGGATAACTGCATTCAAGTGCCTGTTATACAGCACTTATCAACATGGCTCCTACCAAGTTACGGTAACCTTGTGACCAAATTACGGTATAATAAATTGCTGTTTCTTCTGAATCGGTGCGGGGCTTTTCTCAAACGTCCACCCTTGCCCGTCGCAACTGAATTTTGCATCGGTATAGGCAACTCGCACGAGTCCGGCGGTATGTCTCATTTTCGCTTTGAAATTATCCATGCGCTCAATGTCGCCCCCAAAGATTTCTTTCATGATTGGCCAGGTCAGAAACAGAGGTTTTTTCAAACTGTGCAGGCGATACGCCAGGAAGCTGTAAAAGTCGATGGCGCGGGCATTGCCGGAAAGGATGCGGAGATGCTCAAGCGCAAGTGGCAATGGGTGTTTTTGTAGCTCTTCCCAATAGTCTAGGCTTAGGTGAATATGTCTCTTCCAAAGTAGAAGCTGACCAGGTTGCGACTGTGGAAATAAATCGAACCCTTTCACAATAGGTATATTCGCTTGAAGGCTGCTCCCGTCTGCTTGCCGGTAGCTGACGCTGATAATGGACGATGCTAAACGGGCGATCTGGTTGCGCGCCTGGTTGATCTGATTTCCCCCATCAGTCAAACCCATTTTTTGCAAAAACTTGGGGAGCGTGTCGGCCTCGATGTCAATTTTATTGCTGCCTTGTTGCAACGCTAAAGCGTTGATGACGCCTAATAACAAACGAGCTTTTGGCCCGAAGGGAACACCCAAAAATTGATCTTCTCCAGTTAGCGGATTCTCGACGGAAATTTGCTTTATCCTTAACGAGAAATCCCCGCTGGTGTGTTTCCAGCTTTCTGTAGGAGCTAGTTTTGCATCGCGTCGGGGGAAATACACATGAGCCAAAGCAACAGGCATGTACAAGTGCTGCCGCTCCTCTCTGGGCGTCTCAAAGCTTTCCATAACAAGCCGCATTCGGCTTTGGACATAGCGAGAGGGTTTATTTTTTTCGGGTTGATCGCTCATTGGTCTTATACCTGTTTTTATACTGAATTTTATATTATTCTCTATACTGTATTCAGTATTAAAAACTGTATTTTGCGCCTTCCTTTTTTAGCTTCTCCTGTACGGCCTCTATGATCCAATCATGTAATGATACATGTGAGCGGGTGGGTCTTCCCTTGCGTAGCTGGTTGATTTCATCACGCTCTTTCACCAACAGTTTTACGGTAATCCCTATTTTCGCTTCGGGGTCGGACTGCTCCGATACACGCCCTCGTGTGGCTCGTGGGCCTGTGCTGTTGACAATGGATTTCCCGCCCTTGTTAATAAAGGCATCTGCCAAACGCTCAACGTGCTTGTCTGGCTTTTCCGTGGCCGTGGCCGTTCTGGAATCATCCGCTTTGGGTCTGCGTGCGAGCTTTGCCATATCGTTACTTCTTTTTCAGTTCATCAGAAATTTTAACCATTAGCTGTCGGAACTCGACCGCTGCCTTATCATCAGCAACTTTCAATTCGATCACTCCTAATCCGCTAGCTGCGGCAGTTGAAAACGCTTTCCGGTAGCCCAATGGAGCATCAATGAAAATGACCTGCTTGCTCTCCGAGAGCATTTCTGCGGCATCGCTATTTTCATCTCCTCGCGCATCGGCCCGGTTGAGAAACACAAATGCTTTCAGCGTCTCATTTACCGTCCTGGCTTCATCAATCAATTTATCAACGCGCTCCAATGTCCATATATCGAACGAGCGCGGGACGAATGGAACCAGGTAGACATTTGAGATAGTGAGAGCAGCCCTTTGGCTGTCTGTGTCCCGCCCTCCCGTATCAATAACAATATCTTGGAACTTCTCTTTGAACTTGGGCACCTCGCGCCGTATGGATGAGCCGGTTTGCTTCATCACTGCATAGGTTGCTTGCGTTCCCTCGCGTTCCTCCCGTAAGGTCGTGAAGTCATAAGCGGTTTCCTGATCGTCAGCGTCAATCAGCAAAACGTCACGGCCCTGCTGGGCAAGGTAGATTGCAAGATTTGTTGCGACGGTACTTTTACCGCAACCGCCTTTTACTCCTCCAACGGTGTAAATCATTGGTTATCCTGTTACTATGATGAATGTTCAGTTGCGTTTTTAATACTGAATTTTATACAAAGTAAAGTATTATTCAATATACTGTTTTAAATACTGTTTGACGATTATTCTACTCATCCATTCAATTCTATTTTTGGCAATCTCTCCAGCGGGGGGTGGCTAGCCTCGATCCGTTTCAATAAAGCGTGTACAGTGCGAATGTGCCAGCCTTGGGCGGTGCTTCGGTATGTCGGCACCTGTCGGCGGTTCAACTCGTCACGCATGGCCCGGATCGTGGTTATGCCCTGGTGTTGTATTTCCTGCACCGTTGGCCGCATTTTCTCCGCGAACTCGTCGGCGGCTTCGCGCTCTTTATGGCACTGCACTTCCTTTCCGTGCTTACCCAACTGCACCCCGCGCCGGATGGCCGCTTGTAGTGCGTCCTTCGTGCGGGTGCTGATTTGTTTCCGCTCGTGTTGGGCAAATGCAGCCAATAGGTGAATCATCAGTTCGTCGGCATAGGGATTGTCCACGGCCTTAAACTGCACCTTGCTTTCCATCAGATTCGCAATGAATGCGACGTTGCGGCCCAATCGGTCGAGCTTGGCAATGATGAGTGTGGCTTTCTCTTTCTTGCATTGGGCGAGTGCTGCCAATAACTGCGGGCGTTGGTTTTTTCGTCCGCTCTCGATCTCGGTAAAGTGTGCCGTGACCTGGTAGCCCTGCCGATCAGCGAACAGGCGCACGGCTTCTTGCTGGGCTTCCAGGCCCAAACCGCTTTTGCCCTGGCGGTCGGTTGAAACGCGATAATAGGCGATGGCTTTCATATAAAATTTCTATCTTTGTTTATGCCACCTTAAGAGTAAGGCTGTTTATTTTCAGAGTTTTACGGACAACTTTTTTAATCTTAAACAAACAACTACTATGGGCATCAAACCAGGGCCAAAGCCCAACAAACCAGACGGTACGCCGGATCAAAGAAGACGGGTCACTCCTGAAAGCCAACCGAAGCACCCCACTTTAAAGCCACATAAGCATAAGCCGGGTGATTAGTAGCGATCACACTACTCATTTTGGGATGTAAGAACCCCTGCACCGATCTTTCGAGAGAGGTGCGGGGGTTCTTACTTTTAGAAGGCAATATAGTCGTATTTCGTTCACAAGCAAACGTCCATTTGCTTGTGAACAAAGGAGGTAAAAGCATTGGATAACAGCTCCCTAGTTTAGCTATTCTACTATCTAGGGATTTGTTTCCCTGATTTATTTATTTTCGGACCAGTTTTAGGTCCATTTTGATTTGATGGGACGAAATCTCCAGAAGAAGCTCCGCCACGTCCCCGACCTCCTAAGATAGCAGTTATAACTGCCACGATAGAATTAATCATATCATGAACATTTTGAGTATAAATACTAACCTCTTTAAATTAAAATTATTTTTCCACAACACCTAAGGAATAAACTATTTTTTGTTACCTTTAGAAGGCTACTATTTCTTAGTTCAATATTTTCATTGTCTATTATTCCCGGTAAACAGAGAGCTTGAAGAGGGATTTGTGATGGCATCGAGCATACCAAAAGACAAAGATTTTTGGTGTACAATATTTGATCCGCATTAGTCATAAATGTATCTATGACTATATTAGTAAGGGCATGGCATAAATCAACAAAATCTCATATTATGGAAGAGTCGCCTAAATGTATACATTGCGAATCAGACAGATTCATGGTTTTGGAGTACGAAACATCTGAAAAGAGGGTATGGCATTGCAAGAATTGTCTTACAAAAACTACCAAGGTCACAACATGGGGCAAGGCTAAACCATTTGTTGGTCCAGCTTTGTCTATTTTTGGGATCCTGACAGGTATATATGTAGGCGATAAATTGGACGACTAACTAGCTTAACATGAAATGCGCTAAAGCAGCCTGCAATGGTGAACCACTTAAAGAAATCGAGTTAGAAAATACATGGACAGTGAAGAAATACATTTGTCCCAAATGTGATCATGTTTATGTTGTTTCTACAAAGATTGGTAAAGTAAGTCAAGTTGCTCCTATTGTAACAGGAACAGCTATTGTAGCCAGTATACTGAATGGCATATTTGGCGATGGTCATCATTCAGATGACATTTCTGCTTAATGTTAATACCCGATAAACACAATTGCCTAATAATGAGACAATTGTGAATACTAACAATTATTACGCTTAACTTTTATTCAGAAACTAAACTTTTGAATATATGGGACCTTTTATCAAAAGAGTTATTTATGTTGCTAAACAGAATGCCCACCATCTCGAATGGGCTGCAAAAGCTGTTGGGGGAGGATTCCTTGCAAAGGAAGGAATAGACTGGCACGATAGAGTAAAGAAAAAACTTGCCGAAAAAAATGTTCCTCATGGGGAGACCAACTCCTTGGATAGGGTTCCCCCTGGTCATTCATCTGTTCATATTGATGATAGTGGCTACGATAGATACCATCATCATTAAGTTTCATTAAATAGCAATGCCGAATCAAAATGCTTTGGTTTTGATTCGGCATTGCTATTTAATGAAACTAGCGAGCGTTTCCTGTTATACAACAGGGGAACAATCAAAAATTCCTAATTCATTATTTTTGTGTTCTGGATCAACAATTAGTTTATAAAATGTATCATTCAGCATTCTCTTAAATCTGCAATAATCATTTAATTTTAACGACTTAGCATTATTATGGTCACCTTGCCAATACCATTTTGTATTATCGCAAAACTCCCACCAATCGCAGTTAGTATTCTCACATTGTAAAGAGGGGTAATTTCGGCCAGATAAATTTTCTACAACATCAAAAATCTTTTCATAGTAGTTATCTATCGTAATTTTGTACGAGTTCTCTAAATCAAGCGAAAATATATATGGGTCCGATCCTCTATAATTTAGCTCAGGAGAGACACTATGAAAAAGATTAAGTTGAGTTATGCCATAGTACTTTTTATACACCGCTTCCAAATTACTTTCTAAAGCTGTCCATTCAAACTCCTTGATTGGTTGATATACATCATAATTTACTTCAGCAATAGCCGGAATGTAGCCCAAGTTTTCATAAAACCAGTCACAAATAAAAAGCAAATCTTTGAAATTGCTATTGGGCACAACGCATACGCCCGCAATTATTGGTAAATCCTCATTATGGAGACGTCTTATTTTCTCTATAATCTTCTTTGGATCTGGTGCTCCTTTGTCTGGGTTTATAGGATTTTCAACCGAAACAAAAACATGGCTGACAGAATTGACTTTTGCCTTATCAACCCATTTTTGATCTAAAGATTTACCAACGGATAAGATAAAAGGTTTTATACCTGTAATTTTGTAACCATGATTAGAATAATCAAAAAGCCTATCTCCCATTACTAAAGCTTCCCCACCTGAAAACCTGTAACTCAACTCTCCTTCTATTTTTTCCTTCCAATAACGTAGAAAGTGCATGTATGCATCAAACTGTGAGAAAGGGATATCATAGGCTACCTTTTTCCTGTCTCTGGTTGCGAAGAAGTGACAATAGCTACATGTAGCATTGCACCTACCTGTAACTTCTACACTGGCGGTAAATAAGCGTTTGCGCTCTTCACGACCATATCGACTACCTGGCAACCGGTCATTTATGGTAAGTATATCTTCCATAATTAATTTGAAAAAGATTGTGGAGAATATCTCCACAATCTGTTGAGACTTTGCACTAAGTGGTAACGTCAGTTGAATAAGCTAACGTACGAACAGTCTGTTCGTGCTCAATTCTGCTCTTCGATACAGCAGAGAGCAAGTTCACAGCTTTTGTCTTTTGTTTTACCGTGACATTTTTCATGATTAGATAAATTTAATTTTAAATTAAAAAGTGGACCTAAATCAACTAAACACGGAGTAGAAGTACTTACATTCAATAATAAAAAAAATATGCATGAAAAACAGTTTTTCATGCATATTTTTTTTATCAATTTTTAGCAGATTGTTTCGAAATATCTGAGTTTATCTTCCCAAACGTCAAATAATGGAATTAAGACAACCTAAGATCAGGATTATTCGATTTTGAATATATGCTATCATAGTTAAGAAGCTTTCGGTGCTAGCTATTCATTAGCATAATTTAATATGAACTAAACCGCATCTGTTATATCAAAGAAATCCCTTTTCCCAATTTTTATCTTTATAGGAAATTTTCCTGATAAGTTAATTTTGAGATCTATATCCTTCACTTTTTCAGCGTTAAAAGTAACTGCACCGCTCTGTATTAGGCGTCTAATTTGTGATTTACTTTCAGCAGGCTTTAGAAGCTTGCACAATTCGACAATAGTTACAATACTATCACTTTCAAGGCCTATATCTGTAATGTTCTTTTCAACGTACACCTTTTGCTCTAGGTTTCTACTTTGAAATTGATTAGCAAAATAGTCTTGCGCATTATTTGCCGCTTCAATGTTGTGGTATTGTTCTACTACGTTATGCGCTACTATTTTTTTAATAATTATAGGATTCTCGTTTTGCTGTAATCGATTTATTAATCCTTTTCTTTCTCTCAAAGAAAAGTTAGTAACTAAATTAATATAGTCTAATAGAAGGCTGTCAGGTATGGACATAATTTTACCAAACATTTCATTTGGATTATCAGTAAGTCCGATATAATTATTTTCTGACTTACTCATTTTTGCAGAGCCATCGATACCCTTAAGTAAAGGCATACAAATAACGCCTTGTCCTAATGACCCTTCTTGTTCTTGCAGCAATCTTCCTACTGTACAATTAAAGAGCTGATCTGTTCCTCCCATTTCAATATCAGCTTTTATTGCTACAGAATCTTGCCCTTGCAGTAAAGGATACATCAGCTCATGTAATGAAATTGGCAAGTTATTTTGAAAACGATTATTAAAATCAGTTCTTTGCATAATTTGCGCAACTGTCATCTGCGAAAGTAATTTAATAGTGTCTCGCAATGAAATTTTATCTAGCCATTCTGAATTATATTTAATCTCTATTTTAGAAATATCTAAAATTTTTGATAGTTGGTCTACGTAAGTAATAGCATTGAGTTGAACTTGTTCTTTAGTGAGGGGAGGTCTTGTTTTATTTTTACCAGTCGGATCTCCGATACAAGCAGTAAAGTCTCCAATAATGACGAATACCTTATGCCCAAAATCTTGAAATTGCTTTAATTTTTTAAGAACTACAGCATGGCCTAAATGTAAATCTGGAGCCGTCGGATCAAATCCAAGCTTAACAATTAATTGTCTGTTTTCTTTCTTAGCTAAAGTTAAACGTTCGCTTATGAAATTGTTAGGCATAACAATCTCAACGTTTTCTTCTAGAACTGTGACTTCCTGTTCAATATCAGTCATACTTACAATTTATTATGCAAACTTCTACTCAGCGAGCCGAAATAATAATTTTACACTGGTTAAACTACTAGGAGTGTAGGATTCCAAAAAACCCGCACGTTACTAGTATCTACTCTGCAACGGGCCTGCGCTAGGTCGTAATTCTCCTGGACCGTCAGCCAGAACTCCGGGGTCGTATTTGTAAAGGCTGCGGCTAGGCGAATAGCCATTTCAGGTGTCACACTCTGCTTGCCGTTGATGATGGCCGAAAGCGTTTTGCGGGTAGTACCTAACCCGTTGGCCACTTCCTGCACGGTAAATTTATGGCCGGTTTCCTCCCGTAGACCTTCAAGAGTTTCGCGAATTAATTCGCCCGGATGGGCAGGGTCAAAAAGTGCCATAATATCAAGCTCCTTTAGTGATAATCAATATAATCAACATCGTGGGCATTTTCTCCTTCAAACCGGAAGATGATCCGGTAGTTTCCCGATATTTTTACTGAGTAGAAGCCCTGTAAGTCACCGGTCAGAGAATGAAATTTATAACCTGGCTGATCCATCATTTGCGGGGTGGTGGCAGCATCCAGACGTGTCAGGATGGTTTTGATTTTCTGAACATGAGGTTGATGCAGCTTCGAGCGGTCGCCTTTTGTAGCGTACAATTCCAAACCTTTATGCCGGTAACTAACAATCATAACGCAATAGTAACGCGAAACGTGCCAAGTTGCAAGCGCTGACACATTTCATATTAACGTTAAACGGCTTGAGATATTCCCGGGGCCTCGTTTTCCCGTTCGGCAATAGCTTTCAATTTTGGGCTAATGCGCTCGATAGCACGGGCTAGGCTTGGGTTTTGCGCTTCGATGATCGGTAATACATCCGGGTTTTTCTCCACCTCCCGCGCTGTTTCCTGCACCATCTTTTCTTTCGAGCCGGAAACCGCACCCTTTGTAGATTCACCCGCCAGGAACATGCGGTAAAAACGCGCGTCAATCATCTGGTCGCGGTAATCCAGAAAAACGCCCCGCTCGGCCTGATGGCGTAGCCCGGTGTACATATTCAGCGCCATGACCGAAAATAGCAGCCACCAGGCCACCATATATTGCTGCTGACCCATGAACACCAGAGCCGCAATGAACACGACAAACGGCTCAATGAATCGTTCCGTGAAGGTGTCTTTATCGCGCAGCACGGGAAGCAGGCTCGGCAACCTCTCCTTGTCCGCGCCGGGCGTGACCAGGAAGATCAGCCGCACAATGTTATTCAAAACCAGATTCAGCAGAAACATGACCGCGCCCCCGATGGGCCGCAGCCAGGAGCGGCCCGCCGAATAGGAATGCACCGGGTTTCCGATAATGTCTTTCCACCACATATACAGAAAATGGGCGATACTGATGAGCACATACCATTTGATGACGGTGGGGAACGCGCTGGCCGTCGTGCTGCCGCTGCGGTTGCTCAACCAGGCCAGCGGATTGAACATGTTTATCATGTTCAGCAGCGAACCCGTCAGCGACCACAGGATCAGGATAATCAGCCCGCCGATAAAATTCATCCGGGTAAAATACCGCTCCCCGAAATCACGGCGCAAAAACACTTCGATAGGCACAGTCAACAGGCCCAACAGGTAATTCATCAAGCCCAGGCCGGGAATCATCCCGCCACAAACGGCTTCCCCTCCGGTTACGTCGCGCGGCTGGTTTCTCATGGTTTTAGTTGGTTAAAAATAGAGATTAGATAAGTGCGATCATTCGACCAAGTGCGGCCATTCTGAAAGACGATCCCCACCACCCGATGACGGTTTTCCGGCCCGCCTTTCAGGAGTTGGGTAAAAACCTGCGGGGCAACGTCATAATCAAAACTCTCCTGCTGCGATTCCCCGATATTGAGCGACTGACCGCCCAATGACTGCGACTGTCCTTGCCGGATGTGCCAGCTTTTGCCGATCACGTCGGCGGCATGGGTATTGGTCTCCGGATCGCTGTTGGCGTGCCAGATTTTGGTTTGCAGATTACCCACCAGGGAGTTGACCCGGTGGCGGCTTCCTTCTCCGCCCATTTCCGCGAAATAGTTGGGTAGGTTCTGCGTCAGATACACCGTACAGGCCCGCGAGCTGCGCGCGGTCGCCTGAAACTGCATGTCGTATTCGGTGGCGAAGTTCTGCGCTTCGTCCACCCATAGAAAAATCGGGCGGGGGTTCTCTTTCACGTCCCGTCGTTCGGCGGCTTGCTGCCAGATATATTTATACACGACCTGGGCGGCTCGGCCGGCACTGCCGAACTCTTTCACGGGCAGATTCATGACGATCACCACGCCCTCATGTGTGAGTTCAGGGAAAGCGATTTTATTAGGATCGTCGGGCGGCTCCGAAAACAACATGCGGAACGGTCGGCGCAAGAAATGATCCGTGGTGGTGGTGAACATCGAGACAATGCCGGATCGGGTGCGACTGCTGATGCTGGGATACTCATCGAGCCAATACCCCGCCGTGGTTTCTAAATCGTAGTCCGTCCACTTATCGAGCGTCTTGGTCTGGCACTCGGCCAGCAATTTGGCGCACAGACTCTTTTCCCACCATTCGGGGCTGTTACGCTCCTCGGTACTCTGCGGAGCGGATCGGACGATCTCGTGCATGAGCGGCACGGATACGGTGCCTCGGGCAATCAAACTCAGGTCGATGGCGTTCCGCATAAGTTGCTGCATGGCACCCGACCAATACGGATCGGCTCCGCTGCCGCTACTGCTGCGGCTCACCGCTTCGTAAACCGTCATGAACAGCCGCACCAGGTTTTCCGTATATCCGGCTCCCTCGCCCTCGCGGTTGACTTCATATTGCAGGAAGGGAAAGCGGTATTCTCCGCTGGCATCGAACACCAAAAGGCTATCGGTGCGTCCGGTCTCTTCGGCGTAACGTTGCCAGGTGGCCAGCTCGTCTTTCTTGGCGCATAACACCAGGCCACCGAATCCGGCCCGCAAATAAGCTTTGGCAAGGGCGGCTCCGCTGCCGCTGGTTTTGCCCGATCCGATGCCGCCAAAAATCTGCACGCCCTCGCATGCCTGGCGGATGGTGAAAGCGTCCGAACGGGTCAGTCCGTCGGCGTTGGTGAAGTGATAAAGGACTTCATCAAGGTTCGTAAAGTTCACGGCAGAGAGCGGGTATAATTCGCAATCTATCGTTTCATCCAATGTTCCAAAACGGGAAATTTCCCCAATTTTTTACGTGATTTTTCCCGTTTTTTCTCTCCCCTGTTGGTCGCAAATTGGCTCCTGTTTACAGTCCGTCCAGGAAGAGTTACGAAGTAACTCCTATACGCGCACTTATAAATTCTTCTGCCTATGCACGCCAATTTGCATATTAACGCCATCAGCCGATCCGGGGGCCGCTCGGCGGTCGGCGCTTCCGCGTACCGTTCCGGTTCGGCGGTTACTTCCCGCTCGGTGGTGGCCTGTGCTTCGTATCGCTCCGGCGAAGTGTTGAAGGATGAACGGTACGAAAAAACGCATGACTTCACCCGGAAAGAAAACGTCCTGCATTCGGAAATCATCACCCCCGAAGGTGCGCCCGACTGGATGAGCGACCGGGAAAAACTTTGGAATGCCGTAGAAGCGGGTGAAAAAAGAATTGATGCGCAGTTAGCCAAAGAAATCATCCTGACGCTGCCCCGGAATTTGGACTTGGAGCAACACAAAGAAGTGGTGCGGGATTTCGTGAAAGAGAATCTGACGAGCCGGGGCCTGGTCGCGGATTTTGCCATTCACAGCCCCGAAGCCTCCGACGGCGACCGCAACCCGCATGCGCATATCATGTTCACCCTGCGCCCGGTCGAAGATGACCATTTCGGCAAAAAACTAACGGGCCGCGTCGGTGGCATGGATGATAAAAAGGTGCTGGCTGACTTCCGGCAATCCTACGAGCGGATTTTAAACGACGCTTCCGAAAAAGCGGATTCCGAGGTTCATTTCGATCTGCGCAGTCTGAAAGAAAAAGGCATCGAGCGGCAACCTCAACCCAAGATCGGGCCGAAAGTTACCCACCTGGAAAAACGCGGCTACGAAACCGAATGGGGAAAAGAGGTGCGCCAGGTCATGCACGAAAACAACGCGCAAGCGGCCTATGCTGGCCACCTCCTGACGCATCAAATCAGCTACCATACGAGCCGCGCCGTGGATGCGGTGCGCGATGATGTAGCTTACAAATATTATGAAGCCGCCTATGGCGAAAATAACCACAAAGATTGGTATGGAAATGACGAACGAGACCGGGGCGGCATCGAGCGATAAAAACGAGATTCTCAAAAAATACACCCGCCAGCCTTACCCGGCTCTGGTGAAACCTGCGCCGAACGCGGAGCCGGATGAGACCGACGAAAACGAGGATGGGCGATACCGCGCCCTGGTGCAGCATATGGAGAAGCGGGGCAATGCCCCCAGGTTTCGCATAATTGACCGGAGAGGGCACATCTACGGGTGCGGGTATGCCTACCTACTGGGGTGGTTCTACACACCCCCTGAAACGCTCTCTATTCAAACCACGACGCATGTTTTCACCCTGACAGGGAAAGGGCTGGAAAAGATCGAGCAGTCCTTACTGCGGGAAAAGGTCAAGGAACTGCGGGAATTTCACCCTGGCCAGGATCAGGAGCCGGAACCGGGGCAACCCATCATTACCAACCTGACGATTTCCAGCCCGTTCGACAAATCGGCGGAATAGATCAGCGGTCTCGCTCCTGGTTCTGTGTGGGGGTGCTTTTCTCCTGCGCCTGGCTCGGCTCAGCGGCTTTGCCCTGCATCTCTGTCCGGGCCTGTTCGATTTTCTGCGCTCCTCGCTGCGGCTCCTGCTTCGATTGCTGGTTGGGAAAAACCGTTTCGTTAAGCTTCGGCTCGCTGGTGTTGGTCTGCTCGGCGCGCCGGGGCGGGGTCTGCGGCCCGTAGCTGTCGGCCTTGAGTTGGACATTGTTATCTTTCAGCGTCTGCACCGATTCTTTGAATGCGGCCTGCTCTTTGGCCGACGCCTGGCGCATGATCTCTTCGATTCGTTGGGATGCCATTAGAGGAAGTGTTTAGCTTCCTAAAATTGCTCATAAATCCCTACAAATCACAGTCTATCGGCGGGTATCCGTACTTGATGCAAAAGCTATTTATTTCCCGGATGCACTGCCGGGATGATTCCGGGATTTCGGCAAGCTGCCCCGTGGCGACTTGGTTCAGTAACCATGCGGCTTCTTTCCTGGCCACCCATACGGCTTCGGCTTCGGTTAATTCCCTGATAGGGGTGTCATCGTCGCGCACCGGGTAGGGAAACGGAACAATCTGTGCGGCAGGCTGTGTCATGGTTTGATTATACCATGATTGCCCTGCCCTACATGCGAAACTTTGATGACAGTACAGGTCTATTTTTCCAAGCGGGCGAGGATCTGCTTCATTTCGGCAATCTCCCG
>NZ_JBMSDT010000029.1:0-10466 GCF_049445795.1 Larkinella sp. VNQ87
GAACTGCTTCAGAAATTCATCGGTCAATAAATCCTCTGGTCTCATAAACTGTGTTTGGTTAAAGGTAAAAAATCGGGATTACAAACCCCGATTCTTCATTTACACAGTTTTTGAGATAGTGTCATGTTTTGAATTATTTTCGCTGCTCCTGCGTTGTTTTTTTCAATCCTGGCTGATTACGCAAATCTTATTTTTTATTTTTGTAATTACGCTTTTCTCTATCATCATCACAAAATGTTTCCACGTGGAACATTTTCACAAAAGTTTGTAAAAACATACTCTTTATGTTTGATAATTATGATGTCATTGTCGTAGGTGCCGGACACGCAGGTTGTGAAGCAGCGACGGCTGCGGCAACGATGGGATCGTCAGTACTGCTTATTACAATGAACATGCAAACCATCGCTCAAATGTCGTGTAACCCGGCAATGGGTGGGGTAGCGAAAGGCCAAATCGTGCGTGAAATTGATGCTCTCGGGGGGCAATCCGGAGTCATCAGTGATAAATCGATGATTCAATTCCGTATGCTAAATCGTTCGAAAGGGCCAGCGATGTGGAGTCCACGCTGCCAGAGCGACCGAATGTTGTTTGCGGCCGAATGGCGAAAGACACTGGAAGCAACACCGAATCTGGATATTTGGCAGGATATGGTGACAGAAATTATCGTTAGCGATAAACGAGTCACAGGTATAAAAACGAGCATGGGAATGGAAATCGAATCCCGTGCGGTGGTGCTGACCAACGGAACATTCCTGAACGGAAAAATTTATATCGGAGAAAAAACCTTCGGAGGAGGACGCACCGCCGAACGCTCAGCGACCGGTTTAACAGAACAACTTATCCAATTGGGATTTGAAGCGGGCCGAATGAAAACCGGCACGCCACCACGGGTGGATGGTCGGAGTTTGAATTATGCCATGATGGAAGAACAACCCGGCGACGAAAATCCCGGTAAATTTTCCTACCTGGATACGCCAAAACTTACGAAGCAACGGCACTGCTGGATTACGTACACGAATCCAGAAGTCCACGAAATTTTAAAAACCGGCTTCGAAAAATCACCCATGTTTACGGGCCGAATCAAGGGGTTAGGGCCCCGATATTGTCCATCCGTAGAGGATAAAATAAACCGGTTTGCTGACAAAGACCGCCACCAGATTTTTGTAGAACCGGAAGGCTGGGACACCGTCGAAGTCTACGTCAATGGCTTTTCGACTTCGCTACCGGAAGATGTTCAAATCAAGGCCCTGCGGAAAATCCCTGGTTTCGAAAACGCCAAAATGTTTCGTCCGGGCTATGCCGTGGAGTACGATTATTTCCCGCCAACTCAGCTCAAACAGACTCTCGAAACCCAACTAATCGACGGGCTTTTCTTCGCCGGTCAAATCAACGGAACAACGGGTTACGAAGAAGCAGCCTGCCAGGGATTGATGGCCGGCATCAACGCCCACAACTCCGCGAAGGAGCTGGATGCGTTTACGATGAAGCGCTCCGAAGCCTACATAGGTGTGTTGATCGACGACTTGATTACGAAGGGGACCGAAGAACCGTACCGGATGTTTACATCTAGGGCCGAATATCGGACGCTGCTCAGGCAGGATAACGCCGATCTACGGTTGACCGAGAAGGGCTACAAAATCGGTTTGGCCAGCCAGGAACGCTATGACCGAATGCGCGACAAGCAGGAAAATATTGAGGCCATATTGGAAGAGATGAAACAGATGCGGGTGCAACCCGAGGGTGTCAATCCCGTGTTGAGCAATCTGAGCAGCGCACCGATTCGAGAGAAAACGTCGCCTTATGCTTTGCTGAAACGGACAGAAATCAACCGGGAAGAACTAGCCTTGCTGGGCGCTGAGGTGGCGGATTTCCTGAAGTCGTTCACCGACGAAACCATCGAAGAAGCCGTAATCACGGTGAAGTACGAGAGCTATGTGGAGAAGGAACGGCTGACTGTCGAACGAACCGAGAAACTCGAAAGTCTCATGATCCGACCTGACTTCGACTTTGACCGGCTGTCGGCTTTGTCGTTTGAAGGACGGGAAAAACTCAAGCGGATTCGGCCCCAAACAATCGGTCAGGCATCCCGGATCAGTGGAGTGAGCGCTTCCGATATTTCCATTTTAATGGTGTATTTAGGTCGGTAAAAGATGGCGGTAGAACACCTGACAGAGTGCCCGGTTTGTGGAAACCGGGCTTTTTCAAACTGGCTAACTTGTACGGATTTTCTTGTTTCTCGGGAAGATTTCACGATCCAGTCATGTAGTAAATGCGGTTTTAAAGCCACCAATCCACGGCCAGCCGAAGCCGAAATTGGCCACTATTATCAATCGGATGAATACATCTCACATAGCGATACCCGGCAGGGAATCGTCAGTCAGTTATACCATACCGTCCGATCGATTACACTACGGCAGAAGGTAAAATTGATCACCAGCCTGTCGCCTAGCAAAGGTAGTCTCCTGGACATCGGTTGTGGTTCGGGCTATTTTCTGTCGGCAAGCCGCAACGCTGGTTGGGAAGTCATGGGTACTGAACCGGACATAAACGCCCGTCAACAAGCGGAAGAACGAACGAAAACTGGGTTGAAAAAATCGATCCACGAGATTGCTGACGAGCAGTTGTTTGATGTAATAACGCTGTGGCATGTACTTGAACACATTCATGATTTGACCGAATCACTGGATTGGATAGGGGCGCACACTCGTCCGAAGGGGCATCTGTTGGTGGCGGTGCCAAACTACCATTCGTGGGATGCCCGGCATTACAAGTCGCTTTGGGCGGCTTACGATGTGCCCCGGCATCTCTACCATTTTTCATCCGATAGCATGAAGGCGCTGTTGAAACGGTACGGTTTTGAAGTCATCCAACAACGACCCATGCCTTTCGATGCGTTTTATGTGAATATGCTCAGCACGAAAAACCGGGATGGAAAGCCTGCGTATCTTGAAAGTTTTTGGAACGGAATTCGTTCTAATTGGGCAGCATACCAGAACGGCGGAAATTATTCGAGCTTGATATACATCGCCCAGGCACAGTAACTAAAACCGTAAACGCCCTGAATACCTCCGCTGTTCAGGGCTTTTTTTTGCCACGAAAAATGAAACACGCCTTAATTCTTTTCGGACTCCTCCTCATCTTTTTAAATTCCTGTTCGCAATATGTTGCGCCCGTAGGCGGCAAAAAAGATACGCTGGCACCCGTACTGGTCGAAAGTATGCCCGTTAATAAACAGAAAAATTTTGATGGAAAAACACTGGGACTGGTCTTCAACGAATACATCCGAGTAGAGAATCCAAACCAGAAAATTTTGATTACACCCGAACCCGAAGCACCCTTCAAAGCACGAATTCGACCGACCAGCCTGCGGTTAATTTTCGACAAACCATTTAAGGAAAACACCACCTACACATTCAACTTTACGGATGCGGTAAAAGATATTACGGAGAACAATCCAGCCCTCAATCTAAAACTGGTCTTCAGTACCGGCCCGACGATTGATTCGCTGAGTGTGGGAGGGAAGGTCATCGACCTGCTGACCGGACAGCCAACCGCCAACACCCTGGTCGGGTTGTACATTCCGAACGATACACTGACACCTACCAAAAACAAACCCTATTACTTTACACGAACGGATACTGCCGGGGTTTTTCTACTTGAAAACGTGCGAGACGGAAAGTACCGGGTCTTTGCATTTGACGATAAAAACCTCAACCTTATTCTGAATCCTGGTCCGGAAAAAGCCGCTTTTTTGCCTGGCGAACTGGACCTGAAAGCCAATAACGATACATTGACTTTTCGATTATTTACTTTTTACAATACTCCACCGCGTTCGGTCCGAACGCAGCAGATGGTTACGACATACACGTACGTTTTCGATCGGGGTCTGGAAAACTACACGGTGAAATTCGCGAATCCGGCCGACAGCATTCCGTCGTACTTGCGAACACCAAATGAGCTAACTTTTTTCAACGCCAAAGCCAGCACCGACACCGTCCGAGTTCAGATTACAGTCTCGGATTCATTAAAAAACAAAGCAGAGCTAACGCAGAAATTCAAATTCCGGACGCCCAGCCGCCGGGAAACGCTGGAGCCAGTAACGCTCACGGCTACACCGGCCGACAATGGCGACGTCGATAAAAACATGGAAGTGGTCCTCCAGTTTTCCAAACCAATTAAAACGATCACCGCCGATTCGCTGCAACTCTTGAGCGATAGCACAACGCGTGTCCCGTTAAGTCCGCAGGATTACCGCTGGGAAGATAACCAGACCCGATTTGTTCTCAGCAAACAGACCAACGCCCGGCGTAGTATGGTGCTGCGGTTAGGCAAGGGAGCCTTCGTAAGTGTCCTGAATGATTCGACCGCACGGGCGGAATTAAACTATTCCATCCGCGACCCGGAGAAGTATGGGGTGCTGACAGGAACGATAAACACCCAGGCCAAACAGTTCATTGTCGAGTTGTTGGACGAAAATTTTAAGACCGTCGATAAACAAATAAACAACCCGACCTATCGGTTCGTTAATATAAAACCGGGCCGTTACCGGCTTCGTGTCATCATCGATGCGAACGGAAACGGGCGGTGGGACAGCGGCAATCCGCTCGAAAACCAGATGCCCGAACCCATCTACTTCTTCACCCGTAACAAAGGTATCATCCAGATCAAGGCCAACTTTGATATTTCGGAAGATATCGACACTCCTTAAAAGGTCAATGTGAAATTAAAAAAACACAACAAACCGGTGGAAAAACCCGTGGAAAAGTCTGTGGATTGTGTGGAAAATGTGTGTACAGGTACGGATGTTGCTGTTGACAGAATTTTCAGGGTTGTGGATAAACCGATTTTTGGGACAACTACGTGAATAACTTTTAGGCTGTCCACAAATTATTCCAGGGGTCATCAACAGGTGGAAATGTTTATAGTGTATCTTGTGGAAATGTGTTGAGAGGAGCTTACTTATCCAGATACCAATTGTGGATAAAAAATAAACTACTTGTAAATCAGTAAATTGCATGTTGATAACTATAAACACCCTGTGGATAACCGGAATTTTTTATCCACAATTTTTCAGTTAAAATGTGTAAAACCACATTGTCCACATATCCACAGGCACCAATCTTTAAAACCCTTTTAATTTTTTAAATAGAAAAAAGAAAAATGAAGAAGATAGCCGGATTACTACTGATGCTGTTGGCAGTTGGCTTTCTGAATGGTTATGCCCAGGAAGGACCAGAACTGGCTGATGAATATTTTAAAAAGGGTGAGTTCGAAAAGGCGTATACCATTTACCAGAAACTGATAAAACCAGGTACAAGTAAACCGGTAATGAGTCAGTATGTGGAAAGTGCGATTCGGCTGAATAAGGTTAGCGAGGCTGAGAAGGTAATCAGGCGGCTCCTCAAATCCGATGAAAAAAATCCGTTTGTTCATTTGCAGGCCGGAATTTTGGAAGAAAGCCGCAATGACTCGGCTAAAGCAGAAGTTCATTTCAACAAAGCTATTGCGGTAGCCGGAAACCAGGTAAACGGTTTACCGGAACTGGCGCAGGACTTTGCCGAAAAGAGCAAACAGCAATGGGCGATTAAAACCCTCAAGAAAGGTCGGGAGCAAAGCCGGGAGCCGATGGCCTACGCCGGTGAATTGGCACGCTTATACGGCGCGGTAGGGCAAAAAGAGAATATGGTGGATGAATTGCTGCACTGGGGCCTGATTCCGGGAAACCGGGATAACGTACAGGCCATGTTGCAGGACAATCTAAAGGAGGCCGATCAGAAGATGCTGGAGGGCGTTTTGTACAAAAAAGTGCAGGAAAGCCCGAACGAGATGTTCTACACGGAGATGCTGGTTTGGTACTTAACGCAAAAGAAAGAGTTTTATAAAGCGTTCATTCAGGAGCGCGCCCTCGACAAACGCTTAAAATTGACCGGCGTGCGCGTTTACGACCTGGGTGCAGTTGCACTTCAGAACAAGGATTATAAGAACGCAGCGGCCATGTTTGAGTACGTTGCGAAGGAATACCCGCAGGGTCAGCTCTACGCATTCGCCCGGCGGCTGGTGATCAAGGCCCGCGAGGAACAGGTAAAAAATACGTATCCCGTCGATAACTCCGAAATCCGGAAGCTGATTGCCGATTACCAGAAGATGTTTCAGGAATTGGGTAAAAACAACCGAACGCTGGAAGCGCTCCGTAGCACGGCAAATCTGTATGCGTTTTACCTCGACGAAAAAGATACGGCTTTAGCCATTCTTCAGTTGGCCACCGAGATCAGCAAGAACGAGAAGACATTTATCGACCGCTGTAAGCTCGATATGGGGGATATATACCTGCTGAAAGGGGAGCCCTGGGAAGCGACGTTGCTCTATTCGCAGGTCGAAAAATCGCAGAAGGAAGAATTGCTCGGCTACGAAGCCAAACTCCGGAACGCTCGATTGCATTATTTCAAAGGCGATTTTGAGCTTTCGAAAGAAGTACTTGACATTTTAAAACAGGCAACGAGTCGGGAGATCGCGAACGATGCCGGGTCGCTCAGTTTGCTGATCATGGACAATACCGGCATGGATGAGGACAGCAACGAAACCGCCATGAAGCAGTATGCATCGATCGAGTTGATGCTGTTTCAGAACAAAGTCGATTCGGCGGCATTAGCGCTCAATGAAATGTATACAAGGTACAAGGATCATAGTCTGGCTGATAACATTTTGTGGTTGCGGGCCAATACGCTCATCAAACAAAACAAGGTGGACGAAGCCTTGCAGGATCTGGAGAAAATTTCGGCCAATTACGGAGAAGATGTGCTGGGTGACGATGCGCTCTTTCTGACGGCCAAGACGTACGAAGAAAACAAAAAAGATAAACCCAAAGCAATGGAGCTGTACAACCAGCTTTTGCAAAAATATCCGGGTAGTATTTTCGGGGCCGAAGCCCGAAAACGGTTCCGGTCGCTGCGAGGGGATGTCATCAATTAACTAAAAAGCCCGCTTATCGGCGGGCTTTTTAGTTAGGCAGTTTGCAACAAAAACTCTTTAAAGTCGGCGAAATCAGCTTTCATTCGGACACTTTGCTTCGTTCGGCTCATCAATTCTTCCAAAGCCACCGGGATTTCCACAGGCTTGTGGATAACCGACTCTACCAGGTCCTTAAACTTGGCCGGATGGGCCGTGGCCAGTGCTATTCCACACACATCCGGGTTAGCTTGTTGATAACTTCGCAAACCGAGGTAACCCACAGCGGTGTGCGGACACATGACGTAGCCAAATTGTTGATAAACTTCAGCCATCGCCTGTCTGGTCTGCTCATCGTCAAAGAAATAGCCAGATAACTGCTGCTTTAGGGTTTCGAAATTATCGTCGAACAAATGCACCAGCCGGACAAAATTGCTCGGATTTCCCACATCCATAGCGTTTGATATCGTTTCGACCGACGGATTTGGCGAATACAACCCGGTTTTCAGGTACTTCGGCACCACATAATTCAGGTTCGTGGCGGCAATGAACTGTGCCACCGGCAAGCCCATTTTATAAGCCAAAGCCCCGGCGCTCAAATTCCCAAAATTGCCGCTCGGCGTTGAAAAGACCACCGGTTTTCCCAGATGTTTCACTTGCCCAAACGCCCGAACGTAATAAAAACTCTGCGGAATCAGCCGGAAAATGTTGATCGAATTGGCCGATGCCAGACTAAATTCCTGATTCAATTCAACATCCGTAAAGGCGGTTTTAACCAAATCCTGGCAATCGTCAAAAGAACCGTCGATTTCGATAGCGGTAATGTTCTGGCCGAGGGTCGTCAACTGTTTTTCCTGCAACTCACTCACGCGACCACTTGGGTACAGAATCGTTACCTTAATTCCTGGAACGCCCAGAAAACCCATCGCAACGGCCCCACCCGTATCGCCAGAAGTAGCGACCAGAATATGTACTTCCCGGTTTGATTTTTCCAGAAAATAACCCATCATGGCAGCCATATACCGGGCACCCACGTCTTTAAACGCCAGGGAAGGACCGTGAAACAACTCCAATACATGCGTCTTCCCGACTTCCAACGCTACGACCGGCGTATCAAACGGCAGAGCCTGATGAACCAGTTCTTCCAGTCTCGAAACCGGAATTGCATCTTTGAAAAGTGCTGAACTGATTTGAAAACCGATATCTGCCAACGTTCCACCAGAGATTGAATGGAAGAAATCGGCTCCCAGAAACGGAATTGTCTCCGGCATGTACAGGCCCCGATCGGCGGGTTGGCTGCGGAGCAGCGCTTCTTCCATCGAAACCCGGCCGGAAGGATTATTCGTACTGTAAAAATTCATAAGCAATATGCTAAAAAACGCGCGCAAGTTACGAAACCTCAAACCGTTAACCGAGTGAATACCGGAACAAATGACAAAAAATCGGGCCAGGAAAAACCGGGAACCTTAATGAGTTTCTTTCCATTATCTAACTTTGCAGACTTCAAAAATCAACAAACCCCTATGTCAGTAGGCTTTTTTCAGGTACCGGTTCCGCAAAATGAGCCGGTAAAAGAATACCGTACCGGTTCCGACGAGCGTGCTAAACTTAAAGCGGCTTTGGCCGAAGCGACTTCAAAAACCGTCGATATTCCGATGTATATCGGGGCGGAGGAAGTTCGGACCGAGCTTCAGCAACAACTGATTGCTCCCCATAACCGCCACCAAGTTTTGGGTCATTACCACGAAGGGGATCAGACCCACGTTGAACAGGCCATTACGGCCGCCCTGAATGCGAAGGAAGCGTGGGCGAATCTCTCGTGGGAACACCGGGCGAGTGTGTTTCTGAAAGCCGCCGAATTGCTGGCCGGGCCCTATCGTTATAAAATCAACGTAGCGACCATGCTGGGGCAGTCGAAAAACGCTTACCAGGCCGAGATTGATTCGGCTTGCGAGCTGATCGACTTTTTGCGGTTTAATGTGCATTACATGACGGAAATTTACAGCCAGCAGCCGCGCTCGTCGGCCGGCGTTTGGAACCGTCAGGAATACCGGCCGTTGGAAGGATTTGTGTTTGCCCTGACACCCTTCAACTTCACGGCCATTGCCGGCAATTTGCCAACGGCCCCGGCCTTGATGGGGAATACAGTCGTCTGGAAACCAGCCACCCAGCAAATCTA
Organism: Larkinella sp. VNQ87; assembly: GCF_049445795.1. Taxonomy (NCBI): domain Bacteria; kingdom Pseudomonadati; phylum Bacteroidota; class Cytophagia; order Cytophagales; family Spirosomataceae; genus Larkinella; species Larkinella sp. VNQ87. Next base: position 9,125 of record NZ_JBMSDT010000029.1, read on the forward strand.
TTCGGCAAAGGTGATCATGGACGTGCTGAAAGAAGCCGGATTGCCGGATGGGGTGATCAACCTGATTTACGTCGATGGACCCCTGGCGGGAGAGGTGATCTTTAAACATCCCGATTTTGGCGGTATTCACTTTACGGGCAGCACCGGTGTTTTCCAGCAAATCTGGAAAACGATTGGCGAAAACATCCATTTGTACAAATCCTACCCGCGCATCGTCGGCGAAACCGGTGGCAAAGACTTTGTGCTGGTGCATGAATCTGCTGATCCGAAAACCGTCGCTACGGCGCTGATCAGGGGAGCTTTCGAATACCAGGGGCAAAAGTGTTCGGCGGCTTCCCGGGCGTATTTGCCAACGACGCTATGGGAACAGATCCGGGAGTACATGCTGGCGGATTTGCAAAGCATCAAAATGGGTAGCGTGGAAGATTTCCGGAACTTTGTGAATGCCGTCATTGATGAACGCGCTTTTGATAAAATTACCAGTTACATCACCAACGCGAAAAACGACCCGACGGTCGAGATCATAGCCGGCGGTAATTTTGATAAAACCGACGGTTTTTTTGTCGAGCCCACGGTTTTGCTAGCCTCCGACCCGCAATACGTAACGATGTGCGAGGAGATCTTCGGTCCGGTTCTGACGGTTTATCTGTATCATCCGGATAATTTCGAAGACACGATTCAACTGGTGGATCAAACCTCACCGTATGCCCTGACGGGTGCGGTTTTTGCCAAAGACCGGTATGCCATCGAACTGGTGACAAAGAAACTGGCCAATGCCGCTGGTAACTTTTACATCAACGATAAACCGACAGGCGCGGTAGTAGGTCAACAACCCTTCGGCGGAGCCCGGGCATCGGGAACCAACGACAAAGCCGGTTCGTTACTCAACCTGCTGCGATGGGTATCACCCCGGACTATAAAGGAAAATTTGGTCCCACCGACGGATTTCCGCTACCCGTTTTTGGCTGAGGAATAAACTAACCGATGGGCATTTCGGCGATTCGATTGTACGGAAAAAAGAAAGTGAAATAATCTTGAGTTTTTTCTAAAAAGGACTTGCATTCAGCTAAACAAACTGCTACCTTTGCAGTCCCAATTCAATGATACGGCTGAACGAAACAGGTCAGCCACAAGTTTTCCGAACGAGGAAGACACGTTCTTTGACAATTTGACCAAATAGGTAAGCGTAAGGACTCTGCGTAAAGTACAAGTACAAATCATTTACAATGGAGAGTTTGATCCTGGCTCAGGATGAACGCTAGCGGCAGGCCTAATACATGCAAGTCGAACGGATGCCTTCGGGCATTAGTGGCGTACGGGTGCGTAACGCGTAAGCAACCTA
>NZ_JBMSDT010000030.1:0-8114 GCF_049445795.1 Larkinella sp. VNQ87
TCGAGACTCTTTTTCTTTTCCACCCCGTAAACACCTGAAAACCAGTCGCTTACTCACCGTCCCCGTCAGGGCCTTCCCTGATTTGGGACTGCAAAGTACCGCTTTTTTTTACCCTTTGTCAAGACTAACTCCCAAAATAATTTTAGGACTTTTCTTATCTCGCTGATTTTTAGGCAATAGCTTCTGAATTTATTTTTTCCTCCGGCTGCGTATTGCGTACTGATCGAATGAAATTATGGATGGCTGCGGTTTTATCCGCCTTATTTTTCTCCAACAATCTGACAAAGGCACTGCCGATGATGGCTCCATTGGCGTATTGACAGGCGGTTTGAAATGTATCGTGATCCTGAATGCCAAAACCAATCAGGCGCGGATTTTTCATATTCATGTTTTGAATTCGGCTGAAGTAAGCCTTCATCTCGTCCGTAATTCCTTTCTGCGACCCGGTGGTGCTTGCCGACGAAACCATGTATACAAATCCATCGGACAACTGGTCGATTTGCCGAATCCGGTTTTCGGTAGTTTGGGGTGTAATCAGGAAGATATTCAGCAAACCGTACCGATCAAACGTGGCTTTGTAATCCCGCTCGTAAACGTTGATCGGAAGATCCGGTACAATAAGCCCGTCGACACCTACCTCGGCACATTGCTGGCAAAAAGCTTCGATGCCGAACTGAACGACCGGGTTCAGATATCCCATCAGCAGAATGGGCACCTGCACTTTCTTCCGAATTCCGCGCAACTGATCGAACAAAATCCGAAGGGTCATTCCGTTGTTCAGCGCTTTCTGGTTGCTCTGTTGAATGGTTTCGCCATCTGCTACGGGGTCCGAATACGGCATACCGATTTCAATGATGTCAACGCCCGCTTCCTGTAACGTTTCCAGAATTGGCACAGTATCGTTTAATTCCGGAAAACCGGCGGTGAAGTAAACATTCAGGACTTGAGCAAACTTATTCTGGAATAATTCGGTGATGCGGTTCATGGCTAGTAAGAGGAAATGGAACGGTAGCCCACCAGCGTTCTGGCGGGGTCGATTTGCCTATTGATTCGAAATTTATCGGGAAAGATGCTGGGTGAAAGCGGCTAAATCCTTGTCTCCACGCCCGGATAAACAGATGACTGTTACCTCGTCCAGGCCTGGTTTTAGTTTGGAAATGCAGGCCAGCGCGTGCGAAGACTCCAGCGCCGGAATGATTCCTTCCAATCGGCTGAGTTCAAAAGCCGCGTCGAGTGCTTCCTGGTCGGTGATGGCAAAGAATTTGCCGCGACCCGACGCAAACAGGTGCGCGTGCAAGGGGCCGATACCGGGATAATCCAGCCCGGCCGAAATGGAATACGGTTCGACAACCTGGCCATCTTCGGTTTGCATTAGAATGGTGCTGCTGCCGTGCAGAATACCGGGTTTGCCCAGAGCCGTCGTTGCGGCTGAATGACCGGACGACACCCCTTGCCCAGCGGCTTCGGCGGCAATCAGTTGAACCAAGGGTTCGTCCAGATAATGGTAGAAGGCACCAGCGGCATTGCTTCCTCCACCCACGCAGGCGATAACATAGTCGGGATTCGACTGACCGGTTTTTTCCAGCAGTTGCTTACGTACTTCTTCCGAAATCACGGACTGAAACCGAGCGACCATGTCCGGGTACGGGTGTGGCCCCACCACTGACCCAATGACGTAGTGCGTATCAACAGGGTTGTTGATCCAGTGCCGCATGGCCTCGTTGGTCGCATCCTTCAACGTCTGGCTACCGCTGGTGGCCGGAACGACGCTCGCGCCCAGCATCCGCATCCGGTCGACGTTCGGTTTCTGACGCTCCATGTCGATGCTTCCCATGTAGACAATGCACTCCAGGCCCATCAAGGCACAAACCGTTGCTGTTGCCACGCCGTGCTGACCGGCCCCGGTTTCGGCCACAATGCGTTTTTTGCCCAACCGCTTTGCCACCAGGATCTGCCCGATGGTGTTGTTTACTTTGTGGGCACCGGTATGACAAAGGTCTTCGCGCTTGAGGTAAATTGTGGTGTTATACGTCTCAGACAGGCGACGGGCCAGAAAGAGGGGGGTTGGCCGGCCAACATAATCGGTCAATAAGTCCCGAAATTCGCGTTGAAAGGCAGGATCGGCAATGATCGAGAGGTAATTCTGGCGCAGTTCCTCGACATTCGGATACAACATTTCGGGAATGTAGGCTCCGCCGAAGGTTCCGTAATAGCCTTGCTCGTCGACCTGATAGGGTGATTTTACTTCTGTGGTTTCCATTATACTCAAAACAAGGTGCAGCAAGACAGGCGGAATCGGTACAAACGTATGCCCACCGCGCGCATTCTGCGGGTAAAGTTCAATTTATTGGAGGCAGAAAAGCCCGGAAGACTGCAAAACGCGGTCTCTGATTTGTAGCTGTATGTTCGATACCGGATGAGTTAAGCGACGGTTTCCTCTTCTTCGATCGGTTTTAACCGGGTGATGATGGCTTTCACTAGTTCGATATCCTTCAGGCCAGGGCTCATCTCGACCCGACTGTTGACATCAACGCCGTAGAGCTTCAGGTGTTTGATTTTTGCCAGCGAATCCAGGCTGTTGGTATCAATCCCACCACTGATGAAAAACGGTTTTTCGTTGTCGTAGCGATTCATCAGGCTCCAGTCGAATGAAAAACCGTTACCGCCGTATTGCTCGCCTTTGGCGTCGAATAGGAAGAAGTCGCAGGACGGCTTGAAATTGTTGATCATGCTGAAGTTGAACGACTCGTCGACGGCGAATGCCTTGATGATGCTGATACCCCGATTTCGCAGGTTCCGGCAGAATTCCGGCGTTTCGTTGCCGTGCAGTTGAACGTACTGAAGGTCGTACTTTTTCACGCTGCGCAGGATGTAGTCGGGACTCGCATTGACGAAAACACCCACTTTTTTAACGCTGCGCGGAAACGACTTCAACAGATCGGAATCCAGGTCTTCGCCCACAAACCGGAGTGATTTGTCGTAAAAGATAAACCCCATAAAATCGGGGGCCAGAGCGAGCAGGTCACGAATGTTGTCGGAATCCCGCATTCCACAGACTTTTACTTTCATACGCTGTATTGTTTTTGAGATAATGGATGCACCTGGTGTAATTCATCAATCAACTGTTGCAAGGCTTGTGCCGGATTGGCGGTTTTCATGAAGGTTTCGCCAATCAGAAAGCCCTGAAAACCGGCCTGACGCAAAGCAAGAATGGATTCGGCCCGTTGCAAACCGCTTTCGGAAACTTTGACAAACGACGCCGGAATCTGCTCGGCCAGCCGAACGGACGTTTCGGTGTCGGTCACAAAAGTTTTCAGGTTGCGGTTATTGACGCCGACGAGGTCGACGGTATCGGTCAGGTGGTCGGCGAGTTCCTGCTCGTCGTGGACTTCGAGTAAGACTTCCAACCCCAGTTCGTGCGCCAACTGGCTGTACTGAACAACCTGTTTGGGCGTCAGGCAGACAGCAATGAGCAGAATAAAATCCGCGCCGATGGCTTTGGCTTCGTAAATCTGGTACGGATCGATGATAAAATCTTTCCGGATCATGGGCGTCGAGGGGTTGGCTTGCCGGGCTTCCAGCAAATCCTGCGAAGTACCGCCGAAGAAGGGTTCATCGGTAAGCACCGACAAACAGGCAGCCCCGGCCCGCACGTAGCCAGCCGTGGTTTCGACCACCGAAACCTGGTCGTTAATAATACCCTTGGAAGGTGATTTCCGTTTGAATTCGGCAATGATACCCGACGAAGCGGTTTTTAACAGCGCATCGCGAGCGGACAACGGTTCTCGGCTGAACAGGGGTTGCTGTTCAAGTTCCCGTTGAGAGAGGACGGTTTTTCGGTAGGCTACTTCTGTTTGCTTGCGCTCAATAATCCGTTCTAATATGTCCATTCTATGCTTTTTCCGGTGGTATGCTACTCCAATCCTTCTGTTGAATCAATTTGTTTCGGTTATTCGGCTAGTAACTTTTTCAGGCTTTCCAGCGCCCGCTTACTTTCGAGCGACTCTCTGGCCTGCTGAATCCCTTCCTCAACGGTTTTAACCTGCCCGGCCGCAACCAGCGCCATAGCCGCATTGGCCACAACCGCATCAGTTTGGGCCGAAGTAGCTTCGTTGTTCAAAACATTCATAAAAATGCGGGCAGAATCTTCAACCGACTTGCCGCCCGCCAGTTGTTCGGCGGTCAGTTGGGGCAAACCGATTTGGTGCGGAGTCAGCACTTGCTCAGCGTGTGCGGAGATCGTCTTAAAGGCGCCGGTCAGCGACACTTCATCATAGCCATCCAGAGCGTGTAGAATCATAAACCGCTTGGGCGTTTGCTGATAAAGATACGCATATAATCTGGCTAATTCAAGACTAAAGACACCAACCAGTTGCTTTTTCGGAAAAGCTGGGTTGACCATCGGCCCCAGGACGTTGAAAAACGTCTTTACACCCAATTCTTTCCGAATCGGCCCGACGTTTTTCATGGCCGGATGGAAGAGGGGCGCGTGCAGAAAACAGATTCCGGCCTTCTCTACTTTCTTCCGTAACAGGTCGTAATCGTTCGTAAACCGGTAGCCGAGGTATTCCATTACGGTCGAAGAACCGCACATCGACGAAACGCCGTGGTTTCCGTGTTTGGCAATTCGCTGCCCGGCACCAGCCACGACAAAGGCCGATAAAGTCGAGATGTTGAAGGTATCTTTGCCATCGCCCCCGGTGCCGCACAAGTCCATCACATCGTAGTCCGACAGATCAACGGGCAGGCAAAGTTCCAGCATGGCATCGCGGAAGCCTTCTAGTTCTTCCACGGTTATGCTCCGCATCATGTACACCGTCAGAAAAGCCGCAATCTGCGAAGTATTGTACTGGCCGGTGCTGATTCCGATCAGCACGCGCTGGGCTTCTTCCTTCGTTAACGTTTTGTACTCAAAGAGGTGGTTTAGTATTTCTTTCATGAGCGTATGACAACACTAGTTTCGAATAACGAGCATCTGATTCCCATTCTTTTGAAAATGATACGGCACTTCAATGATGTCGGTTTTCAAGCCGCGTTCCCGGCAATCTTCCGATACGGTTTTTACAAAAGGCGACAACTGATTCGTCAGATCGACCAGCGGAAAAATCCGGACCTCATCCGCAATCCGCAGCATTTCCCGAACCGCCTGCCAGTGAAAGGCTTCTGATAGATGCGCCGAATACAGAAACAACAGGTGCGAACAAAGCGCCAGATCGAATGACTGATCCGGAAAGGAGGTTGCCGGTAGCGATTCCAGCCGGTAGCGCCCCTCCTGCTTGCCGGTTTCGTAATCGGCCAAAAACGCCTTCATCGCCCGCATTCGTTCGGCCCCTAACCCCTGTTCATCCCGGAAATCCGTCCAGTTATAATCCGAAGCATTTAGCCGCATCTGGTCGATGACAGTTTCGTACGTTTGCTCAATCCGGGAAGCGATTTCGTTCGCTGAAAAGGCATAAATAGGATCAATAGACACGACGGAGCGGCCCATACGGTGCAGTTCCGCATTAAAACTGGCCGGACCGTCGCCAATGCCGATCACGAGTTTCGTCAGGTCAGTTTCCGTTAGTTGAAACATCCGACGGTATTCCTCGAACGTTCGGCCCCATGGGATGACTGATTCCAGTTTCATGCTGCCAGCCAGTTTTGCAGCATTTGTTTGCCGTGCTGGGTCAAAACCGACTCCGGGTGAAATTGGACGCCCCGCACGTCGTACGTTTTGTGCGCAATGCCCATCACTCGGCCTTCTTCATCAACCGCCGTCACCGTCAGTTCGTCCGGTATCGTTTCCGGCATAACCGTCCAGGAGTGATACCGTCCCACGAGTAGTTCATCGGGTAATCCATCGAAAAGCCGTTCGGATGCATCTTTGATAAAGGTCCGATGCGCGACGCCGTGGTACACATCCGACATATTTTCCAGCGTAGCCCCAAACGCTTCGCCAATGCCCTGATGGCCCAAACAAACGCCCAAAATGCTCTTCGTTGGCGCGTACGTGCGAATAATTTCCTGCATAATACCCGCTTCCGACGGAATCCCCGGACCGGGCGACAGCAGGATTTTGTCGTACGCATCAACTTCTTCCAGCGAAATTTTGTCGTTCCGGCGTACCTCAACGATATGCCCCAATTCACGGAGGATGTAGACGAGGTTGTACGTAAACGAATCGTAATTATCGATAACCAGCACGTTCATCGTTGTTGTCTGTTAAATGGTTTCGGCCTGTTTCATGGCTGTCCTAAGAGCCATCAATTTGTTATGCACTTCTTGTAATTCACTTTCTGGGTTCGATTTGGCGACAACGCCCGCGCCGGCCTGGTAATGCAGGGTGTTGTTCCGACTCAGGAACGTCCGGATCATAATCGCCTGGTTGAAATCACCTTTAAAATCCATGAAGCCAATGCACCCCGCGTAAAAACCGCGGCTGCCATTTTCGTACCGGTCAATTAGTTGCATCGCCATATGTTTGGGCGCTCCCGACAAGGTTCCTGCCGGGAACGTTTCGCCCACAATCCGCAGCGGCTGGGCGTTGTCGTCCATGTCACCCACCACTTTCGAGACGAGGTGAATGACGTGGGAGTAGTATTGCACTTCTTTAAACGTTTCTACCCTGACGGTTTTACAATTGCGGCTTAAATCATTCCGGGCCAGGTCCACCAGCATGACGTGCTCGGCGGTTTCTTTCGGATCATTGTGAAGCTTCTGGGCCAGTTCGGCATCGGCCACATCGTCGCCCGTCCGGCGAAACGTCCCGGCAATCGGGTAAATAATGGCTTGCTTTCCTTTGATGACTATCTGCGATTCCGGCGACGAACCAAATAGTTTGTAGTTACCGTAATCGAAATAAAACAGATAAGGTGAGGGATTCAGCGAACGCAGAGCCCGGTAGACATTGAATTCATCCCCGCGAAACGCTGTCGAAAACTTCCGGGAAAACACAATTTGAAAAACATCACCCCGATGGCAATGATCGATGCCTTTTTGAATGACTTCCAGAAATTCCTGATCGGTAAAATTGGATTGCTCTTCGGCGGTGATTTGAAAAGAATACGACGGAAAATTGCGGTTTTTGATCAACGTTTCAATGTAGTCGAGGTTGCTCGATCCGGTTTCCTGACCGTCTTCCTGGTACGAATGTTCAAAAAGATACAACTCGTCTTTAAAATGATTGATCGCAATCACATACCTGAACGCCTGGTAAACGACCAGTGGTACTTCATTTTCACTCGGCGTGGCCTTCAGCAAAATATCTTCAAAAAACTGAACGGCATTGTAACCAATATGCCCAAAAAGCCCGTTGGTTATAAACGGAAAAGCGTGCTTCTCATATAAGAAACACGCTCTAAAAGCTTCAATCTGGGCTAGCAAATCGGCTTCCTGCGATACAGCGACAGAAGAGGTTGCTCCATTTGGATAGTACGTTGAAATAGTCGCCCCGTCAAACTCAAATTTAGCAATAGGATCAAAGCATATATAAGAGTAACTGTTGTCATTCCCGTGGTAATCTGAGCTTTCCAACAGAATGCTATTTACGAATTTGTCCCGCAAACGGAGGTAGATACTTACTGGCGTCAGTGTATCCGCCAGCATTTTTCGGTACGTACTGGTTACGTTGAAAGTGAGCGGAGGTTGTTGTGTTTGAAAGGAAGCAGGCATAGCCGAAAAGGGAATGGTTAGAAACAAAAAAGCCCACTGGGTTGAACAGTGGGCTTTTGAAAAACCGGTTTGGTTGATTACAAAGCATATAATGACTGTCCAACTCCGAGAGAAGAAGAACGCCACCACCAAAGATTTGAAGAAGTCACTTCAAAATGCATGTTTGTAATAGTTAAATTAGTAAGTCGGGGTGGCGGGATTCGAACCCACGGCCTCTACGTCCCGAACGTAGCGCGCTACCGGGCTGCGCTACACCCCGATTGATGCGCAAAGATAAAACTTTACACGACTCAAAGGAAAATATTTGTCCCCATTTCCTTAATAGGAAATGGGGACATTAAATCTGTGGTGGCGGCAACCTACTCTCCCGGACATGACTCCAGTACCATCGGCGTAACGGGGCTTAACGGCTCTGTTCGGTATGGGAAGAGGTGGTCCCCCGCACCCTTACCACCATCCCA
>NZ_JBMSDT010000031.1:1622-4775 GCF_049445795.1 Larkinella sp. VNQ87
AAGGTAAAGGCAATGTTGGCTACGGCCAAGGAAGGGCGTCTGGGGGATGCCTATGGCTCTGAGTGGCGAAGAAGGACGCGGACAGCAGCGAAAACGGCGGGGAGGAGCACACATCCTTGGATCCGCCGGTCTCCGAATGGGGCAACCCGGTGTAGTGAAGCTACATCACCACCTAGTGTGGGGCAAACGTGGGGAACTGAAACATCTAAGTACCCGCAGGAAGAGAAAACAAGTAGTGATACCCTAAGTAGTGGCGAGCGAACGGGGCACAGCCCAAACCGATGTGGTTACGGCCATGTCGGGGTTGTAGGACCAGTCATCAAATCAACAGACAAACCGGAAGGCTTTGGGAAGAGCCGCCAGAGCGGGTGATAGCCCCGTACGGGTAGGATTTGTTGGTGGGATTGGGATCCTGAGTAGGGGGGGGCCGGAGGAACCCCCTCTGAAGCTGGCAGCACCATCTGCCAAGGCTAAATACACCTCAGAGACCGATAGCGAACCAGTACCGTGAGGGAACGGTGAAAAGTACCGCCAGCAGCGGGGTGAAATAGAACCTGAAACCAGACGCCTACAACCGGTCGGAGCCCTTACGTGGGGTGACGGCGTGCCTTTTGCATAATGAGCCTACGAGTTACCGTCCCTGGCCAGGTTAACCTCTTTGAGGAGGGGAGCCGAAGCGAAAGCGAGTCTGAACAGGGCGCTTAGTCAGGGGGGGTAGACGCGAAACCGGGTGATCTACCCGTGGCCAGGTTGAAGTGGCAGTAACATGTCATGGAGGACCGCACCAGTAAACGTTGAAAAGTTTTTGGATGAGCTGCGGGTAGGGGTGAAAGGCCAATCAAACCCGGAAATAGCTCGTACTCTCCGAAATGTTTTTAGGAACAGCCTTGCATGTCAAATTCCCAGGAGGTAGAGCTACCGATAGGACTAGGGGGAGTCACATCCTACCAACTTCTGACGAACTCCGAATGCCTGGGAATGGATGCGGGAGTGAGGGGTCGGGTGCTAAGGTCCGACTCCGAGAGGGGAACAACCCAGACCACCGGCTAAAGTCCCCAAGTGATGGCTCAGTTGAACAAAGGAGGTCCGGTTGCCGAGACAGCCAGGAGGTTAGCTTGGAAGCAGCTATTCCTTTAAAGAGTGCGTAACAGCTCACTGGTCGAGCGAGGCGGGCATCGATAATAAACGGGCATGAAGCCATCCACTGAAGCCGTGGACACTAGCTTGGCTAGTTGTGGTAGGAGAGCATTCTATGGGGGGTGAAGGTTGGGCGTGAGCCGGGCTGGACCGCATAGAAAAGCAAATGTAGGCATAAGTAACGACAATGCGGGTGAGAACCCCGCACACCGAAAGACTAAGGATTCCACCGCGATGGCAATCAACGGTGGGTGAGTCGGCTCCTAAGGGGCAGGCGAGAGCCGGACCTGAGGGTAAACGGGTTAATATTCCCGTACTGGCCTTTTGAGAGAAGCGGGGACGGAGTACGGACGGATTCGCGCCCTGCGGGAATAGGGCGTTGAAGGTCATAAGCTTTTGGACCCCCAGGCAAATCCGGGGGTTTAGGTGGCGACCGATAGTACCTGGCGCCCTTCGGGGGGCCGGGATAGTGATCCCGACGGGCTTCCAAGAAAAGCCGCTATCGCTAATCAAGAGGGCAACCGTACCGCAAACCGACACAGGTAGTTGAGATGAAAAATCTAAGGTGCTCGAGTGAATCATGGCTAAGGAACTCGGCCAATTGACCCTGTAACTTCGGGAGAAGGGGGGCCTACCCCGCGAGGGGAGGCTGCAGAGCAAAGGCCCAGGCGACTGTTTACCAAAAACACAGGACTCTGCGAAATCGAGAGATTCAGTATAGGGTCTGACACCTGCCCGGTGCCGGAAGGTTAAGGGGGGGCGTTAGGGGCAACTCGAAGCGCTGAACTGAAGCCCCGGTAAACGGCGGCCGTAACTATAACGGTCCTAAGGTAGCGAAATTCCTTGTCGGGTAAGTTCCGACCTGCACGAATGGTGTAACGATCTGGGCACTGTCTCAGCCATGAGCTCGGTGAAATTGTAGTTCCGGTGAAGATGCCGGATACCCGCCACGGGACGGAAAGACCCCGTGCACCTTTACTACAACTTATCATGGACGCTGGCACAGAAATGTGTAGGATAGGTGGGAGACTGTGAGCCGGTGTCGCCAGGCATCGGGGAGTCACCGTTGAAATACCACCCTTTTGTGTGTTGGCGTCTAACCTCTTTATGAGAGGGACCGTGGTTGGTGGGTAGTTTGACTGGGGTGGTCGCCTCCGAAAGGGTAACGGAGGCTTCCAAAGGTTCGCTCAGGCCGGTTGGTAACCGGCTGTGGAGTGCAATAGCAGAAGCGAGCTTGACAGTGAGGCAGACAGGCCGAGCTGGTGCGAAAGCAGGGTATAGTGATCCGGTGGTTCCGCATGGGTGGGCCATCGCTCAAAGGATAAAAGGTACGCCGGGGATAACAGGCTGATCTCCCCCAAGAGCTCACATCGACGGGGAGGTTTGGCACCTCGATGTCGGCTCGTCACATCCTGGGGCTGGAGAAGGTCCCAAGGGTTCGGCTGTTCGCCGATTAAAGTGGCACGCGAGCTGGGTTCAGAACGTCGTGAGACAGTTCGGTCCCTATCTGTGGTGGGCGTAAGAAGATTGACGGGGGCTGCCCTTAGTACGAGAGGACCGGGGTGGACTCACCGCTGGTGAACCGGTTATTGTGCCCACGGTACGGCCGGGTAGCTACGTGGGGTTTGGATAAGCGCTGAAAGCATCTAAGTGCGAAGCCGGCCCGGAGATGAGTCTTCTGTTGAAGGACGTTAGAGACGATGACGTGGATAGGCGGCAGGTGCAGGGCGTGAGAGCGCTAGAGCCGAGCCGTACTAATGACCTGAAGGCCGTAGTGCCAGTTGATCTTTGCCCAAGCAATCAAGCGTTTGTGATTTCCTTTTCTCACAAAGAAACCAAGACACCATTAAAGTGCGATGGTACTTTCCCTGCAGAAAGTCATCCACCAAGAGCTGGGATGGTGGTAAGGGTGCGGGGGACCACCTCTTCCCATACCGAACAGAGCCGTTAAGCCCCGTTACGCCGATGGTACTGGAGTCATGTCCGGGAGAGTAGGTTGCCGCCACCACAGATTTA
>NZ_JBMSDT010000032.1:0-2761 GCF_049445795.1 Larkinella sp. VNQ87
AGCAGCAACACTATTACCGACATTGGGGTGTTGGCCAAGCTGCCTCAGTTACAGTCGTTAGACCTTGGTGGCAACAAAATTACCGACATTGGGGTGTTGGCCAAACTGTCTCAGTTATATCAGTTAAAGTCGTTAAACCTTAGTTTTAATAAAATTACCGACATTGGGGTGTTGGCCAAGCTGCCTCAGCTACAGTCGCTAACCCTTAGCAGCAACAAAATTACCGACATTGGGGTGTTGGCCAAGCTGCCTCACTTACAGTCGTTAGATCTGAGCCGCAACAATCTTACAGATCTTTCCCCTCTCCTGTCATTAATTCATACCGGAACTCCTGTAAAATGGAGTGATGAATATTGGGAAGGAAATGGAATTTATGTAAGAGATTGCCCATTGGTTAATCCGCCGGTCGAAATTGTAAAGCAAGGGTCTGATGCAGTTCTGAATTTCTTCAAACAGGTTCAGGAACAAGGTGGAACGGTGCCCTTATTTGAGGCTAAATTGATCATGGTTGGGGAGCCCGGAGCCGGTAAAACAACCTTGACCGAGAAGCTACTTGATGAAACTCACGAAGTGATTCCCGAAGATCCCAGAAAAAAATCCACACTAGGTATCAATGTCCGGGAAAATTGGCATTTCCCGGACTCGCAACGCCCAAACGAAGCATTTACGTCGCATATCTGGGATTTTGGTGGGCAAGAGATCCAGTACATGACCCACCAGTTTTTCCTAACGCCCGAATCGCTTTATGTACTGGTAGCCGACGACCGAAAACAACACACCCTTTTCCCTTATTGGTTCGAAGTCATCCATCTGCTAGGGAAAGACGAGAATGACCAAACCAGCCCTATTCTGGTGGTACTAAACGAGCGCAACAACAAATCAATTACCAACTTTGACATCAACGAATACCGATTAAAATATCCCAATACCACTATCGAAGTATTGGAAGTAGATCTATCGGACTCCAACCTCACCCGGTTCAGGGCACTACGGGCTAAAATTCAACAATCGTTGTGTACACTCAGGCATGTAGGGCGTCCCTTACCACGTATGTGGTCGCCCATACGTGAAGCGATTATCCAACGAAGCAAAACACAAAACCACATTCGCGAAAACGAATTTGCCCAAATCTGTGCCGAATTCAATGTCACGGAAGAAGATGACCGGCGACTGATTAGCAAATACTTACACCAATTAGGCGTTCTCTTGCATTTTCAGAATGATATTCACCTCCGCGATTTTATTATTATCAAGCCTACCTGGGCATTAAAAGCCGTGTACGCCGTTCTGGAGAACAAGGATGTAGAAAAAAGGCACGGTCAATTTTCGGACACTGATCTTGATACTTATTGGAAAGATCTTACAAGTGAAGAACGAAGCAAAGTGTTGAGTTTAATGAAAAAAGACAGCTTCGAAATCTGTTACCCGGTTAGCTCTCAATCTTACATAGCTCCCCAACTATTACCGAGCATTCGCCCGGTTTTCGAATGGAACAATAAAGAGAGCTTGAAGTGCCATTTCTTTTACCGCTTCATGCCCAAAGGCATCATGACCCGGTTGATTGTCCGGAAACACAAAGATCTCGCCGATCCCTCACGAGTGTGGGCGCGGGGGGCTATGTTTCGGCGGTTTCAGTGTGAGATATTAGTGACCGAACAGGAAACCGAACGTAATGGCCTGATTGCCATTGAAGTCAATGGTCCTACAAGTAACCGAATACGTGCTCTTAATTTTATACGAGACGAGATAGAGGATATCCATAGCAAATGGTTTTCTAATATCGAATACGAAGAACGTGCGCCCTGCAATTGTGAAGATTGTTTGCATTCTGCAAACCCTACGTTTTTTGACTGGAAGAAGCTAATCCAACGTATAGAGCAAAACCGTGAAACAATAGAATGCGATAAAAACCGTGTAAAAGATGTAAAAGTATTACCATTGCTCGAAGGAATATTTGAAAAAGAGCGCATCGAAACCACGCTACGAGCCAGAAAAAAAGCCTACAGAAGCGAAAATATTGACTATGTTCTAAAAAAAAGAACTGCTGATCTATTGCCCGAAATGGAACCTGAAGAAGTAGTAACACCTCCTCTTAAACCAATCCTTCCCAAAAAAATGAGCAAGAATAATTGGGTTCTCGTTGGCATTGCGGTTTTGATGCTTCTTGTTTTCTTCCTTTTTGCGAAACCAGGCAGTAAACTCGATGTTTTCGGTTGGTTTAAAGCAGAGCAAGGCGCTGATACATCCAAACCCTCCTCTTCAAGTCCTCAGAATACTTCAACCGCCACCATTATTGGAAGTATTATTATCAATGGCCGAAACGCCAGTGATGAAGATGTGAGAAAAATTTATATCAAAGATGAAACGGTAGGTCCACGAACAACTTTGGATAATAACAGCACGTTTAAGCTACGCAATGTTAAAATTCCAGACGACAAGCTTATTACAATTGGTATTGACTTGAAAGACGGTAGTAGTAAATCCGAGCAATTTAAACTACCTGTGGCGGATAAGGACAATGTTTTTGACATAGGGGCAATGTTAATTGAAATTAAACCCCCAGCAAAGGCTTATTCGCGAACAGGAAAACGCAATTTACCTACGATTATCATCACCAACCAGAATATTCAAAATAATGTGTATTCTTAACTTTCTTGCTTGACAAAGTTAGTATTTTTAACTTTGAATAAAACCAAGAAAATGAATGCTAATCAAAAACTCGCTCAGCACCGTCTCAGTGTGCTGGAACTAGCCCAAGCCC
>NZ_JBMSDT010000033.1:0-2409 GCF_049445795.1 Larkinella sp. VNQ87
CATCGGAACAATAATTTTCTGACCGGGCTGGCAACGAGTCCCAACGGACGTGTCTGGTTATCAACCTATCAGGGACCGTATGCGGTGGAAACACCAACGTACCGGTTTGTGCGGGCCGACGACCGGAATCCCAAAACCCGCCAGCCCGAAGAACCGGCCACAAACAGCATTCTGGTGACCCGAAACGGCCACCTCTGGGCGGCCCGCTGGGGGAGCGTCACCGAAAGTTCGCCCGATGGAAAGCTGCTAACGACCCTGACAGCCCGCGATGGCCTGTACGACCGTGAAAACCGCCAACTGGCCGAAGATCAGAACGGAACAATCTGGATCGGCAATTTTGAAGGGCTGCATGCGTATTACCCGAAAACCCGGCGGCTTTTCCGGCTCACCACCAGCGACGGCCTGAGCCGCAACAACACAACGGCGGCTCTTTATATGCATCGGGGCACGGAGCTGTTCATCGGGCAGGAAAATGGCCTGGATTACGTCGACGTACGGCAAGTCAACCGACGGTTTAAGCTGCCTCCCATCGTCATCAGTTCGTTTCGGGTCCATGAGCAGGAACGGCCCTTCGATCCGGCGCGGCCGATCCGACTCAAACGATCCGACGACGCGTTCAGTGTCGACTTTTCGGCGCTGACCTACAGCCGGTTACCCAACACACAATATGCCTATTTTCTGGAAGGGTTCGATACCCGTTGGAATTACAGCGGTTCGGAGCACCGGGCCTACTACACCAACCTGAGCCCCGGCGATTACACCCTTCACCTGAAAGCCGCCGACAGCTTTGGAAACTGGAGCCCCCGGCCGATGACGCTTGCGATCACGGTGTTGCCCGCGTATTACGAAACCTGGTGGTTCCGCACGCTGGCGGTTTTGGTGGTTGCCGGAATGTTGTACGCCCTGTACCGGTACCGGGTCAATCAGTTGTTGCGCGTTCAGCGAATCCGAAACCGCATCTCGGCCGATTTACACGACGAGATCGGTTCGTCGCTGAGCGGCATCGGAATTCTGGGCATGATTGCCAAACAGAACCTGCCCGCCGAGCATCCGTCCGGCTCGATGGTCGAGCGCATCGTGACCGAAACCCGGCACATCAGCACCTCGCTCGACGACATTGTCTGGAGCATCAATCCCCGCAACGACGAACTGACGAGCCTGGTGGCCCGCATGAACCGGTACGCAGCCGAACTGTTTGAAGCCTCAAATATTGCCTACGACATTCTCGTGCCCGACACCCTCCAGCAACTGCGGCTCCCGATGGAAAAGCGGCAGGATTTTTACCTGATTTTCAAAGAAGCTGTCAATAACCTGGTCAAACACGCCAGGGCCACGCGGGCGCAGTTGAAAATCAGCCTTGACCACGACCACCTGCAACTGGACGTGAGCGACAACGGCATCGGATTCGACGCCACTGCCGAAACCGACCGCAACGGGTTACACAACCTGCGGATGCGCGCTCAAAATCTGCACGGAACCCTCACGGTTCGTACGGCTCCGGGTCAGGGGACGCTGTTGCGGCTCCGCTTCCCGGTTTCGGGATGACGCAAAAGGGTTATTGACAAACTAGCGCCAACCCGAGTTCTTTGTACCTGTAGAAAGCACGCTTACCTCCGGTTTTCATCCAGCCAGCTCATGATCACGGTTTCCATTTACGAGGACAACAACCAGCTCCGGTCGCTGCTGGAACTGCTGATCGGCAATACCGAAAATTTCTCGGTGGTCGGTTCGTACAGTCATGGTCAGGACATTACCGAACAGATCCTGATCGACCGGCCCGACGTGGTCCTGATGGACATCGACATGCCGGGCCGCGACGGGATTGAGTGCGTCAGCCGGATCAAGGAAACCAACGCCAGCATCCGGGTGCTGATGCATACGGTTTTTGAGGACGACGACCGGCTATTTGCCTGCCTGAGCCACGGAGCCGATGGTTATTTGCTGAAGAAAGACACCGCTACTCATTTGCTCAATGCTCTGAGCGAGGTGACCAAAGGGGGCGGCCCGATGTCGCCCAGCATTGCCCGGCGGGTTCTGAAAACGTTCCTGCACATCCCACACGCGAAGCAGGACGATTACGGCATCACCGAACGGGAACAACAAATACTCCAACTTCTTTCGCAGGGTTATACGTACCGCATGATCGCGATCCAGTGCCAGATTTCGGTCGAAACCGTCCGGCGGCACCTGAAAAACGTCTATCAGAAACTGCACGTCCAGTGCGGCACCGAAGCCGTTGCCAAAGCCATTCGGGAGCAGTTGATTAAGTGAGGGGCGGTTTTTCTGATGTGTATTCTTAACTTTCTTGCTTGACAAAGTTAGTATTTTTAACTTTGAATAAAACCAAGAAAATGAATGCTAATCAAAAACTCGCTCAGCACCGTCTCAGTGTGCTGGAACTAGCCCAAG
>NZ_JBMSDT010000034.1:0-1144 GCF_049445795.1 Larkinella sp. VNQ87
TGTTAAGTTCTGATGAGTTTGATGAGTTCTTTGACATTACTGCCAAATTTTAGTTGCCCCTCGGTAATCGAGTTGTGGCCTGCCTTGCGGTGCAGATTTAGCGCCATCGTGCTCAAAACGGCCACGTTGACCGCACCGTTCTTGTGGCGGATTCGGTTGGTGTCTTCCCCACAAACGACGTCTTTGACCCAATGCAGCTTATTTTCGATCCCCCAATGCCCGCGAATGCCCTGAGCAAACTCGGAGGCACTCAGCACCAGATCGCTCATAAAATAGGCATCGGTCTGCCGAAGCTGCCCCTGGATCACCCGCTGGCGTTGCACATGAATAAAGCAACTTAAGCCCCGCCAGGATTGCGTCAACGGGCCGGGCTGAGCTGGGTAGACCCGCACTTGCCAGCTACTGTGCCGACCATGTGCCCGTTCAGCGGCTCGGAAGGTGCTCCAGACCGGCTGATGGGTCACGGCGTGTTGAAGATGGGTCAACACCTTGCGTTGGTTGGCTTTGACCGCAAGCACATAGTGATTGCGCGTCTGTTGAAGCATCTCAATCGTTTTTTTGGGTATGAAGCGCATCCAGACGCACAATGACGCCTTGGTCCTGCAATCGGCTCAGCAAGCTGCGGACCTGCTCCCGCTCATCGCCCGTGGCGTTGGCATAACTCGCCAGCCGATGCACCAGGCCACTTTGCTGGCTCCAGAAACTGACCATCAGTTGGAAGTCCTGACCAGCATCTTGCTGATGGGTGAGTGTCGAGGCTAAGGCTTTGCCATCGCCACTGAGCCACTCGCCCTGGGTCAGCGGTTGGGTGGCCGCCGCCCAGGTGTTGAAGCACTCGATGAGTGTCTGTTGGGGCAATTTGGTGAGCACCGATCGCAGGGTGACATAGGAGGGAATGCCGTGTTTGAGTCCCAATTGCCGACGCAGTAAGGGCTCATGCAGGCGGCAAAACCGGTGGACAGGTCGGTAGCCATGATGGCCACAGAGGTTGGCGATGACCACTAAGGTCAGCAGTTGTGCCAATTCAATGCGTCGTCCTTCGGCACGCCGGGGGTCGGGGAGAGCCGCAAAGGCTTCATAGAGCGTCATACCAGAGAAAATTTGGCACTAATGTAAAAAAAGCAAAGAACTTAACAGCCCTGCC
>NZ_JBMSDT010000035.1:0-1113 GCF_049445795.1 Larkinella sp. VNQ87
TGTATTCTTAACTTTCTTGCTTGACAAAGTTAGTATTTTTAACTTTGAATAAAACCAAGAAAATGAATGCTAATCAAAAACTCGCTCAGCACCGTCTCAGTGTGCTGGAACTAGCCCAAGCCCTGGGCAGTGTGTCGGAAGCCTGCAAGCGCAAAGGCATGACCCGCACCATGTTCTACGAATACAAAAAGCGTTTTGTCGAGCAGGGCATCGAAGGATTAAAGGACTTACCGCCTATCGCCAAGTCCCACCCTTTCACCACGGCCCCCGAGGTAGTCGAACGCATTAAGCAACTGGCCCTGGAACATCCCGCCTGGGGATGCAATCGGTTGGAAGCGTTGTTGATGGCCGAAGGTCGGCGCGTCAGCAGTATCACCATCCAGGAAATTCTCAATCGCAACGCCTTAGGCAACCGTTATGACCGCTGGCTAGCCCTTGAGCAGCAGCGGGCCCAAGAGGGGCTGGAACTGTCGGCAGAACAGACGGCTTTGCTGGAAAAACTCAATCCACAGTACAAAGAACGCCATGTGGAATCCTCCACACCAGGCGAGCTTTTGAGTCAGGACATCTATCTGGTAGGCAGTATCAAAGGTGTGGGCAAAGTGTATCTGCACTCGGTTGTAGATACGTTTGGCAGCTACGGCTTTGGCTTTTTGCATACTTCCAAACAGCCCGAAGCGGCTGTAGCCGTGCTGCACAACGATGTGCTGCCTTTCTATGCTCAAAAGAAGCTGTCGGTGAAGACGATCCTGACGGACAACGGTCGAGAGTACTGCGGCACCGAGATGCATCCTTTTCAGATGTATCTGGCCTTAAACGAGATTGAGCACCGCACCACCAAGATCCGCAGTCCTCAGACCAACGGCTTTGTAGAACGCTTCCATCGAACGGTGCAAGAAGAGTTTGTCCAGACGATGTTTCGCCAGAAGGTCTATCTGACAGTCGAAGACTTACAATCCGATCTGGACGAGTGGTTAGTGTTTTATAACACGCAACGCCCCCACTTAGGCTACCGCAACATGGGACGCAGGCCCATTGAAACCGTCGAGCAGTTTTGCACTCAGCAAACAAATATCAAAAGTAAGATTGTCAAACAAGAAAGTTAAGAGTACA